>NZ_JBMULZ010000005.1:139556-370392 GCF_049534875.1 Uniformispora flossi
GTGGCGGCCCCCCCCTTTTTTTAAAAACACCCCGCCGTGCCGGGGGCCAACACCCAACCGGCTTCGGCCGTCCATTTGGGGCCCCCCCTGGCCCGTGGGCCCGGGGCGCCCCCCGGCCCCAACGGCGCCAGCCCCGCGGCCCTGCAGAAGTCCGGTCCCGCGGGAAACACCGCCGCGAAACCCTCCGAAACGCAGGTGACGAGCGGCGGCACGCTCTGCGGCCGGGCCACTCTCGGCGGGATGCTGTACGGCGGCGAGCTGCTCAGCAGGCCGAGCCGCCACAGCTCCGTGCACTGCTGCGCCGCGTCCACGGCTCCGTGGTCGCCGGTGCCGCTCGCGTACGCCCCGTGGAACGGGTCGGCCGCCACCTCGGTGTCCGCGTAACAGCGCACCGCGTTGGTGTCACCCGGCGTCGTCGGCCCCGGGAGCACGCCCCCGATCGCCACGCCGGTCGACGCCGCGACACACACCGTCAGCGGGATCAGCCACCCGCGCCTCGACCTCGGGATCAGGGACCGGCGCGGTGTCGGCCCGACCCCTGTACGGGTCGACACCGCGCCGGGGCGCGAGACGAGGATGTCCTCGAGGGTGTAGCGCGCGCGGTCGGGGAGTTCTCCGGAATCGGGGGGCACCGGGGCAGGGTCGTTCGGTTGCATCAGCGCGCGGACCTCGTCGGTCAGACGCATCGCTCCTCCAAACCCAATCGGGCCGGGACAACCCGTTCCGGGGTGTCCTCGGCTGCCTTGTCCTGGCATTCGAGTGCCGCGCGCAGCCGGCGTTTGGCGCGGTACAGGCGTGCGGTGAACGCCGGTACCGAGCAGTCCATGACGCGCGCCGCGGTGGCGACGTCCAGACCTTCCCAGCCGATCAGCGCGAGCACTTCGCGGTCGGTGCCCCCCAGGCTCTGCCACGCGGCCAGCACCAGGCCGCGCGCCGCCACACCGTCGGCCAGATCGCGGACCGGCAGGTCGGGTTCGACCATCAGCCGGGCCTCGAGTATCTGGCCGCGGTTCTGTGCGCGCAGGTGGTTCAGCACGACGCCGCGGCCGACTCCGTAGAGCCACGGCAGAGGGTCCAGCCGCGGCACGGTCTCCCAGCGCCGCCACGCAATCAGGAAGACCTCGGCCGCGACGTCGTGTGCGGCATCGGGGCCGACGCGGCGCCAGGCGTAACGGAACACGGCGTTGTAGTGCTCCCGGAACACGTCCCGGAACGCCTCGTCCCGCCCCACCTGCACCCCCTGCCCCCAATACCGTCGCCTGTCTATGTCCGGATGCCTGCGGTTCCTTGCAGGCCGCGCCGAACTTTTTTCCAGGCTTTCCGCGGACGCCCCGGAGGCGGGGGGCGAAGCGGGCGATATCGGCCCGGTCAGGCGAAGACGATCATCGAGCCCTGGTGCACGCTGAGTTGCGCGGCCCGGTAGAGGACGGCCCACACATGCCGCTCGCGGGCGTACGGCGACGCGTCGTAGGCCGGCGCCGGCATCGGCGGGTCGAGCAGGTCCACGCCGATGTACGGCGCGAGGTCTTCGAGTTCGCGCAGCATCCCCAGGCTCGACCCGAGCGGCCCGCCGTCCTCGGGCAGCGGCTCGTCGTTGAGCGGGCGCGGGAAATCGATCGGCAGGTAGGCGCCCGCGTGGTCGAAGTGCCACACCAAGTGGGAGTGCTGCGCGGCCGCTTCGAACGTTTCCAGGAGGTGGTCGTAGTCCTCGCCGAGGGCGGCCACCGGGGTCACCGGGAAGCCGGTGCGGTGCAGGAGGTAGGCGCGGCGCAGGTAGTGCAGGGACTCGTGGTCGAACGCGCCGACCGTGCACACGCCTTTGTCCAGGCCCTCCGTCCAGGTGTAGACCGGCACCGGCGGAAGCCCACCCGCCGTCAGGACCGCGTCGTAGGCCGCGAGTTCGTCCTTGAAGGGGTTCTCCGGGCTGTGGCACAGCACGTCGACGAGCGGTACGAGCCAGACGTCACAGTCCACAGCGGGGCTCCCGGGGCCTCGGAGGCGCGCCGGCACGGCGCGCGTCGGGGGATCTACGCGGTGGACAACCTAGCCCAGGTCCCCTTCGCCCTCGCCGACCAGGCGGCGGGCGAACGGCCGCAGCTCGGCGAGGTTGTCGCGCATGACCGCCTGGGCGCCCTCCGCGTCCCGCGCGACCATGCGTTCGACCAGGTCGCGGTGCCGCCGCCACGCGTCGGCAGGGGCGATCGCCGCGCGCATATAAGGGCCCAGATACATCCAGGTCTGCACCCGCAGGGCGCGCAGCATGCCTTCCAGACGGCCGTTGCCGCACAGCCGGCCGATGTCCCCGTTGAACTGGCGGTCGAGCGCCGCGGTTTCCGCCGGGTCGCCGTGCCAGCGGGCGTTGTCCAGGCGGTCCGCCAACCGCAGCAGCCCCGGGCCGGCTTCCTCGGGGAACGTGCGGGCGATGCGGCCGACGAGCGGGACGCCGATGAGCTTGCGGGCCTCCACGATCTCGGTGAAGTCGGCCCACGTGTACCGGGCGACCTGGAAGCCGCGGTGGTGGCCGCCGGTGAACAGGCCGTGCGCGGCCAGGTGGATGAGCGCCTCGCGGACGGGCGTCGCGGACACGCCGAAGCGGCGTGCCGCGTCGTTGACGGTCAGCGACGCGCCCGCGGGCAGGCGCCCGGTGACCAAGTCGTCACTCAGTGCCTCGGCGATCTCCTCGCGCAGGCTGATGCGGCGAACCGCGCCCGCGAACGAGATGCCGGTGAACACGTTGGATTCGGCCGGCTGCACGTCGGTCTCTTTCCACCCGGCCGCCGATGCCCCCGCACCGGCGGGCATCCCCCATCCGATCCGCTCGATCATATGAAGGGATGTCCGGTTTGCGCACCGGGCGGACGGCAAAAATCCGCCAAGACGGCCGGAGCCGCGGAACTCCTGCGGCGAACCCGCCGCCGCACTCACCGTGCCGCGCCGGCCCGCGGGCACGCGAAACCGCGCCCGCTCCCCCGTATGCCGGTACTCGGGGAGCGGACGGGGTCCGTTTCGCGGCTCAGACGCAGAACGCGTCGGCGACCGTGAGCGCCTCGTCGAGGATCGCGAGGCCTTCCTTGACCTCGGCCTCGGTGGAGTTGCACGGCGGAACGACGTGCGTGCGGTTCATGTTGACGAACGGCCACAGGCCGCGCGCCTTGCACGCCGCGGCGAAGTCGTTCATCGCCTTCGCGTCCGCGCCGGCCGCGTTGTACGGCACCAGCGGCTCGCGGGTCTCCTTGTTCTTGACCAGCTCGACGGCCCAGAACACGCCGAGGCCGCGGACCTCGCCGACCGACGGGTGGCGCTCGGCCAGCGCGCGCAGCTCGGGGCCGATGACCGTCTCGCCGAGCCACTTGGCGTTCTCGACGATCTTCTCGTCGCGCATCGCGTTGATCGTCGCGACCGCGGCGGCGCACGCCAGCGGGTGGCCGGAGTAGGTCAGGCCGCCCGGGTAAGGGCGCTCGCGGAAGGTCTCGTAGATGCGGTCGGAGATGACCACGCCGCCCAGCGGGACGTAACCGGAGTTGACGCCCTTCGCGAAGGTGATCAGGTCCGGGGTGATGCCCCAGTTGTCGACCGCGAACCAGGCGCCGGTGCGGCCGAAGCCGGCCATGACCTCGTCGGCGATGAGGATGATGCCGTACTTGTCGCACAGGGCGCGCACGCCGGCGAGGTAGCCGGCCGGCGGCACGAGGATGCCGGCGGTGCCGACGACGGTCTCCAGGACGATCGCCGCGACCGTGGCCGGGCCCTCGAACACGATGGTGTTCTCGAGGTGCGCCAGCGCGCGCTCGCACTCCTGCGCCTCGTCGGCGGCGTGGAACGCGGAGCGGTAGGCGTACGGGCCCCAGAAGTGCACGATGCCGGACACGCCGGTCTCGTTCGGCCAGCGGCGCGGGTCACCGGTCAGCGCGATCGCGTTGGCCGTGGCGCCGTGGTACGAGCGGTACGTCGACAGCACCTTCTGACGGCCGGTGTGCAGGCGCGCCATGCGGATCGCGTTCTCGTTGGCCTCGGCGCCGCCGTTGGTGAAGAACACCCGGTTGAGGTCGCCCGGGGCCAGCTCGGCGATGAGACGGGCCGCCTCGCTGCGCGCGTCGTTCGCGAACGCGGGCTGGATCATGCAGAGCTTGTCGGCCTGCTCCTTGATCGCCGCGACGACCTTGGGGTGCTGGTGGCCGATGTTGCTGTTCACGAGCTGGGACGCGAAGTCGAGGTACTTGTTGCCCTCGTAGTCCCAGAAGTAGGCGCCCTCGGCCCCGGCGACCGGCAGCGGCGCGATGAGCCCCTGCGCGGACCAGGAGTGGAAGACGTGCGCACGGTCTGCTTCGTACACGGCCTTGCCGGCCGCCGGGTCCACAGTGGTCATGGCGCACAGCCTAAGGAGGCGACAAGGCACCCGAAACCGGCACAGTGGCAGCCGTTGCCCCCCAGGGCCGACAGGGTGTCAGCCCCGGGGGTGCACGCGTGTCAGAGGAACGAGCGCAGCGAGATCGTCTGGTCGCGGCCCGGGCCCACGCCGATCGCCGAGATCGGCGCGCCGGACATGTCCTCCAGCGCCTTGACGTACGCCTGCGCGTTCTTCGGCAGGTCGTCGAACGTCTTTGCCTGGGTGAGGTCTTCGCTCCAGCCCGGGAGCATCTCGTAGACCGGCTTCGCGTGGTGGAAGTCGGTCTGCGACATCGGCATCTCGTCGTAGCGCTTGCCGTCGATCTCGTAGGCGACGCACACCGGGATCTGCTCCCAGCCGGTCAGCACGTCCAGCTTGGTGAGGAAGAAGTCGGTGAGGCCGTTCACCCGGGTGGCATAGCGGGCGATCACCGCGTCGAACCAGCCGCAGCGCCGGTCGCGGCCGGTGGTCACCCCGCGCTCGTGGCCGATGGCGCGCAGCTTCTCGCCGTCCTCGTCGAGCAGCTCGGTCGGGAACGGGCCCGAACCGACGCGGGTCGTGTAGGCCTTGAGGATGCCGATGACCCGGCTGATCTTGGTCGGGCCGATGCCGGACCCGGCGCACGCGCCGCCCGAGGTCGGGTTGGACGACGTGACGAACGGATACGTGCCGTGGTCGACGTCCAGGAGCGTGCCCTGGCCGCCTTCCAGCAGGACGACCTTGTCTTCGTCGAGGGCCCTGTTCAGGATGTACGTCGTGTCGGCGACGTAGTCCCGGAGCGCCTCGGCGTACTCCAGGTACTCCTCGACGATGGCTTCCACCGACAGTTCGCGCCGGTTGAACATCTTGACCAGCATCTGGTTCTTGTCGTGGAGGGCGCTCTCCACCTTCTGCCGGAGGATCCCGGGGTCGAAGAGGTCCTGGACGCGGATGCCGACACGGTTGATCTTGTCCGCGTACGCCGGGCCGATACCGCGCCCGGTGGTGCCGATCTTGCGCTTGCCGAGGAACCGTTCCGTCACCTTGTCGAGCGTCCGGTGGTACGGCGTGATGAGATGCGCGTTGCCGGAGATCAGCAGCTTCGACGTGTCGACGTCGCGGTCCTGCAGGGTGCGGATCTCCTGGAGCAGCACACCGGGGTCGACGACGACTCCGTTGCCGATGACCGGGGTGCACCCCGGTGTGAGGATGCCGGAGGGCAGAAGGTGCAGCGCGTACTTCTGGTCCCCGATCACCACCGTGTGGCCGGCGTTGTTGCCGCCCTGGTAGCGGACCACGTAGTCGACGGAACCGCCGAGCAGGTCGGTGGCCTTCCCCTTGCCCTCGTCTCCCCATTGGGCACCGACGAGTACGAGTGCGGGCATGAGGCGTACACCCCTTCCTGGCGGGGCATGTTTGTTCACGGGAGCCCCGGAAAGTCCAAGCCCCTTGACGCCTGTGCGCAAGGGGCTCTTGCGGGGAGAGGTTACCTGAGGAAGGACGACCGGTGTCGGCCGAGCGCGCGCTGCTCGTGATCACGGACCCTGCGGCACGCTCGGTGGACGGCGAGTCGGTCCGGGTCGCGCTGGACGTTTTGCGGGCCGCGGCACCCGCCAAGATCGTCGTCCCCTCCGATGCCGCGGAGCTGGAAAGGGCCCTGGTCCGGCGTGGCCGGCGGCGTGTCGTGCTGGTCGGCGGCGACGGCGGGATGCACGCCGTGGTGCGCGTCCTGGAGCGGCACGGAGAGCTCTCCGGGACCCCCTTGGGCGTCGTCCCGGTCGACACCCGCCCGGGCGCGTCGGGAGGCGGCCATCTGGCCCGTGCGCTGGGCCTTCCGGCGGAACCGGCCAAGGCGGCCCGGGTCGCGCTCGGCGATCGGGAGCGGTGCCTGGACCTCCTGACGGACGATCTCGGCGGCGTCGCGCTGCGCTCGGTGCGGATCGGCGAAGGGGTCCGCGCGACCCGCACGGCGGCCCCCGCGGGCGCGGTCGCGCGGCGGGCGCTGCGGTCGATCTGGGACCGCGCGGCGCACAGCGTGTCGGCGGCCGTCGGGCCGACCGGGCAGCGGCTGCGGATCGAGGCGGACGGCCGGGTCATCGCCGACGTGGACCGCCCGGTGTTCGCGGTGCACGTCGGATGTGACGATTGCGACAGTTCGGCGGGGCCCCCGGTGGGCGGCGCGAACGGCGACGGCGGGATGCCGCCCGCGGCCGCGCAGGAACGGTTGACCACGATCACGCCGGGCACCGCCGCGGTGTCGGTGACCGGCTCCCCCGGTGCCGGGCGGTTCGGGCTGCCCGCGCAGACTCGCGGCGCGGACGAGACCCCGACCCGGCGCCTGCACGTCCGGGCCCGGGAGATCACCGTGTGCGGGCCGGACTTCACCTACGAGGCGGACACCCTGACCACCGGCCCGGTGCGGCTACGCACGTGGACCGTGCGGCCGGCGGCATGGCGCTTGTACGTGCCGGAGCCGCCGGCCTGACGCAGGCCGGCGCGCGGCGGCGCGGATCTGCGTGAACCGGTGCCGGCCGGGGTCGGCCGGGGTCGGCCGCCGGTCAGCCCTGCAGCGCGTCCGCCGCCGTCGGGCTGCTCTCCCGCAGGAACAGCGTGCAGCGGACCTCTTCCTCCTCTTCGCCGATCGCCCCGGCGGCCCGGGCCAGGGCGTGCAGCGCGGTGAGGAAGCCGCGGTTGGGCTCGTGCTCCCACGGGACGGGGCCGTGGCCGCGCCAGCCCGCGCGGCGCAGGGCGTCGAGGCCGCGGTGGTAGCCGGTGCGGGCGTAGGCGTAGGACTCGACGGGGTGGCCCGCGGCGAACGCGCGGTCCGCGAGCGCGGCCCACGCGGCGGACGAGGCCGGGTACTTCGCGGCCACGTCGACGGGATCGGCGCCGCCGTCGAGGAGTTCGTTCGCGGGGTCCTCGGGCAGCAGCGTGGGGTCGGGGCCGCCGAACAGGTTCTGGTCGATCGTCATGGCCCCATCCTGCCTTGTCGCCCGGCATTCGCCGGAGCGCTATCGTCTTCCCCTTGTGGACGGCCGTCGGCCGTCTCCCGGGGGACCCAGGGGGATCCATGGACACGCGGCACCGCCGCACCCGCGTCGCGACCGTGCTCGCCGCGCTCGTCGTGACCGTCGGCCTGGCCTCGGCGTCGGGTTGCGCGGACGGCAGTTCGGGGAGCAAGGGCACCGACCGGAAGCCGGCCGCGGGCGAGCACCCGGCCGGGAGTACGGCGCCGAACGTCCAGCCCGCGCACCGGGATCTGCGGAAGCCGCCGGTGGCGCCACACCGCCTGCCCTGGCAGCGCGGCTAGTTCACGGCCGTTGCCGCCCACGCGTGCGAACGCGGACCGGCCCGGCGCCCTCGGAGGGTGCCGGGCCGGTCCACGTTTCCGACCGTTATCGGATCATGCGATCCGCGACCGGGTTCACTTCATGCGGGTGCCCGCGGAACGCAGGTCCTGGCAGGCGACGATGACACGCTCGGCCATCGAGGTCTCGGCGGCCTTGCCGTAGGAACGCGGGTCGTACTGCTTCTTGTTGCCGACCTCGCCGTCGACCTTCAGCACGCCGTCGTAGTTGCGGAGCATGTGGTCCGCGATCGGGCGGGTGAAGGCGTACTGCGTGTCGGTGTCGACGTTCATCTTGACGACGCCGTAGTCGACAGCCTCGCGGATCTCTTCGAGCAGCGAGCCGGAACCGCCGTGGAACACCAGGTCGAACGGCTTGTCCTGGCCGTACTTGGCGGCGACCGCGTCCTGGATGTCCTTGAGGATCGACGGGCGCAGGACGACGTTGCCCGGCTTGTAGACGCCGTGCACGTTGCCGAAGGTCGCGGCCAGCATGTAGCGGCCCTTCTCGCCCAGGCCGATGGCCTCGACGGTCTTCAGCGCGTCCTCGGGGGTCGTGTAGAGCTTGTCGTTGATCTCGTTGTCGACGCCGTCTTCCTCGCCGCCGACGACACCGATCTCCAGCTCCATGACGATGCGCGCGGCGGCGCACTTGGCGATCAGCTCCTGCGCGATCGCCAGGTTCTCGTCGAGCGGCACGGCCGAGCCGTCCCACATGTGCGACTGGAAGAGCGGGTCCTGGCCCTTCTTCACCCGCTCGGCGGAGATGTCGATCAGCGGACGCATGAAGCCGTCCAGCTTGTCCTTCGGACAGTGGTCGGTGTGCAGCGCGACGTTGACCGCGTACTTCTCGGCGACGACCTTCGCGTACTCGGCGAAGGCGACCGAGCCGACGACCATGTCCTTGACGGTGGTGCCGGAGAGGAACTCCGCACCACCGGTGGACACCTGGATGATGCCGTCGCTCTCCGCCTCGGCGAAGCCGCGCAGGGCGGCGTTCAGGGTCTGGGACGAGGTCACGTTGATCGCCGGGTAGGCGAATCGGCCGGCCTTCGCCCGGTCGAGCATCTCGGCGTAGACCTCGGGAGTTGCGATGGGCATGCGTTAGCTCCTTGTGAACGAGCCTGCGGCGGATATGAGGGTTTCGACACGGATGGCCGTATCACCGCTGCCGCCCATCCTGGCAGACCGGCCCCGGCACCTACACCCACCCGTCGGCCGCGCGCCACCTCCGATTGCCGCCCGGGGCGCTCCGCTGCCAACCGGACGGCCCAGCCGACGGCGCACTCAACGGCCCATCCGACGGCCCATCCGACGGCCTACTGTGCGATCTACTGGGCCGACCTACTGGGCGACCTTCTGCGCGGCCTTGCGGGCGGCGACGAGGATCGGGTCCCAGACCGGCGAGAACGGCGGCGCGTATCCGAGGTCCAGCGCGGTGAGGTCTTCGACGGTCATGCGTGCGGTGAGGGCGACCGCCGCGACGTCGATGCGTTTGGCGGCGCCGTCCCGGCCGACGATCTGGACGCCGAGCAGCCGCCCGCTGGCACGCTCGGCGAGCATCTTGACGGTCATCTTGTCGGCGCCCGGGTAGTAGCCGGCCCGGCCGGTGGACTCGATGGTGGCGGTCTCGTACACGAAGCCCGCCGCGTCGGCGTCCTTCTCGCGCAGCCCGGTGCGGGCGATCTCCAGGTCGCACACTTTGCTGATGGCGGTGCCGACGATGCCGGGGAACGTGGCGTACTCGCCGCCGATGTTCATGCCGACGACGCGTCCTTGCTTGTTGGCGTGCGTGCCGAGGGCAGCGTGCTGGAAGCGTCCGGACACCAGGTTGAGCACCTCGACGCAGTCGCCGGCCGCCCAGATGCCGTCGTGCCGGGGGTCGCGGCCCCAGACGCGCATGCGCAGGTCGGTGCGGATGCCGCCGCTGTCGCCGAGCGGGAGCCCGGCATCGCGGGCCAGTTCGCTCGCGGGGCGGACGCCGGTGCCGAGCACGACGAGGTCGGCGGGGTGGGTCCCGTCGGCGGTGACGACGGCGCGCACCCATCCGTCCGGCCCGGTCTCCACGCCTTGGACGTCGGCGCCGGCGACCACGTCGATGCCCATCGCTTCCATCTGCTCGTGCACGAGGACGCCCATGTCGGGGTCGAGCGTGGACATCGGCTGGGCGCCGCGGTCGAGCACCACGACGTCCAGGCCGCGTTCCTTCATGGCCTCGGCCATTTCGATGCCGATGTAGCCGCCGCCGATGACGACGGCCCGGCGCCGGTGCGGGGCGAGGCCGTCGATGAGGGCGCGGCCGTCGTCGAGGGTCTGGACGCCGAAGACGCCGTCCGCGTCGATACCCGGCACCGGCGGGCGCTTGGGCGTCGCGCCGGTGGCGACGACGAGCTGGTCGAAGCCGATGCGGGCGGCCTCGCCGGTGGCGGTGTCGCGGACCGCGACCTCGCGCTTGTCGAGGTCGATGCCTTCGGCCTCGGTGCCCAGCCGCACGTCGAGGCCGCGGGCGCGGTGCACTTCGGGGGCGCGGGCGATGAGCGCGTCGGGCCCGTCCACCAAGCCGCCGACCCAGTACGGGATTCCGCACGCCGAGTAGGAGGTGTAGGAGCCGCGTTCCAGCACGACGATCTCCAGGTCGCCGGTGCCGCGCCTGCGGCGGGCCTGCGAGGCCGCGCTCGTTCCCGCGGCGTCGCCGCCGATGACCACCAGTCGTTCCATGCCGGCACTCCTCCGGAAGATTTTTCCCTCGACTTTTAAGTCTCTTTACCTACCCTTGACCAGGGCGAATCCCTCCATGGAGTCACCCCGACGATGCTCCCGGGGGTGCACCGGCTACCACCGGGCCCGGGAATGGCGGCTACTCTGCCCGGGTGGACTCCCTTGCTGTGAACGTGCTCGACGCCACGTCACTCATCTCGACGTTCGGACTCATCGGCATCCTCGTGATCATCTTCGCGGAGACCGGCCTCTTGGTCGGGTTCTTCTTCCCGGGTGACTCGATGCTCTTCCTCGCCGGAGTCGCCGCATCCAGCTCGGCCGAGAAAATCGTCGGCACGAGCCTGTCGCTGCCCGCGATGCTCATCGGCGCACCGCTGTGCGCGATCGCCGGCGCCCAACTCGGCCACCTCATCGGCGCCAAGGCCGGGCCGAAGATGTTCAACAAGCCGAACTCGAAGCTCTTCAAGAAGGAGTACGTCGACAAGGCGGAGTACTACTTCGAGAAGTTCGGCCCGGCGAAGGCCGTCGTCCTGGCCCGCTTCATCCCCATCGTGCGCACGTTCCTGAACCCGGTCGCCGGCGTCCTGGAGATGCCCGCGAAGAAGTTCTTCGTCTGGAACGTGGTCGGCGGCGTCATCTGGACGGTCGGCATCATCCTGGCCGGCTACTTCCTCGGCGACGCGATCGGCGACAGCATCGACAAGTACCTGCTGCCCGGCATCGCGCTGATCGTGGTGATCTCGCTGCTGCCGATCATCATCGAGGTCATCCGCGACCGGAAGGCGAAGAAGCGCGGCGAAGGCGGCCCCCCGGCCGCCGAGCAGACCGAGCGCCCGGTCAGCCACCGCGCCCGCTGACCCCGCAGCCCGCACCACCGCGCTCGCCGCACGTCACAGCCCGTTCAACCACAGCGCCCCCGGCCGGAGTTCCGGCCGGGGGCGCTGCGGCGTCCGCCGGTGCGGCGGACCGGTCCCGTCGGGACCGGGCGGGTCAGCCCAGGTTCAGGTCGGCCAGGGTGTAGGCCGTGATGTACGGCAGGCCGGCCTCGGCGATGGCCGGGGCGGCGCCCCGTTCGACGATGACGGCGACGCCGACAACCTCGGCGCCCGCCTCGCGCAGCGCCTCGACGGCGGTGAGAACCGAACCGCCGGTGGTGGAGGTGTCCTCGACGGCGAGGACGCGGCGGCCGGCCACGTCCGGGCCCTCGATGCGGCGTTGGAGGCCGTGCGCCTTGCCGGTCTTGCGGACCACGAAGGCGTCGAGCTTGCGGCCCTGCGCCGCGGCGGCGTGCAGCATGGCGGCGGCGACCGGGTCGGCGCCGAGTGTGAGTCCACCGACCGCCTCGAAGTCCAGGTCCGCGGCGGCGTCCAGCATCACGCGGCCGACGAGCGGCGCGGCCTCGGCGTCGAGGGTGACGCGCCGCAGGTCGACGTAGTAGTCGGCTTCCTTGCCGGAAGACAGCGTGACGCGGCCGTGCACGACGGCCTTGTCCTTGATCTGGGCGAGCAGCGCAGCACGGTCGGAACTCATGCGGAAGAGCGTAGGCCCTGCGATCGGCGGCGCAGCACGCGGACGAGCAGCAGCACCACCAAGGCCGCGAGGGCCGGGCGGGCGAAGCGCCGCAGGCCCGGGCGCGGCGGCTCGGGTTCGGCCGCGGCGACGACCACCGGACGCGGTTCGGCGGCCGCGCGCGGCGCGGCCTGGCGGTCCGGGACCGTGTCGGGCGTCTCCTGGTCGCGCACCGGGGCGAGTTCCTCGGCGAGCGCGGACGCGAACCGGTCGGCGACCCGGCGCAGCGCGGCGGCGAGCTGCACGGGCGGGAGTTCGGCGGTGCGGCCCTGGGCGGTGAGCGACCCGTCGAAGACGAGCTTGGTGTCGGTGCCGGCGTCGTCCAGGCGGATGGTCAGCAGGGCCTTGACCGGGGCTTCGCCGCGCGCCTCGATGCCTTCGGCGGTGATCGCGACGGCCAGCGGCAGGTCTTCGGCTTCGGTGACCGACGCCGAGCCGCGGTAGGTGATGGTGGTGCTGCCGGCCCGCAGCCGCAGCCGCCCGGTCAGGGCGGCGCCGTCGCCGGTCTTGCGCGGCGGCGCGTCGTCGGACCAGCCCGGCACGCAGTCGGCGAGCCTGGCCGGGTCGTGGAACACGCTCCAGACCAGCCGGACCGGGATCGGCACCACGACCTCGTAAACCATCGGTTCGTCAGCCTCCTCCGCGCGCGGGCACAGCGTGCGCGCCCCGCGGGACCCCGGGCGGGGAAGCACATCTGTGCGATATCTGCGATATCAGAGGCAGCCTACGCACCAGTACTACAGGAGTACGAGCACTTCGCCGCGTCGGCTTTGCGCGTCGCGGCCGCGGGCGCGGGTCCGTAGGCGGCGACCGCGGCGAGCACCAGCAGCGCGGCGCCGACCAGGGCGCACACGCGGGCGCGGGCGCGGGCGCCGAGGTCGGCGCGGAACAGCCACAGCACCACACCGGTGCCGACGAGGGCGTTCGTGCCGCCGACGACGGCCGTGGTGCCGGCCTGGCCGAGTGCGGGCAGCAGCAGAAACGGGAACAGCAGTCCGCCCGCGAGCGCGCCGACGTAGTCGGCGGCGAACAGGTCGGCCACCGCGTGGCCGGCGTCCTGGCGGCGGATCCGCTGGACGAGCGTCATCAGCAGCGGGATCTCCGCGCCGACGAGCATGCCGGTGGCGAGGCACACCGCGATCATCGCGGGCCGGTACAGCCCGGGGCCCTGCGCGGCGGCGTGCACGACCGGGACGGACGTGCCCCCGACCACCGCGAGCGCGGCCTCGACATGCGCGAACATCTCGGCGGGCCGGGCGTGGAACGGCTTGGCGGCGAGCGCGCCGAGGCCCATCGCGAAGACCATGACGGACAGCACGACCGACGTCTCGGCCACTGGATCGGCCTGGAGCTGGCCGCCCAAGGCGACGAGTGCGAGTTCGTAGACGAGGCCGCACGCCGAGCACACGAGCACGGCGGCGAGCACGACCCAGCGTGCGACCGAGGGCGGCAGCGGCAGGTCGGTCGCGGGTTCGGCGTCGGCTTCGGAGCACGGGGAGCGGACGGCGGTGTCCGGACCGGGCGGCGTCTCCGCGGTCGCGCGGCGGTGCCGGCCCGTCGGGCGGACGGACGTGCCGGGGGCTCCGGGCCCGGTCGCGGGGGCGCTCACGCCGCGCGGCTGCGGGTGCTGACGATGCGCCCTTCCTGGGGGTACGTGTGCCAGGTCGACCAGCGCAGCACGCCGTCGCGGCGGTCCGCGACTATCGCGGTGACCGCGTCCGGGAAGCCCGGGTAGGCGCCGATGAGGCCGCCGGGATGCGCGTCGACCTCGGCGACCAGTTCGCGCACCCGCGCGCTGAACCGGTCGCGCGGCAAGTGCTCGGCAAGCGACGTGAACTCGTAGTCCCAGCCGTCGACGCTCTGCGCGGCCCGGGCGGGCAGCGGGGTGCGGGCCTCGCCGAGGCACGCGACCGTCTCCGAGCACAGGCCCGCGGGCGCGCGCACCAACACTTGGTGCGAGGCGCCGAGCAGGCGCAGCTCGAGGTGCGCGTCGCCGAGGTCGAGGGTGCGGACGGCCAGTGGGTGCAGCGGCCGCAGGCCCAGGAACCAGCCGAGGGCGTCGGCGCGGGTGTCGGAGTACGTGGTGCTTAATTCGGCATGCATCGCTTACGCACAGGGGCTGAGGGGCGGATGGGGCTGCGAGCCGCGAACGGGGCGGCCGACCCGGGCGGTGTGAGGCGCCCGCGGCCGGGCCGTGGCTTCGGGCCCGGGAAGCTCGTTTCACGGTAGGGGCTGGCCGCGTACCCGTCGTCACCCTTGACGGTGAAAGATGTTCACTCGTGCGGGTGACACCTTTCGCCCCGGACCGGACCTGACCGGAATAACGCCGAACCGGGCCCGGAACCGGACGACCGCCAGGAACAACCACCAGGAAGACAGGAAGAGGTGCCTCCGTGGGCCGACCGCTGTTGAACCGACGTCTGGACGGGCTCGGCACGACGATCTTCGCCGAAATGTCCGCGCTCGCCGCCGCCACCGGCTCCATCAACCTCGGCCAGGGCTTCCCCGACACCGACGGCCCGGACGCGGTCCGCGAACTGGCCGTCGAAGCCCTGCGCGGCGGCTACAACCAGTACGCGCCCGGGCCCGGCTACCCCGACCTGCGCCAGGCGATCGCCGAACACCGGCAGCGCTTCCACGGCCAGACGTTCGACCCGGACACCGAAGTCCTCGTCACCACCGGCGCCACCGAGGCCATCGCCGCCGCCCTGCTCGCCCTCGTCGAGCCGGGCGACGAAGTCGTCGCGCTCGAACCGTTCTACGACTCGTACGCCGCCTGCATCGCGATGGCCGGCGGCGTCCGCGTCGGCATCCCGCTGCGCCCGCCCGCGTTCGGCCTGGACGTGGACGCGCTGCGCGCCGCGATCACCCCGCGCACCCGCGTCCTCATGATCAACACCCCGCACAACCCCACCGGCGCCGTCCTCACCCGCGCGGAACTCACCGCGGTCGCCGAACTCGCCGTCGCCCACGACCTGCTGGTCATCACCGACGAGGTCTACGAACACCTGGTGTTCGAAGGCGAGCACATCCCCCTCGCCACCCTGCCCGGCATGCGGGAGCGCACGGTCACCATCAGCTCGGCGGGCAAGACGTTCTCCTTCACCGGCTGGAAGATCGGCTGGGTGTGCGCGTCGCCGGAACTGGTCGCCGCGGTCCGCACCACCAAGCAGTTCCTGACCTACGTGTCCGGCGGCCCGTTCCAGCCCGCGGTGGCCGCGGCCCTGCGCCTGCCCGACGCCTACTTCGCCGAGTTCACCGCGGACATGCGCACCAAGCGGGACATCCTGGCGGCCGGCCTGGAGGCCGCGGGGCTGACCGTCTACCGGCCGCGCGGCACGTACTTCGTCACCACCGACATCACCCCGCTCGGCTTCGACGACGGCCTCGACTTCTGCCGTCGGCTGCCCGAACTGTGCGGCGTGGTCGCGGTTCCGGAGAAGGTCTTCTTCGACGACACGGAGGAGTCGCAGAAGATCGGCCGCCCGCTCGTGCGGTTCGCTTTCTGCAAGCGGGAGTCCGTGCTGACCGAGGCCGCCGAACGCCTCGCGACGCTGCGCTGACCGCGTCTCCGAGACTCACGGAAAAAGTCTCCGGGCGGGGCGCAACCCCGCCCGGGGACGGACGTCTGTACGAGTGAGAGCACGGGGCGGGAGCGCCCCTTCTCGAGCGAGCGGGATCTCCGCTCCGCGTTGTCGCACCGAACGTCGTTCCAGGGGGAGCCGCGTCATGCCTGTGACCTTTTTGTCCCGATTCTCTGTGAAGTGCCGCCTGCCGGGAGCAGCCGTGGCGCTGCTGCTCGCATGCGCCGCACCGCTGCTCGCGCCGGGCACGGCCGGCGCCGCGCCGAACCCGTCGACCAGCACGGCGCCGTCCGACGCGGCCGCGACGCCGACGGCGGACACCCCGGCACCCGGGACCACCGCCGCGCCCGCCACCGACGACACCCCCAAGACCCCCGGGAAGCCTGCCGGTTCGGAGTCCCCCAAGACCCCGGAGAAGCCGTCCGACGAGGCGCCGCCGAAGGGCACGACGGAGCCCGAGGGCACCGACGGGCCCAAGGAGGAAACGCCCAAGGAGGACGCGAAGTACTACGAAGGCGTCCGCGTCAAGCTCGCGTTCCCGTCCACGGTCTCGGCGGACTCGACCGTCCACGCCAAGATCACCGTCACCAACACGTCCTCGGTCGAGGTGGGCCGCATCCCGCTGCGCGCCGTCGTGAACGTCCACGAGAAGTTCGACGGCCGGATCACCGGAAGCTACCGGCAGCCGGGCGGCCTCAGCACGAAGGTGGTCTTCACCCGATCCGGATCCGGGACCTTCTCGGCCCCGGTGGTCGTCTCCGGCGGCGGGCACCCGGGTTCCGTGTCGACCGTGGATTTGGCGATCACGTTCGGCGGCTTCACCGGCGGAGTCACCACCGAGGGCAGCCTGACCGTCGGCGTCAACGAGGCCGGCGGAAGCCAGGCCACACAGGCGTTCGAACTCGTTCACGGCGTCACCGACATGGAGCGTCTGAAGCTGTCGCTGTCGGGTCTGCCGAGCAGTGCGGTCCGCGGTCGCCCGTTCCCCGTGTCCCTGTCCGTCGGCAACCCCACCGACACCGACTTCCGGCCGCTCGGGAACACCGGGCTGTTCATCGGAAACGGCGACGATCCCCAGCACATCTCGGCACCCGGTTTCACTCCCGACGACGTCGTCGTCGAACGGCGTGCCGCCGATGGGACGTACGCCCGGCTCACGGTGACCCAGTACGCGCCGGGTGTCCTCTACGTCGGCGTCCCCCACCCGGGAGGGAAGCCGCACCAGACGTCGTCGGCCGACGTGCGGGTGACCGTCAAGGACTCCGCCCCCGCGGCACTACGGAATCTCTACCTGCAGTTCGGCATGGGGTCGGGCTACGACGCCCCCAAGCCCACCGACGCAACGCTCCGCCTCCTCGCGTCGGGCACCGACCCCGACACTTCCAAGCCCGGATCCACCCAATCCCGCACCGACAACGTCTCCGTCGTCACCACCCCCACCACCGTCCCCACCGGCGCCCTCCCCAAGACCGGCGCCTCCGGCGACACCCCGGCGCTCGTCGGTGCGGGAGGCCTGCTGGTCCTCGCCGGCGCGGGTGCCGTCACCGCGTCGCGGGCGCGGCGGCGGCCGCAGAGCTGAGCCGGGCACGGTCGCGGCGCAACCCCGGCGTCCCTCGGACGTCTCCCCATGTGGGAGGCCGACGGCGCCGGGGGCGCGCCGACCGCCACGTACGTCGCACAGCACGAGGAAACGGGGGACTGGTGGCGCTGTTGAGCATTCCCGGACGGGACGCGACATCGGGTGTGCCCGCCCCGGACCGGAACCCGGAGCCGCGGAGCCGCCGCGGCCGGTTCCGGCTGCTGCGCGGCACCCCGGACGACGCGGCGCCACCACGCCCCACCCTGACCGAGCTGTACCACGCCCAACGCCTCGCCATGGTGCGGCTGGCCGTCCTGCTCGTCGACGACCAGGCGCTGGCCGAGGACATCGTGCAGGACGCCTTCACCGCGCTGTACTCGCGGCACGGCGAGACCCTCGACGACGTCGACAACGCCCTTGCCTACCTGCGCACCAGCGTCGTCAACCTCGGCCGCTCGGCTCTGCGGCGGCGGCGCACCGCACGTGCGTACACTCCGCCCCACGAGCCCGACGCCGGCTCCGCCGAGGACGCCGTTCTGCTGTCCGACGAACACCGCCGCGTCCTGGCGGCGTTGGGGAATTTGACCGAACGGCAGCGCGAAGTCCTCGTGCTGCGCTACTGGTCCGACATGAGCGAAGCCCAGATAGCCGATGCCCTGGGCCTGTCCCGGGGCACCGTCAAATCCACCGCCAGCAGGGCTTTGGATTCCTTGGAGAAGGCGCTGGAGGCGCAGCCATGAACGGAACGCCGGACGACCGAGCGGCGGAGGCCGCGGAGGAGAGGCCTGCGACGCCGGTCGAACTCCTGCTCGCCGCGGCGCTGAAGGAGCGGGCCGAGCTCGTCGCGCCCGGCGCGCTGCGCCCGCCCGCGCCCCCGGCCGCCGCGGACGACGGCGCGTGTGCGGCACGCCGCCGGCTGCGGACCGTGCGCCGGGCCGGACTTCCGCTGCTCGTTGCCGCGTCGGTGGCGGCGGTCGTCGTCGGCACCGCGACGTCGGCCGGCCCCGCGCACCCCGGGCCGTCCCCGAGCCGGGTGGTGGCGGCCTCGCCGAGCGATACGCCCACGCCGCCGGTGCAGCCGCCCGCGAGCACGGCCGCCGCGCAGGGCCCGTCGGCGGCCCCGGAGGGGCCCGCGCCGGAAGGCCGGACCGCCGGCATCGACGGCGAGGTCACCGTGCGGGTGCCCGACGGCTGGACGGTGACCGGTCCGTCCGGGCCGCGGGACAACCGGCGCATCTGCGTGCGCCCGCCGACGAACCGCACGGTGGACGGCTGTTCGCCGGGCGGCGTGACGATATCGCTGCACAAGAAGGCCTGGCCGAACGCGGAGGCGATCGACGCCGACGACGGCTGGCACGACGACGCCATCGCTCCGTACTGCTACGCGGCCGGATCGGTCGGCCCGATGTCGCACCCGCGCTCCCAGAAGATCGTCACCTCGGAGTCGCGCCCGGTGGCGGGCCGCACCGCGGCCTTCCGCGCATGGGAAGTGGGATGCGGCGGCGGCACGACGTTCACCACGCGGGTCTGGTGGATCGCCGACCTCCCGCTGACGGTGAACACCGACGGCCTCGACGCCCGCTACGACGCCGCCGTCGAAGCCCTGGTGGCGTCACTCCGCGTCACCGACGACTGACCGCTCCGCCCGAGAGCCCGGCAAACGGCTCGGCAAAGCCCCGCAGGCACCGTCGAACGGCCTGCGGACGCACCGCGGCCCCGGCGCTCGGCGGCGCCGGGGCTGCGGACTGCGGACTGCGGACTGCGTGCGGTCAGGCCTCCGGGGTCTCCGCCGGGGGGAGCTGCGCGTTGAGCCACTGGTTGAACGAGATGCACGTGCTGATCCAGGCACGCGTGGTGAAGACGAACAGCTCGCGGTTGATGCCGGGCTCCAGGTCGAGCTGGGACTCGGCGATGATGCGCAGCCGGCCGTCGTCGTGGACGTGGGTGTAGGCCTTGGGCCAGAAGTACTGGCGGTGCCAGTCGTCCAGGATCTCCAGCACCCGGGGCTTGTCCGTCACGTCGAACTCGCGGTCGAGGAACATCCGGATCGTGTAGATCTCGGACTTCTCGCCCTTGAGCATGAAGTAGATCCGGAAGCCCTCCCACGGCGCGCCGATATCGCCCTCTTCGTCGACGAAGTGGTTGACCTCCAGCTCGGTCAGCACCTGCTTGATCAGCTCCTGGCTCGGCCGGATGACCGGGGCCGCGGGCACGAAGTTGGCACTCGGGATCGAGGACGGGTCGATGCTCATGTCTTCCTCAGTCTTCCTCTGCTGACGTCTCACGGCCATCCTCCCCCATGTCGGGACGCACCGTGAGTCCGCTCACACGCCGTCACCGGGCGTTGCCCGGACGTGCACGAGCCGGCCCCCTGCGGCCGGGCGCGGCTCACTCGTACTCGGTGCCGCCCTTGCGGGTCAGGTAGGCGTCGGACACCAGCTTGCCGATCGCCCGCGAGCCGGTGACGTCGCTGCGCCGCTCGCGGGCGGGCCGCACTACGACGCCTTCGCGCAGGTGCGCGGCGGTCCCGGACACCGTCTCGCGGCCGTCCGCGAGCGCGACCAGCGCCGCCTCGTCGTACGGCCCGGCATACAGCCGCGGCACGGTCGGCAGGCGGACCGACAGGCCGGCCAGGACGCCCGCGAGGTCTTCGGCGTCGACCCAGCGCACCGCGCCGGTCGCGTCGGAGAACGACACGTCGAACACGGCGTAGCCGGGCAGCTCCGCGGTGGCCTTGGCACCGTAGGCGAGGTCCTGGACGCCCTGCCCGTAGACCTCGCCGAAGATCCCGACGCGCTCCGCGCCGAAGATCGCCGCGAGCTTGGCCGCGGCCTCCGGAACCCGGTGGCCGAGGACCGCCCGCCAGTACAGGTTCTTCTCGTCGCGTTTGAGCGCGAGGTTCTTCGCACCGAACCCCTTGGACGAGACGAACTCGCCGTCCGGGGTGCGCGTGTACAGGCAGGCCGTGCCGTGGATCTTCTCGGTGGCGACCACCGGCTCGCCCGCGGCGAAGATGCCGGGGTAGCGCTTGATGTTCTCGATGTCGATCCACGGCAGCAGGTCGGCGGCGGACGCGACGTCGCCGCTCATGTGCACGGGGATCGGCGGCGCCCACTTGACGATGCCGAGTTCGGCGGCGAAGTCGCGCCCTTCGGCGTGCGCGGCGGCCAGGTCCACACCGTCGAGGGCACGCGGCCGGCAGACGATGCCCTGGGAGAGTTCGCCGCGCAGCCGGATCGCCTTGACCCGGTTGTGCGCCGACCCGGCGAGCTTGCCGGTGAGGCCGAGTTCGTCGACGAGCGGGTCCGGGAGCACGGACTGCTCGGGTATGTAGACGGCCCAATCGCCGTCCCGGAAGTGCCCTTTGGCCACGACAGCCCGGTAGAGGCCGACCTGCGCGAGCTCCAGTGCGTCGGCGTTCGGATGGGTGTGCACGGTCAACCGCTCCGCGGTGACCTTCAGTGTGGACATGCCCGCAGGGTGACACCCGGACAGAGCACCCAGCCAACGGTTTTCCCCGGCTTCGGGTGAAGATGGCGGCATGCCGAAATTCATCGAGAAGCCGACGGTCGTCGAGGCCGCGGGCAACATTCCGAAGGTCATCCGCGAGTACGTCGGCCGGGTCAACACCGGCGAGGGGGGCGTGAGCATCGCCCACATGTCCTCGCCGGGCGGCTGGGAAGAACCGGGGCAGACGCCCGAGTTCGACGAGTACACGGTGGTGCTGCGCGGCGTGCTGACCGTCGAGTACGCGGGCGGCGTCCGGGAGGTCGCCGCCGGGCAGGGGATCCACACCAAAGCGGGCGAGTGGGTCCGCTACAGCACCCGCGGCGAGGACGGCGCCGACTACATCGCGGTGTGCCTGCCGGGCTTCGCCCCGGAGACGGTGCACCGGGACTCTGAGTGAGGGTGCCTGAGGGCGGCTGAGGGCCGCGGGGTGCGGGGTGCGGGCGCCTCAGGTCTCCACCCCCGTCACCGGCCGGGAGTGGTGACCTGTGGCAGCGTCGCCCAGGCCGGATCGGCGGCCAGCTCGCGAAGCTGCTCGGGCGTCAGGATCGGGGACAGCCGGGTCGGGGCCAGCGCCTCCGCCGACGAGCCGACCAGCCGCACGCTGACGACCATGCCGTCGGCCCGCTGTGCCTCGGTCAGCCACACGCGGCAGGTCCCCGCCTTGTCGTTGGGCACCTCCATGACGTTCAACCGCGTGCCGTCCGGGCGCATCGACGACGTGCACGAAATCGCGTGGGAAGCGCACGTGAGGGCGGGACCCCCGAATTGCCCCTCCCGCACATTGACGCCCAGGAACGACCCGCCCTTGCCGTCGTCGAGCTGGAGCGCGACGTAGCCCGGCTGCCGGTACTCCTCCGTGGTGGTGAGCGTCTGCGGGAGCCGGGACCGCAGCAGCTTCAGCATCGCGCCGGCATCGGCGGCCAGGCTCGCGGTACGCGGGTCGGCGGCGGACGTCGACTGCGCCACGTATGCGGCGGCGGACTGCCACACCGGGTCCTGCGCCATGGCGGCGACCTGCTCCGCCGACACGACGAGTTTCGGCGCGGACTTTCCGTCCGGGCTCTGCCCGACTGCGACCGCGGAGACCACGACCGACGAGCCGTCCGGTCGGACGAACTCGGCGCGCACCTGCCCGGCGCCGTTCCGGGCGGCGGGACCGGGCACGGCACGCCGCATGGTGATCAGCGTCCCGCCGGGCAACGGGGTCGCCTCGCAGCTCATGCCCGGCTCGACCTGCTCCGGCCCGCAGGACCGGAGCCCGAACGCCTTCGTGAGGGACACCCGCACCAGGCTCGCGCCGTCGGCGTTGCCGTAGAGCAGCTCCGCCCAGCCTCCGGCGTAGTACGCGGTGGGGTCCTGCTGTGTCCCTCGACCGATGCCCGCGGTCGCGGTGCCGCCGGAAGGCAGCACGCCCTTCAGCGTCGCGACCAGCTGGTCCGCGGTCATCGGACCGGGCCCGTCAGGCGTCGACGAGGGCACCGCCGACCCCTGGGACGCCACCGAAACCGGCGGGTCGTCGCCCAGGCCGCCGACCCCGCCGAGCGCGTACGCGCCGCCGCCGATCAGCGCCACCACCGCCGCGGCGGCCGCGCCGGCCCGCAGGTTCCGGTTCCGCCGCAGGCGCCGCCCGCGGGTCCACCCGCGCCCCGCCAGATCGACCCCGACCGGCGGAAACGCCTCGGCCGCACCGCGCAGTGCGCCCGGCAGCAGGGCCGCGAACTCCCGGTCCGCGGCACTCTCCACCGGGTCGGCGGGGTCACCGGGCACCGGTTCGCCTCG
Organism: Uniformispora flossi; assembly: GCF_049534875.1. Classification (NCBI taxonomy): domain Bacteria; kingdom Bacillati; phylum Actinomycetota; class Actinomycetes; order Kitasatosporales; family Streptomycetaceae; genus Uniformispora; species Uniformispora flossi. Next base: position 162,008 of record NZ_JBMULZ010000005.1, read on the forward strand.
CGTACGGGGATCGGACATGCACAGTCACCGTCTTCCGGTCCGAAGGTCGGGTGGTTCGGGTCGTCTTGCCCGCCGCGGGTGCAGGACGCGGCATATCTGGGCAGATCACAGGGGATCCGGGCATATCTGGGTGAATCCGAGCGGATCCTGGCAGAGCGGATCGTGCGGCCGCTCACCGCCGGGCAAGCTCCGGCAGCTGGTCGCCCAGCAGGGCCCGGAGCCGCCGCAGCGCGCGCAGCGACTGCACGCGTACCGCGGGCGCGGTCATGTCCAGCGCCCGGGCGGCCTCCTCGACGGAGCGGTCCTCCCAGTACCGCAGCACGAGCACCGCACGGTCACGGGCGGAGAGCCGCGCGAGGCCGTCGAGCAGCGCCATGCGCAGGCCGGGGTCGTCGGCTTCGTAGCCGCCTTCCGGCATGTCCCCGGTCGGCAGCTCGCCGGAGCTGCGTTTGCGGCGGTAGGACAGGAACGTCCGCATGAGGATCGCGTCGGCGTAGGCCTTCGGCGAGTCCGCCGTGCTGACCCGGCGCCACGAGACGTAGACCTTGCCGAGGGTCTCCTGCACGAGGTCTTCCGCGAGATGCCAGTCGCCGGTCAGCAGGCAGGCCATCCGCATCATCGACGGGCTGCGCGCGGCCGCAAACTCCAGGTAGTCCGCGTCCGCGGCGGCACGCCGCTCCTGCCGGGACGGCGTGGGGTATTGCGGCTGGTCCGCCATGGGCCTCCCCCGCTGTGGTCACATATCGGAGATGCGGCGTTCGCCCCTCCGCGTTACACCCCCCGCCCGGATTTTCCGGCGGTTCCCGGTCGACGCACGGCCGGGACGGGCTGCGGCGCCGGCGGGCCGACGTACCGCGCGGACGGCCGGATGATCTTGCTGTCCGCGGCCTGCTCGAGCGCGTGGGCGGTCCACCCCACGACCCGGCTCGCCGCGAACGTCGGCGTGAACATCGTCCGCGGCAGCCCGCACAGCTCCATCACCACCCCCGCCCAGAACTCCACGTTCGTGTGCAGTTCCCGGCCCGGCTTGAGTTCCGCGAGCACGTCCACGACCTCACGCTCGACCTGCCCCGCGAACTCGATCCCGACCATCACGCGGTACCGCCCGATGCGTCACAACCCCAGCCGCCTTCGTACTTCGTCGTGCGGCAGGAAGGACGCTGTTCCCTTGGCACGACTCTTGTCGTGGTCCGCGACGGCGCGTGCCTCTTCGAGCTGGTACCGCAGCTCGGCCAAGTCGGCGGCATTGACGATCACCGCCGCAACGTGGCCGTGGTCGGTGATCACGGTCTCTTCGTGGCCGTGCGCCGCACGCCGGACCAACGTGCCGAACTGGGCGCGGGCTTCGGTAATCGTCAGTATCTCGGTCAGGTATCAACTGTACACTTCTGCATCTTTCTTACAGTGAGTGCACAAAAGAAGGTCGGGCCCGAGGCGTTTGCCTCACGGCCCGACCGGTTCTCGGGGCTACAGCGTCTTCGCGGCTTTCTCCCGCTGCGGCGTGACCGTCAACTGGTCGCGCGACTCGTCCAGGTCCACGACGACGGTGTCGCCGTCGGACACCTCGCCGGAGAGGAGTTCGCGGGCGAGGCGGTCGCCGATGGACGTCTGCACGAGGCGGCGCAGCGGGCGGGCGCCGTAGGCCGGGTCGTAGCCGGTCAGGGCGAGCCACTCGCGGGCGGCGTCGGTCACCGTGAGGCTGATCCGGCGGTCGGCCAGGCGGGCGCCGAGCCGGGCGACGGACAGGTCGACGATGTGCGCGAGTTCGCCGGTGCCGAGCGCGTCGAACACCACGATGTCGTCGAGCCGGTTGAGGAACTCCGGCTTGAACGCCATCCGCACGACGTCCATGACGCGCGCCTTCTGGTCGGCGGGTTCCAGCGTCTGGTCGACGAGGAACTGCGAGCCGAGGTTGGAGGTGAGGATCAGCACCGTGTTGCGGAAGTCCACGGTGCGGCCTTGGCCGTCGGTGAGGCGGCCGTCGTCGAGCACCTGGAGCAGGACGTCGAAGACCTCCGGGTGCGCCTTCTCCACCTCGTCCAGCAGGACGATCGTGTAGGGGCGGCGGCGCACGGCCTCGGTGAGCTGGCCGCCTTCCTCGTAGCCGACGTAGCCGGGAGGCGCGCCGACGAGGCGGGCGACCGAATGCTTCTCGGCGTACTCGCTCATGTCGACGCGGACCATCGCGCGTTCGTCGTCGAACAGGAAGTCGGCCAGGGACTTGGCGAGTTCGGTCTTGCCGACGCCGGTCGGGCCGAGGAACAGGAACGAGCCGGTCGGCCGGTCCGGGTCGGCGATGCCGGACCGGGCCCGGCGCACCGCGTCGGACACCGCCGCCACGGCCGACTTCTGGCCGATCAGGCGCTTGCCGATCTCGTCCTCCATGCGCAGCAGCTTGCCGCGTTCGCCTTCCAGGAGGCGCCCGGCGGGGATTCCGGTCCATGACGACACCACGTCCGCGACGTCGTCCGAGCCGACTTCCTCCTTGACCATCGACGCGGGCGCCGTGGATTCCGCGGTGTGCGAAGCGTCGGCGAGTTCGCGCTCCAGCTCCGGGATCCGCCCGTACATCAGCTTCGACGCGGACTCGAAGTCGCCGTCGCGCTGGGCGCGTTCGGCTTCGCCGCGCAGGTCGTCAAGCTGCTTCTTCAGCTCGCCGACCTTGTTGAGCCCGGCCTTCTCCTGCTGCCAGCGCGCGGTCAGGCCGCTGAGCTGCTCCTGCCGGTCGGCGAGGTCGCGGCGGATCTTCTGCAGCCGCTCCTTGCTCGCCGGGTCGGACTCCTTGGCGAGCGCCAGCTCTTCCATGTGCAGGCGGTCGACGGAGCGCTGGAGTTCGTCGATCTCGACCGGGGACGAGTCGATCTCCATGCGCAGCCGGGACGCGGCCTCGTCGACCAGGTCGATCGCCTTGTCGGGGAGGAACCGCGCGGTGATGTAGCGGTCCGAGAGGGTGGCCGCGGCGACCAGGGCCGCGTCGGCGATCTGGACCTGGTGGTGGGCTTCGTAGCGGCTCTTGAGGCCGCGGAGGATCGCGATGGTGTCCTCGACGCTCGGCTCGCCGACCAGCACCTGCTGGAACCGGCGCTCCAGCGCGGGGTCCTTCTCGATGTGCTTGCGGTACTCGTCGAGAGTGGTCGCGCCGACCAGGCGCAGCTCGCCGCGGGCGAGCATGGGCTTGAGCATGTTGCCCGCGTCCATCGCCGAATCGCCGGTCGCGCCCGCACCGACGACGGTGTGCAGCTCGTCGATGAAGGTGACGACTTCGCCGTCGCTGTCCTTGATCTCGGTCAGCACGGCCTTGAGCCGCTCTTCGAACTCGCCTCGGTACTTCGCGCCCGCGACCATCGCGCCCAGATCGAGGGCGATCAGCCGCTTGCCGCGCAGCGACTCGGGCACGTCGCCGGCCACGATGCGCCGCGCGAGGCCTTCCACGACGGCGGTCTTGCCGACGCCGGGTTCGCCGATCAGCACGGGGTTGTTCTTGGTACGCCGGGACAGCACCTGGACGACGCGGCGGATCTCGGCGTCGCGGCCGATCACCGGGTCGAGCTTGCCGTCGCGGGCTTCCTGGGTCAGGTCGCGGCCGTACTTCTCCAGCGCCTGGTAGGTGCTCTCCGGGTCCTGCGACGTCACCCGGGCGCTGCCGCGGACCTTGGTGAATGCGTCGAGGAGCGCCTGCGGCCCGGCGCCGTGCGCCTTGAGCAGGTCGGCCATCGCGCCGCCGGACTCGGCGACCCCGACGAGCAGGTGCTCGGTCGAGACGTACGCGTCGCCGAGCGCGTCGGCGCGGCTCCCGGCGTCCTCCAGCGCGGCCAGCGTCTCGCGGGCGAGCTGGGGCGCGGACACGGTCGAGCCCTGGGCGCGGGGCAGCCGGTCGAGCGCCCGGTCGGCCTCGGCCTTCACCCGGGCCGCGTCGACGCCGAGCGCGGCGAGGAGCGGCACCGCGGTGCCTTCGGGCTGTTCGAGCAGGGCCGCGAGCAGATGCGCGGGCTCCACCTGGGGGTGCCCGGACACCGCCGCCTTGCGGACCGCCGTGGACAGGCTTTCCGCGGCCTTCGTGGTGAGCTTGTTGGCATCCATGTGCGCGACGCGACTCCTTTGCTGACGACGACGGGTTTGCGTTGCTGCCTGGAACAACGCCGGCCAAAGTTGAGTGTATTCCGCTCAACTTTCTGGAGGGAGAGAAACACGGCCCGATTTTCCGGCGCCGACGACCCCCGCGGCGGCCGCCCGGCAGGCCCCGGTTACCGTCGCCGCATGACCACCGCCGCGACCGCACCCGCCGGAACCGACCAGGCTTCCGAGTCGCCCGACGCCTCCGAGGCCTACGCGGCCTTCTGGCGCGAGTACCACCTGTGCACGCTGACCACACTCCGCCCGGACGGCACCCCGCACGTCGTCCCGGTCGGCGCGACCTACGACGCGGAGACCGGCATCGCCCGGGTCATCACCAGCCGCACCAGCCGCAAAGCCCGCAACGTCGCCGCCGCGGGCCCGGCCGGCGCCCGGGTCGCCGTCTGCCAGGTCGACCGCGCCCGCTGGGCGACCCTGGAAGGCATCGCCGTGGTCGTCGACGACCCGGCCGCGGTCGCCGACGCCGAACGCCGCTACACCGAGCGCTACCGCACGCCGCGCGCCAACCCCGACCGGGTGGTCATCGAGATCCGGGTAACGCGCACGCTCGGCCGCGGCTGAGCACCCACCATCGGGCGGCACCGGGCCTCCCGGCAACCGTCCCCGCGGCGTACAGTCGCTCCGGTCCGGCGCACGGCGGCACACTCGGGCGGGAGATCGGCAATGGCGTGGTGGAAACGCGGCACGGACACCGACCCGACGGCGGTCCCCGCCAGGCGGGCCTCCGCCGAACCCGCGCCCTCATCCGTCGCATCCCCGGAATCCCCGGACCCCCCGGAATCCCCCGAGTTCGACCTCGTCCGCCGCGGCTACGACCGCGCCCAAGTCGACGCCCGCGTCGCCGAGGTCCAACGCGCCCTGGCCGGAAGCCGGTCCACCGTCGACACCGCGCAACTGCGGGCCGACGGCGCGGCCAACGGCCTCACCATCGTGCGGCGCGGCTACGACCGCACCCAAGTCGACACCTGGTTCGCGGACGCCGCCGACCGGCTCGGCACCCGCTGAGACCCGGAGTTACCCGGCAGCCCCACACGCCACCCCCGCAGCGACGCGCGACACCGGTTCAGTCCCCGCGGCCCCGCTTCGGGCGCCACACCACCAGCGCGGTGCCCTGCGGCTGCACCCGCACCAGATCGCGCCGGTAGGACGCGTGCACCGCGGCCTCCCGCTGCGCCTGCACCGTGCCCGCCTCGGCGACCTGCGCCTCCAGCTCGGCGACGCGCATGCGCAACGCCTCGACGTGGTTCTCCAGTTCGAGGATGCGCTTGATACCCGCGAGGTTGATGCCCTCCTCCTGGGAGAGCCGCTGCACCTCGCGCAACTGCACGATGTCGCGGGCGGAGTACCGCCGCCCGCGACCGGCCGCCCGGTCCGGCGAGACCAAGCCGAGGCGGTCGTACTGGCGCAGCGTCTGCGGGTGCAGACCGGACAGCTGGGCGGCGACCGAGATCACGTAGACCGGCGTGACATCGTTCAGCTCGTACGGCCCGCCGGGCCCGAGCCCGCCGCGGCCGCCCGGAACTCCGCCCCGCGGCCCCCCTCCGTCCGCTCTCATGTCACGCTCCCTTCGCGGCTTCCATCAACTTCGCGCGCGGGTCCTCCGTCGACGTGGCGACCCGGTAGGCCTCCAACGCTTCCAGCGCCTTCGCATCGAGGTCCTGCGGAACCAGCACCTCGACCGTGACCAGCAGGTCGCCCCGGGTGCCGTCCTTGCGGGCCGCACCGCGGCCCCGGACCCGCAGCGTCGCTCCGTTCTTGGTACCCGCCGGCAGCTTGAGCGTCACCGGCGCGCCGCCGAGCGTCGGCACCGTCACCTCGGCGCCCAGCACCGCCTCGGGGAACGTCACCGGCGCCGTCACCGTCAGGTTGTCGCCCTTCCGACCGAACACCGGATGCGGACGCACATGCACGACCACGTACAAGTCGCCCGCGGGCCCGCCGCGTTCACCCGGCGCACCCTTGCCCTTGAGCCGGATCCGCTGCCCGTCCTGCACGCCGGCCGGCACCCGCACCTGCATGGTGCGCGCGCTCTTGGCCCGCCCGCTGCCGTGGCACACGATGCACGGGTCGTCGACGATCAGGCCGCGGCCCTTGCAGTCCCGGCACGGCTCGGAGAACGCGAACCCGCCCTGGTTGCGGCTGGTCTGCCCGGTGCCGCTGCACGTCGGACACGTCCGCGGCATCGTCCCGGCCGCCGCGCCGGTCCCGTTGCAGTGCCGGCACGCCTCCGAACTCGTCAGCCGGATCGGCACCGTCGCGCCGTCCACCGCATCCGAGAAATTCAGCGTGACCTCGGACTCGACGTCCTGGCCGCGCCGCGGCGGCTGCTGCCGCGCACCCGTACGCCCGCCGCCGAACAGGCCGCCGAACAAGTCGCCGATGCCGCCCGCCCCCGCGCCCCCGGCGCCCTGCCCGGCGGCACCACCGCCGAACAGGTCGCCCAAGTCGAACGGGAAGTTGCCGGCGCCGGCCCCGCCCGGCGCACGGAACCCTCCGTTGCCGAACAAGGCGCGGGCCTCGTCGTACTCCTTGCGCCGCTTCTCGTCGGCGAGCACGTCGTAGGCCTCGGAGATCTCCTTGAACCGCTCCTCCGCCTTGACGTCCCCCTTGTTCGCATCGGGGTGGTACTCGCGGGCGAGCTTGCGGTACGCCTTCTTGATCTCCGCGGCGCCGGCGTCCTTGGGGACGCCGAGAACCTTGTAGAAGTCCTTCTCCAGGTAGTCCTTCGTACTCACGGCGCCCCGCCTCCCTTCGTGGTGTCCAGCCCCGTGCTCAGCCGTTGTCCGCTTCGCCTGCCGGCGCGTCCGCCGGGTCCGCCGGCTCGGCAACCGCCACGCGCGCGGGCCGGATGACCCGCTCGCGGAACTGGTAACCGGGCTGCAGGATCTCGACGCACGTCGGCTCGGTGACGTCCGGCGCGTAGCTGTGCAGCAGCGCCTCGTGGACCACCGGGTCGAACGGCTCGCCCTTCTTGCCGAAGCTCTGCAGGCCCATCTTCGCGACGACCGACTCCAGCGACTCGGCCACCGACTTGAACCCGCCGGACAGCTCGCCGTGGTCGCGCGCCCGGCCGATGTCGTCGAGCACCGGCAGCAGTTCGGTCAGCACCTTGACCACGGCCTGCTCGCCCACGGCCTGCCGGTCGCGGTCCACCCGCTTGCGGTAGTTCGCGTACTCCGCCTGCAGGCGCTGCAGGTCGAGCGTGCGCTCGGCCACCTGCGCACGCGCCTCCGCCAGCTCGGCCGACCCGCCGCCGGCCTGCTCCGCGGCGGGACCGCCCTCGCGGGCGGCCCCGTCCTGCGCGGAAGCGCCGCGCACCTCACCGGTCTCGGGATCGATGCGCCGTTTGTCGCGGATCACCGGCTCCTCGGGGAAGCCGTGCGTCCCCTCCGTCACGCAGCACCACCCTCACGCTTGTCCTCGTCAACGATCTCGGCGTCGACGACATCATCGTCGGCGGCACCCGCAGTGTTACCCGCGGAAGCCCCCGGCGCACCCGGCTCGCCCGGCTGCGCGCCCGCGTACATCGCGGAACCCAGCTTCTGGCTCGTCGTGGCGACCTTCTCCGCGGCGTCGCGGATCTGCGCGATGTCGTCGCCCTTGAGCACGTCCTTCAGCTCGACCAGGGTGGCCTCGACCTCGGACTTGACGTCGCCCGGCACCTTGTCGCCGCTGTCCTTGAGGAACTTCTCCGTCGTGTAGACGAGCTGCTCCGCCTGGTTGCGGGTCTCGGCGTCCTCGCGGCGCTTCTTGTCGTCCTCGGCGTGCTCCTCGGCCTCGCGCATCATGCGGGAGATGTCGTCCTTCGGCAGGCCCGAGCCGCCGGTGATGGTCATCGACTGCTCCTTGCCCGTCCCGAGGTCCTTGGCGGACACGTGGACGATGCCGTTCGCGTCGATGTCGAACGTGACCTCGATCTGCGGGACGCCGCGCGGCGCCGGCGGCAGACCGGTCAGCTCGAACATGCCGAGCTTCTTGTTGTAGTTCGCGATCTCGCGCTCGCCCTGGAAGACCTGGATCTGCACGGACGGCTGGTTGTCGTCGGCCGTCGTGAAGATCTCCGAGCGCTTCGTCGGGATCGTCGTGTTCCGCTCGATCAGCTTCGTCATGATGCCGCCCTTGGTCTCGATACCGAGGGACAGCGGGGTGACGTCGAGCAGCAGGACGTCCTTGACCTCGCCCTTGAGCACACCGGCCTGGAGCGCGGCGCCGATGGCGACGACCTCGTCCGGGTTCACGCCCTTGTTGGGGTCCTTGCCGCCGGTCAGCTCGCGCACGATGTCCGCGACGGCCGGCATACGGGTCGAACCGCCGACGAGGACGACGTGGTGGATCTCCGACAGCTGGATGCCGGCGTCCTTGATGACGTTGTGGAACGGCACCTTCACGCGGTCCAGCAGATCCTGCGTCAGCTGCTGGAACTGCGCGCGGGTCAGCTTCTCGTCCAGGTGCAGCGGGCCCTCGGCCGACGCGGTGATGTACGGCAGGTTGATGCTGGTCTCGCTCGAGCTGGACAGCTCGATCTTGGCCTTCTCCGCCGACTCGCGCAGGCGCTGCAGCGCCATCTTGTCCTTGGCCAGGTCCACGCCGTGCGCGTTCTTGAACTGCGCGACGAGGTGGTCGACGATCCGCTGGTCCCAGTCGTCGCCGCCGAGGTGGTTGTCGCCGTTGGTGGCCTTCACCTCGACCACGCCGTCGCCGATCTCCAGGAGCGACACGTCGAAGGTGCCGCCGCCGAGGTCGAACACGAGGATGGTCTGCTCGTCGCCCTTGTCGAGGCCGTACGCCAGCGCGGCGGCGGTCGGCTCGTTGACGATGCGGAGCACGTTGAGGCCCGCGATCTCGCCGGCTTCCTTGGTCGCCTGGCGCTCGGCGTCGTTGAAGTACGCCGGGACGGTGATCACCGCGTCGGTGACCTTCTCGCCCAGGTACGCCTCGGCGTCGCGCTTCAGCTTCTGCAGGATGCGGGCGCTGATCTCCTGCGGCGTGTACTTCTTGTCGTCGATCTGGACGGTCCAGTCCGTACCGATGTGCCGCTTGACCGAACGGATCGTCCGGTCGACGTTGGTGACGGCCTGGCGCTTGGCGACCTCGCCGACGAGCACCTCGCCGTTCTTTGCGAAGGCCACCACGGACGGTGTGGTCCGGGACCCCTCCGCGTTGGTGATGACGGTCGATTCGCCGCCTTCGAGAACGCTGACGACAGAGTTCGTCGTACCGAGGTCGATTCCGACCGCACGTGCCATGTTGGGGTCCTCCGGGGGTATTCCGAGTCACGGGTACTGGCAGGGTTGAGCGATACGCACTCAAGGATGAACGACCGGTTCAACGGCGTCAAACCGCTTGAGTATTCCCGACTCAACTTTACTGCTCGGGTCGGCCGCAGGAGGGACAACCGGGAGAGTGGCGCGCGGTGCGGTGCGAAGGCTGCTCGCGGCGCGGTGTAAGAGTGAGGGAGAACGCAGTCCCAATAGAGGGGGTCCGTCGAGAGAAGGGCGCCGGGCCTGGCAGCATGTCGACAGGAAAACTGACGGGTCGTCACATCAGCGGTGCACCGCAACCCGGGCGCCGTGACAGAGATCATCCGTTCAGCGGATAAGTTACTTGTCGGTAAGATCCCTGCACGGCCGTACGCTGACGGCCGATACACGCCCCGGAAGGGACGTCCCACCGGAGGAGCAGAACCGCGATGCAGCTCGCCGCCATCGTCATAGCGCTGGTCATCAGCGTGGTCGGCTTCGCCCTGCTCGGGCGCGCCGCCGTGTACATCTATCAGTACGCCAGACTCGGGCAACCGGTTCCCGGCCGCACCGGCCCCGCCGGCAAGCGCCTGGCCAACATGCTGACCGAGATCCTCGGCCACACCCGGATGCTCAAGTGGGGCATCGTCGGCGCGGCCCACTGGTTCGTCATGGTCGGGTTCGGGGCCCTGGTCCTCACCCTCGTCACCGCGTACGGCCAGCTCTTCGACGCCGAATTCGCCATCCCCTTCATCGGGCACTGGGTCGTCTGGAACGTCGTCGAGGAAGTCCTCGGCTTCATGACGGTCCTGGCCATCCTCGTCCTCATCGGCATCCGCCAGGCCAGCCACCCGCGCCTGGCCGGCCGCAAGTCGCGGTTCGCGGGCTCCACGTTCTGGCAGGCGTACTTCGTCGAAGGCGTCGTGCTCGGAGTCGGCATCTGCATCATGCTGCTGCGCGGGCTCGAAGGCGCGCTGCGCGGCATCGACTCGTGGGACGCGCACTACCTGGTCTCGTACCCGCTGATCAAGGCGTTCGACGGGCTGTCGGTCGACACGCTCGAGACGCTCGTGTACACGGTCGCGCTGGTCAAGATCGTCATCTCGATGGCGTGGGCCACCACCATCGGCGTCAACCCGTCGATGGGTGTGGCGTGGCACCGGTTCACCGCGTTCTTCAACATCTACTTCAAGCGCGAGGCGAGCGGCGCCGTCGCTCTCGGCCCGCTGCAGCCGATGACCTCCGGCGGTCAGCCGATCGACTTCGAGGACCCCAAGGACGACGACATCTTCGGCGTCGGCCAGGTCGAGCACTTCTCCTGGAAGGGCCTCCTCGACTTCGCCACCTGCACCGAGTGCGGCCGCTGCCAGTCGCAGTGCCCCGCCTGGAACACCGGCAAGCCGCTGTCCCCGAAGCTGCTCATCATGTCGCTCCGCGAGCACGCGTTCGCGAAGGCGCCGTACCTCCTGGCCGGCGGCGGCAAGGACCTCGGCGGCGACGAGAAGGGCAGCGCCGACCAGCTCGCGAAGGTCCCGGCCGCGGCACTCGCCGAGGCCGAGCGCCCGCTCATCGGCAGCGCCGAAGACGGCGGCATCATCGACCCGGACGTGCTGTGGTCGTGCACGACGTGCGGCGCGTGCGTCGAGCAGTGCCCGGTCGACATCGAGCACGTCGACCACATCGTCGACATGCGGCGCTACCAGGTGCTGATCGAGTCGGCGTTCCCGTCCGAGGCCGCCACGATGCTCAAGGGCCTGGAGAACAAGGGCAACCCGTGGGGCCTCGCGCCCAAGGCGCGCCTCGACTGGGTCAAGGAACTCAAGAAGTCCACCGGCATCCAGGTCCCGATCATGGGCGAGGACATCGACCCGGCCGAGGTCGAGTACCTGTACTGGGTCGGCTGCGCGGGCGCCCTGGAAGACCGGGCCAAGAAGACGACGAAGGCGTTCGCCGAGCTGCTGCACATCGCGGACGTGAAGTTCGCGATCCTCGGCAAGGAGGAGTCCTGCACCGGTGACTCCGCGCGGCGTCTGGGCAACGAGTTCCTGTTCCAGATGCTCGGGGCGCAGAACGTCGCGACGCTGAACATGGCGTTCGGCGAGGACGACGAGGACGAGGCCACGAAGCTCCCGGCGTCGAAGAAGCGGATCGTGACGACCTGTCCGCACTGCTTCAACACGATCGCCAACGAGTACCCGCAGCTCGGCGGGCACTTCGAGGTCATCCACCACACGCAGCTGCTGCAGCACCTGGTGGACGAAGGCAAGCTCGTGCCGGTGGGCCCGGTCGAGGGGCTCATCACGTACCACGACCCGTGCTACCTGGGGCGGCACAACAAGATCTACACGCCGCCGCGCGAGATCATCGCCAAGGTGCCCGGGCTCCGGAACGAGGAGATGCACCGGCACAAGGAGCGCGGCTTCTGCTGCGGCGCCGGCGGCGCGCGCATGTGGATGGAAGAGCGCATCGGCAAGCGCATCAACAACGAGCGTGTCGACGAGGCGCTGTCGCTCGACCCGGACATCGTGTCGACGGCGTGCCCGTTCTGTCTCGTGATGCTGTCGGACTCGGTGACGGGCAAGAAGCAGACCGGGCAGGCGAAGGAGTCCACGCAGGTCGTGGACGTGTCGCAGCTGCTGCTGCAGTCGGTGAAGGTGCCGGAGATGGCCGGCGGCCCGGCGGTGGAAGCGGCCGAGGTGCCGGCGGAGTAGACCCGCGGTTGCCTGCTTGACGGATGTGTCGGCGGCGGTGGTCCGGAAATCCGGGCCACCGCCGCTTGTCGTCGGGTGGGTGGTCGGGAGGTGGCTGCCGGTGGCGGGTCCGCCGGGCTGCTGCCGATCCGTTCGCGGCAATACGCCAGTCCTACGGCGACACCGGCCGCCGTGCGACCCGGTACCGTCAAGGGTGTGAGCGGCGACTACTACGGCGGCCGCCCGGACGGGGGCGGCTACCCCGGCGGGGGCGGCGGGTACCCGGGCGGATACCCGGGTGAGCAGTATGGGCAACAGGGACAGGACCCGTACCGGCAGCAGCAGGGCGACGGGGCACCTTACGGCGGGCCGCAGCACGGGGGGCAGCAGTACGGCGGGCCCCAGCACGGCGGGCCGCAGCACGGCGGGCCGCAGCAGGGCGGGCCGCCGCACGGCGGGCCGCCGCACGGCGGGCAGCAGGGGTACGGGGCTCAGCAGGGGGGCTATCCCGGCGGGCAAGGCGGCCAGGGCGGGCAAGGCGGGCAGGGGTCGCAAGGCGACGGTGCCTACCCCGGCGGGCCGCTGTCGCTGCCGGACGAGACCAGCCTGTACATCTACGGCCAAGTGCCGGACGGGTACACGCAGGTGACCCCGCAGGCCGGCGGGCCCGGCAGCGGACAGAGCAGCACGGTGTACCAGGGCGGCCGGCCGTATCAGCCGGCGCCGCCGGTGTACGCGCCGCCCGCGCGGCGACTCACCCGGCAGGAAGTCCTGCAGGGGCTGATCAGCCGGCCGATGGCGACGCTGGACGCCGCGCGCGACCAGGCGTTCTGGTGGTCCGCGCTGGCGATCGCGGCCATCGGCGGAATACTCGCCATGGTCGCCAACGACAAGGCACGCGACGAGGTCGTGACGTCGACGCTCAGCACGAGCGTGCCGGCGCTGCTGATGACGGCGCTGCTCGTGCCCGCGTTCTGCGCGGTGCTCGGGTGGGTGTCGAACATGCTCGCGCAGACGTTCGGCGGGAACGGCGAAGCCGGACCGTTCATCACCCTGGCGATGCTCGTGACGTGGCTGACCGACGCGCCGCGGCTGGTGGTCGCGCTGTTCGCGCGCGACGGAAGCCCGCTGGTGGTCGGGGTCGGACTGCTGTCGTTCGTGCTCACCGCGTGGCTGCTCGCCGCGACGGCCCGGAGCGTGCACGAACTGCCGTGGCCGCGCGCGTTCGGGGCGGTGTCGGTGCAGCTGATCGCGTTGCTGCTGGTGCTGAAGCTGCCGATCGCGGGGTAAGCCAAGGTCCGGTGGTGTGACGGCGGCCCCCGCCGCGAACCGGACCACCACCGGACCACCCGGTCCGCAAGCGGTCCCACACGGCCCTCGGATGGATCTTCCCGCCACCAAGCCCCACGCGGTTTCGTGGAGTACACGGGGACAGCACACCACCGAGGCCGGCGCCGGGAAAGGCGCCCGCGCTTAAAGGACCTCTCATGCTCCTGCGGACCCGCACCCGGACGGCTCTCCAAGCCGCCGCCCTGTTCTACGCGACCGACCGTGGCTGGCCTGTCCTCCGCGGCGCGTACGTCGACGACGACGGCTGCTCGTGCCGGTCCCCCCACTGCCCCGCGCCGGGCGCGCACCCCGCCGATCCGGCGGGGCCCGGCGCGGCCAGCCGGTCCGCGGACGTGGTCCGCGCCTGGTGGAGCCGCCGCCCGTACACGGTGCTCCTCGCCACCGGCCACGAGTTCGACGTCCTGGACACCCCGGCGCCGGTCGGCTACGCGGCGATCCGCGACCTCGACGAACTCGGCTTCCCCCCGGGCCCGGTGGTGCACCTGCCGTCCGACCGGCTGCTGTTCCTGGTCCGCCCCGGCGCACGCGACGTGTACTGGTACACGGTGGACCACAACGACGCCGCCCGCCTCGACATCCGGCACCACGGCTCCGGCCACGTCGTCCCGGCCCCCTCGGGCCCCGGGGCGGCCGGCCCGGAACCGCGGTGGGCCATCGCGCCGGACCCCGCCGAGCGGCGGCTCCCCGAAGCGGTCGACCTGCTGGGAACGCTGGTCCGGGCCTGCCTGCACGGCAGAGCGCCGGCGTTCCCGCTGTGCCCGCGGGAGGAGGTGAGTGGTTGACGGAACCCTCCCCACCCGCCCGGGAGTCCGCCCCCGCGGCCGCCCGCCCGGCCTCACCGCCGGGGCTCCCCGGAGCGGAATGAGCGCCGGCCGGCCCTGCCTCCCGGGGCCGCCGACGCGGAACACCGAAGCCCCGCCTGCCCGGATCGGGTTGGCGGGGCTTGGGGTGTTGAGGGCCTCGGACCCTCAGGCGTCAGGCGTCAGGCGTCGAGGACCTGGCCCTCGCGGCTGACCACCGGGGGCAGTACCGACCAGGGAAAGTTGATCCAGTCTTCGGTGTACTTCCAGACGTACTCGCACTTCACCGACGACTGCGGCTTCTCGTAGATCACCGCACAGCGCACGTCGGCGACCGCGCCTTCGCAGAAGTCGCGCACCAGCTTCAGCGTCTTCCCGGTATCCGCGACGTCGTCCGCGACCAGGACCTTCTTGTCCGTGAAGTCGATGATGTTCGGCACCGGAGCGAGCATGATCGGCATCTCGAGCGTGGTGCCGACGCCGGTGTAGAACTCCACGTTCACCAGGTGCAGGTTCTTGCAGTCGAGCGCGTACGCCAGCGCCCCGGCCGCGAACACCCCGCCGCGGGCGATGGACAGGATGATGTCCGGCTCGTAACCGTCCTCGGCGACCTTCTCGGCCAGCTCGCGGGTGGCGTCCCCGAGCAGCTCCCAGGTGAGGTTCTCGCGCACGTCGGTCATGTCGGGGTGGCCTAACTAGGTGATCGGGACGAGATGATCAGGGCTGGATGATCGGGGCGGGGCCTGCGGGACTCAGATCTTCGAACGGTGGAAGTTCTGGAACGACCGCGACGCCGTCGGACCGCGCTGGCCCTGGTACCGCGAGCCGTACACGGACGAACCGTACGGGAACTCGGACGGCGACGAGAGCCGGAACAGGCACAGCTGCCCGATCTTCATCCCCGGCCACAGCTTGATCGGCAACGTGGCGACGTTCGACAGCTCCAGCGTCACATGCCCGGAGAACCCCGGGTCGATGAACCCGGCCGTCGAGTGCGTCAGCAGCCCCAGCCGCCCCAGCGAACTCTTCCCCTCGAGCCGGCTGGCCACGTCGTCCGGCAGCGTGATGACCTCGTACGTCGACGCCAGCACGAACTCACCCGGATGCAGGATGAACGGCTCATCCCCCTCGGGCTCCACCAGCCGGGTCAGATCCGGCTGTTCCACCGCAGGGTCGATGTGCGGGTACCGGTGGTTCTCGAAAACCCTGAAGAACCGGTCAAGCCGGACGTCGACACTCGACGGCTGGACCATCTCCGGTTCAAACGGGTCGATCCCCACCCGACCGGCGTCGATCTCCGCGCGAATATCCTTGTCCGAAAGCAGCACGCAAAGAGGGTAGTCGCCGCAGCCGATACACCCAAACGGGACTCCCCGGGCGAGGCACCTTCACCACGCGCGAGTCACCCCGTCTGGCCACCAAACGGCGCACCGAACGCGCCACTCCACCCACCCACCGCGGCACCACGACCCCCGCCGACGCCGCAAACCTTGCTGCACCCACTCTCCCGAATCAGGTACAGTGACACCGTCGCTCCCCTCAGGGACCAGCGACAATGCGGGTGTAGTTTAATGGTAGAACATGAGCTTCCCAAGCTCAGAGCGCGAGTTCGATTCTCGTCACCCGCTCCCGTATCAAGGCCCAGGTCATCGACCCGGGCCTTGTTTGTTGTCTGGACCTGTCGAAGCATCTCGTGCCCTTCGTGGACTCCGAGGCCACCCGGTCCCCGGTATGCCCAAGAGGGGGTTTCGTGGTGGGGATGCGCCGACCACAGGGAGCCGTGCCCGTTCATCGTGATTCCGGCGGATGGCATGGGCACGCCGGTCACTCCAGAGCGCAGTACTCGTCGCAGGCGAGGTGCAGGTCGGGCGGCGATCGTAGTGGACGCCGAAGGTCGTCTAAGCGCCCAATGCCCTGCTTCGTCGTAGACGACCAACCAAGGTGGGGATCATCCGCCGGCTCCCAGTCGTAGAAGTCTTTGGCGGCACGCTCTGCAAGCTCCGGCGGGTAATCGGCACAGCGGCGCAATACCCACGCGTAGTGCCGTCGTTCCCGTTTGAGCATGTCTAGATAGCGCTGTTCGTCATGCATCCATGGCGACAGCTGTGCGTGCTCACCGAACGCCCCTAGGGCGTGTCTTCAAAGCGGTGACGCGGGATCATGGCTGTCGTGATTCGGCGTTATGAACTGACGGACGACGAGTGGTTGTTGATGGAGCCGTGGTTGCCGCGGCCGCCGAAGGGGCGGCCGCGGCTGGACGACCGGCGGGTCCTGAACGGGATCGTGTGGAAGATCCGTGCGGGCAGCGCGTGGCGTGACGTGCCCGCACGGTACGGGCCCTGGCAGTCCGTCTACACCCGTTTCCGCAGGTGGGCGCTGGACGGCACGCTCACGCGCATGCTCGCCGCGGTCCAGGCCGACCGGCAGACGACCGCGGACGTGGACTGGCTGGTCGCGGTCGACTCCACCCTGGTGCCCGCGCACCAGCACGCCGCCGGCGCGAAAAGGGGGACCGGCCGGGGGACGAACCGGCAGATCACGCCCTCGGCCGATCCCGAGGAGGACTGACCACCAAGCTCCACCTCGCCGTCGACGGCAAAGGACGGCCCCTCGCGTTCGTCCTGACCGGCGGACAACGCAACGACTGCACCCAGTTCGAGAACGTCATGGAGCGCATCCGCGTCGCACGACGAGGGCCGGGCCGCCCACGCACCCGACCGGACCGGGTGGTCGCGGACAAGGGCTACAGCTCCCGGACCATCCGCGCCTACCTGCGCCGACGCGGCATCAAGCACACCATCCCCGAACGGATCGACCAACTGAACGGACGCATCCGCCGCGGCGAACCGCCCTGCCGCTTCGACCCACACGCCTACCGCCGCCGCAACGTCGTCGAACGCTGCTTTTCAACAAGCTCAAGCACTTCCGCGGCATCGCCACCCGCTACGACAAAACCGCCGTCTCCTACGAAGCAGGCATCACCCTCGCCGCAACACTCCTCTGGCTCCGACCACATTGAAGACAGAACCTAGGACACACATCTCGATCAGTGCTTTGGCATCGCCATGCTGCGAGCGTTGTGTGTTGGGCGGTCGCCGACGCTGCCAAGGTGGTTCGGCGCCCGCGTCGGTCGTGGCGACACCTCTGGCCGCGGCCTGCATCTGGGGGGTGGTCGGCCCGTTAGAGTCGGGCCTGGCAGGGCTCATCCACTCATTCCTCGCAGGCCTCTGGTCCCAGGCGTTGCAGGACAGAGGTGTACTCGCCGGTCTCCACCAGATGATCGATGACGCGCACCATGGCGGGAAGGCCGGGCTCGCGCACGATCAGCCCGTCCGAGACCCAGAAGTGGCCGCCGTCCAAGCACTCGCCGCTCCCGCGCCAGCGGTCCAGGAGGCAGCCGATCTCATAGCCGTCACGACGTGCCAGATAGAACGGGCCATCCCACTCGCCGACTTCCGACATCGTGTTCCCTCAATCGATGCGTCAGGTCATGCCGGAAGCGGGCCAGCCGTTGCCGATGCCCCAGTCCCAACCGCCGTTCGCCATCTCGCCGAATCGTCATTCGTCCGCCGTTCCACAAAGCTCCGGTCGGCTGCCGGCCGCCCCGGGCTGCCTCGGCTCTCGAGCGTGTTCCGGCAGGGACCACATGGCTTCGAGGTTCCTCAGGTCGTCGGAGAGGCGGCGTCGGCGGCCTTTGGGGCCGGGGTTCGTGTCAGCGCCGCTCTCGTCGGACCAGGCGTTGAGGGTTGAGGGGCTCAACCGTCCTGCCAGGCGGGTCAAAGGCTCCGAGTGCCGGCCGAGGCCGGGGTCAGGACTGGTCTCGTCCGGGCGGTGGCTCGGTGTCCAGAGGAGAATCTTTGCTTTGGCGCGGCGGCACACGTCTGCGTCGAAGGAGTCGGCGGGGAGTCGCGGGGGGATCTGGCGCAGTCCGGAACGGATCTTGTCGACGATGAGGTGTGCCGATGCCACGGAAGGCGGTGAACCGTCGACGCAGCGTGGACGCCGAGCGCTGGACGACGAACCGGGAGCGGCCGACAACGAGGCAAAGACCGCGCTGATGGCTGCTGTGTCTGTCTTCCAGACCGACGCGAGCAATGCGGCGGCGGTGTCTTGTCCGCCTCGGTCGTAGACGATGCGCACCAGTGCGACGGTCCCCAGCTCGCTGCCACCGTAATGGGACTGCAGGTACCAGGTCATCGCGCCTTCGGCGTCGTAACGGCGTTCGTAGAGGTTTCCCAGGTAGGCGGCCGCATCGGCGTCTCCGTCGTCCGCGGCGAAGCGCAGAAGTGATTCGTCGAGCGTCGCCCAGAATTCCACCCCACACCGGCGGTCTTCCCATCGCTTCGTGCTCGCGCTGTCGAGGGCGGCCGATCCGATTTCGTCCATGAACGAGCGCCAGGAGTGCCTTCGCTCTCGCTCGGTGGCGACGAAGCGCTTCACGCCGCGTTCCGAAGCGCTCGGGGCATCCGGCGCCGCGCTGTGGTCAGGCTTGTCAGCGAGGGGTTCCGGTAGGTGGTGGAAATCCCCCTCGTCAGCGCAGAGCTCCGAGCAGGACATGAAGTCCGTCGCGTCGGCGTGAAGTTCGGGAAGGTCCTCGAACTCGCCCGGGATCCAGTCGTCCTCCAGCGCGGCGAGTGCCGCTTCCTCCAGGTCCGCGGCGTAGTCAGGGTCCTGTTCGGCGCGTGCGGCCTT
This sequence comes from Uniformispora flossi, assembly GCF_049534875.1. NCBI lineage: Bacteria > Bacillati > Actinomycetota > Actinomycetes > Kitasatosporales > Streptomycetaceae > Uniformispora > Uniformispora flossi. The sequence goes on from NZ_JBMULZ010000005.1 coordinate 180,914, forward strand.
TGCCTTGAGGATGGCCAGCAGGCCGTCGTCGTCCACGTCGAGCCCCCCATCGAGGTCGTCTTGTTCTCGGCCGGGGCAGGCCCTGACCGGCGCGGCGGCGCCGGTCAGGGCCTGGATCCGGGTCAATTGCTCCGCCGCCGGGTCGAAGCCCTCTCCCGCATGGTCGAGGAACCCGCCCAATTCGTCGGAGACCGGAACCGGGGCGGCGCGACGCGGAGGAATTTGCTCGTCGAAGTAGTCCGGTCCACGCGTCGTCATGCCACTCCCCCCTTCCGGTTTCCGGAGATGCCCCTGGCGTTCGCCCTGATCCGGTGCTGCAGACTCTTGACCGAGCCTTCGGCAATGCCCATCCGCTCCGCGATCTCCTTGGGTCCCAGGCCCTCGATGATCTGGTAGACCGCGACGGTGCGTTCCCGGGGCGTCAGGGTCGCGAGCAACTGCTCGAAGGTCACCCTCCAGGCGGCTTCCGCGGCTGGGTCATCCGAAGCCACCGTGTGCAGGCCGGTGTCGTCGTCGGCGAGCAGCACCCGCCCGTTGCGCTTCAACACGGCCTTGAGGGCGAGGTTGTGGGCGGCCTTGCGCAGGTAGGCCCTCGGGTTGGCGGCGTCGACGATCTTCTTGCGCACGGCGAGGAGCGCGTCGTGGGCGATGTCTTCGGCTTCCGCGGCCAGGTCGGGAAAGGCGCGCTTGAGGTATGCCACCGTGTCGGGGATGTCTTGGCCATAACGGTCGGCGAGCAGAGCGAGTCCGTCGACGGCGGCGGGCGCGGGCGGATCCGGTGCGGTGTCCGGCAGCGGGGTGTACTGCGGGGTCACCACGGGCACCGCCGGGCATGCGCCGAAACGACAAAGGTTTCGGGGCGGTCCGGCAGGTCGTCGCACACCGCCCTGTCCTGCTCCGCAGACTCGTGATGCACCTACCGGGCCTCCTGACTCGCTCGCCGATGTTGCCTCGCCATCCCTAGGAGGGCGCGGAGGAGGAGATCGGGTTACAGCGAGTTTCAAGATTTCTTCTGGGCCCCTGCCGGCCCTCCCCGCGCTGCCGCGCCGCGTGGTGTGGCAGCGTGGGAATCCGGTCCCGACGCCGTTTGCCGCTGTAACCCGATTCGGTCGCTCCAGGGCTCCTGTTGGCAACATCAGCCACTTCAGTATCTGGAGCATCCCGTGAGCGTTCTGCACGCCGTCATGCTGCTCGCCGCCGTCCTCGCGGCGACCGTCTGCGCGCTGCTTGTGTTCATCCTCAAGCAGCGCACCGGCGCCCATGGTGCGAACGCGCTGCTGTACGGCGGCAGCGCGGCCGTCAGCGTGTTGGCGCTGTACTTCACCGCGTTGGGCGCCTACCGGTGAGTACGGACTTCCACTCGAGCGCGCGATGCCGCATCGGCCGAGGGTCCTGCCCGGCGGCGGGTGAACGCACGCTGGCGGCCGTCGCCATCCGCGGGCCGCCAGGGATGCGCCAAGGGCCGTAAGCGTCAGGCTGTTGCGCTGCTCTCCCCTACGGATCGGCTGCGCTCGAGCCGGGCCGCGGCGGCCGGGGCTGGCATCATGGCCGCATGGATCCGGAGGCGATGCTGGCGCTCGCGGTTGAGGAGGCGCGGGTGGGGCTGGCGGGTGGGGGGATTCCGATCGGGGCTGTGCTGATCGGGCCGGAGGGGGATGTCTGGGGGCGGGGGCACAATCGGCGTGTGCAGGACGGGGATCCGTCGGCGCATGCGGAGACGGCGGCGTTTCGGGATGCCGGGCGCAGGCGTTCGTATGCGGGCAGCACGATGGTGACGACGCTGTCGCCGTGCTGGTTCTGCAGCGGCTTGGTCCGTCAGTTCGGGATCGGCTCGGTGGTCGTCGGGGAAGCGCGCACCTTCGTCGGCGGGCACGAGTGGTTGGCCGAGAACGGGGTCGCCGTGACGCTCCTCGACGATCAGGCGTGTGTGGCGATGATGGCCGCGTTCATTGCGGACCGGCCCGAGCTGTGGCTTGAGGACATCGGGGAGTAGTCCCCGCAGGCTGCTGGTGTCGCCCGGTCACGTCGGGATCCACGACGGCCACCACGGGGGGATGTTGCCCGGGCAGATGGGGTCGGGGTAGGTCCCGGGGGTGCCCTGCCAGGCGAAGAGTTCCACGCCGAGGACCAGAACTGCGGCCGTGCCGGCGGCGAGGGCGAGCAGCTGCCGTCCTCGGGTCTCGCCGGAGAGTGCGGCGTGGACGATCACGAACATCGTGGTGTTGACGGCCCAGAGGCAGGGCAGCCCGAACAGCAACTCGAGTGAATTGGCGGCGTCGTTGATGCCGACGTCGCAGGTCGACCACGCCCTGGCGAGCAGGTAACTCAGCGCGAACGCTCCGACGCCGCCGACCAGGATTCCTGGTTCGACGGCACCCCTGAGCCTGCGCGCGATTGACACAGCTGCCCCCACCTCGTCGGCCACCGGCTCCCGCTAAGCCGCTGACGGTGGGAGCCACGGAACTGGGATGCCCGTTGGCGGACAACCGGTTCCAGGCCGTCGAGTTGGAGTCCTGCCGGGAGACTCGGGCAGCGGCGCGGGAGCGGGCAGCCCCCGCGCGGATGGCGGACGTGCCCCGGACCCGGTCCCGGTCCCGGTCCTCGCCCTCGACGGTGGCGCCGGCCCGGAGAGCCTCCGCGCCCCGGCCCGCGTGGTTGCGGCCGTGGCCGCCGACGGGCGGTCCGTCAGGCTCGCCGATCAGACGTACGAAGTTGCCGCGGATGTCCTGGGTCCCGCTCTCGTGGAGTTCTTCGCCTGACGGCGCCGGGCGGTCGGCCCGCATGCACCAGCGACGACATCGGCGCCGAGGCCCGAGCCCGGCACAGGACACGATCCCGGGCCGGGCCCCGGCCGGTGAAACACGACTACTTGTCCGCCGTCAGCGTGCCCGCCTGCCCCCAGCTGTCGGTAGGTGTCTCGTTGATCCACACCTGCACGGCCTCGGCGGGGATCCGGTACGCCTCGACCATCGCGTCGGTGAGCTTGCGGACCAGTTCGCGCTTGAGTTCGACGCTGCGCGGGCCCTGCTGAACGGTGATGACAGGCATGGTCTTCTCCTCGTGCCGAGTTCCGACGGCGTCCCGGGAGTTCCGGGTTGCTTCGGGAAGAAGTCCATCGCAGATCGGGGCGCGGACCCAGACGCAGTCCGCGATGACACTCATCACGAATCATGATCAATGTAGCCCGGTTCAGTCGGCCTGGGCGTGGCAGGCGGCGAGGAGCGGGGCGAGGCGGCGGACCTGGGCGTCGGGGCGTACCGCCAGGTACGCCTGCATCGCCGGTGCGGGCTCGGCGAAGGAGCGGAAGACGACGCTTCGGGCCGCCAGTTGGTCGACCTTCGTGGCGTACATCACCGTCCAGCTGGGCCGGCCGGAGCCGACCGCGGCGAGGGTGTCCTGGTCGGTGGTGAACGTCGGGCCGACGACCGGTTCGAAGCCCGCGTCGCGGCACAGGCCGAGGATCAGGTCGACCAGGTGCGGGTTCTTCTCCCGTGGGACGATCCGCAGCGGCAGCCCGGCCAGGTCGGCGACCGCGACCGTCTCGTGGTGGGCGAGCGGGTGCTTGGCGGGCAGTGCGACGACGAGGCGGTCCCGCCAGACGGGCACGAGGTCGAGGCCGGGGACGGCGTCGACACCGCGGATGAACGCCGCGTCCAGCTCGCCGTCGCGGACCTGGCGCATGCGGGTCGCGGGCGGGGAGCTGACCAGTTCGACCGGGGTCTCGGGGCTGTTCTCCGCGAGGGCCGCGAGCAGGCGGTCGAGGCGCGAGCCGAGGCCGACGCTGGTGCCGACGCGGAGCGCCGCGTCCTGGTCCGCGCGGAACCGGGCCATTGCCTCCCGCCCGGCGCGTTCCGCCTCGACGATGGTGCGCGCGTAGGGGACGAAGGCGGCGCCGGACGCCGTCAGCGTGACGCTCCGCGTGCTGCGGTCGAACAGCTCGACCCCCAGCGTGCGTTCCAGCCGCCGGATCTGCTGGCTGACGGTCGGCTGGACGATGTGCAGCCGCTCCGCGGCCCGCCCGAAGTGCAGCTCCTCCGCGACCGCAAGGAAGTAGCGGATCTGGCGCAGTTCCATGTGCTCTGCCTTCGGCCGACTGCTTCATCACGAATGGTGATGAGTCTAGGCCGCGGCCGAGGCGGCGGTCGGCCCGGGGAAGGCATCCGACCGGCCGCGTTACGCCCGTGGATACACTCCGCGCGTCCGACAGAGGCGGAAGCAAAAAGGGACGCGGACGCGGGGATAGTGAGTCGTGACAGCTATTGCCGACCTCTGGGCCCGGGAACAGCTGCCCATCCGCGACGGCCTGTACCTCGCCGACGGACGGGCCTATGACTTCGCCGTGGACGCCGCCGCCCCGTCCGGCGGGCGGGTCGGCGCCCGGTTCGACCTGGGCGTGCAGCTCGAATCGTCGCCCGAGAACGTCACCAACGTTCTGACGACCGCCCGTTCGCCGCTCCCCGACGGCGGGTTCCTGTGTGTCGGCGAAGGCTCTTGGGGCAGTGAAGGCTTCTTCGGAAGACTGGCTGCGGACGGCGGAATCGTCTGGCTCGTGTACCTCGAGTGCGCCAACCCCTTCACGGAGATCGAAGTCGGCTGCAGCCAGGCCGTGTTCCGGTCGACCTCGGGCGTGAGGATCTCGGTGGCGCCGGACGCCGCCCCCTTCGGCGTGGAAGACGCCTAGGTCCTGTCTGGTGTAGATCCACCAGACCCGGCGTACGGCAGATCCCGGCGCATCAGGTCGGCGTACGTTTCGCGGCGCACCACGGCGCGGTGCTCGCCGTCGCGGACGAAGACGACCGGCGGGCGGCGCGCGCCGTTGTAGTTGTTGCTCAGCGCGTAGGTGTACGCGCCGGTGACCGGCACGGCGATCAGGTCGCCGACGCGCGGGTCCGCCAGCGGGACGCCGTAGCTGAGGGTGTCGCCGGACTCGCAGTGCCGGCCCACCAATTGGCACAGCTCGCCCTCACCCGTCGGGCGGCCGACGACGGCGGCCTCGAAGCGCTGCTGGTAGAGGGAGACTTCGAGGTTGTCGCCCATGCCGCCGTCGACGGCGACGAAGGTGTGGCCTTCGCTGCGCTTGACGGAGACGACCCGGTACAGCGAGACGCCGGATTCGGCGACCAGCGAGCGGCCCGGCTCGAGGAGGATGCGGGCGTCGGCGGGCAGCAGGCGTCGGGCGACGTCGGTGACGGCGTCGAGGTATGCCTCCACCGTGGGCGGCCGGTCGGCGTACGTGTAGCGGGAGCCGAGGCCGCCGCCCAGGTCGTAGACCGCGAACTCGCCGAGTTCAGCGACCGCTTCGACGGCCTGCGCGAAGGGTGCGAGGTCCAGGATCTGCGACCCGACGTGCACATGGACGCCGTCCAGCCGCAGCCGGTCGCTGCCGCGCAGCCGCGCGATCGCCTCCCGGGCTTGCGGCAGGGGCAGGCCGAACTTGGAGCCGTTCTGGCCGGTGGACACCGCCGCGTGGGTGTCGGGGCGGATGCCGGGAGTGAGCCGGACCAGCACGCCTTGCTCCGCCGAAGTGCCGGCGAGGATCTTCTCCAGCCGGTCGATGTCGTCGAAGTTGTCGACGACGACCGTCCCGGCGCCCGCGTCGACGGTGAGGCGCAGTTCCTCCTCGGTCTTGGCGTTGCCGTGGACGATGAGGCCGTCCGGGTCCGCGCCCGCGGCGAGGGCGAGGGTCAGCTCGCCGCCGCCGGCCACGTCGATGCCGATGCCCTCCTCCGCGAGCAGCCGGATGACGGCGGTGCAGGGGAATGCCTTGGAGGCGAAGGCAACACGGGAGTTCGGCCAACGGGCGGCCAGGCCGTCGGCGTACCGGCGGGCGCGGGCGCGGACCGACGCCTCGTCGAGGATCAGCGCGGGGGTGCCGTAGGACGCGGCGAGTTCGCCCGCCGGCACGCCGCCGATCACCAGGCCGCCGTTCCCGTCCCGGGTGGTGCCGGGCGGGAACAGCCCCAGCAGTTCCCGGCCCGCCCGCGTCTCCGTCGCTGCCATCGGTGCTCCTCGTGCTTCTGATCCGTCCTGCTCTCCTGCCATGCTCGCGCTCCGGGCACTCCGGATCATCGTTGACATCGTCAATATGGACCTCCCAGACTTGACGGCCGCAACAGTCCGTCGAGTCGGGAGTGCACCATGCGGGAGTCCGGCGCTCGGGGGAACTCGCCCGTCCGTCAGCTCGTGGACAGCATCGGCCCCGCGCTGCTGCGTCTCGTCCAGGAGGGGACCGGCAGCGGCGGGCCGCTCACCGACGTCGCCATCCATGCCCCGGGTGCGCCGGCACGGCTCGGCCCCGGGTGCGTGGTGCTGGGGGTCGGTGTGAGCACGGAAGCCGAGTTGCGCGAGCTGACCGCGGCCATGCGGGAGGCGGGCGCGGAAGTGCTCGCGGTGAAGGCCCCGGTGCCGCCGTCGGACGACGACACGCCCGCGATCATCGAGGTCAACCGGGACGCGTCCTGGATGCACGTCGCGACGACGGTGCGCGAGCAGCTGCTCGCGGACGCGAGGACGCGCGTGCGCTCGGCCGACAGCGGTGCGGAGCTGTTCGCCCTGGCGAACGCCGTCTACGAGGCCGTCGGCGCCCCGGTCACCATCGAGGACCGCTTCTCCGCCCTGGTCGCCTGGTCGCAGGGGCAGGACCGGACCGACTCCGAACGGATCGAGACCATCCTGGGGCGGGCCGTGCACCAGCGGACGCTCGCCGAACAGCGCGAGCGCCAGGAGTTCGAGCGGCTCCACGCCAGCACCGAACCGGTGTACATGGCGGCGACCGGGGCGGATCAGCTGGCGCGGGTTGCCATCGCGGTCCGGGCCGGTTCGGACGTCCTCGGCTACATCTGGGCCGCCGTCACCGGGCCGCTCGACGAGGCGGCCACGGCCCGGCTCCGCGAATTCGCGCCGGTGGTCGCCCTGCAACTGGTGGGTCTGCGCACGGAGACCAGCTACGCCCGCCGCCAGCGCGGCGAGCTGGCCGCCGCGGTACTCGGCGGAGCGGCCGAACCGGTGGAGGCGAGCCGGCTGCAGCTGGGCTCCGGCCCGGTCTGCGTCCTGGCCGCGGCCCCGCGGCTGGCCGAGGGCACGGGTTCCGATGCGCTGGACGCCGCCGGGCTGCGCCGGTTCGCGGACACGCTGGAGTACTTTCTGGCGGCCGTGCACCCGCGTTCAGCCGTGGTGGCGGGCACCGGCGTGGTGTACGTCCTGGCCGCCTGGCCCGCGGAACACGCCACGGCCCTGGAGTCGGCCGTCGCCTTGGCCCGCGACTTCCTCGCGCGGACCCCGCTGGCCGGCGACTACGTGGTCGCCGTCGGCGGCCCGGCCGAATCGATGGGCCGGATCGCCGACGTGCGGGCACAGGCGGACGCCGCGTTGCGGGCGCTGCGGCATCCCGCCGACCGCGGACCGGCCGTGCGCACCGTGGAGGACATGGCACTGGCGGTGCTGCTGCTGCACCTCGCCGATGCCACGGAGGCGCTCGGCCTGCCCGATGCCGGCGGCGCGTTGCATCGGCTGCGCCGAGAAGAGGGCCCGGATGGTCCGCTGGCGGCAACCCTGGCCGCCTATCTCGCCGCCGCGGGAGCCACCGACACCGCGGCGGAAGTCCTGCATATCCACCCCAACACCATGCGCTACCGGCTGCGCCGTATCCGGGAGGTCTCCGGGCTGGACTTCGGCGATGCCGACGCCATGCTGCTCGCGCACCTCCAACTCCGGGTGCGCGAGCTGCGGACGGGCGCTTCTCAGGGCTCCGGCCGGTCCCGGAACGAGCGCGTGTAGCGGCACCCGTCCACGTCGACCCAGAGGACCGAGCCGTCCGGTGCGGGGCCGGCCGTCAGGCGCTCCGGCAGCCGGGGATCGGCTCCGATGCGGAACGTCCCGTCGTCGAGCGGGACGAGTTCCGGTTCATCGCAGGGCGCTTCCACGCCGGTCGCGGCGACCATGTGCAGGCGCCCCGCCCGCTGCACGATGCCGAACGCGGGATACCAGGGGGTGTAGCTCCGGTAGTGGCCCGCGAGCGGGTGCGGTGGGTCGGTCGGCGTTGCGGGGTCGGGGCCCAGTGACTCGGGTCCGTAGAGCCAGCGTCCGTCCCACAAGTGGTGGTAGGCGGACCATCCCGGGTGGTCGCACACCAGCCGCCCGTCCCCCGAGTCGTAGAGCCTGCCGGTCACCCCGTCCGAGGTGAGCGCGAGACGGTCGTCCCCCGCGGACTCGATGCGGATCCGGCGTTCCGCCGTTCCGTGGATCCCGACGTAGCGCCGGGCGTCGGGGATCCGCTCCGGGTCGAACAGCGCCGGGTCCGCCGGGGCTCCCTGGACGACGGCGAGCACGTGGCGCGCGAAGCGGTCGATGATCTGGCACTCGCCGGGCGCGTTGGTCAGCACGGCGACGCCGTGCCCGCCGTCGGTGTCGACGGCGAGGTACGAGCGGTATCCGACCATCCCGCCGGCGTGCGTCAGCCAGGTGTGGCCGTCGACCTCTTCCACGTCCACGCCGCATGCGTAGCCGGAATCGACCGGGTCGGCGGGCAGCGTGAGGAGCTGCCGGAAACGCTCCGGCCCGATGATCCGGGTGCCGTCCAGGACGCCTTGGCCCAACAGCATGCGGGCGAACAGGCCCAGGTCGGAAGCGGTGGCCAGCACGTTCCCGTCGGCGGCCGAATACTCGAAGAAGCCGGCCGGGGCCAGGGGGGCCGACGGCAGCGGCGGGCGGTCGTCGCGCAGGAACCGGTACCCGGTGGCGAGTTCGGCGATGTCCTCGTGCACGATCCGCGCCGCCGAATCGCGCATCCCCAGGGGCCGCAGCAGCCGTTCGGCCATGGCGTCCGCCAGGGACTGCCCCGTCACCTGCTCGACGATCAGCCCCAGCAGGTTGTAGCCCTCGTTGGAGTAGTGGAACAGCTCCCCCGGTTCGGCCCAGGTCCGCGCATGGCGCAGCGCGTAGCCGCGTGCGGCGGCATCGGGCATCGCGTCGGCCCCGGCCACCAGGCCGGAAGTGTGCTGCAGGAGATGCCGGATGGTGATGGCGCGGGATCCGCCGTTCGGGGCGAACCAAGGCAGGTGGTCGGCGACCGCCGCGTCGAGGTCCGCCTTCCCCTCGTCCGCCAGGATGCCGAGCAAGAAGGCGGTGAAGGTCTTGCTGACAGAGCCGATCTCGAAGCGCGTGCGCCGCGAAATCGGCGCCTGGGAATCCGCGTTCGCGAATCCCGCGGTGACGAACGCGGACTCGCCGGCTCGGTCGACGACACTGATGGCGATTCCCGGCACCGGCCACCAGGCCCGCAGCCGTTCCGCAAGCTCCGAGAGCTCGGCTTGCCTGTCCATCAGCCGCCCGCCTTCCGCGCACCGAATCCCGCGAAGCGGTCCGGCCCCAACTCGAACTGGGACGTGTCGATCTCGGCGTCGGGCCGGTCGCCTTTCACGAACCGTCGGCACAACGGGTACAGCAGCACGGCCAGCAGCGCCACCGCGACACTCGTGCCGAACGTCGCGCGTTCGCTGAGTGCCGTGTTCCAAGCGAGGTACACGATCATCGCCGTCGGCAGTGCGACGACCAGGAGCGCGCCGGGCCAGCCGCCCGGGACCCGAACCGGCCGGAGCATCTGCGGAAACCTCCAGCGCAGGACCAGGAAGGCCGCGAATTCCAGCAGGATCGCGGCCAGGGTGAGCAGCACCGTGGCCTGCAGAATCGCGCTGAAGTCCACAGCGGCGAGCACGATGACGACGGCGGTGCTCGTCAGCAGCGCACCCACGGGCGTGTCGAAGCGTTTGCTGTCCCGGGCCATCCAGCGCGGCAGGTACGCGTCCGCGGCGAGCGCCCGCGGGACCCTGGTGCTGGTCAGCAGGATCGCCATGAACAGGCCTACCAGGGAGAGTCCGGATCCCACGGAGATCAGGACCTTCAGCCAGATCCCGCCCAACGCGTCGCCGACCACGACGAAGTCGCCCGGGACCCAGTCGGCGGGCGAATCCCGGTGCAGCCCGCTGCCGACGGCGGCCATGGTGGGCAGCAGGTAGGCGGTGATGATCAGCGGAACGGAGATGAGCAGGGCCCGGGTGTAGGTCCGGTGCGCGTCGGCGATCTCGCCCAGCACGGTGCTCGGGCCGTCGAAGCCGAGGTAGAGCCACACGATCACGCTGAGCGCGCCGGCCACGGACGCGTGGACGCTTTGGTCCGGCACCGTGAAGGGCGAGAGCACGTTGATCCCGTGGGTGGCCGCATGCCAGATGCCGAGGACCGTCAGCACCGCGAACGGGGCGAGGATCGCCAGCATCATCCCGATCGAGTACTCGCTCACCGCTTTGGAGCCGCGGTAGTTCAGGTACGCCATCGGGAGGATGAGCGCGACGGTGACGATCCAGTGGAGATCCACGACGAAACCGCCGTGGAACAGGTCCACGATCACCAGGCCGTTTCCGCGGGCGATGCCGGGAACCCACGTGGCCAGGTAGTCGACCAGCAGGATCGGGTAGAGGGCGAGGTTGAGCACCGACCCGATCGAATTCCAGGCGCCGAACACGAATGCCGCGCCTTTGCCGAGCGCGATCTTCGTCCAGTAGTAGTAGCCGCCGTCGACCGGTATCGCGGCACTCAACTCCGCTGCCACCAGTGCGTTCGGCACGCCGAAGACCACGGGCACCAGGACGATCATCAGCAGGGTCATGCCGGGACCGGCGCCGGAGAGCGAGTTTTCGAGTCCGAAGGGGCCGCCGGACACCGTGAAGAAGAAGATTCCGACCAAGGGCAGCACGCCGAGCGTGCGTCTGCCCGCCCCGGGCGCCGACCGCGTGGTCTCCGACGGGATCAGTTCGCTCATCCTTGGCCCCACTCTCCGTTCGCGCCTGGTCGGCACAACGTACGGGCCGGCACCGGGGCCGTCCTCGTCGCAAACGTCAAAGCCGCGGGCCGTCATTTGACGCGGCCACCAATGCGGGGCTGATGTGCCCGGCTCACGACGAAGCCCCGGGCGACGAGGTCACCCGGGGCTTCGAGAGAACCGGCGTGCCGACCTGGTTTGATCGGTTCACGATTGGCCGCAAGGCGGGGGCGGGGTGGGGGCGTTGGGATTCATCGGGCGGCCGGCGCGCTGGATGGTGCTGGGTGTCGCCGGGCTGGCCGTGCTCGGGCTGGCCTGTTTCGACGCGCTGACCTTCTGGACCAGCTACTCGCAACCTCTCGGGACGTACACCGGGCAAGAGGGCGATCGGGCGGCCGCTGTCCACATGCTGTGGATTGTGGTCCCCGGGCTGTGCGTCGTCGCCGCGGGCGGCTACGCGGAGATGAGGAAGGCCTCCGGCGCAGCCTGACCGCGCTCAGCCGACGGTGGGCCGCAGTATCAGTGTGATGAAGCCGAAGGCCTCCCGGTACGTGTGCAGCCATTCGGTCCGGTGCGCCGTGGCCGCCGCGAGGGCGTCGGGGCCGGACGGGTCGTCGGGGTGGTCGAGGGCCCAGGAGGCCAGCGACCCGGTCCAGGACCACTCGTAGTCGTCGAGTTCGTGGCGGGTGCTGACGTGGCCGTAGATCGGCGTCCACCCGTCGTTGACCACGCGGTCGATGGTGGTCGGCAGATCGGTGAGGGCACCGAGCATGTCCACGGCTTCCGGGGTGGGGTCGGCGGCCCAGAAGCCGTCGCCGATCAGGACGCGGCCGTGCGGGGCGAGGTGTTTGCGCGCGGCCGCGAGGGTCTCGAGGAGGCCGCCGAAGGCGTGCGCGGCGCCGACGCTGAGCACCAGGTCGAACGGTTCGGCCGTGGTGAATTCCGCGGCGTCCGCGTGGTGGAGGACGAGCCGGTCCTCGACTCCGCGGCCGCGGGCGGCCGTTCGGGCCCGTTCCAGGGACGGCTCGGATACGTCGACGCCTTCGGCCCGCACGTCCGGATACGCGTCGAGCACGCGCACCAGCCACTCCCCTCCGCCGCACCCGAGATCCAGCACGCGCGCGTCCTCGCGGGTGATGCCGCTCTCCAGCAGCCGGTGCACCGCAGCGTCGTCGAGCGGCGCCGCGATGGGGTGGTGGGCATGGGCCAGGCGGGAGATGTCGTCGCGATCCATCAGGGGAGCCTGGCATTTCGCGGACGCGATGTCACCACATCGGAGTTCCGAAAGCCGAGGTCACCGCCCTGCGGCACACGAGCCGGACGAACGCGCCCGGCGCACGCGCGACCGCCTACACCCCCGCACCAAGCTCCCGCACGATCGCTTCCCCGGCGGCCCGGTGCTCCGCCGCGGCCGCCGGATCGCTCGCGGCCAGCACCGCGGCGATCCCTTCGTGGGCCAGCGCCTCCTTCTGGCGGAAACCGACCTTCGGCGCCAATTCGAGGGCTTCCCGGTGCAGTTCCAACGCCAACTGAGGAAGCCCGGCCTCCCGGCAGGTCTCCGCGTAGCTGTCCAGAAAGTGGATCTTCCAGTGCTCCTCGAACAGTTCGTCGAGAAGCGCGAAGGCCTGCCGGTGGCTGGCCAGGGCCTCGTCGTAGCGGCCCATGCGGCGCAGGGCGACGCCGAGGCAGTTGAGGCACCAGGCCTCGTTGTGCTTGTGCCCGTCGGAGCGGGCGAGTTCGAGGGCCTGGTGGAGGTGTTCGGCGGCCTCGTCAGGGTGGTCGTGGGCGATGGCCACGCCGAGGGTGATCCGGGCGGTCAGGGCGGGCGGCCAAGCCGGGTCGGCCTGCGGGACGGCGAGGGTTTCGCGGGCCAGCCGGGCGGCTTCGTCGCGGTGGCCGAGTTGGAGGGTGGCCCACGCCTCGGCGGCGGTCGCGTGTGCTGCGCCTGCCGGGCAGTCGGCGGCGGCGTAGCGGCGTCCGGCCTCGCGGAACAGTTCCAGCGGCGCGTCCACCTGGCCCTCGTCCCACGTCAAGTAGGCACGGCGCAGGGTGAGTTCCGCCAGCATCCAGGGGTCGTCGCCGAGCAGCTCCGCGGCGGCCCGGTACTCGGCGTGGGCCTCCGCCATCCGGCCCGCGTTGTAGCGGGCGAAGCCCAGGTCGCTGTGGATTTCGGCGCGGCGGCGCGGATCACCGAGGCGTTCGGCGGCGGCGAGGGAGCGCTCGAAGAGGAAGTTCAGGTGCGTGGTGCCGCAGCGGCGGGCGAAGAAGGCCCGCATGAAGCGCGGGAGTTCGCAGGCGTGCGCGTCGGCGCCGGTGGCGAGGGCGATCTCGAAGGCGGCGATGAGGTTCTCGTACTCGGCGGCGTACCAGGCGAAGGCCGCGTTCTTGTCGGCGAACGGCGGGAGCTCCGCCGGGGCATTGCCCGCGGCAGGGGCTTCGCCGCGGCTGAGGAACGGCATGGCGGCGTCGGCGGCCGCGGCCGCGTGCACGTAGTAGTCGAGCAGGCGCCCGATGGCCCGCTGCTGCTCGGCAGGCGTGTCCTGGTGGGCGGAGGCGCGGCGGGCGTGCTGGTGGACGAGGTCGTGCATGCGGTACCGGCCGGCGGACGGCTGCTGCACGAGGTGGGCGTCGAGGAGGTCTTCGAGGATGGCGCGGGCGGTGCGCGGCGGGACGTCCGCCAGCGCCGCCGCCAGGTATTCGTCGAACGACGTGCCGGGCAGCAGTCCGAGCAGGCGGAAGAAGCGGCTTTGGGTGCGGTCGAGTTGGCGCACCGACATGGCGAACGCGGTGTCGAACTCGTCGGCGCCTTCGGCCATGCGTTCGACGAGGATGCCGACCGTCCAGCCCGGCCGGTGCCGCAGCCGGGCCGCGGCCAGCCGCAGGGCCAGCGGCAGGTGCCCGCACAGCCGCAGCACCTCGGCGGCCGCCTCGGGTTCGCGGTCCAGGCGGCCGCCGGCGCCGGGCTCGCCACTGGCGCGGGCCAGGAGCTCGGCACTCTCCTCCGGGGTCAGCACGTCGAGGGAGACCGGGGGCACTTCGTCGAGGCCTACGAGCCGGTTGCGGCTGGTGACGAGGACGACGGACGGGCCCGCCCCGGGCAGCAGCGGCCGGACGTGCTCGGCGTCGGCGGCGTTGTCGAGCACCACGACGGCCCGGCGCCGGGCCAGCTCCGCGCGCCAGCACGCGGCGAGCTGCTCGACGCCTTCCCGGGGCACCTTCTCGGACGGCACGTCGAGCGCGGTGAGCAGCGACCGCAGCGCCGAGTCGGCGTCCAGCGGGTCGCGGCCTTCGGTGAACCCGTGCAGGTCGGCGTACAGCTGGGCGTCGGGGTAGTCGGCGGCGAGCCGGTGCGCGGCGTGGACGGCGAGGCAGGTCTTGCCGACGCCCGCCATACCGTCGAGGGCTACCACGCGGTGCGCGTCGACGGCGGCCAGCACGGCGGCGAGCTGGTCGGCGCGTCCGGTGAAGTCGGGGGCGTCGCGCGGCAGGTCGTTGCGCGGCGGGAAGTGCATCTGACGGCTGGACTTCGGGGGTGCGGGCAGCGGGTTCGCGGCGCGCTCCCACAGCGGGCGCAGCGGGCGCGGGTCGCGGCGGGTGTGCTTGCAGAGCGCGACGACGGCAGGCCACGGGGCCACGGTCTGGCCGCCCAGGTAGCGGGACAGCGACGACGAACTGAGGCCGGTCTCCCGGGCGAGGGCGCGGACGCCGAGGCCCGAGCGCTCCTGCAGCAGCCGCAGCCGCGCGGCCAGCTCGTCGGCCGCGTCGGTCGTCTCCGTGTGCTGCTGTCCCGCCACCGTTCCGGCCTTCCTGTCCCGCCCCGCGGTCTCCGATTCGGACCGGATCGTCGCTGGTCAGCGGTGTTCCGGGTGTCCCAGGCTGTCCCATCGCCGTCGTCCTGGCAATCCCCACGGGCTGTGATGGAGCCATGCCCGGGACGGCAAGCCGCCGGCCCCGGAGAACGCGAGAGCCGCACCGACGAGGAGCACCCCTGATGCAGTCCCGTATGAAGAACCCGGCCATGGTCCTCTCCGGCGCGATGCAGCCGATCCAGGACATCTTCAAGGCCGTGCACAGCGGCGGCGTGGACGGCGAGACGCTGGAGCTGGTGCATTTGCGGGTCAGCCAGATCAACGGCTGCAGCGCGTGCGTCGACGCCGGGGCCAAGGCCGCGCGGAAGGCCGGGGTGAGCGACGAGCGGCTGGCGACGGTCGCGGCTTGGCGGGAGACGTCGTACTTCAGCCCGGCGGAGCGGGCCGCGCTGGAACTGGCGGAGTCCGCGACGCGGCTGGCGGACCGGCCGGACGCGGTGAACGACGCGGTCTGGGACGCCGCCGCGACGCACTTCGACGAGAAGCAGCTGGCCGCGATCGTGCTGATGATCGGCGTCACGAACATGTTCAACCGGCTCAACGCGACCACCCGGCAGATCGCCGGCGCCTGGGGCTGACGGACAGCAGCCCGCCCGAAACCGAGGCGGCGTTCGCCCGTCCCGGCTGATCCACTCCGCAGAATCGAAGCAGCAACCCGTAAGGAGACCCCCATGGCCGAGGCCCGCAAGACCACCAAGCGCACCGCCGAGACGACCGAGAACTTCACCGCCGACGAACGCGCGGCGATGAAGGAGCGCGCCAAGGAGGCGAGGGCGGCCGCCCGCCGCGGTACGGCCGCCGAGAAGGCCGCGGCCGCCGAGGCCGACGTCCTCGCCAAGATCGCCGAGATGCCCGAGTCTGACCGCGTGCTGGCCGAGCGCATCCACGCGATCGTCAAGGCCAACGCCCCGGAGCTGGCGCCGAAGACCTGGTACGGGATGCCCGCGTACGCGAGGGACGGCAAGATCGTGTGCTTCTTCCAGAGCGCCGACAAGTTCAAGGCCCGCTACGCCACGCTCGGCTTCAACGACCCGGCCAACCTCGACGACGGCTCGATGTGGCCGACCGCTTTCGCCCTGACCACGCTCACCGCCGCCGACGAAGCACGCATCGCCGCCCTGGTGAAGCAGGCGGCGAGCTGAAGGCGCGCGGCGCGCCGGCAAACCCCGCACCCGCCGGCCACGCGAAAACGCGACCGGGCCGCGGTGACCGAATGGTCTCCGCGGCCCGGTCGCGTCCGGGGCGTTCCCCGGTCAGCCGACCGAGCGCGCCACCTGCGGGGCGTGGGTGTCGTGGTGCGTGTCCGGCGCCGCGTGGAGGCCGCGCGGCATCTTCGACGGCCACCAGTTGCGGTGGCCCAGGAGGACCATCAGCGACGGCAGGACGACGATGCGGACCACGATCGCGTCGATGAGGACCGCGGCGGCGAGGCCGACGCCCATCTGCTTCATGTCCATCATGCTCAGCGTCGCGAAGACCGCGAAGACCGAGACCATGACGATCGCGGCGCTGGTGATGACGCCCGCGGAGCCGGTGATGCCGCGTTCCACGGCCTGCCGGGTGGACATGCCCGAGAGGGCGGCTTCGCGGATCCGGCTGACGACGAAGACGTGGTAGTCCATCGACAGGCCGAACAGCACCACGAAGAGGAACAGCGGGAGCCAGGCGATCACCGAGCCGTTGGACGTGAAGTCGAGGATCCCTTCCGCCCAGGTGTGCTGGAAGACCAGGACGAGCAGGCCGAACGACGCCAGCGCGGACAGCAGGTTGATCGCGATCGCGGTCAGGGCGATGACGACCGAGCGGAACGTGAAGGCCATCATCACGAAGGTGAGCAGCAGCACGAATGCGATGACGAGCGGCAGCTTGTCCTTCACGTGCGCCGCGTAGTCGAGGTTGCTTGCCGTCTCGCCGCTGACCGCGAACTCGGCGCCGGCGACCTTGCCGACGGTGTTCGGGAGGATGTCGCCACGAAGTGCCGCCAGGGCGTCCTTGGCCTGGCCGGACGTCGAGCCGAACGGCGCGGTGACCTCCACCTTGAACGCGCGGCCGTCGGTGGACGTCTTGACCTGGGCGGCCTCGTGTACGAACAGCGGGTTGGCGGCGACCTGGCCGAGCGCCCGGTCGAGGGCGGCGCGGGTCTCGGCGGACTTGCCGGGGGCGGCGAGCACGACGATGTTGTCGCCCGCGTGCTTGTCGGGGAACGCGGTGGTCATCCGGTCGTAGGTCTGCATCACGGACATCTCGCGCGGGAAGTCGTCGATCCCGGTGTTCTGCAGCTTCATGCCGAACGCGGGCAGGGCCAGCGCGCCGAGCAGGACCACCGCGGTGCCGAGGGTGGCCTTCGGGTGGTTCAGGGCCGGCCGCAGCATGGCCTTCCACACGCGCGGCTCACGGTCCTGACGGGCGGTCAGGCGCCACAGGACGGGGACGCGCGGGCGGTCGAGCTTGTTGCCGAGCTTGGCGAGCAGCGCGGGCAGGACGGTCAGCGAGCCGACCATGGCGACCAGGACCACGATGATGCCCGCGGTGGCGAGGCCGGAGAAGATCGCGTCGTTGGCGACGTACATGCCGGCCATGGACACGGCGACCGCGAACCCGGAGACGACGACGGCGTGGCCGGAGGTGCGGGCGGCGATCTCGATGGCGTCGATGCGGCCGTGGCCCTTGGCGCGTTCCTCACGCTCGCGGCGGACGTAGAACAGCGAGTAGTCGACGCCGACCGCCATGCCGATCATCATCACGACGTTCTGCGCGGATCCCGGGTCGGGGAAGACCGCGGACGCCAGCCCGTAGAGGCCGAACGAGGCGGCGACCGCGGTGAGCGCGAGCACGATCGGCACCGAGGCGGCGATGAGCGCGCCGAACGCGATCATGAGGATGACCAGGGTGACCGGGAGGCTGAACATCTCGGCCTTGCCGAGGTCGCTGCCGATCTGCTCCTCGATGCCCTTCGCACCAGAGCCGTCGCCCATGAGTTCGACGCGGAGCTGCGGGTTGTCCTTGGCGACGTCCTTGCCCGCGGACAGCAGCGGGTCGACGTGGTCCTTCGCCTTCTCCGGGTCGCCCTTGTATTCGACGGGGACGAGGAACGCCGTGCCGTCGGCCGACGCGATCGCGGTTCCGACGTTCGCCACCTCGGGGAGCGCCTTGAACTTCGCGGTGACCTGGTCGGCGGCGCGCTGCGCGGCCGCCTTGTCCAGCGTTCCGCCGCCCTGGGCGGTGATGAGGACGTTCTCCGACGCCGGGTTCACCAGGTCGAACTGGCGGGAGATCTCGTCGGCGCGGCCGGACTCGCCGACGCCCATGTCCGACGCGGTGGCCTTGTGCGTTCCGGCCATGGTGCCGGCCGTGAGGCAGATGACCACCAAGGCGACCCACATGCCGATGGCCTTCCACGGATTCGTGGCGCTCCATCGGGCCATCCGTACGGTCGCGGTGTTCCGCCCGGTCCTGCTCGGCTGCATGGCAACCCCGTCCCCTCGACTCGGAGTTCGTGTTTCCGTCACGACACCGAGTCTTCTGGCGCGGGGGCCGGCGGACATTGCCTCCAGACACCGACGTGGGGTGGGTGTAGCCCCACCCCTTGCGATGGCTGAACCCACCGGGCCCGCCCCCGTGCGGGCCCGGGGGCGGGCCCTATTGCGGTGCGCCGCCGGTGTCGTTCTCCTCGGCCTGCCGGGCGGCGGCCTCGACGCGGTCGCGGTACGCGGCCCACCAGTCCGGGTCGCTCGTCGCCAGCGCGTCCTTGCCGGGCAGCCAGCCCGCCGAGCCGTCCTGGAGCTCGCGCAGGATGTCGGCGTGCCCGGCGTGCCGCTGGGTGTCGGCGAGGACCCGGACGACGATGTGGTGCAGCGTCACTTCGGCGTTCTCGGGGTTCCACCACGGGACGCGGCCGACGGTGTCCAGCGGGAGTTCGCCGATCGTCGCGTTCGAGTGCGCCCACGCGCGCCGGTACAGGGCTTCGATGTCGGCGCGGGATTCGTCGGCGGCCGCCCACATGTCCGCGTTGAGTTCGGCGTCCGGCGCCATCCAGTGCGGCACGGAGTCTTCGAAGGGGCGGCCGAAGGTGTCGCCGAAGTAGCCGATCTCCACCGCGGAGACGTGCTTGACCAGGCCGAGGAGGTTGGTTCCGGTCGGCGTGCGGGGGCGGCGGATCTCGTATTCGGAGAGGCCGTCGAGCTTCCAGAGCAGCGCGTCGCGCGCTTCCTGCAGATACCTGAGAAGGTCGGCTTTCGCCGCGGCTTCGCTCATGGTCGGCAGTCTCGCACCGCGGGCGGACGCGCCGGCCCGGCCGCGCCGGACGCCGCGCGCAGGTCGAGGCAAGCTGTGGACGCAACCCTTGAAACCCCATCGGATGCGTCCTACATTGCGGCCGTCCGACGCCGCCTCCGAACGGGAGACCCCGATGCGCGCCCTCGTCCTCCGGTCCGGCGGCCTCGTCGTCGACGACATCGCCGTGCCGGAGCCGGATGCCGGCCAGGTCCTCGTGGCGCCGCGCGCCGCCGGGATCTGCGGCTCGGACCTGCACCTGCTCGACCTCGCCGGCAAGGCGGAAACCCCGGGCCCCGACATGGTGTTCGGGCACGAGTTCTGCGCCGAGATCGTGGACCACGGGCCGGGCACCGACCGCACGTTGGCCGCAGGAACGCTGGTCTGCAGCCTCCCGCTCGCCTACTCGGCCTCGCGGGGCGTCGCCATGCTCGGCACGACGCCGCTGCGGAACGGTGCGTTCGCCGAGCGCATGGTGCTCAACGAAAGCCTGCTGCTGCCGGTGCCGAACGGCCTGCCCGCCGAACTCGCCGCGCTCACCGAGCCGATGGCGGTCGGCTGGCACGCGGTCGCGATGGCCCGCCTGGACGACGGCGCGGTGCCGCTGGTCGTCGGCTGCGGCCCGGTCGGCCTCGCGGTCATCGCGGCGCTCAAGGTCCGCGGCATCGGGCCGGTCGTCGCCGCGGACTTCTCCCCCGCCCGCCGCCGGCTCGCCGAGGCCATGGGCGCGGACGTGGTGATCGACCCCGCGGTCGAGTCGCCGTACGAGCGCTGGACCGACGCGCTGGTGCCGGAAGGCGGCGCCGTGCAGCCCGAGGTCGTCGTGCCGCTGCTCGGCTGGCTGCCCTCGTCGCGGCCCGCCGTGGTGTTCGAGTGCGTCGGCGTGCCGGGCCTGATCCAGCAGGTCATGGCGGGTGCGCCGCGCGGCGCGCAGGTGGTCGTCGTCGGCGCCTGCATGGAGCCGGACAACTTCCTGCCCATCGTCGGGCTCACCAAGGAGTTGCAGGTCCAGTTCGCGGTCGCCTACACCGCCG
Organism: Uniformispora flossi; assembly: GCF_049534875.1. Taxonomy (NCBI): domain Bacteria; kingdom Bacillati; phylum Actinomycetota; class Actinomycetes; order Kitasatosporales; family Streptomycetaceae; genus Uniformispora; species Uniformispora flossi. Next base: position 200,902 of record NZ_JBMULZ010000005.1, read on the forward strand.
ACGAGTTCGCGGAGACGCTGCACCACCTCGCGGAAGGCCGCATCGACGGGACGCCGCTGGTCACCGGCCGGGTCGGGCTGGACGGCGGTGCCCAGGCGTTCGAGGACCTGCGCAACCCGGAGGCGCACGCGAAGATCCTCGTCGAGCCCTGGCGCTGACCGGTCAGTCGACCGGGTCGGCGACCGAGATCCGTCGGCGCGGGTGGCCGTCGCCCTCCAGTTCGTCGAGGACCGCGACCGCGAAGTCCTCGGCGCTGATCCTTGTGTGGTGGCCGACGCCGGGCAGCAGGTCGTCGCCGCCGATCCGGTACTTCCCGGTGCGCTCCCCGGGGGCGATCTCGGGTGCGGGCGAGACGAGCGTCCAGTCGAGGTCGTCGACGGTGCGGTAGAGCGCGAGCACGGCGCGGTGCGCGAGCGCCTCGGGCCGGTACGCGGCGGGGAACCCCGGCTGGTCGACCAGTTCCTCACCGGAAGCGGGGTCCCGCAGGCTGCCCGCCCCGCTCGTCACCACAAGCCGGCGGACGCCGGACTCGCGCACGCCCGCGATGAGCGCCTCGTTGAGGGCGACGTAGGGCGCGACCGGGTCGCTCCCGTCCCGCGGCGGCACGAGCGCCGACGCCACCGCGTCGTGGCCCGCGACCAGCTCCGCCATGCGCTCGGTGTCCGACACATCGGCGGCGACCGCGGCGGATCCCGGGCCGGCCGGTCCGCCGCCCCGGCGGCTCAGCGCGGTCACCTGATGGCCGCGGGCGAGGGCCTCGACGGCGATGCGGCTGCCGATCATGCCGGTGGCGCCGAGCACGATGATCTTCATGGGGGGCTCCGGAACGTTGCGGTGGGCGGGGCGCCAGCCCGAATGACCGCATCCCGGGGCCGCCAAACCTGCGCGGCCGCGCCCGTCCGCACGACGCGCGGCGAAGCGGGACCGGTCGAGCCCGCCCCGCCGCGCGGCCGCGTCGTCAGCTCTGCGGGAACACCACGATCGACCGGGCCACGTCGCCGCGGCGCAGGGCGTCGTAGCCGTCGTTGACCTCGTCGAGGGTGATGCGGCGGGAGATCAGCTCGTCGAGGTGCAGGCGGCCCTGCAGGTACAGCTCGACGTAGCGCGGCATGTCGACGGTGAAGTTGTTCGAGCCCATGTGCACGCCGCGCACCGACTTGCCCTGCCCCCAGAGCGCGTAGCCGGGCACGGACACGCTGGAGGCCATGCCGCCGATGCCGACGACGTACATCGAGCCGCCGGGCCGGGTCATGGCCAGCGCCTGCGCGTTGGTGGCCGCGATGCCGACCGCGTCGAACACGTGGTCGGCGCCGAGTCCGCCGGTCAGCGCCGCGACCGTTTCCGCCGGGTCGCCGTCGGCGGCGTCGGTCGCGCCCACGGAGAGCGCGAGTTCGCGCTTGGCGGGCAGCAGGTCGACCGCGACGATGCGGCCCGCGCCGCGCAGCCGGGCGCCCTGCACGATGTTGAGGCCGATACCGCCGCAGCCGATGACCGCGACGGTCTCGCCCGCGCGGATGTCGGCGGTGTTGAGGGCCGCCCCCACGCCGGTGGTGACCGCGCAGCCGATGATCGCGGCGACGTCCAGCGGCATGTCCTTGCGGATGGTGACGACGGCGTTCTGGTGCAGCAGCATGCGCTCCGCGAGGCCGCCGATGCCCGCGTTGGTGGCGACGGCGCTGCCGTCCGGCCGGGACAGCCGCGGCGGCTCGCCCGCGGCGCGCTGCACGGCCTGCTTGTTCTGGCACAGCCACGTCTCGCCGCGCAGGCACAGCGCGCAGGTGCCGCAGAACACCGACAGGCACGCCACGACGTGGTCGCCGGGCGCGACGCGGGTGACGCCGGGGCCGACGGCGGCGACGATGCCCGAGGCCTCGTGGCCGACGACCGACGGCGTGGCGACCGGGATCGCCCCGTCGAGGAGATGGATGTCCGAGTGGCAGAGTCCGGCCGCGACGGTGTCGACCAGCACCTCGCCGGGTCCCGGCTCGGCGGCGGCTATTTCGCCGACGACCAGGCGGCCGTTGGCCTCTTCGAGCATGGCAGCGCGCATCAATCCTCCTGCTGGGGTGGTTCCTGGCCCGGGGCGGTCGCCGCGATCGTGCGGTGCAGCAGGGCGAGGACTTCGGAGCGGATGTCGTCGAGGTCGCGGTCCTGCAGGCCGGCGGCGGGCAGCAGGTAGGGCGCGAACAGGCTCCAGCCGAGCACGGTCATGACCGAGGTGGCGGCGACCACCCGCGGGTCGAAGCCGCCGGGCGGGGCCTCCCCGGGCGGGATCGGGTCGGAGCCCGCGGCCGGACCGGGCGACGCGGCCCATTCCGCCGCGATCAGCTCCCCGATCCGGTGCATCGCGGGCGACTCCTCGGCGAACACCTTCGAAGTGTCGCTGTCCAGCACCGCCCAGGCCAGCATGCGGGCGAACGCGCGCGGATCGCGGGCGAGGCGGGCGAGCGCGGCGTCGGCGTCCGGGGCGTCGGCGAGCAGGCGGCCGCCCTGCTGCGCCGACGTGCGGAAGACCGCGGCCAGCACCGACTCCTTGGTCCCGTAGTAGTGGTGGATCAGCCCGTAGTTGACGCCCGCCCGCCGCGCGATCTCGCGCAGCGACACCGCGGCCGGGCTGCGTTCGTGGAACAGCTCGGTCGCCGCCGCGAGGATCTGCGCCGGCGCCGGGGACTGCGGGTCGTTTGTCATGGCGCCAGTGTGCTGGACGCGGGCTCCGGGTCCGCCGCGGCCATCCCGGCCGGGCGGGTCGCCCACGCCGCGGGCACGTTCAGGCTGTGCGGGCCGAGTTCGTCCAGGGTGCGGATGCCCATGAGCGCCATGTCGCGTTCCAGTTCGGTGTGCAGAATCCGCAGCACGGTGTCGACGCCCGGCCGTCCGGCGGCCGCAAGGCCCCACACCCAGGGGCGGCCGATCATGACGGCCCGTGCGCCGAGGGCCAGCGCCTTGAGGATGTCGGTGCCGCGCCGGATCCCGCCGTCGAGCAGGATCTCCACGCCGGTGCCGTGCAGGGCGGCCGCGACCTCGGGGAGAGCGCGCAGCGCGGCGGGCAGGCCGTCGAGCTGGCGTCCGCCGTGGTTCGACACGATGACGCCGTCGACGCCCGCGGCGTGGGCGGTGCGGGCCTGCTCGCCGGTGGTGATGCCTTTGACGAGCAGCGGGCCGGTCCACAGGCTGCGGACGAGGGCGAGTTCGGCGGCCGAGAAGCCGGGCACGAACTTGGACTCGAACTTGGTGGCCTGGTGCACCGCGTTCATGCCGCCGGTCACGCCGGTCTCGGCGATGTTGCCCATGCGGATGCCGGGGCCGCTCGCCAGGGTCTTCACCCAGCGGCCGAAACGCACGGGGTGGCGCAGGACTTCGCCGGCGTTCGCGCGGGTGATGCGGGGCGGCATGGTGAAGCCGGTGCGGACGTCCGCCTCGCGGTTGCCGCCGACGGGGGTGTCGAGGGTGACGACGAGTGCTTCGCAGCCGGCGCGCCGGGCGAGTTCGACGTAGGGCGTGAAGTCGTCCGGGTTGCCCCACGGGTAGAGCTGGAACCACAGCGGCCCCGGGCAGCGCGCGGCGATCTCGGTGACCGAATGGCTGGAGGCCATGCTGACCGTGAACACCGTGCCCGCGGCGTGGGCCGCGCCCGCACCGGCGAATTCGGCGTCCGGGTGCTGGATGCCGGGCATGCCGGTCGGCGACAGCAGCACCGGCGAGTCGAGCGTGCGGCCGAACAACCGGATGCCGCGGTCGCGTTCGCGCACGTCGGTGAGCAGGTTCGGGCGCAGTGTGACCTCGTCGAAGGCCCGCAGGTTGGCGCGGTGGGTGGTGAAGTCCTCGGCGGCGCTGTCGACGTAGCTGAACGGCAGCGCGCACGAGCGTTTCCGGGCCAGGGCCCGCACGTCCTCGATGCTCAGCGGCCCGGTGCCGGGTCCGCGGCGGCCGGTGGCCAGGCGCAGCAGGTCGCCGGCCAGCGGGCGGGCCAGGTCGGCGAGGCCGCCGCTGCGCCCCATGCCGGTCATGCGGCACCGCCGGTGGCCGCGGGGGTGCGGTACTTGGCGGCGATGGCGGCGAGCCGGCCGGGGTAGTCCTCGGGGTCGACGACGGCTTCGATGAGCACCAGGCGGCCGTCGGCGCGTTCGGCTTCGGCGAGGGCGGCGGCGAGTTCGGCGGGGGTGGTGGCGCGGAAGGACACCGCGCGGTCGCCCGCGCCGAACGCGGCCGGGAGGTCGGTGTACCGCCAGGGGGCGATGTCGTTGTACGGCGCGTCCGTCGGGTGGATGGCGCGTTCGATCGTGTAGCCGCCGTTGTTCACCACGACGATCACGGGAGCGGCTCCGGCGCGGGCGAACGTGCCGATCTCCTGGGCCGTGAGCTGCAGCGATCCGTCGCCGATGACGAGCAGCGTGCGCCGGTCGGGCGCGGCCAGGCAGGTGCCGAGCGCGGCGGGCAGGGTGTAGCCGATCGACGACCACAGGACCTGGCTCACCACGCTGACCCCGGCGGGCATGCGCATGTCGGCGATGCCGAAGAAGGCGGTGCCTTGTTCGGCGACGACCACATCCCCGGCACGCACGAACGCGGCGACGCGGTCCCACAGCACCGCCTGGGTGAGTTCCGCGGCTTCGACCGCCGGAACGCGCGCGGCCGGCTGCGGGAGTTCTCCGGCGGCGCGGCCCTTGACCAGGTCGGTGAGCACCGCGAGCGCGTCGGCCATGGGGAGGCCGCCGAATTCGGCTTGGCCGATCCGGGTGCGGTACGGCTGCACCTCGATCGTGCGGCCTTCCGGGAAGGCGTGGGTGAAACCGCCGGTGTTGGCGTCCGTGACGAGCACGCCGACCGCGACGAGGCAGTCCGCCTCCTCGACCGTGCGGCGGGTGACGGGCGCGGAGGCCGCGCCGATGTACATCCCGGCGAAGGTCGCGGCGCTCTCGTCGAGCACGCCCTTGCCCATGTTCATCGCCGCCGCGGGCAGCGGCCCGGCGGCGACCAGGTCGGCGAGGGCCTCGTGTGCGCCGTGGCGTTCCACCAGGTGGTCGGCGACGACGGCGACCCGGGCGGCGTCCGCGAGCAGCACGGACGCCGCCGCACGGAACGCCTCCAGCACCGGCGCGGCCGGGGACTGCGCCTCGGGCAGCAGCGGCTCGTCGGGGTCCGGCGCGGGGGCGTCGACCAGGTCGGTCGGCAGCGCGATGCGCACCGGGCGCTTGTGCTCCCAGCAGGCGCGCAGCACCCGGTCCATTTCCTCGGCGGCGTTCTCGGCGGTCAGCGTGACGCGGTCGCAGGTGACTTCTTGGTGCAGGCGTTCGAAGCGCCCGAAGTCGCCGTCGGCCATGGTGTGGTGCATGGGCAGGCCCGCGGCGGTGACACGTGTCGAAGGCGCGCCGACGATTTCCACGACCGGGACGGACTCGGCGTAGGAGCCGCCGATGCCGTTGACGGCGCTGAGTTCGCCGACGCCGAAGGTGGTCAGCAGCGCGCCCGCGCCGCGGAGCCGTGCGTAGCCGTCCGCGGCGTAGGCGGCGCCGAGTTCGTTGCAGTTGCCGACGAACGCGAGTTCGGACGCGTACACCCGGTCGAGGAAATCCAGGTTGTAGTCGGCCGGCACCCCGAAGAGGTGCTCGATGCCGATCTCCCGCAGCCGGGCGATCAGGCGGGTGGCGACGGTGGTGCTCATCGTGCGGGGTCCTCCATGCCGAGCATGGCCAGCGCGTTGCCGCGGGCGATCCCGTACAGCTCGTCCGGCCCGACCTCGGCGGCGATGCGTTCGAGGATCTCGCGGGTCCGCGGCCAGGTGCTGTCCTGGTGCGGGTAGTCGGTTTCGAAAGTGATGCGGTCAAGGCCGACGGCGGCGCGCGAGGCGATGCCGAAGTCGTCCTCGAAGAAGCAGCCGAACACCCGTCCGGCCGCGTACGTGCTGGGGAGTTCGGTGATGGACGGGTCGAGCCCGGCCCACGCGCGGCTGTGCCGGAAGATGTTGTCGACGCGCTCCAGGACGAACGGCATCCAGCCGATCTGCCCTTCCGAGTACGCGATCTTCAGCTTCGGGAAGCGCGCGAGCGCACCCGACATCAGCCAGTCCACGAACGAGTACTGCGCGTTGGCGAACGTCAGTGCCATGCGCACGCCTTCCGGCGCGTCGGGCGAGGTCACCGGCATGCGGGAGCTGGACCCGATGTGCATGCACACGACCGTCCCGGTCTCGTCGCACGCGGCGAAGAACGGGTCCCAATACCGCGCCGGGTCGTGGATCGACGGCAGTCCGAGGTTGGCGGGCAACTCGGTGAAAGCCACGGCCCGGCAACCGCGCGCCGCGTTGCGCCGCACCTCGTCGGCGGCCAGCCGCGGGTCCCACAGCGGGATGAGGCACAGCGGCAGCAGCCGCCCGCCGGACCCGCCGCACCACTCCTCGACCATCCAGTCGTTGTAGGCGCGCACGCAGGCCAGGGCCAGGTCGCGGTCCTGGGCTTCCAGGAACGTCTGGCCGCAGAAGCGCGGGAACGTCGGGAAGCACAGCGACATCTCGGTGTGGTTGAGGTCCATGTCGGCGAGCCGCGCGGCCGGGTCGTAGCAGCCCGGGCGCATGTCGGCGTACGAGATGGGCTCCATGGTCAGGCTCTCGCGCGGGAAGCCAACGCACGCCACGACCTGCGGGACGGGCTTGCGCAGGTCCTCGTAGACCCACCAGTCGGTCTCCGGGCCGTCGCCGCCGAAGTGGTACTTCACGGTGTTGGCGGTGACGTACTCCGTGCGGCAGGTCGCCCGCACGACGCGGGGCCCGCGCTCGCGGTCCTTCGCGGGCAGGCGGCTCGTCCACACGTCCGGCGGTTCCACCACATGGTCGTCGACCGAGACGACCCACGGAAGTTCACGGCTCACGGCGGCCTCCAAACGGCATTGCGGGCGGCACGGACCGACCGGCCGCCGCGGCCTTAGCCAATGGCTAAGGAGTCGAGAAGTCAAGAGCCGCAGACACCCGTCCGGAAAGCCGCGGACCGCTCTTGACTTCGTCGGCCGCCCGGGCGACAGTGCGCTTTAGCCATTGGCTAACGAAGGGTGGAGCGCATGTACGACCTCGTCATCCGCGGCGGCACCGTCGTCGACGGCTCGGGCCTGCCCGGCTACCGCGCCGACGTCGGCATAACCGGCGGCCGGATCACCCGCATCGGCCGCATCCCCCGGGAAGCGTCGCAGCAGGGCACCGACGAGATCGACGCCGCCGGGCACCTCGTCACCCCCGGCTTCATCGACGGCCACACCCACATGGACGCCCAGGTCTTCTGGGACGAACAGGGCAGTTGCTCCGCCTGGCACGGCGTCACCACCGTCGTCATGGGCAACTGCGGCTTCACCCTCGCCCCGGCCCGCGCCGACGCCCGCCACCTGGTCACCCGCAACCTGGAACGCGCCGAGGAGATCTCCGCGGCCGCCATGGAGCAGGGCATCGCGTGGACCTGGGAGACCTTCCCCGAGTACCTCGACGCCGTCGACGCCCTTCCCAAGGCGGTCAACTACGCCGCCCAGGTCGGGCACTCGGCGCTGCGCACCTGGGCGATGGGCGAACGTGCCTTCGACGGCCCGGCAAGCGACGCCGAACTCGCCGAGATGGAAGCCGTCCTGCGGGAGGGCCTGCGGGCGGGCGCGGTCGGCTTCACGACGACCCGCAACGACAATCACGAGACCGCGGACGGCCGCCCCGTCGCCTCCCGCCTCGCGTCCTGGGACGAAGTCCGCCGCCTGGTCGGCGTGCTCGCCGAGGAAGGCGCCGGTGTCTTCGAGATCACCCACGAACCCGGCGCGGGCGGCCCGGACGAGGTCCGCGAGGAGTACTTCGCCCGCCTCCGCACGCTCGCCGCCGAGACCGGCGTCCCGTTCAACTTCGGCGTCTCCGGTCGCAACGGCGTCTTCCACGGCCTGCGCCTGCTCGACTCGATCGCCGACGCCGGCGGTGTCGCCTACGGGCTCAGCCACAGCCGCGGCATCAACACCGTCACGTCGTTCCGCACCAAAACGGCATTCGACAAGCTGCCGCTGTGGAGCGACATCCGCGCCCTCTCCCTCGACGAGCAGCGCAAGGCCTACAGCGACCCGGAAACCCGCGCCCGGCTCGTCGAGATCGCCCTGAACGGCCCCTACGGGCGCGCCATCGGCGCCGAAGCCCGCAAGCCCGACTTCGACCGCATGCGCGTGTACGACCGGCCGATGCCGCCGCTGCGCACCGTCAACGAGGTCGCCGCCGAGCGCGGCGTCGGCCCGGTCGACCTGATCCTCGACCTCGCGCTGGAGACCGACTTCCACCAGCTGTTCATCCAGGCGGTGGTGAGCGACGACCCCGCCGACCTGCTGCCGGTCATGCGGCACCCGCGCGCGGTCATGACCTTCACCGACAACGGCGCGCACGTCGGCTCGATGGCCGACGCATCGCTGCACACGCTGCTGCTCGGACACTGGGTGCGCGGGGAAGGCGCGTTCGGGTGGGAGGAGGCGATCCGGATGATCACCTACGCGCCCGCTCTCGCGTGGGGCTTCCACGACCGGGGCCTGCTCCGCGAAGGCATGGCCGCGGATGTGAACGTGATCGACCCGGAGACGGTGGCGCCCCTGATGCCGGAGGTCGCCTACGACATCCCCGGCGGCGCCTACCGGCTCCGGCAGCGCGCTCGCGGCATCCGCGCAACGGTGGTCGGCGGCCAGGTCGCCTTCCGCGACGGCGAGCACACCGGCGCCCTCGCCGGACGCCTGCTGCGCGGGCCGCTGGCCGACCGGGACTAGGCAGCGTCTGGCGCACGCGGCTCAGGCCGCCATCGGGCCGGGACGAACCCTTTCCGGTACGCGGCTCAGGCCGCCATCGCGACGCCGCCGCGGCCGAGTTCCGGCTGCGCGGCGGGTCGCGGGGCCTTCGCGGCTTGCGGCCGCGCGAAGACCAGCAGCCGCAGCACCGCGAACCGCCCGATGCCGGCCAGCCCGCACGCGCCCAGGTAGGTCGCCTGCTCGGCGAGCACCCCCGGGTGGGCGGCCCACGCGTGCAGGCCGAGCATCGCCGCGGTGGTCACCAGGAAGCTCGCCAGCACCGTCAGCGCCGACTTGAGGTGCGGCCGCCAGCCGCGCTCCGCGCTGCGGAACGACACCCGCGCGTGCAGCTCGGTGGTGACGACCGTGGACACCACGGTGACCAGCGCGTTGGCGACAGCGAACGGCATGGCCGCCGAGGCGGGCACCAGCACCGCGCTCCCTGCCAGCGTCACCCCGCCGCCGCACACGACGAAGCGGGCGAACGCGGCGGCGGATCCGGTCCCGGTGGCGGCTTCGGCGGCCTTGGCGGTGAGCGATGCGGTCTTCATGCGACGAGCGTCGCCCGACCTGCTGACAGGGCACGTACGGGACGCTGACAGGGGGCTGTCAGCGGTGTCACCAGGCTGACGCGGAGAGCGCCGCGCTCGGGAGGGCCTTTGCCGGACCGGGCTCAAGGCCCGGTGCCGGCTGTCCTCACACCCGCGCGGCTGCCGGTGCCGAAGGCCCGTCCGTCGGCCCGGCGTGGCCGCCGGCCTTGCCCGGGTCGGTGTTCGCCCCGCCGGGCTTTCCGCCCGGCTTGCCGCTCGTCTTGCCGTTCGACTTCCCGCCCTTGCCCGGCGCCTTGGGCTTCCCCGGGGTGCCCGGGTGGCGCGGCGTGTGCGGATGCTGTTGGCCGTCCCGGACGAAGTGCACGATGCGGTCCATGCCGCGGAAATGGCCGGTCACCTGGTCGAGCCCCGGGTTCACCGCGACCGCGTTGTCCGCCAACCCGACCGCGACCAGCGACATCAGCACCGCCGCACCCGTGCCGCGCGCGATACGCCGGACCCACCGCCGGGCCGCAGGCCGCTTCCGCGCGGTGCCGTCCTCGTCCGCGCTGACGTCCTCGTCCGCGGTGACGCCGTCGGCCTCGCCGACCTCGGCCGCACTGCCCGGAGACGCGTCCGCCTTGGTCCGACGGGTTGCCACAACCCACCTCCGTGTCGTCTGCCCCCGGGCCCGACTGCACACCGGACCACGGTCACTATGGCCGAAGCGTCCTGCGCGCACAGGTACTTCGGCGTCAAGCGCGATTAAACATCTGGCCACGGCAAACCCTCGTGCGGCAAAATCCCCGCTCCCACCACCGTTCCGGCGCCGGCTCCGGGCCCGGCAAGGAGTACGGCAAGGAGTACGGCCATGCCCTCCCCCACGCCCCCGACGACCACTCTGTGGCGCCCGACCGGCCCCGAGGAACTCGCCCTGGTCGCCGCATCCGGTTGGCGTGCCTGGCCGCCGAGGCTCCCCGAGCAGCCGATCTTCTACCCGGTGCTCAACGAGGACTACGCCGTCCGCATCGCCCGCGACTGGAACGTTCCGGCGAGCGGCGCCGGCTACGTCACCCGGTTCGCCGTCGACAGCGCCTTCCTGGCCCGCTACCCGGTCCGCCGGGCGGGCGGCGAGACGATCCTGGAGCTGTGGGTGCCCGCCGCGGAACTCGACGCGTTCAACACGCACATCGTCGGCACCATCGAGGTGGTCCGGGCCTTCGGACCGGACGGCGAAGCCGACCCCCGCGCCCTCCCCGGCCCCGGCCCCACCGCCGCACCGGAAATGCCCGGGGCACCGGCCCCGCAAGCGCCGTAAGGTCGGGGGCATGCGGATCACCGTGGGCAAGGACGGCGCGTTCGAGGTCGACGACGACCCGGCGCGCATCGACCGGGACGCGGTCTGGGCGTTCCTCTCCACCGACGCCTACTGGGGCACCTGGCGGGAACGCGCGCATCTGGAACGCCAACTCAACGCCTCGTGGCGCGTCGTCGGCGCCTACCGCACCACCGACGGCGCGCTGGTCGGCTTCGCCCGCGCGGTGTCCGACGGCGTCTCGTTCGCCTACCTCGCCGACGTGTTCGTGCTGCCGGAAACGCGCGGCCACGGCCTCGGCCAAGCGCTCGTCCAGGCCATGGTCGAGGACGGCGAAGGCCGGGCCTTCCGCTGGATGCTGCACACCGCGGACGCACACGGCCTGTACGCGAAGTACGGGTTCGCCGCGCCCGATCCGATGTACATGGAACGCCCCGGGCACACTCCGCGTCCGGCCGGCGGCTGACCGCCGCGCGGCCCGCGCGGCGGGCGGCTACTTGAACACGTCGGTGACGCCGTTGACCCCCGCGTTGACGACGTTCTCCACCAGCTGCGACAGCGACCCGGCGGCCGCGGTGCCGGACAGCATCACGCCGGCCACGAAGGCGAGGATCAGCCCGGCCATTTTGTACCCTTTGTGGGTGACCAGGTAGAAGAGGATGAAAATGATGATGATCGGAACGCCGATCGTCACCCCTTGACCGACCGACGTGGTGTCCTCGGGTGCGGCGACGACAACAGCGGCGAGCGTGTTCATGGTTCCCCTCCGGTCCAGCGCTGTGGATCCCTGTGTGCGGTGACCTACCCCGGCGTTCGGGGCGGTGAGCCTGCTACGGCGGTGAATTACCCGTCATCGTCCGGGAGTCCAGACCGCGCCGAGGACACCGGCGAGCACCCACGCCCAGCGCAGCATGCGGAACGCAGGCCAGCGGGCGGTGGCGACGGTGACCCAGAACGCGATCATGAGCCACAGGAAGAACGCGGTCCTACCGCTCGCTTCCGCAGCGCATTGCTCGACCAACCGGCCGCCGTACCAGGCGACGGCCGCCCCCGGGATCAACATGAAGTAGTCCACCGCGGTGTACCCGCCCCCGGACCACTGCCACCCGCCGCCCGAACCGGGTGGCTCGGGGCGGGTGTTGCGGTCGGGTGTCGGGCCGCCCGGCTCGTCGGCGCCGGGCGCGGCGTCGTCGCGGGCGGCGCCGCCGGGCAGGAACTGCCGGGGTATGCGTCGGCGTTCCTTGGGCTTCGCGGTCGTGCTGCCGGGCACCGGGCCGCCCGCGGGGTCGGGTCGGCCGGTGCGGGGTCCGTTCGTACGCGACGGCGGGGTGCGCCGGACCGGCGCTCCCGGGGTCGCGCGGCCGCCGCCGGAAACGGGGGATTGCGGCGAGCCTTTGGGCTTCCATCCCGCGCGGCGCGGCGCGGGCGAAGGAGTGGGCAGAGCGGGCTTGGCCGGTCGGCCGCGGCCGAGCCGTCCGGCCATGCCGCTGCGACGCGGCTTGCCGGTACCGCCGTTGCCGGTGCTCATCACCCGCCGCCCTTCTGGCGCGGGCACGGGTTGCAGATCTTGCGGTGCCGGAACGCGGCGAGGACCCAGGGCAACGCGATGGCGATACCGAGCCATTCGGCCCGCGAGTCGCGGCCCCTTAAGTGCAGGACGACCGCCGTCACCGCGGCCGCGCCCAGGATGAGCGCCGTGAGCAGGTCGGAATGGACGACTTGCTTGGCCGCCCAGTTGACCGTCGACACACGGTTCTTGACGGTGCTTTCGCGGACGCTCTTCCGCCACGGCGAATCGGCCATCAGCCACCGCCGCCTCTCACCGTTTGCCGCCTACAAACCGGTACGTTCCAATTGACCTTGCTCAGTGTGACCAGACCGCAAGGCAGCGTCAAGAGGCGCGCACACCGGTGCATTTCATGCCCTGCCGCCCGCGTCGTGGTCACCACGCGGACAGCCTAGGGCAACGAACGAAGCGCCAAATCCACAAATACGAAAGCCGCAGGCGGCAGCCTGCGGCTTTCGTCTGCCGGCGGCGGGACGCGGTCCGTCCGCGGCGCCGCCGGGGGGTCAGATCCGGTCGGCGGGCACCGTGCCCATCCGGCCCGACCGGAAATCGTCGAACGCCTGGGCGAGTTCCGCATGGGTGTTCATGACGAACGGTCCGTACCAGGCCACTTCCTCGCCGATCGGCAGGCCACCGAGGATGATCACGTCCAGGTTCGGCGACCGGCTCTCCTGCTTGTCGTCGGCGCGCAGCTCGATGCTGTCGCCGTCGCCGAAGACCGCGGTCTGGCCCATACGCACAGGTCGGGCCTCGGTGCCGACGGTGCCCGCGCCGTTGAGCACGTACACCAGCGCGTTGTAGTCCGGCTGCCACGGGAGTTCCAGGCGCGCGCCGGGGCTCACCGTGGCGTGGATCAGGGTGATCGGGGTGTGCGTGATGCCCGGACCGTCATATCCGGCCACCGAACCGGCGATCACCCGGACCAGCGACCCGCCGTCCTCGGTGGTCAGCAGCTTCACGTTCCCGGCCCGGATGTCCTGGTAGCGGGGGTCGGACATCTTCTGCACGGACGGCAGGTTCACCCACAGCTGAATGCCGTGGAAGAGGCCGCCGCTGCGCACGAGTTCCTCCGGCGGCGCCTCGATGTGCAGCAGGCCGGAGCCCGCGGTCATCCACTGGGTGTCCCCGTCGGTGATCAGACCGCCGCCGCCCGCCGAATCCTGGTGCCGGAAGGTGCCGTCGATCAGGTAGGTCACGGTTTCGAAGCCGCGGTGCGGGTGCCACGGGGTGCCCTTGGCCTCCCCGGCGGCGTACTCCACCTCCCCCATCTGGTCCATCATGATGAACGGGTCGAGGCGCGCCTGGTCGACGCCCGCGAACGCGCGGCGGACCGGGAAGCCCTCCCCTTCCAGACCGCTGGGCGCGGTCGCCACCTGGACCACCTTGCGCGGGCGGCTCCCCACCGCCGGCTTGTGCAGCTGCGGCAGGTTGAGCGGGTTCTCGACGGTCACGGCGGGCATGGCGGACCTCCTGGGCGTCGAATCGTCCGTCGATTCGAGTATCGACCCGGTCTCTCCGGGTTCGACAGGTCAAACAATAGTTGAGCGATCAACATTCCGCTAGTTGAAGACTCAACTTTCTTCGGGGCGGGCCCTTGCCACGCGGCCGGGCACACGGAAGCCGCCGACAGCCCGGGAGCACGGAAAGCAAAAGGGCCCCGCCGGTCGGCGGAGCCCTTTCTTCCCTACGTATATATGCGCGCTGCTTGCGTACGGTCGGCCCGACCGGGCCGGTCAGACCGCCACGGCGTCGTCCACCGCACGCTGCGCGGCGTACCGGGCCAGCGTCGCGTCCACCGATTCCGGCGACAGGATGCGGTCGAGCGCCATCGTCGCGCAGCCGTGCAGACCGGCCTGCTCGCCGAGCGAGCTGGCGACGATCTTGAGCTCCCGGGTCGCCACCGCGGTCGACCGGCGGTAGACCACCTCGCGCACCCCGGCGAGCAGCGGATCGCCCGCATCGGCCAGGTCGCCGCCGAGCACCACGACCGCCGGGTTCAGCACGTTCACCACGCTGGCCAGCACCTCGCCGAGCAGCCGGCCGGACTCGCGCACCAGGCTGACCGCCTCGGGGTGCCCGGCCGCGGCCAGCGCCACGACGTCGCGGACCCCGGCCACCGCCGCGCCGTGCGCGGCCAGCGTCTCCACCAGGTGCCGGCCGCTCGCCAGCACTTCGAGGCAGTCGACGTTGCCGCACCAGCAGCGCAGTCCGCGGCCGCCCGCGACCGGGATGTGGCCGATCTCACCGGCCGCGCCGAGGGCGCCGCGGTAGACCCGGCCCTCGGACACTATTCCGGCGCCGATACCGGTGGAGACCTTCACGAAGACCAGGTCGCCGGCGTCGCCCCGGGTGCGGAACTCGCCGAGCGCCATGACGTTCACGTCGTTGTCCACGTACACCGGGACCGGCCAGCGCCGCTGCAGTGCGGGGGCGATCGCCACGCCGTCCCAGCCGGGCAGCGTCGGGGGGCCGACCGCGCGTCCGGTGGCCAGTTCGACGGTGCCGGGGACCGCGACGCCGATGCCGCGCACGTCGTCCGGGGCGTAGCCCTCCTCGGCGAGCAGGGCGTCGAACCAGTCGGGCAGCCGGGACAGGACCGCGTCCGGGCCGCTGCCCGCGGCCATCGCGGTTTCGCGGGTCGCCAGGACCGTGCCGTGCAGGTCGCAGACCGCGAGCTGGCCGCGGCTGCTGCCCAGCGAGGCGGCGAGCACCAGGCCGCCCGCGGCGTTGAGTTCGAGGCGCATCGGCGGGCGTCCGCCGGTCGACGCGCGATCCGCGCGCTCGGCCAGGAGACCCGCGGCGACGAGGTCGTCGACGCGCGCGGCAACGGCGGAACGGGACAGACCGGTCAGCCGGGCCACATCGGCCCGCGTCTCGGCCTCCCCGTCCCGCACGAGCTGCAGGACATCCCCCGCACTGCTGTGCGGCAGGGGGTTCGCGCGTCGGGCCATACCCCCAGTGAACCAGGACCCTTTTACCCCGGTCAAAGACCGAAGTTCATCTCTTCTACGCCCGAGCGTCATTCTTTTGCTTGCCAAGAAGCAAAAGTACCCCTAGTTTGATCCTCGAAAGTTCCCCATCAGGCCCCCTCCCGGGACCTGGCACGAGGCAACGCGAGGCAGCACGGTGAACGAGCAGACGACCCACCCGACGGTGGCCGCGGTGACGGAGCGCATAGCCCGCCGCAGCGCCCCCGCGCGGTCGGCGTACCTGGATCGGGTCCGTGCCGCCGCGTCCGAGCGCCCGGTGCGCACCCAGCTCGGCTGCGCGAACTTCGCGCACGGCTTCGCGGCCTGCGGCGTCGAGGACAAGCTCGCGCTGCGCGGCACCGGTCCGCAGGGCCCCGTCAAGCCGAACATCGCGATCGTCTCCGCGTACAACGACATGCTTTCCGCGCACCAGCCGCTGCGGGACTACCCCGAGCAGCTCAAGACCGCGGTCGCCGCGGCCGGCGGTGTCGCGCAGTTCGCGGGCGGCGTGCCCGCGATGTGCGACGGCATCACGCAGGGCCGCGCGGGCATGGAGCTTTCCCTCTTCTCCCGCGACGTGGTCGCCATGGCGGCGGCCGTCGCGCTCGCGCACGACATGTTCGACGGCGCGCTGATGCTCGGCGTGTGCGACAAGATCGTGCCCGGCCTGGTGATCGGCGCCCTGTCCTTCGGCAACCTGCCGACGGTGTTCGTGCCCGCCGGCCCGATGTCCTCCGGCCTCCCCAACAAGGAGAAGGCACGGGTCCGCCAGCGCTTCGCCGAGGGCAAGGCCACCCGCGAGGAACTCCTGGACGCGGAAGCCAAGGCGTACCACGGCATCGGCACGTGCACCTTCTACGGCACCGCCAACACCAACCAACTCCTCATGGAGGTCCTCGGCCTCCACCTGCCCGGCGCCAGCTTCGTCCACCCGGACCAGCCGCTGCGCGCCGCGCTGACCGACGCCGCGGGTGCGCGCGTCGCCGCGACGACCGCGCTCGGCGACCCGGACACGCTGGTCCGCGCGTACACACCGATCGCCGACATCGTCGACGAGAAGGCGATCGTCAACGCCGTCGTCGCCCTGCTCGCCACCGGCGGGTCGACCAACCTGACGCTCCACCTGGTCGCCATCGCGGCCGCCGCGGGCATCACGCTGACCTGGGACGACTTCGCCGAGCTGTCCACCGTCGTGCCGCTGCTGGCGCGGATGTACCCGAACGGGCCCGCGGACATCAACCACTTCCACGCCGCGGGCGGCACCGCGTTCCTGGTCGGGACGCTGCTCGACGGCGGGCTGCTGCACCCCGACGTGCAGACGGTCGCCGGTCCCGGCCTCGACCGGTACCGGCAGGAGCCGTACCTCGACGAGGGTCGGCTGGCCTGGCGCGACGGCCCGGCGAAGAGCCTGGACACCGAGGTGCTGCGGCCGCACGACGACCCGTTCGCGCCCGACGGCGGCCTGCGGATGCTGCACGGCAACCTCGGCCGCGCGGTGATCAAGGTCTCCGCGGTCTCCCCCGACCACCACACCGTCACCGCGCCCGCCCGGGTGTTCGACGGCCAGGCCGAGTTC
Organism: Uniformispora flossi; assembly: GCF_049534875.1. Taxonomy (NCBI): domain Bacteria; kingdom Bacillati; phylum Actinomycetota; class Actinomycetes; order Kitasatosporales; family Streptomycetaceae; genus Uniformispora; species Uniformispora flossi. The sequence continues at coordinate 217,634 of NZ_JBMULZ010000005.1, forward strand.
ACCGCCGCGTTCGAAGCCGGCGAACTCGACCACGATGTGGTCGCGGTGCTCCGCTACCAGGGCCCGCGGGCCAACGGCATGCCGGAACTCCACAAGCTGATCCCGGCGCTCGGCGTCCTGCAGGACCGCGGGCACGCGGTCGCGCTGGTCACCGACGGGCGCCTGTCCGGCGCGTCCGGCAAGATCCCGGCCGCGATCCACTGCACCCCCGAAGCAGCCGCCGGCGGACCGCTCGCCAAGGTGCGCGACGGCGACGTCGTCACCGTGGACGCGGTCACCGGCACCCTCGTGATCGCCGTCGACGACGCCGAGTTCGCGGCCCGCCCGGCCACCGGCGCGGCCCCGACCGACACCCAGTGGGTCGGCACCGGCCGCGAACTGTTCGCCGCGCTCCGCGGCAGCGTCGGCCCGGCCGACCTGGGTGCGGCCACCGTCGGCACCCCTCTCGACCACGTTCGCGACCAGGCTGCGGAGGTGGCGCCGTGACGTACGAAGTCCCGCTGCCCACCGAGTCCCGCCCCTGGCTGGTCGCCGACATCGGCGGCACCAACGCCCGCTTCGGCCTGGTCACCGCCCCCGGCGCGGCCGCCGAACGCGTGCTCGTGCTGCGCGCCGCCGAACACCCCGACCTCGAAGCCGCCGTCGAGCAGTACCTCACCGCCGTCGGCGCGGGCCGCCCCGGCGCCGTGTGCGCGGCCGTCGCGGGCCCGGTGACCGGCGACCGCTTCCGCTTCACCAACGGCACGTGGGCGCTGTCGATCTCCGACACCCGCCGCCGCCTCGGCGTCGACGCGCTGCACCTGATCAACGACTTCGAAGCACTCGCGCTGTCGCTCCCGCACCTCGGCGACGACGACCTCGTGGTGATCGGCGACCGCCGCCCCGACACGTCCCTGCCGATGGCCGTCCTCGGCCCCGGCACCGGCCTCGGCGTCGCGGGCCTGGTCCCGGTCCCCGGCGGCGGCTACGTGCCGCTGCCCGGCGAAGGCGGCCACATGCTGCTGCGCCCGGGCCACGGCGTCGACGCGGAAGCGATCGAGGTCCTGCTCGGCGAGCGCGGCGGCTTCGGCATGGTGACCGCGGAGCACGTGCTGTCCGGCCCGGGCCTGACCCGGCTGTACCGCCACGTCGCCACGTCGCACGACGCCACCCCCGAAGCGCTGTCCCCCGCGGACATCTCCGGGCGCGCGCTGGCGGGCACCGACCCGCTGTGCACCGAGACCATCGAACTGTTCTGCCGGCTGCTCGGCACCTTCGCGGGCAGCGTCGCGCTCACGCTCGGCGCTCGCGGCGGGGTGTTCCTGGCCGGCGGCGTCCTGCCGCGCATCGCGGAACTGCTGCTGGACAGCGAGTTCCGGGCGGGCTTCGAGACCAACCCGACCATGGCCGCGTACCTGCACCGCATTTCCACGGTGCTGGTGACCGCGCCGTACCCCGCCCTGGTGGGCGCGGCGGCGTGGCTCGAGACGCACAGCGGCGCGCAGGCACGAGAGGCGGTCGGCGTATGAGCTTGCCCTTGTCCCCCTTGGACCTGGCACCCGTGGTGCCGGTCGTCATCGTCGACGACGTGGAAGCGGCGGTGCCGCTGGCCCGCGCCCTCGTCGCGGGCGGCCTCCCGGCCGTCGAGGTGACGCTGCGCACCGAGGCCGCGCTGGGCGCGATCGAGCGGATCGCGGCCGAGGTGGAAGGCGCCTACGTCGGCGCCGGCACCGTGCTGACCCCGGACCAGGCGAAGGCCGCGGCGGACGCCGGCGCGAATTTCCTGGTGACCCCCGGCTGCACCGACGCGTTGTACAGCGCGCTGGCGGACACCGGGCTGCCGTTCCTGCCCGGCACCTCGACGGTGTCGGAGGTGCTGCGGCTGCGCGAACACGGCGTCCGCGAGATGAAGTTCTTCCCGGCGGAGGCCTCGGGCGGGGCCCCCTACCTGAAGGCGCTGGCGTCGCCGGTGCCCGACGTGCGGTTCTGCCCGACCGGCGGGATCACGCCGGACAGCGCCCCGGCCTACCTCGCCCTGCCGAACGTGGCATGCGTGGGCGGCTCGTGGATGCTCCCGGCGTCCGCAGTCGCAGCCGGCGACTGGGCCCGGATCGAAGCGCTCGCCCGGACCGCGTCCCGGCTGCGCGACAAGACGGCGGGAGGAACTCCCGCCTGACACAAAAACGTCCCCTGGCGCGCTCTGCCCTGAGGTGCGCCAGGGGTACGGACCGCGGAACGAGTCGTATGAGGGTTCGACTCCCCTTGGTAGGCCGTATGAGGGTTCGGCCTACCTGACACCGCGATCGGCCCGCTCTTCGGCGAGGAGAGCGGGCCTCTCCGTTTTCCCGTGCCGTTTCCCCCCGGCCGTTGCCCGCCGGCTTCCGGCGGCTCTCTCCTACCCCGGCGGCCGTACCGCCCCCGCGCAGATGGCCGTCACGTGGGCTTCGAACTCCGTGCGGGTCAGTTCTCCCGTGCGGACGATCGCGTCCGGGCGGGGTTTGGTGTCGCCGCGGGCGGCTCGGTGGGCGCAGAGGAGGCCGGTCATCTGGACGGCGAGGAAGGCGCGCTCCTGCAGGGCGGCCGGGTCGGCCGGGGTGAGGGCGTGGATGGCCGCGGCGACGACGTCCTGGACGTCGTCGCCGCCGAGTTCGCGGGCCACCGGGGAGGTGGGGTCGCCCATCAGGCGGACGGAGATCTGCAGGTAGGCGCGGTCGGTCGGGGAGCCGTAGAGGAGTCCGGTGACCGGGAGGGCGAGCGCGCGGCCGTAGCCGGCGGGGTCGCCGGGCGTCTCGAGGGCTTCCGCGAGCAGTGCCCGGCGGCGGGTGGCGACGGCGGGGACGTGGCGGTCGAGGATCGCGCGCAGCAGGCCGTCGCGGCCGCCGAAGTGGTAGTGGACGGCGCCGGTGTTGCGCTGGCCGGCGGCGCGGGTGATCTCGCCGAGGGGCACGTCGAGGCCCTGTTCGGCGAACAGCCGCTCGGCGGCGTCGACGAGCAACCGACGCGTCGGTCCGGAATCTCGCGGCATGTGCGGAGGATAGCGACCTTCGATCCCGTCATTTCCCGATCCCCCGTTCCTCTTGACCTCCGCGCCCCGCCGTATTAAACACCTTCTTTAAAACAAGGGAGGTCCGGGATGGCCAGCAACGGCAACGGCAACGGCTACGACATCGTCATCACCAACGGGACCGTCGTCGACGGCTCCGGCAACCCGCGGATCCGAGCCGACATCGCGATCCGCGGCGACCGCATCGAGCGGATCGGGCGGCTGTCCGCGGCGGAGATCAACGGCGCGGGGCGCGTCGTCGACGCGACCGGCCTCGTCGTCGCGCCCGGGTTCATCGACCTGCACACGCACTACGACGCCCAGGTCTTCTGGGACCCGTACGTCACCACCTCCGGCTGGCACGGCGTCACCTCCGTGGTCACCGGCAACTGCGGCTTCGGCTTCGCCCCGGTGCGCCCCGACGAGCGCGAGCGCGCGATGCTGTCGATGACCGCCGTCGAGGACATCCCGACCGAGACGCTCCGCCAGGGCCTGCCCTGGGACTGGGTGTCGTTCCCCGAGTACCTCGACAGCCTTGAGCGCACCCCCAAGGCGGTCAACGTCCTCCCGTACGTGCCCGTCAACCCGCTCCTCGTCTGGGTCCTCGGCCTCGACCGCGCCAAGGCCGGCGACAAGCCGACCGCCGAGGAGAACGCCGAGATCGCGCGCATCCTCACCGAAGCCCTCGAGGCCGGCGCCGGCGGCTGGTCCGCGCAGTGCCTCGGCCGCCCCGGCCACCCCGAAGACCGGCTCATGCAGGGCGACTTCGACGGCACTCCGATGCCGACCGACGTCATGTGGCCGGAGACCCGCCTGGCGCTCGCCGAGGCGCTGGCCGAACTCGGCCGCGGATTCATGCAGTTGTCGGGCACCTCGATCACCGAGGAGGAGTTCGAGCACCTCGTCGAGATCAGCGGACGCCCGCTCATCTGGAACGCCGTCATCGCCAACACCCGCAGCGGCGGCCTCTACAAGCGCAAGATCGAATGGCTCAAGCGCTGCCAGGAGAAGGGCCTGCCGATCTACGGCCAGGCCATGACCACCGACGTGCCCGTGCCGTTCAGCTGGCTGTACGGCGGGCTCAGCGTCCGCCCGCCGGTCGCGACCGTCTTCGAGGCGGAGACCGTCGAGGCGAAGATCGCGCTCCTCCAAGACCCGCAGATCCGCGCCGAACTGCGCGAGTTCGACCCGATGGTCTACCACGCGTACCCGGACATGAAGCTGCACAAGACCTTCACCGACGAGTACAAGCGCTTCGAAGGACGCAGTTTCCGCGAGATCGGCGAGGAACTCGGCCGCCACCCCGTCGACGTCCTGTGCGACGTCACGATCGCCGACGCCCTGCGCACCGAGGTGCACACCGGGCAGTTCAACGCCTCCCTCGAAGGCCTCAAGGAACTCGTCGACTACGAGTACCTCATCCCCGGCCTGTCCGACGGCGGCGCGCACCTCAAGACGCTGAGCGCGGGCATGTACGGCACCGAGTACATCGTCGAGTACGTCCGCAAGCACGCCTGGACGTCCCTTGAACGCGCCCACTGGCGCCTCTCCGCGCTCCCCGCGCACTGCGCCGGCTTCACCGACCGCGGCATCCTGCGCGAAGGCGCCGCCGCGGACATCATCGTGTACGACTACGATGCCCTCGCCTACGGCGACCCGCAGTTCGCCCACGACCTGCCCGCCGAGCAGCTGCGCACCGTTATCGGCGCGTCGGGGTACCGCTACATCCTGGTCAACGGCCAGGTGACGGTGGAGGACGACAAGGAGGTCGGCACCCACTCCGGCCGCCTGCTGCGGCACGGGCGCGCGTAGGCGCAAACGGCGCGGCCATCGGGCCGCACGGCGATCGGGCCGGCACCGCACCACGCGGTGCCGGCCCGACACGATTTCCCTCGTCCCCTTGCGCCACAAAGCTAATTGTATTAGCTTTGTGGCTAACAGAGAGAGCTCGCCGGGCGGGACCCCGACCCCAGACCGCACGACCGAAGGAGCCGACCGCCATGACCGCCACCCCGGCCACCCCCGCCACCCGCCACCTCGACCTCCCCGGCGGCCGGATCGCGTACGACGACACCGAAGGCACCGGCCCCCTCGTCCTGTGCCTCCCCGGCCTCGGCGACACCCGCGGCGTCTTCCGGCACGCCGCCCCGCTGCTCGTCGCGGCCGGCTACCGCGTCGTCACCGCCGACCTGCGCGGCGCCGGCGAATCGTCCGCCGACTGGGCCTCGTACAACCCGGAGGACTCCGCCGAGGACGCCATCGCCCTGCTCCGGCACCTCGGCGCCGGACCGGCGATCGTCGTCGGCACCTCCTTCACCGGCGCGAGCGTGCTGTGGATCGCCGCGGAGGCGCCGGAGCTGGTCGCGGGGATCGTGCTGTCCGGCCCGTTCATCCGCGACATCCCCAAGAACGCCGTGATCAAGGCCGCCGAATGGCTGGTCGGCCGCACGCCCGCACTGTGGCTCACGTACTGGAAGACCCTGTTCCCCACCCGCAAGCCGGCCGACCACGCCGCCTACGCCGCGCGCCTCAAGACCAGTCTCAAGCAGCCCGGCCACGTCGCCGCCCTGCGCGCGATGCTCGCGTCCTCCCGCGCCGCGTGCGAGAGCCGCGCCGCCGAACTGACCCGGCCCGCGCTGGTCGTCATGGGCACCAAGGACTCCGACTTCAAGGACCCGGCCGCCGAGGCCCGCCTGGTCGCCGAGCGCACGCACGGCACCGTCGTGATGGTCGACGGCTCCGGCCACTACCCGCAGGCCGAGTTCCCCGACGCGTGGGTCGCCGCGGTCGCCGAGTTCGCCGCGAAGACCGCCGCCTGATGGCCCGCGCCGGACTCACCCCGCAGGCCGTCGTCGACCTCGCCGTCGCGATCGTCGACGACGAAGGACCCGACGCGCTGACCCTCGCCAAGGTCGCCCAGCGCGCCGGCGTCGCCACCCCGTCCCTCTACAAGCACGTCGACGGACTCCCGGCACTGCGCCGCGCCGTCGAGACCCGCGCCACCGAAGACCTCGCCCGCGTACTGAACGCCGCCGCGCTCGGCGTCTCCGGCGACGCCGCGGTGCGGTCGCTGCTCACCGCGTACCGCGACCACGTCCGCACCCACCCGCACCGCGCGGCGATGCTCGCCGGCGCGCCGGCCCCGGACGACCCGGCGGCGCAGGCCGCCGCCGCGTCGTCGGTCGCGTCGCTGGACGCCGTGGTCCGCGAGTACGGCGCGTCCGCGGCCGACCGGATCCACCTCATCCGCACGCTGCGCGCGGCCGTGCACGGGTTCGCGGTCCTGGAGGCACAGGGCGGTTTCGGCCTCCCGCAGGACATCGACACGAGCTTCGCCACGCTGCTGAACGTCCTCGTCGCGGGCCTGGCACCGCACCGCCGCACCGCGTGACCGCGCTTCACGGCCGTCCCGCGGTCGTCCCGCGGCCCTGTCCCGGGGCCGTGTCCCGGGCCGATTTCGCGCCATCCAACCATGTATTTCGGCCGAACCCCGTGCGGCTTTCCCGCGACGGGGAACAGATCCGGGTCAGGTTGTGCTGAAGCGTTAAGGGAGTGAGTACGCCGCAGCTCGCGCGGTACGCCGATGGGAGGTCCCGGTGGTCCACGACATCATCGGCGCATTGCCCACACCCGTGATGCTGGTGCTGGTGGGTCTGGCAGTGGTCACCGAGTCGGCACTGCTGATCGGTCTCGTGCTGCCGGGGTCGACGATGCTCTTGGCGCTGGGCCTGGCCACCCGCCTTGGCGACGTCCCGCTGTCCGCGGCGATTCCCGTCGCCGTGGCCGCCGCGATCACCGGCGGACAAATCGCCTATCTGCGCGGGCGCCGCCCCTCCACGCGCCGCGTGGTGGCCGGAAAACGCGCCGGGCAGGGCGGCAAGCTGCGGACCACCATCGAACGCGCCGAGGACCTCGTGTCCCGGCACGGCGCCTTGGCCCTCGCCACCAGCCAGTGGATTTCCGGACTGCGCACCTTCGCGCCCCGGCTCGCCGGGCGCGCCCGGGTGCCGTACCGGGTCTTCGGGGCGACCCAGATACCCGTCGCGGCGGTCTGGGCCGCGGCGTTCGTCTCCCTCGGCCACTTCGCCGGGCTCGCCGCGCAGCAGCAGGTCGGCACCGCGGCGACCGTCGCGGGCATCGTCCTGGTCGGCATCGCGCTCATCGTCTACGGGGTGCGCCGCCACTCGACGGGCAAGTCGACCGGGGGGCGCGATCCCGCCCCCCAGGAGCCCGAATTGGCGCCGGTGGAGCCCGTCCCGGCCAACCCGACCGCGGCGCCGTGGATGTGCTTCCCCTGGTAACCCGTACGTGGGCGAACTACCGTACGGCGTAACGCCCATGGACGCGCCGCCCGGATGCGGCGCGCGGAGGGAGCCGCGGTGTCCAAGAAAACCCGCAAGCGCAAGACCCGCCGCAAGAACCGCGCCAACCACGGAAAACGCCCGGCCTGAGTCGTCGGTCGGCGGCACCGTGCACGCCGCCCGCACCGCGTTGTCGCTGCGGTGCGGGCGGCGCGTGTGCGGACGGAGTGCTCTCCCGCGTACCGCAGGGCCGGTGCGCGGAAGCCGGACGGGCCGCGGTCAGCACCGGGGCGCGATCCGGGCCACCGTGACGTGCGTGTTGATGGCGACATCGGGCGCGTACCCGGTGGCGCCGTCGACGGTGATGCGGTCCCACACGGTGCTGGTGCCGCCCCAACCGCCGGCGGCGGGTCCGTCGGTGTGGCAGACGATCGTGACCTGGCGGTTGTACGGCAGGTCGACGACCTTGGCCGCGTCGGACCGCGGTTCGGCACGCAGCGCGACGCCGGCCGCTTCGGCGACGACGGCCTCGCGGTTCGGCGGTTCGGTGTGCGAGGACCCGCCGCCGCGCACGGCGCCGAGCAGGACGAGGACGGCGACGGCGCCGACCGCACCGGGGACCGTCCAGGTGTACCCGTTGCGGATGACGACGACATCGGAATCGGAAGGGACGCGGAGCGTCCGAGAACCCAGCATCGGAATGACTCCCAAGGGCCGAACGGCGCGCCGGAGCGCACCGGCGAGAAGACACGGCCCGCGGCGAACCGTCCCGCCCCGGGGGCGTGTTCGCCCACGGCCGCGGCATCCGGTTCGATGCGGACCCTTATCACCGTGCGCAGGCTTCGCTAACCTGGGAGTCTGTCTCGGATCCCCGGGCAGCGAAGGCTGCTTCCGGTGGTTCGGCGGCTGGGGCGGACGCCGAGGGCTAGTCGGCGAGCCGCCCCTTGCCGTGCGGATGGACGCCCGAAGGGGGAGGCGTTGATCCCATTTGCGCGCTTACGTGAGCGGTGTCCGGCGCGGGAACCCTTCCGCCGGAAACCGAGCGGCCATGCGCCGCTCCCCGCCGCTTCGCGGGGCCCGTCAGTGACTGCGGAAATCCTCCTGTGTACAGCGGCAGCTGCCGTCTGACGTCCATGGACGAAGGAGTGAACGTGGCCGATTCCGCCACCGGCACACAGACCTGGCGCCGGAGTTCGCACAGCGCCGGCGGCACGAACTGCCTGGAAGTACGCCGAGACAACGGCATTCTCGTGCGCGACTCCCAGGGCCTCGAGAAAGGGGTACTGGCCTTCCCGGCGACGGCCTGGCAGGGGCTGCTGCTCGGCGTCTAGAGCACTGACAAGGCAGGGGGTGCGCTCGGGCCCCGCGGCGGCCCGGGCGCGCGGACACGCGGGAACCGTCCCGCCGAAAACCGGGCTGTCGTGCGCTGCTCCCCCTCGTTTCGTGGGGAAACCGTCGACGTTTGGGGGAATCCTCCTGTCTACAGCGGTAGTTGCCGTCTTCCGTTGCGGAAACCGTGCCAAGGGCGTCACGAACCCCGCTACGGCCGACCTCTGATGTCCATGGGCAAGGGAGAGAGCGTGGCCGAGTTCGTTACCACCAAGAAGAGCTGGTACCGCAGTTCGTACAGCGGCAGCAAGACCGAGTGCCTGGAAGCGCGCTGCGACAACGGCGTCCTCGTGCGCGACTCCCGGCAGCCCGACAGGGGCGTACTGGCGTTCTCCGCGCCCGCGTGGAAGGAAATGCTGGCCGCGGTCGACCGCGACTGACGAGGCGGGGGCGTGCGCTTTCGGCTTGGACTCTGTCGAGCGCATGTCCCTCACCTCCCGGCCGTTCGCCCTACGTACATCTGCCATGTGGCATATGGACTTAGTTCAATTGGACCGTACGTCAGACCTGCTGACAAGAGGGCGGGGTGGGTCTATCCGATTCGAGGGGTTTCCCTTGCCCCGCAACGGGATCCGACCGCGAGGCAGGCGCGGGGGAGGGTGGCTCAGCCGAGACGGGCGAGCGCGTCACCGATGATCTTCGTCGCGTCCTCGGCCGAGAACTTCGCGTCGAGGTCGGTGTACGTGTCCAGGTAGGCCACCGGCCGCTCGTCGGCCACGTCGGTGGTGATCATGTCGCTGGAGTCGTTGTCGAGATACAGGACCAGGGGCGCGTCGTCCGGGAATTGGAACAGCGAATAGCCGACCCGGTGGAGCCGGTAGAGGCCTTCGCTGTACGGCACCACCTTGAAGCTCACGTTGGGCAGTTCGGCGACCTCCCGCAGGCGCTGCAACTGCTGACGCATCACGTCCGGCCCGCCGACGACCCGGCGGATCACCGACTCGTCGACGAGGAAGCGCGTGTCGACCGAAGTCGCCTGCCGCCACATCTCCTGCCGCTTCATCCGCAGTTCCACGAGGCGCCGGGCGAGCTGGTCCGGCATGCCCGCGGCCTCCATGACCTGCCATGCGTACTCTTCGGTCTGCAGGAGACCCGGCACCACGACGCTGGAGAAGCAACGCACCACGGACGCGACCGACTCGAAGGCGATGAACTCCGCGTAGCTCTTCGAGATCACATCCCGGTACGGCTCCCACCACGCCGACTTCCGGGAGTCGCGGGCCAGGGCCAGGAGTTCGTTGCGGACGTCGTCCGGAAGGCCGTAGTAGCCGGTCAGCACGCGGAGGTCGTTGACCGAGATACGGATGCGCCCGGTCTCGATGCGGATCAGCTTCGAGAGCGACCACTCCATCGCGTCGGCGACCTGCTGCTGGGTGTCCCCCTTCACCTCGCGCAGCCGTCGCAGCTCCAGGTGCAAGCGACGCCAGGCCACGAGCGGGTCGAGGTACTCCGGCATCAAAGGTCACCAGCCTTGTCGGGAGTGCTCCGCATGCGCGGGCACGACGTTGCACACGGCGAAATGCCGTATGTCACTCCGCCACTCGTCAGCCTAGTACGAGGAAAGGTCACGGGAGCAGGTTTGCCGTAGCCCGCGCGAGTGAATCACCTGGTGATGGTCTCAATCGCGCAACAGGGCCCGGGGGCCTGCCTCAGCCGTACATCCGGCGCATGGCGAAGTTGATCATCTGTTCGATGGCCTTGGCGTCGAACATGACGCGGTGCTCGCCGTCGAGGTCGAGGACGAAGCCGTAGCCGTTGGGAAGCAGGTCGAGGACCTCGGCGCCCGTCACGGTGAAGTGGCGGGACTCGTCGCCGGCGTAGCGCTTCAGTTCCTTGAGGGAGGAGAACATCGGGATGACCGGCTCGGGGGTGTTGTGCAAGGCGAGGAAGCCCGGGCGTTCGCCGCGGGGGCAGAACACCTTGGAAGCTATGAAGATGGACTGGAAGTCCTCGCCGCTCATCATCCCGGTGGCGAACGCCCGCACGGCGTCGCTCAGGTTGGGGCCCTCCGCCCGCACCTGGGGTTCCTCGGTCGCGTAGCCGTACACGGGAAACGAGGTTACCGCCTCCCGGGCGGGGGTTGCGGCGTGTCGGGGATTGCCAAAGTTACCGACGGGTAGGATTATGGGGTTACCAGTCAGTACGCGGCACTCGGAAACGGACAGGCGGAGCCACACCATGGGTCACTACAAGTCGAATCTCCGCGACCTCGAGTTCAACCTCTTCGAGGTCTTCGGCCGCGAGCAGGTCTACGGAAGTGGCCCGTTCGCCGAGATGGACGCCGACACCGCGCGGTCGATCCTGGCCGAGGTCGAGCGGCTGGCCGTGAACGAACTCGCCGACTCCTTCGCCGACGCCGACCGCAACCCCCCGGTGTTCGACCCCGCGACGAACAGCGCCTCGCTGCCCGAGTCGTTCAAGAAGAGCTACAAGGCCTACATGGACTCCGAGTGGTGGCGCCTCGCGCTCCCGGAGGACATGGGCGGCACCGCCTGCCCGCTGTCGCTGCGCTGGTCGGTCGCCGAGCTGGTACTGGGCGCCAACCCCGCGCTGTGGATGTACGCGGCCGGTCCGGACTTCGCGCACGTCGTGCACGCCCTCGGCACCGAGGAGCAGAAGAAGATCGCGGCCCACATGGTCGACCGCCAGTGGGGTTCGACGATGGTGCTGACCGAGCCGGACGCCGGCTCCGACGTCGGCGCCGGCCGTACCAAGGCGGTCCGCCAGGAAGACGGCACCTGGCACATCGAGGGCGTGAAGCGCTTCATCACATCCGGCGACCAGGACCTCACCGAGAACATCGTGCACCTGGTGCTGGCCCGCCCCGAAGGCGCCGGCCCCGGCACCAAGGGCCTGTCGCTGTTCATCGTGCCGAAGTTCCACTTCGACCTGGAGACCGGCGAGCCGGGCGAGCGCAACGGCGCCTTCGTCACCAACGTCGAGCACAAGATGGGCCTCAAGGTCTCCACGACCTGCGAGGTCACCTTCGGCGGCAAGGAGGGCGTCCCGGCCGTCGGCCGGCTCGTCGGCGAGGTGCACAACGGCATCGCCCAGATGTTCAAGATCATCGAGTACGCGCGCATGATGGTCGGCACGAAGGCCATCGCCACCCTCTCCACCGGCTACCTCAACGCGCTGGAGTACGCCAAGGAGCGCGTGCAGGGTGCCGACCTCGCGCAGATGACCGACAAGGCCGCGCCGCGCGTCACCATCACGCACCACCCGGACGTGCGCCGCTCGCTGCTCACCCAGAAGGCGTACGCCGAAGGCATGCGCGCCCTGGTCCTCTACACCGCCACGTGGCAGGACCGCGTCGCGCAGGCCGAAGCGGCCGGCACCCGCGACGAACTGGCCGAGCGCGTCAACGACCTGCTGCTGCCGATCGTCAAGGGCTACGGCTCGGAGAAGTCCTACGAGCAGCTCGCCCAGTCGCTGCAGATCTTCGGCGGCTCCGGCTTCCTGCAGGAGTACCCGATCGAGCAGTACATCCGGGACTCCAAGATCGACACCCTCTACGAGGGCACCACGGCGATCCAGGGCCAGGACTACTTCTTCCGCAAGATCGTCCGCGACCAGGGCCAGGCGCTGACCCAGGTGGCCGGCGAGATCCAGGAGTTCATCGGCTCCGACGCGGGCGGCGACGCGCTCGCCGCGGAGAAGGCGCTGCTGGCCCGCGCCGCCGAGGACGTGCAGGGCATGGTCGGCGCGATGATCACCCAGCTCATGGCGTCCGAGCAGGAGATCACGTCGATCTACAAGGTCGGCCAGAACACGACCCGCCTGCTGCTCGCCTCGGGCGACCTGGTCGTGTCGTGGCTGCTGCTGCGCCAGGCCGCCGTCGCACTGGCCAAGGCGGACGGCGCGAACGCCCGCGACAAGGCGTTCTACCAGGGCAAGGTCGCCGCGGCGAAGCACTTCGCGCACAACGTGCTGCCGCTGCTCACGCCGCAGCGGGTGATGGTCGAGCAGACCGACAACGCGCTGATGGAGCTGCCGGAAGCGGCGTTCTGAGCAGCCGCCGTCGCACGTGACGGAAACCGAGGGCCCGGCCGGGAACGGCCGGGCCCTCGGCCGTCCCGCAGCGCCGCGCACCCCGGTCGGAGGCGGCGCGGCGTACGCTCGCAGCAAGCCTGGACACGATCTCCGCGGCCGGTACCGGCCCTGGACGGGAGCACCATGACATCTCCGCTCGGACACCGGTTCGACCGCGCGCACACCGACGACCTGATGGCCTTCGTCGCGGCGAGCCCCTCGCCGTACCACGCGGCCGCGAACGTCGCCGAGCGCCTGGACACCGCCGGGTTCCGGCGCGTCGCCGAGACCGACCGGTGGGAGGGCGGCCCGGGCGGGCGCTACGTGCGCCGCGGCGGCGCGGTCATCGCCTGGTACGTGCCGGAGAACGCCCCGGAAGCCGCCGGGTTCCGCATCGTCGGCGCCCACACCGACTCGCCGAACCTGCGGGTCAAGCCGCGCCCCGACACGGGCCGGTTCGGCTGGCGCCAGGTCGCCGTGGAGCTGTACGGCGGCACGCTCCTCAACACCTGGCTCGACCGCGACCTCGGCCTGTCCGGGCGCCTCGTCCTGCGCGACGGCACCGAGCACCTGGTGTTCGTCGACCGGCCGCTGCTGCGCGTGCCGCAGCTCGCGATCCACCTCGACCGCGCGGTCAACGAGGGCCTGACGCTCGACAAGCAGCAGCACATGACCCCCGTGTGGGGGCTCGGCGACGTCGCGGAAGGCGCGCTGATCGACTTCGTCGCGAAGGAAGCCGGGCTGGTCGCCGGGGACGTCGCCGGGTGGGACCTGATGGTGCACGACGTGCAGCCGCCCGCCTACCTCGGCCGCGACCGCGAACTCCTCGCCTCGCCGCGGCTGGACAACCTGCTGTCCGTACACGCCGGACTGGCCGCGCTGCTCGCCGCGGCGCAGGCACCGGACCTCCGGCACATCCCGATGCTCGCGGCGTTCGACCACGAGGAGATCGGCAGCGCGTCGACGACCGGCGCGGCCGGGCCGCTGCTGGAGAACACGCTGCGCCGGATCGTCGGCGGCGGCGCGTGGGACGAGCAGGCGCGGGCGTTCGCCGACTCGCTGTTCGTGTCCAGCGACGCCGGGCACGCGGTGCACCCGAACTACCCGGAGCGGCACGACCCGGACCACCACCCGGTGCCGAACGGCGGGCCGATCCTCAAGGTCAACGCCAACCAGCGGTACGCGACGGACGCGGGCGGCCGGGCCGCGTGGGCGGCGGCCTGCGCACGGGCGGGCGTGCCGTGGCAGACGTTCGTGAGCCGCAACTCGATCCCGTGCGGGTCGACGATCGGGCCGATCACCGCGACGCGGCTCGGCATCGAAACGGTGGACGTGGGTGTGGCGCAGCTGTCGATGCACTCGGCGCGGGAGCTGTGCGGGGCGTCGGACCCGTACCTGCTGGCGTCGGCGGTGACGGCGCTGCTGGAGAGCTGACGGCGCGCGGTCCCGGCCGGTGCGCTCAGTGCCCGGTGTCGATGCCGGCCAGGACCAGCCGCAGCTCCGCCGCGCCCTCCGCGGTCACCCGGATCGGCACGCCCCAGTCCTGCTGGTGCACATGGCACGCCGGGTACTCCACCGGCTTCCCGTCCGCCCCCACCGCATCGCACGACGCCGCCATCGCGGACACGTGCAGCACGCCCTCGCCCACCGCGGCGTCGAGCACCAGCGCCCGCGTGAGGTCGGTTCCGGCGCCCTCTCCGGCCGTCAGCAGCTCCGGGGGACTGCCCTCGACCACCAGGCGCGTGGCGGGCCCGTAGCGGTCGTCCAGCTTCTGCCCCGGCGGCGCGTCGAACACCACGGTCAACGCCAGGGAGCCGGGTGCCAGTTCGACCGGCGGGCGGCGGGTCCGGTGGGCTTCCTCGGGCACCGTGAGCGCCTCGTCCGGGATCCGGATCCGGGTCAGGCGGTGGCCCGCCGATTCGGCGACCATCACGTACACGCCGTCGTCGTCGGCGACCACCACCGCGTCCGCCGGTTCGCGCAGCCCCGTCGCGAGCGTGGTCACCTTGCCGGTGCGCGGGTCGTAGCGGCGCAGCGCCTGGTTGTACGTGTCCGACACCGCCACCGAGCCGTCGGGCAGCACCGTGACGCCCAGCGGGTGCTGGAAGAGCGCGTGCCGGGCGTCGCCGTCGCGCAGCCCGAAGTCGAACAGGCCTTCGCCCACGGCGGTGCGTACTTCGCCGTCGGTCAGCGCGCGCAGCGCGGACGTCTCGGCGTCGGCGATCCACAGGGTGTGCCCGTCGGGCGACACGGCCAGCCCGGACGGCTGGGCGAACCAGGCGGTCTCGACGGGCCCGTCCTCCAGGCCTTCGTTCGTCGTGCCGGCCAGGACGTCGACCGCCTCGCCGACCGGGTCGAACTCCCACAGCTGGTGCACGCCCGCCATCGCGACCACGACGCGGCCGCCGAACCAGGCGACGTCCCACGGGCTCGACAGGTCGACTTCGCGGGCGCCGCCGGACGTCGCGGCGCCCTGCCACCACTGGCGGCCGGTCCCGGCGACCGTGCGGACCGTGCCGGTGGCCAGGGAGACGCCGCGCAGGGCGTGGTTGGCGGTGTCCGCGACGACGATGTCGTAGCCGACGTGCGCGGCGACTTCGGCGGGGAGCAGGGCGACGCCCTGCGGTTCGGCGAAGCTCGCGTGCCGGGGGCCGCCGTCGACCAGGCCGCGGCGGCCGCTGCCGATGCGGCGCAGGACGGTGACGCCGTCGTCGGCGAGTTCCACGAGCGAGTGGTGGCCCGCGTCGGACGCCAGCAGCGTGCCGGACGGCAGCCGCAGCACCTTGCCGGGGAACCGCAGGTCGGTGTGCGGGGGTTCGGCGGGGATGTAAGGGCCGTCGCCGCGGTGCAGGGTGCGTTTGTCCTCGTGCTCGCTGACGAGTTCGGCGACCAGCGCGTCGATCGCGTGGGCGTGGCCTTCGCCGGCGAGCTGGGCGACGACGTAGCCCTCCGGGTCGACGACCACGAGGGTGGGCCAGGCCCGCACGGCGTACTGCCGCCAGGTGGCCATGTCGGGGTCGTCGAGGACGGCGTGGTGGATCTCGTGGCGCTCGACGGCGGCGCGGACCGCCTCGTGCTCGGTCTCGTGCGCGAACTTGGGCGAGTGCACGCCGACGACCACGAGGACGTCGCGGTACTTCTCCTCCAGCGCACGCAGCTCGTCGAGCACGTGGAGGCAGTTCACGCAGCAGAAGGTCCAGAAATCCAGGAGGACGATCTTGCCGCGCAGGCCGGCCAGGGTGGGGCTCTTGCCTCCGGTGTTGATCCAGCCTCCGGCCCCGACCAGTTCGGGAGCGCGGACGCGGGCGCGGCGCGTCGACTCGGTCATGATCCCAAGTCAAACACCTGGATCGCCGGAATCGGGGCAACGACGTCGCGGGCGCGCGGGGGTGCCCGCGACGGGGCGGTCCAGGGGCGGCTCAGCCGAGGCGGCGGTCCTTGAGCACCGGGAAATCGGCGCGGGTCTTGGCCACCAGCGCGGTGTCGATCTCGGCGGTCAGCACCTGGCCCCCGGCGCCCGCTTCGGCGACGATCTCGCCCCACGGGTCGACGACCATGCTGTGCCCGCCCTGCGGCATGTCCGCCTGGGTGCCGGCGGTGTTGCAGGCCAGGACGAAGACCTGGTTCTCGACGGCGCGGGCGCGGGCCAGCAGCCGCCAGTGCTCGACCCGGCGGGCCGGCCACGCGGCCGGAATGACGAGGACTTCGGTGCCCTGGTCGAGGAGCAGCCGGAACATCTCCGGGAAGCGCAGGTCGTAACAGGTCGCGAGGCCGAGGGTGCCGTACGGCGTGGGGCAGGTCACCAGGTCGGTGCCGGGGCCCATGAGCGCGGCCTCGCCGCTGTCGAAGCCGAAGCGGTGGATCTTGCGGTACGCCGCACGGCGGACGCCGTCCGGGCCGAACAGCAGCGACGTGTTGTAGTGCGCGCCTTCCGGGCCGCGCTCCACGATGCTGCCCGCGTGCAGCCACACGCCGGCGTCGCGGGCCGCGGCGGACATGGCCTGCGCGGTGGGGCCGTCGAGGTCTTCCGCGTCGGCGTCCCAGCGGGCGTAGTCCCAGCCGCCGGGCAGCCAGAGTTCGGGCAGCACGACGAGGTGGTCGCCCGTGCGGGCGCGGACCTGACCGGCGGCTTCGGCGAGGCGGCTTTCCGCGGGCTCGGCAAGGTCGACTTCGAGCTGAATCAGCGAAACCCGCATGCAGACCACCACTTCCCGTCGAACGTTCCTCCGAGCAACCCCCGCACGGCGCGGCGGAAGGCGGTCCGCTTCGCGCGAACCCGCTCCGCCAGGCCCCTTCGCAGCGTAACGTGCCTGCCAGGACCCCGGTCCGGACGGGCCGACGCAGCGTCGACACAGAGGTCACCCGTGAGCAATGATCCCCAAGACCTGGGATATCTGGTCGAAGCGTGGGAGCAATCCATACGCTCTCTTTCCGACGTCGTCTCCGGGCTGACGGAAGGCCAGTGGAACCGGGCGACGGAATGCCCCGGCTGGTCGATCCGCGACGTCGTGTCGCACGTCATCGGCGTCGAACTGGAGCTGCTCGGGGATCCCCGGCCGATCCACACCCTGCCGAGCGACTTGGCGCACGTGCGGCCCGGCGACGAGTTCAGCCGCTACTGCGAGATCCCGGTGGACGTGCGCCGCTGCCACACCGCGGCGGAGATGACCGGCGAGCTGTCGTACGTCCTCATGCGCCGCCTGCGCATGCTGCGGGACAGCGAGACGGCGCCGGAGACCGAGGTGCGCGGCATGATGGGCCGCAGCACCCCGTACCGCCATCTGCTGCGGTCGCGCGCGTTCGACGTGTGGGCGCACGAGCAGGACATCCGCCGGGCGACCGGACTGCCGGGCAACCTCGACTCGCCCGCCGCGCAGATCTCCCGGGACTTCCTGCTGCGCCAACTGCCGCTGGTCGTCGCCGAGGACGCCAAGATTCCGGCGGGCAACGCGGTGGTGTTCGACGTGCACGGGCCGCTGGAGTTCATGCGTACGGTCACCGTGCAGCCGGGCGGCAAGGCCACGTTGGACGGGCAGGTGCCGCTGGCGCCACTGGTGCGGTTCTCGACCGACTGGGAGACGTTCGCGCGGCTGATGTGCGGGCGGATCCGGCCGCAGCACGCGGACGTGAAGGTCGACGGGGACCGGCGCGCGGCCGACCTGATCCTCGCGCAGATGGCCGTCACGCTGTAGCCCGCGGGCCGGTTCGCCGCGGCGGTTTCCGGCGCGGCGGCCGGGGGCACCTTCGCCCGCGACCGCCACGACGGCCGGGGCGGGGAAGGGACCTCCGCCATGCGCCGCCGCACCGCGCTCGCCGCACTGACCGGGCTTGCCGTGCTGCCGCCGCTGGCCGCACTGGCGTTCGACGGGCCCGACACCGCCCACGGGGCGGAGGCTGAGGCGACCGTACGGATCGTGGTGGACGCGGACGGGCCGCTGCTCGACGACGGCGGCGCGCTGTACGACGTCAGGGTCCGCAACACGGGTCCGGGTACCGCGACCGGGCTGGTGCTCCGCGCGGTCACCCGCACGTGCTCGGCGGACGGCCCGCAGGGCGTGGGCCCGTGCGTACCGGGCGCGCGCCGGTTCTTCCAGGTCGGCGACCTGCCGACGGGGAGGATGACGAGCTTCACGTACACCGTGCGGCCGGGCGGCGGCGAGGCCGCGCAGATCCGCACGTTCATGCGGGTGGTCGCGGTGGACCAGGTGAACACCGGCGGCGTCGACGGCTGCGACACCGTCGCGGACGCGCACGACAGTTGCGCGATGCTCGTCTACAACGTGCCGCGTTAGCGGGTCGATTCGGGACGCGGGACGACCGAGGGGCGGCCCCGACGGGACCGCCCCTCGGCTGCAACCAATGCCGGATCAGCCCCAGGCGATGAGCCGTTCCGGCCGTTCCAGTGCGGCTGCGGTGTCGGCGAGGACCTTGGAGCCGAGTTCGCCGTCGACGAGCCGGTGGTCGAAGGACAGCGCCAGCGTCATGACGTGCCGCGGTCTGACCTTGTGCTTGTGCACCCACGGCATTTCGCGGATGGCACCGGCCGCGAGGATGGCCGCCTCCCCCGGGTTGAGGATCGGCGTGCCGCCGTCGATGCCGAAGACGCCGACGTTGGTGATGGTGATGGTGCCGCCGGAGAGGTCCGCGGGTGCGGTCTTCCCGGCGCGCGCGGTCGCGGTCAGCTCGCCCAGGGCGCGGGCCAGGCCGAGCAGCGGGAGCGCGCCCGCGTCCTTGATGTTGGGCACGAGCAGTCCGCGCGGGGTGGCCGCGGCGATGCCGAGGTTGACCCGGTCCTTGAGGACGATCTCCTGGTTCGGCTCGTCCCACGACGCGTTGACGTCGGGGTTGCGCCGCACCGCGGCGAGCAGGGCCTTCGCGACCAGCAGCAGGGGCGAGACCTTGACGTCCGCGAACTCCGGCAGCTTGCGCAGCTTTCCGACCAGCTTGACGCTGCGCGTGACGTCGACCTGCACCCACTCGGTGACGTGCGGGGCGGTGAACGCGCTGGCGACCATCGCCTGCGCGGTGGCCTTGCGGACGCCCTTGACCGGGATCCGGCGTTCGCCGCCTTCCGCAACCGCCGAGGCCGGGGCCGCGGAGGTTTCCGCGGCCGCATACACGTCGTCCCGGGTGACCACGCCGCCCGGCCCCGTGGGGGTCAGCCGGCCGAGGTCGATCCCGAGGTCCTTGGCGAGCTTGCGGACCGGCGGCTTGGCCAGCACCAGCACACTGCCGGGGCCGGCGGCGGCCGCTCCCTGCGCGGCCGGCACCGCGGGGCGGGGCGCGGGTGCGGCGGGCGCGGGGGCTGCCGGACGCGCGGCGGGCGTCGGTCCCGCGGGCTTGTTCCGCGGCCTGCGGTGCGCGCTGGACTGGCGGACGCCGTAGCCGACGAGCACCGCTTCGCGGCCGGAGCCGGGCGAAGCCGCGTCACCGCCGCCGTTGCCGTTTCCGTTGCCGTTTCCGTTGCCGTTTCCGTTGCCGTTGGTGCCCGCTGCCGGGGCGGCCGCGGCGGCGGGCTGTTCCGGCGCGGTGTCCGCGCCGCCGCCGGCGACCTCGACGGTGATGATCGGCGCGCCGACCTCGACCGTCTCGCCTTCGCCGGCGAGGAGTTCGGTGACCACGCCGTCGAACGGGCAGGGGAGTTCGACGAGCGCCTTGGCGGTCTCCACCTCGACGATGACCTGGCCGTCGTGCACGGTGTCGCCGACCGCGACCTGCCACGTGACGATGTCGGCTTCCAGCAGGCCCTCGCCGACGTCGGGCATCACGAATGTCTGCACTGCCATATCCGGACCTCCCCTACCAGGCCAGCGAGCGGTCGACGGCGTCGAGGACGCGGTCCAGGTCCGGCAGGTATTCCTCCTCGACCCGGGACGGCGGATACGGCGTGTGGTAGCCGCCGACCCGCAGCACGGGCGCTTCGAGGTGGTAGAAGCAGCGTTCGCTGATGCGCGCGGCGATCTCCGAGCCGACACCGAGGTAGGTCGGTGCCTCGTGCACGACGACCAGGCGCCCGGTGCGGCGGACCGACTCCTCGATGACCGGGAAGTCGATCGGCGAGACCGACCGGAGGTCGATGACCTCCAGGTCCCGGCCGTCGTCGGACGCGGCAGCCGACGCGGCGTCCAGGCAGGTCTGCACCATCGGGCCGTACGCGACCACCGTGCAGTCCCGGCCCGGCCGCACGACGCGTGCGCTGAACAGCGGGTCCGGCGACGCGGCCGGGTCGACCGCGGCCTTCGTCCAGTAGCGGCGCTTGGGTTCGAGGAAGATCACCGGGTCGTCGGACGTGACGGCCTGCTGGATCATCCAGTACGCGTCGACCGGGTTGGACGGCGACACCACGCGCAGGCCCGCGGTGTGCGCGAAGTACGCCTCGGGCGACTCGCTGTGGTGCTCCACCGCGCCGATGCCGCCGCCGAACGGGATCCGCACCACGACCGGCACCTTCACGTGGCCGAGGGCTCGCGCGTGCATCTTGGCGAGCTGGGACACGATCTGGTCGTACGCCGGGTACACGAACCCGTCGAACTGGATCTCCGCGACCGGCCGGTAGCCGGCCAGCGCGAGCCCGATCGCGGTGCCGAGGATGCCCGACTCGGCGAGCGGCGTATCGACCACGCGGTCCTCGCCGAAGTCCTTCTGCAGGCCGTCGGTGATCCGGAAGACGCCGCCGAGCTTGCCGACGTCCTCCCCCATGATCAGGACCTTCGGGTCGTCCTCCAACGCGCGGCGCAGCCCCGCATTGAGCGCCTGCGCCATGGTCATCTGCTTGGGCTGATCGCTCATCGGGCGCCCTCCTCGCCGTGCGCGCCGGCGCCGTGGTCGGAGAACGACGCGTGGTATGCCGTGAATTCGGCGCGTTCCTCGTCGACCAGCGGGTGGGGTTCCGCATAGGCGTGGTCGAACATCGAGACCGGGTCGGGATCGGGCATCGTGCGGACGCCCTGCCGGACCCGCTTGGCAAGCTCGTCGCTTTCCCGTTCGAGGTCGGCGAAAAACTCGGCGTCGGCCAGGTCGTTCTTGTGCAGGAACGCCTTGAGCCGCTCGATCGGGTCCTTGAGCTTCCACGCCTCGAGTTCCGCGGCGAGGCGGTACCGGGTCGGGTCGTCCGACGTGGTGTGCGCGCCCATGCGGTAGGTGAAGGCTTCGATCAGCATCGGGCCCTCGCCGCGCCGGGCCCGGGCGAGGGCGCCGCGGGACACCGCCAGGCAGGCGAGGACGTCGTTGCCGTCGACGCGGACGCCGGGAAATCCGAATCCGGCGGCGCGCTGGTACAGCGGAACACGCATCTGGCGTTCGGTGGGCTCGGAAATCGCCCATTGGTTGTTCTGGCAGAAGAAGACCACGGGCGCATTGAAGACGGCGGCGAAGGTGAACGCCTCGCTGACATCGCCCTGGCTGGACGCGCCGTCGCCGAAATATGCGATCACCGCGCCGTCGGTGCCGGAACGCTGCAGGCCCATCGCATATCCGACCGCGTGCAATGCCTGCGCGCCGATCACGATGGTGTAGAGGTGGAAATTGTTGCCGCCCGGGTCCCAGCCGCCGTTGTTCACGCCGCGGAACATGCCGAGCAGGTTGAGCGGGTCGACGCCGCGGCACCAGGCGACGCCGTGCTCGCGGTAGGTGGGAAAGGCGTAGTCCGCGCCGGTCAGCGCGCGGCCCGAGCCGACCTGCGCGGCCTCCTGGCCGAGCAGCGAGGCCCACAGGCCCAGCTCGCCTTGCCGCTGCAAGGCGGTCGCTTCGGCGTCGAAGCGCCGGACGAGGACGAGGTCGCGGTACAAACCGCGGTATTCCTCGTCGGTGAGGTCGATCGACCAGTCCGGGTGCTCCACCCGCTCACCCTCGGGGGTGAGCAGTTGGACGAGCCCCGGCACCTGGCCGGGGGCCGGATCGGAGAGGTCGGCGCCCGAAAGCGGCCCTCCCGCATGGTCCACTGCCACGTTCACTCCTCGGTCTGTCCGGCCCGCGGGATCGCCGTGGACCGAATCCGGCTTGCCGGGTCCGGTTTCCGCGCGGGGTGTGCGCGACATACCGGGCCACGACAGGGTGGCTTACTTCCCGAAACATCATCCGCGGGCCGCGGAGCGGCCCCCGAAACTAGGATGTCCTAGGAATTCCCGAGTAAATCCGGGTTGGCACCTGCGCACAGGTGTGCTGTCTCCGGAATGCCCCGGAGGCTGCACACGGGAACGTTACCCGTCGGTCGGTGCCGCTGATAGCGGCAACCACCCGGAGAAGTCGGATCGCGTTTGTCGGACGTCGACAACAACCCGCCGGAAGATCGTTCCGCGGCGCCCCGCGACGGGCCGCCCCGGCTTGCCGAGGCCCTGCTCAGCGGGCGTTTCGCGGCCGTGTCGCGGGGCCCGGCCGAGCCCGGGGCGAGGCGGGTGCGGGCATCGTCCGGGTTCTCGTGCGAATCTGGACAAGTGACTGAACATGGAACCATCCGGGTGTTTCTTCTCGACGATCACGAAGTGGTCCGCCGGGGTGTTTTCGAGCTGCTCTCCCTGGAAGACGACATCGAGGTCGTCGGCGAAGCCGGGACGGCCGCGGAAGCACTCGTGCGAATTCCGGCCACCCGCCCGCAGATCGCGGTCCTGGACGTGCGGCTGCCGGACGGCAGCGGGGTCGAGGTGTGCCGGGAGATCCGGTCGACGATGCCGGACGTGCGCTGCCTGATGCTGACGTCGTTCTCCGACGACGAGGCGCTGTTCGACGCGATCATGGCCGGGGCGGCGGGCTATGTGCTCAAGGACATCCGCGGCTCGGACCTGGTCGGCGCGGTGCGGGACGTCGCGGCCGGCAAGTCGCTGCTCGACCCGGTGGCGACCGCGCGCGTCCTGGAACGGCTGCGCGGCGGCGGGAAGCAGGACGACCGGCTCGCTTCGCTCAGCGAGCAGGAGCGCAAGATCCTCGACTTGATCGGCGAGGGTATGACGAACCGGCAGATCGGCGGGGAACTGCACCTGGCCGAGAAGACGGTGAAGAACTACGTGTCGAGCCTGCTGGCGAAGCTGGGGATGGAACGGCGGACACAGGCGGCGGCTTATGTGGCGCGGACGAAGGCCGAAAATCGCCGGTAGCGCCGTGGTGCTTGTCACGGGCGGCGGCGTGTAGGGGTCGGGCGTGACGCCGCCGCCCGATGGTCGCCTTCAGACGCCGTAGTCCATGCCCATCGCGGTGCGGACCTCGCGGAGCGTCCGGTCGGCGATCTCGTTGGCGCGGGCGTTGCCCTCGCGGAGGATGCCGTGGAGGTACGCGCGGTCCCGCGCCAGTTCGGCGCGGCGGGCGCGCAGTGGCGCGAAATGCTCGTTGACGGCTTCGGTGACCAGCGCTTTGAGGCGCGCGGCCCCGGCGTCGCCGATCTCCGCGGCGATGTCCTCGGGGGCGCGGCCGAGGCAGTGCGCGGCGAGGAGGAGCAGCCCGGAGACGCCGGGGCGGCGGTCGGGGTCGTAGGTGATGGTGCGGTCGGCGTCGGTGGTGGCGCGGCGAATGAGCTTGGCGGTCTCGTCGGCGGTGGCGCTCAGCGCGATGGCGTTGCCGCGGGACTTGCTCATTTTCGTGCCGTCGGTGCCGAGGACGAGCGGCGCGGCGGACAGCAGCGCTTCGGGTTCGGGGAACACCCGGCCGTAGCGGTCGTTGAAGCGGCGGGCGATCGTGCGGGTGACTTCGAGGTGCGGCAACTGGTCCTGGCCCACCGGGACGACGTCCGCTTTGCAGAACAGGATGTCCGCGGCCTGGTGCGCGGGATAGGTGAACATGAGCCCGCTGACGGTGGATTGGCGCGAGTGCGCGATCTCGTCCTTGACCGTCGGATTCCGCTGCAGCTCGGCGACCGAGACCAGGCTGAGGAACGGCAGCAGGAGCTGGTTGAGCGCGGGCACCGCGCTGTGCGTGAAGACGGTCGTGCGGGCGGGGTCGATGCCGGCGGCGAGGTAGTCGAGCACGAGGTCCTCGACGTGCTCGGCCAGATGCTCGGCGACGTCGCGGTCGGTGAGGACCTGGTAGTCGGCGATGATCAGGAACGTCTCGACACCGGCGTCCTGCAGGCGGACCCGGTTGTGCAGCGTGCCGAAGTAGTGGCCGAGGTGCAGGCGTCCGGTGGGGCGGTCGCCGGTGAGCATGCGCCGCGGGGTGGGCGTGGGGACGGCGGTGTCGGCTGCGGCGGAGGTGACGAGGGTCATGGCGGGTGCTCCGGTATCTGTCGGCTGGGTGGGCACTGCCGCAAGGGCGGCCACCGCGGCCTCCGACATCGATCCGGGGCACGAAAAAGGGCCGTCCTGCGCGAACGGCCCGAGGCGTGTCTGAAGTGGCGGCCGCTCCTAAGAGGAGCGCCACCAGGACATCGCCGTGGTCTTGAGCATGAACCGAGGGTAACACCGGCGGGCTTCCCGGCGAGATGGGCTCACACCGGCACCCGCCACGTCACCGTCGTCCCCGTGCCGTTCGGGCCTGGGCCGAAGTCGGCGGTGCCGCCGAGGGACTCGGCGCGGGATCGCAGGTTGGCGAGGCCGCTGCGGCGGCCGCCCGGGGCGATGCCGACGCCGTCGTCGGTGACGGTCAGGACGGCTTCTTCGTCGACGACCAAGGAGACCTCGGTGCGGGTGGCCTGAGCATGGCGGGCGGTGTTGGAGAGGGCCTCGCGGAGTGCTGCCAGCAGGTGTTCGGCTGCTTCGTCGGGGACGCGGGAGTCGACCGGGCCGACGAACGTCACCGCGGGTTCGAAGCCGAGGGCGGGGGTGGCTGCTGCCGCCTCGCGAAGCACGCGGGCGCGGACGCCCGGGCCGGCATCTTCGGGGCCCTGTTGGAGGGCGAAGATCGTGCTGCGGACTTCGCGGATCGTCGCGTCGAGTTCGTCGACGGCCTGGTTGAGGCGGCGGACGACCTCGGGGACGATGGCGAGGCGGGCGGCGCCCTGCAGCATCATGCCGGTGGCGAACAGCCGTTGGACGACGAGGTCGTGGAGGTCGCGGGCGATGCGGTCGCGGTCTTCGTAGACGGCGAGGCGGGCTCGGTCGCGTTGAGCGCTCGCCAGGACCAACGCGATGGCCGCTTGGCCCGCGAAGGCCTGGAACAAGGTCTGTTCGGTCTGGGTGAACGGCAACGCGCCGATGCTGCGGTCGAGTTCGAGCGCGCCGAGGACCGAGCCGCCCGCGGTGAGCGGGACGAACAGGCCGGGGCCGAAGGCCCGCGATTGTTCGAGCATCACGTCCGGGTCGGTGCTCATGTCGGCGATGAACACGCTTTCGCCGGATTCGATCACCCGGGCGAGGGGTGAGTCCGGCGGGAGCACCGTCCCCGCGAGTGCGGACACGTCGTGGCCGTCGGTGATCTCCACCAGGTACGAACCGTCGCCCTGGGGAAGGTAGATCGCCGAGAAGTCCGCGGAGGCGAGAGTGCGGGCGCGGCGGGCGACGACCTGCAGGGCCTCATCCGGGTCCTCGGAGCCGACCAGGGCGGTGGTGATATCCACCGATCCCTTGATCCACTCCTCGCGTTCGCGGGCCTGCGCGTAGAGCCGGGCGTTCTCGATGGCGACGCCCGCGGCGGCGGCCAGCGCGCGGACGACCTGCTTGTCCTCGTCGCTGAAGCCGGGGCGGCCGCGCTTCTCGGTGAGGTAGAGGTTGCCGAAGACCGCGTCGCGCACCCGGATCGGGACGCCGAGGAACGAGTGCATCGGCGGGTGGTTCGGCGGGAAGCCGTACGACGCCGGGTGCAGCGTCAGGTCGTCGAGCTTGAGCGGCTCGGGGTCGTCGATGAGCAGGCCGAGGATGCCGCGTCCGCGCGGCAGGTCGCCGATCTCGGCGGCGGTCTCCGGGTCGATGCCGACGGTGATGAAGTCGACGAGGTGCCGGTCCGCGCCGTCCGGGCCGATCACGCCGATCGCCCCGTACGTCGCGTCGACCAGGTCGACCGCTTCCTCGACGATGCGGTACAGCGTGGCGTGCAGGTCGAGGTCGGCGCCGACCGCGACCACGGCTTCCAGGAGTCCTTGCAGCTTGTCGCCGGTCGCGGCGGCGCTCTGCAGGCGTTCGACGACTTCGGCGACCAGGTCGTCGAGGCCGAGCGCGGACAGTTCGGGCACCCGCGAGGAGGAGGTATCGGACGCATCGGCCATGAGGACGACCTTACGGGCAGGTGATCGTTTTTCCGGGCATCGAAAGGACACGGAACCGCAGCGGAACGGCGTCCGAGCCGCGCCGCGTGCTCAGGCCGCGCGGGCGACCGCGTCGGCGGCTTCCTCGCGGTCCCGCAGTGCCCGGAACGGGCCGTCGGCCGCGGTGAGTTCCGTCCACGTGCCGCGCTGCACGACACGGCCGCGGTCCAGCACGACGATCTCGTCGACGGTGTCGAGGCCGGTCAGGCGGTGCGTGATGAGCACGGTGGTCCGGGCCTCGGTCGCGGCGAGCAGGTCGGCGGTGAGCGCGTCGGCGGTGGCCAGGTCCAGGTGTTCGGCGGGTTCGTCGAGGACCAGGACCTCGAAGTCGGCGAGCAGCGCGCGGGCCAGGGCGAGGCGTTGGCGCTGGCCGCCGGACATGCGCGCGCCGTGCTCGCCGACCATCGTGTCGAGTCCGGCGGGCAGGCTGTCGACCCAGGCGAGGAGCCGGGCCCGGGCGAGTGCGTCGCGGATCGCGTCGTCGTCGCAGCCGGGGCGGGCCAGCCGCAGGTTCTCCCGGATCGAGCTGTCGAACACGTGCGCGTCCTGGGCGCACAGGCCGACGACGCGGCGCACGGCGTCGCCGTCGAGCGCGGTGATCGGAGTGCCTCCGAGGCGGACCTCGCCGCCGGACGGGTCGAGGAACCGCAGCAGCACCTGGGCGAGCGTGGTCTTTCCGGAGCCGCTGGGGCCGACCACGGCGATCCGCCGGCCGGGCGCGAGGTCGAGGTCGATGCCGTCGAGGGCGGGTGCCGCGTCCGGCGTCCAACGGGCTTCGAGGCCGCGGATCCGCAGCTCGTGCGGCGCGGGCGGCACGGCGGCCGGTTCCGCGGGTTCGCGGACCGGTTCGGGGGTGTCGAGCACCTCGAACACCCGGGCGGCGGCACGCCGCGACGCCTCCAAGTGGCGCCCGGCGGACGGCAGTACGGACGTCGCCTCGAACGCCGCGAGCGGGGTCAGCACGACGAGCGCGAGCAGCACGCCGTCGAGCCGCCCGGCCGCGACCGCGGCGATACCGACGGCGGCGCAGCCCCACACGGTGGCGCCGGTGACGAGCGCGGCCAGACCGGCGCCCAGGCCTGCGCCTTGGGCCTGCCGGGCTTCGGTGCGGCGCAGCCGTCCGTCGACCGCGTCCACCGCGGCGAGCCGCGCGGGGGCGGCGCCCGAGGCGACGAGTTCGGGGGCGCCGCGCAGGAGTTCGGTGATGCCGGTGGACAGTTCGCCGCGTACCGCGGAGATGCGGCGTTCCGCGCGGCGGGCGAACCGGGCCGCGGTCCACGGCACGACGATGCCCGCGGCGACCAGCCCGCCGGCCAGCACCGCACCGGCCTCGGGCAGGAACGCACCGGTGACGGCGGACGCGCCGATGCCGACGACCGCGGCGACGGCGGCGGGCAGCAGGGCGCGGAGGAAGAAGTCCTGGACGGCGTCGACGTCGGCGACCAGGCGGGAGAGCAGGTCGCCGCGGCGGAACGCGGGCAGGCCGGCCGGGGCGAGGCGTTCGAGCCGTTCGTACACGCGGACGCGGAGGTCGGCGAGGATCCGGAAGGCGGCGTCGTGTGAGACGAGCCGCTCGACGTACCGGAACACCGCGCGCGAGATGCCGAAGGCGCGGACGGCGGTGACCGCGACCATGAGCGTGAGAACCGGCGGGTGCTGCGAGGCGCGCGAGATCAGCCAGGCCGAGGTGGCCATCAGTCCGACCGAGCTGCCCAGCGCGACCGCGCCGAGGAGCACGGCGAGCGCGAGCCGGGAGCGCACCGGGCGGGCGAGGGCGAGAAGGCGGCGGAGCGGGCCGCGGCGGCCGCTGCCGAGGGGTTCCGCGCCGGGCGGGACCGCGGCAGTCAGGTCGGCGGGGTCATCCGGCGGTGCCGGTTCCGCCGCGGCGGGGTTCCGCTGCTCGGGGAGGGCCGCCGGGGCGGCCGGGGCGGCTGCGGCGGGCGCCAACCGGACCACCCGGTCGGCGACCGCGAGCAGCGCGGGGCGGTGCGCGACCAGCAGCACGGTGCGGCCGCGGGCCAGTTCGCGGACGGCCTCGACGACGGCGTGTTCGCTCGCGCCGTCGAGGTTCGCGGTCGGCTCGTCGAGCAGCACGATCGGCCGGTCGGCGAGGAAGGCGCGGGCGAGGGCGAGCCGTTGGCGCTGACCGGCGGACAGGCCGCTGCCGTCCTCGCCGAGTTCCGCACCGAGGCCGCCCGCGGCGGTGACGAAGTCCGCGGCGTGCGCGGCACGCAGGGCGTCCCACAGCCGGTCGTCGGAAGCGTCGGCGGCGGCCATGCGGAGGTTGTCGGCGACGGTGCCGGCGAACAGATAGGGGCGTTGCGGCACCCACGCGACGTGCGCCCGCCACGCGTCCGGGTCCAGCGCCGCGAGGTCGACGCCGTCGACGGTGATCCGCCCGGCCGCGGCGGGCGCGAAGCCCAGCAGCGCGCCGAGGACGGTGGACTTGCCGACGCCGCTCGGCCCGACGAGCGCCGTGGTCTCCCCCGGGCCGAGCACGAACGAGGCGTCCGCGACGGCGGGCACGCTGCGGTCCGGGTAGCGGACGGTGAGTTCCTCGACGCGGATCTCCGCCGCGGCGGCGACGCCGCGGCTCAGGGTCAGCCGGTCCCGGGTGCCGTCGTCCGCCGCCGGGTCCGCGTCCGCCCGGACGTCTCCCTCCGGCGTCTCCTCCAGCACCGTGAACACCCGGTCCGCGGCCGTGAGCCCCTCGACGCTCGCGTGGTACTCCGCGCCGACCTGACGCAGCGGCAGGTACGCCTCGGGCGCCAGGATCAGCACGAGGAGCGCGGTTTCCAGATCGAGGTCGCCGTCCACCAGGCGCAGGCCCACGCCGACCGCGACCAGCGCGACGGAGATCGTCGCGAGGAGTTCGAGGGCGAACGAGGACAGGAAGGCGATGCGCAGCGTGCGCAGTGTCGCCTTCCGGTAGTCGTCGGTGATCGTGCGGATGGACTTCGCCTGCGCCTTGGCACGGCCGAAGACCTTCAGGGTGGGCAGGCCCGCGACGACGTCGAGGAAGTGCCCGGCCAGGCGGCCGAGCACGTCCCACTGGCGGTCCATGAACTTCTGGGTGGCCATCCCGATGAGCGCCATGAACAGCGGGATGAGCGGCAGCGTCACCACGATGGTGACCGCGGAGATCCAGTCGCCGGTGACGATGCGTGCGAGCACGGCCACGGGGACCACGACCGCGAGGACCAGCTGCGGGAGGTAGCGGGCGAAGTAGCCGTCGAGGGCGTCGATGCCGCGGGTGGCGAGCGTGGTGAGTTCGCCGCTGCGGGTGCCGGTGAGCCAGCGCGGGCCGAGCCGGAGCACATGGGCGAGGAGCCTGCGGCGGAGTTCCGACTTCACCGCGGCCGACGTGCGGTGCGCGGCGACCTCGGTGAGCCACGCCACCGCCGCACGGCCGACCACCACCGCGGCCAGCAGTACGAGGTCGCCGCGCAGCGCGGCGACCCCCTTGCCGTCTTCGAACGCGCCGACGATCAGCGACGCGAGCAGCCCCGCCTGGGCGATGACGAGACCCGCGCCCACCACCCCGAGGACGACCGTGAGGACGAGGAATCCCCGGGTGGCTCGGGCATGACGCAGCAGGCGCGGGTCTACGGGCTTCACAGGGCTCTCGGCGCTCTCGTCATTCGCTGGATACCGGGATGGATACCGGCACGGATACCGGCATGGATACCGACCGGGTCACGCGGCGCCGTGCGGCACCGACGTCGGGATGTTCTTGGTCCCGATTCGCTTGCTGAAGACCCAGTATGTCCATCCCTGGTAGCAGAGCACGATCGGCGTCATGATCACGGCAACCCACGTCATGATCTTCAGCGTGTACGGCGTGGACGCCGCATTGGCCGTGGTCAGGTTGAACGCGCTGTCGATGCTCGACGGCATGACGTTCGGGAACAGTGCCAGGAACAGCATGGCCACCGCCCCGATGACGGTCAGCCCGGAGAACACGAACGCCCAGCCTTCGCGCCCGAGCCGGTTCATGCCGAGCGACACCAGGAGCGCCGCGACCGCGGCGACCAGCGCGACCAGGCTCTTGCCGTTGCCGCTGTCGGCCTGCGTCCAGACCAGGAACACGGACGCCAGGACGGCGGTGGCCAGGCCCAGCTTGAACGCGAGCTTGTTGGCCCGCTCCCGGATGTCGCCGACGGTCTTGAGGCCGACGAATATCGCGCCGTGGAAGGTGAACAGCACGACGGTGACCAGGCCGCCGAGGAGCGCGTGCGCGTTCAGCAGGTCGAGGACGGTGCCCGCGTACTCCTTGTGCGCGTCGATCTTGACGCCCCGGACGATGTTGGCGAACGCCACACCCCACAGGAACGCCGGGACCAGCGAGCCCCAGAAGATCGCCTGCTCCCAGTTCCGCTTCCACCGCGCGTCGTCGCGCTTGGCGCGGTATTCAAAGGCGACGCCGCGCAGGATCAGCGCGACGAGGATGGCGAGCAGCGGCAGGTAGAAGCCGCTGAAGAGCGTCGCGTACCACTCCGGGAAGGCCGCGAACATCGCGCCGCCCGCGGTGATCAGCCAGACTTCGTTGCCGTCCCAGACGGGGCCGATCGTGTTGACGAGGACGCGGCGCTCGACTTCGTCGCGGGCCAGCACCTTGGTGAGGATGCCGACGCCGAAGTCGAAGCCTTCCAGGAAGAAGTAGCCGGTCCACAGGACGGCGATGAGGATGAACCAGACGGTGGTGAGTTCCATCGCGGGGGTCCTTAGTACGCGAACGCGAGCGGTCGGTCGGCATCGGCGTCGGCCTCGCCGGGCGACGCGCCGGATCCGCCGGGGCCGTCCTTCGGGGCCTTCTCGACCTGTGGCGGCCCGGCCTTGACGTAGCGCTTGAGCAGGCCGACCTCGATGACGGCGAGGACGGCGTACAGCAGCGTGAAGGTGATCAGCGAGGTGAGGACCTCACCGGTGGACACCCCCGGGGAAACCGCGGAGTCGGTCTTGAGGACGCCGAACACGGCCCACGGCTGGCGGCCCATCTCGGTGAAGACCCAGCCGAAGGAGTTGCCGGCCAGCGGGAAGACCATGGTCCAGATGCCGGCCCGCCAGATCCACTTGTTGGCCGGCAGGTCCCGCTTCTTGCGGGTCAGCCACAGGCCGACCGCGCCGACCGCGAACGACGTCATGCCGAAGCCGATCATGAGGCGGAAGCCCCAGTAGGTGACCGGGATGTTGGGGCGGTAGTCGCCGGGCCCGTACTTGGCCTCCATCTGGCGCTGGAGGTCGTTGATGCCGGGCAGTTCGGCGTTGAAGTCGCTCTTCGCCAGGAAGGACAGCGCGCCCGGGACCTCGATCGCGACCTTGTTGTGGCCCTTGTTGACATCGCCGTAGGAGAAGATCGAGAACGGCGCGGGCTGGGAGGTCTCCCACAGCGCTTCCGCCGAGGCCATCTTCATCGGCTGCTGCTCGTACATGATCTTGCCCTGGAAGTCGCCGGTGATGGCGACGCCGAGCCCGGCCACGACGGCGACCCACAGCCCGAGGCGCAGCGAGGGGCGGAAGACCTCGACCTCGTTGCTTTTGCGCAGGTGCCAGCAGCTGATGCCGACGAGGAAGGCGGCGGAGGTGAGGAACGCCGCGGTGATCACGTGGGCGAACGCGGAGACCGCGGTGTTCTGGGTGAGCACGGCGACGAAGTCGGTGAGCTCGGCGCGCCCGGTCTCCGGGTTGATCTTGTAGCCGGTCGGGTGCTGCATCCACGAGTTGGCGGCAAGGATGAAGTACGCCGACAGCATCGTGCCGATGGCCGCCGCCCAGATGGCCGCGAGGTGGATCTTCTTCGGCAGGCGTTCCCAGCCGAAGATCCACAGGCCGAGGAACGTGGACTCGAGGAAGAACGCGAGCAGCGCCTCGATGGCGAGCGGGGCGCCGAACACGTCGCCGACGAACCGCGAATAGTCGGACCAGTTCATGCCGAACTGGAACTCCTGGACGATGCCCGTGACCAGGCCCATCGCGAAGTTGATGAGGAAGAGCTTGCCCCAGAACTTGGTGGCTCTGAGGTAGTGCTCCTTCCCGGTGCGGTACCACGCGGTCTGGAGGCATGCGACGAGCGTCGACAGGCCGATCGTCAGGGGGACGAAAAGGAAGTGGTAGACGGTCGTGATGCCGAACTGCCACCGGGCTATATCGACGGTGTCGAGGGCGAGGTCCACGGACGACCTCCTCCGGTCGTTCTTGGGTGCTGGGCTTGTGGGGGTCTGGCAGGGTTTGCGGGGCTAGCTTGTGAACTGATTCACAAGCTCGACATTGTGCATGCTTTCACAAAGTCGGGCTTGTGCATCCGTTCACAAACACTAACCGGGGGGTGGAACGGGTTCTTACAGGGGGGTGGGGTCGGGGTTGTCCACAGGCTTGGGTTAGTAGACGGACACGGCGGGGGCGGGCGTGGGAGGGTGCGGAGGTCGGGCGGATCCGATGGCGGCGGGGGCGGGGGAGGGGCCTTCGACGCGAGACTCCCGGAGATGGTGGGAGGAGGGAGGGCCCTATGACGGGGGCACGAGTGGCAGCAGGACTCGGAAGGCCGCGCCCCGCCCCGCCTCGCTCCGCAACTCCACCCGCCCCCCATGCCGCGCCACCAACGCATCCACGATCGCCAGCCCCAGCCCCGCTCCCCCGCCCGTCCCACGGCTCCGCGACGAGTCCACTCGGTAGAAGCGTTCGAACACCCGGGCGGCGTGCACCTCGTCGAGTCCCGGCCCCTCGTCCGCGACTTCGAGGTAGCCGTACCCGTCCTCGGTGTCCACGACGATGTGGATCGCCGTCCCCGGCGGCGTGTGCTTCAGCGCGTTCGTCACCAGGTTGCCCACGACCTGCCGCAGCCGCGCCTCGTCGCCCGGGACCACCACCGCCCGGGCCGGGCGGCCGTCGTGGCCGCCGAGGGTCACCGGGCGGTCCGCGGCAAGCGTTTCGATGTCGTGGACCGCGTCGCCCGCGAGCACGCGCAGGTCGAGCGGTTCGCGGCGCAGGGGCCGCTGTTCGTCGAGGCGGGCGAGCTGCAGCAGGTCTTCGACCAGGCCGCCCATCCGCACCGCCTCGTCCTCGATGCGCCGCATCGTGCGCGCGACTTCGTCGGGATCCGACAGCGCACCCATCCGGTACAGCTCCGCAAAACCGCGCACGCTGGCCAGCGGCGTGCGCAGTTCGTGCCCGGCGTCCGCGACGAAGCGCCGCATCCGCGCCTCGGATTCGGCTCTGGCCGCGAACCCGGACTCGATCTGCGCGAGCATCCCGTTGAGCGAGCCGGACAACCGCCCGACCTCCGTGCCGGTCACGGGCACCGGCACACGGTGCGACAGGTCGCCGGCCGCGATCGCCGCCGCGGTCTCCTCGATCCGGCGCAGCGGGCGCAGGCTCGCGCGGATCGCGAACCACCCGGCGCCGCCCAGCACGGCGATGGACACCAGGCCCACCACCAGGCACAGCACGTCCATGCGGGCGACCGTGGCGTCCACGTCGTGCAGCGACGTCGCGACAACCACGCTGCCGGAGCCGTTCGACATCGGCACCGCGAGGACCCGCCACCGGCCTTCGCCTTCGGCGCTGCGTGCTTCGAACGGCGCGCGGTCTCGGTCCCGCACCGCCGCGCCGTCGAGGTGCGGGAGCCGGGGCCCCTTCTCGGCTTCGCTGCCGGGCGAGCGGAGCCGGTCGCGGGTGGTGCCGTCCTCGTTGAGGTACTCGGCGACGACCCGGCTGGGCAGCACGTTCACGCGCGGCCGCGGGAACAGCGTCCCGTTGCCGTTGCCGCCTCCGGTCCCCGTGCCGGAGCCCGGCCCGACCGAGCCGCTGCCCGGGGTGAAGACGCCGGACCCGCCCGTGCCGTCCGCCGTCCGTTCGCCGCCGACGTGGGACAGCTGCCGTGCCGCGAGCGCCAGTTGCCGGTCGACCTGGTCGGTCAGGTATCCGCGCAGCGCGCCCGTGACGAATGTCGCGCTCACCGCGAGCGCGCACGCCACCAGCGCAATTGCGGTGGTGAGCACGCGGGAACGCAGCGAGAAACGGCTCGGCCTCACCCGCCGCAGCCCGCGCCGGAACCGGCCGCGGACCCGCGAAGGCGCGGGCGGCGGCAACCGGTCCGAGGAGGAAGGCATGTCGGTCGCCGGGATCATGCCGAAGCGGGCGGGCGGCGCAGCACGTACCCCACCCCGCGCACGGTGTGGATCAGTTTGGGCTCGGCGTTGTCGACCTTGCGCCGCAGGTAGCTGATGTACGACTCGACGATGCTGGCGTCGCCGCCGAAGTCGTAGTGCCACACGTGTTCGAGGATCTGGCTCTTGGAGACAACCCGGCCGGTGTTGACCATCAGGTAGTGCAGCAGCTTGAACTCGGTCGGTGAAAGCGGCACTTCGGCGCCCGCACGGGTCACTTCGTGGCCGTCGACGTCGAGGACGAGGTCGGCGACGGCGAGCCGCTCGGTCGGCGCGGCCGGTTCGGCGTTCTCGCCGGACGTGCGGCGCAGCACGGCCTGGATGCGGGCGATCAGCTCTTCGAGGCTGAACGGCTTGGTGACGTAGTCGTCGCCGCCGATGCGCAGCCCGGTGATCTTGTCGTCGACGCCGTCGCGGGCGGTGAGGAACAGGATCGGCGGGCGGCTGCCGTCGGCGTGCAGTTTGCGGACGACGGAGAAGCCGTCCATGTCGGGCAGCATCAGGTCGAGGACGACCAGGTCGGGGCGCCGCGCGCGGGACACCGCGACGGCTTCCGCACCGGTGGCGGCGGACTCGACGGTGAATCCGGCGAAGCGCAGGCTGGCGGACAGCAGCTCGCGGATGTTCGGCTCGTCGTCGACGACCAGCAGCCGGGCTCCGGAGGTCGGCGCGGGGGTGCGGGCCGCGGGCACCGGGTGCGGGAACCCCGCCGCCGGCCCGGAGTCGCCGCGGCCGGACATCCCGGATATGCCCGCCATGTCAGCCTCGCCCTGAACCGGTGCCCGCACGGGTGCCGCCGCCGGTGCCGGTCCCGGCACCCGTCCCCGCGCCGGTCCCCGCGGCCGCCCCGGCGCCGCCGAAGCCGCCGGACGTGAGGCCCGCCCCGGCCTGGCCCTGCGTCACCGTGCTCGCCGCCACCGTGCCGTCGTCGCCCGCGGCGCCACGCACCACGACGGTGTCGCCCGGCTTGAGGTCGGCGGGTTTGCCGTCCTGGGAGACCTGGATCTTCGTGTCCGCGTTCGTCGTCACCTTCACGATGGTGCCTGATGCGTCGGTGACGTAGACCGTGGACCCGTCGACGAGCTTGACCGTTCCCACGGTCGCCCCCGCCCCGGCCGCGTTCGCCCGGGTGCCGCCCTGACCCGCCGCCGCGCCCGCCGTGCCGCCGGCCGTGTTGCCCGCGGTCTGGCCCTGGCCTGCGGTGTTCTGCCGTCCGGCGCCCGCGGCGGCGGTGCCGCGTGCGGTCTCGCCACCGGTGCCGTTCTGCCACCGGTCGACCTTGACGCCGGCGAAGAAGCCGCCCGCGAGCAGCACGCCCGCGGCCAGCAGCAGCGTGACCCGGGGCAGCTTGGCCCGCGGCGGCGCGGTCAGCTCGGCGTCGACGTCCCGCATGCCCTCGGGGGGTGCGAGCAGGTCAACCGTCGCCGCCGCGGCGCCGGCCTCGTCCGCGCCGGCCGACTCGGGTGCTTCGGGGGACACGCCCGTGAAGCCGCCGACGAACTCGCGGGTGTCCGCCTCGCCCGCGTACTCCGATGCCGTCATGGCCGTCTCCTCCGTCGCCTGTTCCGCCGTGCCGGTGCACCCTGCCGGGCGCGGGTTGCCAGTCATGTCGGCCGTGCTACTACTCATGGCGCAGTGCCTCGATCGGGCGCAGCCCCGCCGCGCGCCCCGCCGGATAGCTGCCGAAGAACAGCCCGATCAGCACCGACACCCCGAACGCCGCCACCACCGAGCTGGGCACCACCACCGGCTCGATCCCGACCACGGTGAACCGGGCCGCGAACAAGCCCGCGGCCACGCCCAGGCCCCCGCCGCACACGGACAGCAGCGTCGACTCGGCCAGGAACTGCCCGAGGATCGCCCCGCGCGGCGCGCCGATCGCCTTCCGGATGCCGATTTCGCGAGTCCGCTCGGCGACCGTCACGAGCATGATGTTGGTGATGCCGATCCCGCCGACGAGCAGCGAGATCGCCGCGACCGCGGCGAGGAGCACGGTGAACGTGTGCGTCGTCTCGTCCCGGGCGCTGAGCAGGGATTCCTGGCTGACGATGCGGTAGTCCGCCGCGGACGACGACGTGATCCGGTGCCGGGTGTCGAGGATCGCGGTGATCTCGGCCTGCGCCTGCGCGGTCGCGCCCGACGAGGTGGCCTGCACGGCGATCTGGCTGAGCGAGCCGTAGCCGGTCAGGCTTTCCCGCAGGGCGGTCAGCGGGACGACGATCGTGTCGTCCGGGTCCTGCCCCTCCGCGCCGCCGCGGGTCTGGAGCACCCCGACCACGCGGAACTGCACGCCGCCGACCAGCACGTCTTTGCCGATCGGGTCTTCCGGTCCGAACACGTTCTCGACGGTCGTGGTGCCGAGCACCGCCACGCGCCGGGACAGCGTCACGTCGTCGGCGGTGAACAGGGCGCCGTCGCCGAGGTCGTGGTTGGTGGTCGCGAACCAGTCGGGCGTGGTGCCGACGATCTGATTCACCGTCACCGACTGTCCGGCGTAGGTCACGCTTTGGGACGTGCTCTGCACCGGCGACGCCGACTTCACATGCGGTGCGGCCACCGGGTCGGCGAGCGCGTGCGCGTCGTCGACGGTGAGGTCCTTCAGTGCGCTTCCCGAGCCCGCCGCGCCGAACCGGCCGCCGCCGGCGGTGTGCGACACGGTCAGCAGGTTCGTGCCGAGCTTCTCGATCGAGGAGCGCACCGCCTGCGACGAGCCGTTTCCGACCGCGACGAGCAGGATCACCGCGGCCACGCCGATCAGCACGCCCAGCATGGTGAGCGCGGTGCGGATCTTGTTGGCGAGCAGTCCGAGGACCGCGAACCGGACGATCTCCACGGGGTTCACGCCGTCACCCCCGCGGGGGCCGCGACGCCGGCCAGGGCCGGGGGCGGTCCGCCGACCGGGGCCTGGCGGCGGTCCTCGACCACGCGGCCGTCGACCAGCCGCAGCACGCGCTTCGCGCGGGCGGCCACTTCGGACTCGTGGGTGATGACCACGACCGTGCGGCCCGCGTTGTTCAACCGGTCGATGATGCCGAGCACTTCGTCGGTGCTGTGGCTGTCCAGGTTGCCGGTCGGCTCGTCGGCGAGCAGCAGTGCGGGCGCGGTCACCAACGCCCGGGCCACCGCGACGCGTTGCTGCTGGCCGCCGGACAGCTCGTTGGGGTGGTGGTCGACGCGGTCGGCGAGGCCCACGTGGGCGAGCGCGGCCAGCGCGCGGGTGCGGCGCTCGCGGGCCCGGACGCCCGCGTAGGCGAGCGGCATCGCCACATTCGCGAGGGCGCTGGTGCGCGGGATCAGGTTGAACGACTGGAAAACGAACCCGATCCGCCGCGACCGCACCAGGCTCAGCCGCCGCTCGTCCATCACGCCGACGTCGAGTCCGTCGAGCAGATACCGCCCGGCCGTCGGCACGTCGAGGCAGCCGACGATGTTCATCAGCGTGGACTTGCCGGAACCCGAACTTCCCATCACCGCCACGTAGTCGCCGCGCTCGACGACAAGGTCGACGCCGCGCAGCGCGTGCACGGCACCGTCGCCTTCGCCGTACGACTTGGTGACTCCGTGCAGCGCGATCACCGGAGCGTCGGGCCGCACCGTGGGCAGGGCGTCCTCGGCGTGCTTGCCCGCGTCGCGCGGCCGGCCGCGGCGGGAACGCCCCGTCACCGGCCACCGCCGCCGAAGCCGGCCCCGCCGCCACCGCCGGGAATGCCGAGGCTGCCACCGCCGCCACCTCCGCCGCCGAGGCCGCCGCGGGTCGTGCCGGTGCCCGTCTGACCGGTCGAACCGGTACCGGTGCCCGTGGTGCCCTGGATCCCGATCACGACCAGGTCGCCCTCCTTGAGCCCGGTGAGGATCTGCGTGGTCTGGTCGCCCTTGACGCCGAGTTCGACCTGGCGGCGCTCGGTGCTCCCGGCCACGTCGACCTGGACGGTGCCCGTGGTGCCGGTGCCGGTGACCGCGCCGGACGGCACGTACAGCGCGTTGTCGGCTTCCTGGATGACCACCTGGATGCTCGCCGTCTGACCGGTGCGCAGCGTGCTCAGGTCGCCGTCCAGCGCGACCCGCGCGGAGTACTTCACCGAGCCCGACGAACCGCCGCTGTCCGGCAGCGGGTTGATGCTGACGACCTTCGCGTTGCGCTTGACCGTGCTGTCCACGTTGAGGGTGACGACGGCGGCCTGCCCGGCCTTGATCTTGCCCGCGTCCGCCTCGGAGAACGACGCGGCGGCCTGCATGCCGCCCGGGTTGGTCAACACCACGAACCCGCTGGGCGTGCCGCTGCTCGACGAGCTCCCGGAGTTGCCGCTGCCGCCGCTCCCGCTGCCGCTGCCGGTCGAGCCCGACCCGGAGCCGCCGGACGTGCCGACCGTGTCGCCGACCTTGCCCGCGACGGACGCCACCACACCGTCGTTCGGCGCCTTCAGCACCGTGGCGTCGAGGGCGCGCTGCGCCTGGGCAAGCTTGTTCTGCGCCTGCACCAGCGCGTTCTGCGCCTGCGCCACCTGCGCGGCGTCGACGGTGGTGGACGGGCTCGGCGTCGGCGACGCCGCGACGGTCTTCGTGATCGTCACCGTCACCGTCGGCGCGGGGGTCTGCTTGCCGCTGCCGGACGTCTCCGGGCGCGGCGTCGCGGACGATCCGGCCGCGGGCTCCGTCGCCGTCCGGTCGGCGCCGGCCGCGGCGGGCCGCACGTCGGCCTGCTGGCTGTTGCCGCCGCCACCACTGCCGCCGCTGCTGCCGCCACCACTGCCTTGGCCGCCGGAGGACTGCACCGCGGTGCCCTTCTCCGCCTTGTCCAGGTTGGTCTGCGCGACGTCGACACCGGACTGCGCCGCGGCCAGGTCCTCGTCGGCCTGCGCGGTGTCCATCTGGGCCAGCACCTGCCCGGCCTTGACCTGGTCGCCGACCTTGACGTTCACCGCCGTGACCTTGCCGGACGCACCGAACGAGACGCCGGTGTCGGACGGCGAAACGAGCGTGCCGGACGCGGACACCGACGCCAGCACCGTCCCGCGCGCCACCGCGGCCGTGCGGACCCGCGGGGTGCCGGATGACTTGCCGTCGTCATTGACCGCCGCATAGCCGAACCCGGCACCGGTCACCAGGGCGACCGCCAATGCCGCGTTGAGCAGAATCGGGCCGCGTCGTCGTCGCACTCGCGTCATGCGGGCCAGCCTTGGCCGCCGGGGTGGCGCAAGGCTGGGGGCGGGCTGGGAGAACGCTGGGAGAGCCTGCCGACAAATCCTGACTTACCGGCCTTTCCCGGCGTATCCGACGGTGGTTGCCCGGGAACTCCCAGCATTCTCCCGGGGTGCGGACACCTCCGCGCGGTTACGTCGTACGCGGACCGATCGGGAGGAACGAGCGTGAACGCGAACCGTACGGGGGCGGCGGCCGCGGCGGCCCTGACCGCGGCGCTGCTGCTGACCGGCTGCGGAGGCGGAGGCGGCGCCAAGCCGGCGTCCGCGGCGGCGCCGAGCGGCAGCGCGTCCGGTGGGCCCGGGAACTCCGCCTACACGGACTGCCTGCGCGCCAACGGCGTCACCCAGCCCGCCGAACGCCCCGGCGGCCGCGGTTCGGACCGCCCGAGCGGGCGGCCCACGGCACGCCCGACCGACCGTCCGACCGACCGCGCCACGGACCGCCCGTCGGGTCGGCCCTCCGGGTTCCCCGAGAGCCGGAGCACCGACCCGGCGTGGCAGAAGGCCATGCAGGCGTGCGCGTCGGTCCGGCCGCAGCGCACCGGCGAAGGCGGCTTCGGAAACGGCAACGGCGGCGGCAACGGGGGCGGCGCGGGCAACGGCGAGCGGGTGTACACGAGTTGCCTCAAGGACCACCAGGTGACGATCCCCCAGGGCGGGATCGCCGCGCTGGACCGCTCGGCAGCGGGCGTCGCGGACGCGCTGAAGGCGTGCGCGGCACTCGCGCCGACGCCGGCCGCCACCGGCACGCCGTAAGGGCGTCGGCCCACCGCGGAAAATGCGGCCGCGCGGCGCTCCGGAGGGAGGCGCCGCGCGGTCGAGCCGTCGGATGATCGGGTGGCCGGCGTCAGGCCGCGCCGCCCACCAGCCGCCCGGCCACCTCCAGGAACAGGTCGTTCGCTTCCTTCTCGCCGATCGTGATCCGCGCGCCCTCGTCGCCGTAGGGCCGGACCACGACGCCCGCCTCGGCACACGCTGCGGCGAACGCCTGCGTGCGGTCGCCGAGGCGCAGCCACACGA
Source organism: Uniformispora flossi (assembly GCF_049534875.1). Classification (NCBI taxonomy): domain Bacteria; kingdom Bacillati; phylum Actinomycetota; class Actinomycetes; order Kitasatosporales; family Streptomycetaceae; genus Uniformispora; species Uniformispora flossi. The sequence goes on from NZ_JBMULZ010000005.1 coordinate 258,427, forward strand.
AGTTGGCCTGGGTCTCCGGCACCGTCCAGCCCTGTGCGACCAGCGCGTCGAAGACGCGGGTGCGCTCGGCGACCAGGTTCTCGACGCGTTCCAGGAGCGCGTCCTCCGAGCGCAGCGACGCGATCGCGGCTTCCTGGGCGATGTGGCTCACGCCGAACGGCACCGCGACCTTGCGCAGCGCCATGGCGACCGGGTCGTGCGCCACCGCGAAGCCGACCCGCAGGCCGGCCAGGCCGTAGGCCTTGGAGAAGGTGCGCAGCACGGCCACGTTCGGGCGGTCGCGGTAGATCTCGATGCCGTCCGGGATCTCCGGGTCGCGCACGAACTCCTTGTAGGCCTCGTCCAGCACGACCAGCACCGAGGTCGGGACGCGGTCCAGGAACCGTTCCAGCTCGGCACGGCGAATGGCGTTGCCGGTGGGGTTGTTGGGGTTGCAGACGAAGATGAGCCGGGTCCGGTCGGTCACCGCGTCGGCCATCGCGTCCAGGTCGTGGCTCTCGTCGGGCAGCAGCGGGATGGTCACCGCGGTCGCGCCGGCGATCTGCGTGATGATCGGGTACGCCTCGAACGACCGCCACGCGAAGATCACCTCGTCGCCCGGGCCCGCCGTGGCGTGCAGCAGCGACTGCGCGACGCCGACCGAGCCGGTGCCGGTCGCCAGGTGGGACTGCGGCACACCGAGCCGGTCGGCGAGTTCGGCGGTCAGCGCGGCCGCGGTCAGGTCCGGGTAGCGGTTCATCTCCCCGGCCGCGGCGGTGGCGGTGGCCAGCACGCCCGGCAGCGGCGGGTAGGGGTTCTCGTTCGAGGACAGCTTGTACGACGGCGCGTCCGCCCCCGCCGCGGCCGGGCGGCCCGGCGTGTAGGCGGGCAGCGTGTCCAGGACGCCGCGCAGCCTGGGCCCGGTGGTTCCGGCGTGGTCGTGGGTCACCGTCGTCCTCCAGTCGCCCGCGGGATGCGGGTTTGCACGAGCTGGCGCGCACCTCGTCGTGCGCCCTTCGCTCACCTTACGAGCCTGCCGAATGCAACCTGGAGACGGCCCGGTGCGTTCCCTGGGCGACGGAGGCGCGGGCCGGTGCCGCCCCCGGCGGAATGCCGAAGGAATACGCACCTTCAGGACCAGGTATGCGGAAAACCGTTTCTTCGCAAAAGGAAGCCCATGGCGGGCACCTGGCCCCCCGAACGGCCCTAATGTCGGTCGCGATGACTGTTGACCAGGGAGTGCCCGCGCGCCGCCCCGCGCGCGTCGGTATCCGCGATGTGGCCGCCGCGGCCGGGGTGTCGATCACGACCGTCTCCGATGCCCTGAACGGCAAAGGCAGACTTCCGGATTCGACCCGCGTGCACGTGCGCGAGGTCGCCGACCGGCTGGGTTACCGCCCGTCGGCCGCCGCGCGCACCCTGCGCACCGGGCGGTCCGGCCTGATCGGGCTGACCACCACCAACCACGCCGCAGAACCGTTCGCGCTCACCGAGTACGGCTGGTTCACCGAGCTGGTGCGCGCCGCGACCGGCGCCGCACTGGACCGCGGCTATGCGCTCGTCGTGCTGCCGACCTCGTCGCGCCACGACGTGTGGAGCAACGTCGCACTCGACGGCACGATCGTCGTCGACCCCGCCGAGGACGATCCGATGGTGCGCGAGCTGCTGCGCCGCGGCGTCCCGGTGGTGACCGGCGGCCACCCCGGCGACAGCACGGTGCACGGGTGGGTGGACATCGACCACGCGCTGGCGATGGGCACCGTCCTCGGGCACTTCGCCGACGCGGGCGCGCAGCGCATCGCGGTGCTCGCGGCCGGCGAAGGGACGTACGCGCGCCGGAGCGTGGCGGCGTACCAGGCCTGGTGCGCGGAGCACGGCCGGGAGCCGCTCATCGAGACCTACGTGCTCGGCCGCCCGGGCGCCGCCGGCGAAGCCGCCGGACGGCTCTTCGACCGGCCCGCCGGGGAACGCCCCGACGCGGTCTACGGCATCCAGGAAGGCTGCGGCGCCGAACTCCTCGCCGCCGCCCGCACCCGCGGGCTGCGCGTTCCGGAGGACGTGCTGGTGGCCGGCTGCGGCGAGGACGCCGCGGCCACGTCGGGCGACCCGGCGCTCACCACGCTGAGCCTCCAGCCGCGAGTGGCGGGCAGCAGCGCGGTGGAGCTGCTCGTCGGGGTGATCGAGGACGACGCCCAGGGGCCGGGCCCGCGCATCCCCGCGCAGCGCACGGTGCCGATCCGTCTGTCCGTCCGCGATTCCAGCATGCGTACCGCGGCCGCCCGGGCCGCGCAGGGCATCCAGGCCGTGCCCGGCGGGTAGCGGCGGCCCGTCCGCCGCCGCCCGGCGGACGGACCGCCCCCGCGGGGCTGCTCCGATCGGTCGAGCACCGGCGTGTCCGGACGCCGCGAACAGGCCCCGGGAGCGCCCGGAATGCGCGGGACGCGCGACGCGTCCGGGCCGTACCGTTCCCGGATCAGCCCGCGCAGGATACGGTCACCGCACGGCCTCCGCGGCCGGCGGCGGTTCCGACAGATGTTCGGGCCCCGCCACCGCAGCCGGGAAGCCGGCCAGTGCGTCATGCTTCATGACAGGCAGCACCCTCATGGCGTGCCGTGTGGCGTGGGGGCGGAAGAAAGGAATCGTCTCGTGAGCATCGCCTCGGGAGCGCCCGACACCTCGGGCGCGGTCGGCGTCGAGGACGCGCCGCTGTACGTGGTGGGCGACGTGCACGGCCACCTCGAGCCGCTGCGCGAGGCACTCCTGGAACAAGGTCTGATCGACGAGGACGGCCACTGGGCCGGCGGCGCCGCGCGCCTGTGGTTCCTCGGCGACTTCACCGACCGGGGCCCGGACGGCATCGGCGTGGTCGAACTGGCCATGCAGCTGTCCGAGGAGGCCGCCGAGGCCGGCGGCAGTTCGCGAATGCTGCTGGGCAACCACGAGATCCTGCTGCTCGGCGTCTACTTCTTCGGCGACCACCCGGTGCCGGTGGCGGGCGGCTCGACGACGTTCCGGGAGATCTGGCTGCGCAACGGCGGCCTGCAGTGGGACCTGGACCGGTTCACCGACGCGCAGGCCCTGTGGCTGGCCCGCCAGCCGGTCGCCGCGGTCGTCGACCAGTACCTGCTGGTGCACTCGGACAGCAACGCGTACCTGGAGTACGGCAGCACCATCGAGGACATCGACGGCGAGATCCGCGACCTGCTCGGCGACCCCGAGCCGCTGCCGTGCTGGGACCTGTTCCGCAACCTCACCCGGCGCGGCGCCTTCATGGGCGAGACGGGCGCGCTGGCGGCCGCGGACCTGATGGGCGAGCTGGGCGGACGGCAGATCGTGCACGGGCACACGCCGATCCCGTACCAGACCGGCGAGGACCCGGCGCTGATCGACGGCCCGCGGGTGTACGCGGACGGCCAGGTCATCAACCTGGACGGCGGCATCTACCTGGGCGGTCCGTGCCTGGTCGCGCGGCTGCCGCTGCGCGAGCCGGTCGAGCCGCCGGTGTCCGGGTCGGACGACGAAACTCTCGGCATGGTCTACGACATCGACGAGGACCCCGAGTACCGCTGAGTCCCTCCCCCACCGCGGTTTCACTCGCGTTTCCCCACGTACCGCCGCGCATTCCACGGCGGACGGAATGCCCCGCACCAGAGGGAAATCCCTGTCCGAAATCCCCCGGCTGCGCTCTACCATCGGTGATATCCGCTCCGCCGCCGCCCGGCCGCGAGGCGGCGAGCGACGGGAATCGTCGCCACCTTTGCGGCCCGGCGGGTTTGGGGCGGACGCGGGCGCACCCGCGCGGCGGTCGACCTCGGGGGATCCGATGCACAACGACCAGCACCCACACCCCTTCCGACGTGAGGAACACCGGAGACTTTTCGAACAGTTCGTCGACGAGGCCCTGCACGTCGAGGAAATCGCGAAGGCTCTCGCCGACACGCCGGATATCAATGCCGAGCAACTCCGCACGGCGACCTGGGCGCACGCCGAATCGATCACCGGGGCGGCCGCAGCCGAGTACCTGCGCCTGACCGACGCCGAGGACCGCGCCGAGCCGGCCGCGCTCGACGCCGCGGACACCGCCGAACCCGCGGAAGGCGTCGGCGCGTTCGCCCTGACGTCCTGGGTGACCATCATCGTCGCGACGATCTCCGCCACGGTCTTCCTCGGCGCCTACTACGCCATCGCCCTGACCACCCGCCACGACGACGGCGTCGCCCCGCTCCGCCTGGTCGGCTTCGCCTCCCTGGCCATCGCCCTCACCACCGCCGTCGTCGCGGGCTTCGCCATGCTCTTCTCCGCGGGCCGCAACCAGCGCACCCCGGCCCCCGACCAGGACGTCCGCCGGGCCCGCGACGCCTGGCACCGCGCCCTGCTGCACCGCGGCATCCTGCCGTTCATGACCACCCGCCTCGCCGCCGCGGCCCTCGGCCGCGACGGCGTGGTCGGCTGACCGCCCGGGCCCGGACGTCCCGACGGGGGAACGCCCGGGCCAGGGTCACCGAAAGCCGTTCGGTCGCTCAGCCGCTCAGTCGCTCAGTCGGCGAGCGGCAGATACACCGTGCCGCCTTGCGCGGCGAATTCCGCGGACTTCTCGCGCATGCCGTCGGCGCGTGCGGAATCCTCGTCGACGCCGCGCGCCGCGGCGTACGCACGGATGTCCGAAGAAATGCGCATCGAACAGAGGATCCCGACAGAAGAAACACATGCCACGTTGCCGTCGTCTCGACCTCGCCCAAGGGCTGAAGGAATCGAATGTCGGCACGAGGCAAAGTCGTTCGCTCGCTGCGGGGGATCCCGGTCGCCGAACGGTGCTTCAACGGTCTCAAGTACTAACGCGCCATCGCCAGCCGTTCCGACAAGGCCGCGGCCTCCTACGAAGCAGCTGTCACCCTCGCGGCAACCCTGCTCCGGCAGCTACCAACTTCGAAGACAGGACCTGGTAGCGCAACAAAGTCCGACCTGATGGTTGGGCATTCCGCGTGCGGGCTTTACCCGTACGGGCGCGTTATTCGGCCGCTTGGCCGATCTCCACTGAGCGTTGCTTGCCTGCGTAACTGAGCCTTCCCTTATGAGACCTTACCTTTCGTTCGCAGGCGCAGTGCTGGCCGCCGGACTGTCCACGTCGGCCGTGTTCCCCACCGCGGCCTTGGCAGCCACGGCCCCCTCTCCGCGGCAGGCTTCGCAGACCTTCACCTTCACCGGGGCACCCGAACAGTTCACCGTCCCCGCCGACGTGTGCGAGGTGACCGTAGACGCGTTCGGGGCCGCCGGAGGGATCGGCCAGTACGGCGTATCCGGCGGCCGGGGAGCGGAAGTATCGGCGACGTTCGGCGTGACGCCGGGACAAGTCCTCACGGTGAACGTGGGCGGCGCCGGGCACTCCGGAGAGGACGGCGACCCGGCACGCACCCAGGGCGGCTACAACGGGGGTGGCCGAGGCGGCGCCTACATCGCAAACGGGCAGATTTCCGGTATCGCCGCGGGTGGCGGCGGAGGCCGGACCACCGTCGGCACCGGTACGACAGCCCTCGTCGTGGCGGGTGGCGGCGGAGGGGGCGGCGCGTCGTTCTTCGCCACCGCCATCGGCGGCGGGAACGCCGGCGAGGTGGGCGAGCCGGGCCAGGGGCTCCCGGGGGACGACGAGGGCAAGCCCGGCAGGCCTGGCGGCGAGGGCGGTCAGGGCGGCGTCAACGCGCCCCACACCGACCCCAACGGCGAGAACGGCAGCCCGGCCGTCGGACCGGTCGGAGGCGCGGGCGGAAACAGCATCCTCGACCCCCACGGCGGCGCGGGTGGCGGCGGAGGTGCGGGAGCCACCGGGGGCGGCGGCGGGGCCGCGTCCCCCACCTCCTCCAACAGCGGCGCGGGCGGCGGCGGAGGCTCCAGCAGCGGCCCCGCGAACGCCGTGTTCACCACCGGAGCCCGTCAGGGCAACGGGGAGGCCACCCTCACCTGGGAGCCCTGCGCCGTCGTCACCGGCAACGTGACCGTCCTCAAACGGGACGCCGAGACCCAAGCCCCGCTCGCCGGCGCCACCTTCCAGCTCTGGCAGGAGACCAACGGCACCCCCGGGCTCCAGACCACCGGCAGCAACGCCGACACCAGCATCGGCGAGCCGTGCGTCACCGGCACCGACGGAACCTGCACCCGCAACGTCCCCGCCGGCACGTACTACTGGGAAGAGACCGGCGCCCCGGCCGGCTACCTCCTCCCCGACGACCGCGTGTTCGGCCCGCTCGTCCTGACCGCCGCCAACGCCGCCACCGGCGTCAGCGCCACCGCCGAGGACCCTGCGGAGCCGACCTGGCCGAAGCCGCCCTGCCACGGTCACCCCGACGACTGGGACAAGCCCGGACCTTCCGAGCGCGGCGGCTGCGACAGCTGACCACGACGCACACATCCACTCGCGGAGCGCGAGGCCGAGCCAAAGCACCGCTCGCCTTCGCGCTCCGCGAACTCCTGCACGGTGTCGATCCTGTCGCCGGCCGTCGACCCGACTCCCACCCGGCCGTCACACGAAGGGGAGACAGCCGAGCCGGCGGGTCAATCCCGCACAGGCAGATACACCCGGTGGCCCGATTGGGCGAACTCCTCCGACTTGGCCCGCATCCCGTCCTCCACGGCATCACCGCTGGTCAGGGCATCAGAGGCAGCGCCAAGGGGCCCATAGGTCTCCGTGATGGTTCTGCTGATCTTCATCGAACAGAACTTCGGACCGCACATCGAACAGAAATGCGCGGTCTTCGCCGGGGCCGCCGGGAGCGTTTCGTCGTGGAAGGCGCGGGCGGTATCCGGGTCGAGGGCCAGGTCGAACTGGTCTTGCCAGCGGAACTCGAAACGGGCGTCGGACAGGGCGTCGTCCCATTCGTGGGCGGTGGGGTGGCCCTTGGCCAAATCCGCGGCGTGGGCGGCGATCTTGTACGCGATCACGCCCGCTTTGACGTCGTCGCGGTCCGGAAGTCCCAGGTGCTCCTTGGGAGTCACGTAGCAGAGCATCGCCGTGCCCCACATGCCGATCATCGCGGCGCCGATCGCCGAGGTGATGTGGTCGTAGCCCGGCGCGATGTCGGTGGTGAGCGGGCCGAGAGTGTAGAACGGCGCCTCGTCGCAGATCTCCTGCTGGAGGTCGATGTTCTCCTTGATCTTGTGCATCGGCACGTGGCCGGGGCCCTCAATCATCACCTGGACGTCCATCTCGCGGGCGATGCGCCCGAGTTCGCCGAGCGTGGTGAGCTCGGCGAACTGCGCCTCGTCGTTGGCGTCGTAGGTGCTGCCCGGGCGGAGGCCGTCGCCGAGCGAGTAGGTGATGTCGTACGCCCGCAGGATCTCGGTGAGTTCGCGGAAGTTCGTGTAGAGGAAGTTCTCCTCGTGGTGCGCCAGGCACCACGCCGCCATGATCGATCCGCCGCGCGACACGATGCCGGTCTTGCGGCGCGCGGTCAGCGGCACGTATCGCAGCAGCACGCCCGCGTGCACCGTCATGTAGTCGACGCCCTGCTCGGCCTGTTCGATCACGGTGTCCCGGTACAACTCCCACGTCAGGGCCTCGGGCTTGCCGTTCACCTTCTCCAGCGCCTGGTACAGCGGCACCGTGCCGATCGGGACGGGCGAGTTGCGTACGATCCACTCGCGCGTGGTGTGGATGTCGTCGCCGGTCGACAGATCCATCACCGTGTCGGCACCCCAGCGGATCGCCCACACCAGCTTGTCGGTCTCCTCCTCAATCGAGGAAGTCACCGCCGAGTTGCCGATGTTGGCGTTGACCTTCACCAGGAAGTCCTTGCCGATGAGCATCGGCTCGATCTCCGGGTGGTTGATGTTCGCGGGCAGCACCGCGCGCCCCGCCGCGAGGGCTTCGCGCACGGTTTCCGGGGACAGGCCTTCGCGGATCGCCGCGAACTCCATCTCCGGGGTGACCACGCCGCGGCGTGCGTAGGCGAGTTGGGTCACCGCCGTGCCACCGGCGGCTCGGCGGGGGCGGACGACGGTGGCGCCGGGGAGCACGCCGAGGGCCGCGATGCGGCCGTCGTAGCGCTCGGTGTCGCCGCGTTCGTCGATCCAGGGGTCGCGGATCGGCGGCAGGCCGCGGCGGACGTCGACCTCGTAGGCGGGGTCGGTGTACGGGCCGGACGTGTCGTACAAGCGCACCGTCGAGTCGTCGGTCAGGTGCACGGTCCGCACCGGAACCCGCAGGTCGTCGCGTGATCCGGTGAGGTACTGCTTGTGGTGCGCCGCGGAGATCGCACCGGTGGTGATGCCCGTTCCGGCCCCGGCGGGGGCGGAGTTGCGGGCAGGCGTGGACGCATTGGAGGGCGTCGACATCGAAATCTCCCTACGCCGGCATTACCCGGTCAGGTTCTGCGGTCGGCGCGGCTCTGTCAGCGCCCTCTCAGCCCGGTGCCCCGAGCTCCCGCGTGTATCGGTCGGCCACCACCCTGGCATACACCGGGCATTCCGGCCAGCCCCGTCCGGTCGAGGGGGATCCCGGCGGCCGTGCCGTACTCCGGCAGTCCACAATTGCCGCATGGTCGGCTTGCGCGGGAAGGTGACGGGGCGGATCGGCCCCGGTCTGGTGGGCGAGGTCATGGTCGGGGTGCGGGGCGGCATCGAGGCGTTCCTGGCCTATCCCGTGACACCCGACGAGACGTTCGAGGTGGGTCAGTTGGTGACCGTCGTGGAGTACCAGGCGCCGCGGACGGTGTACGTGCAGTCCGCGTTCGGCTGACCGGTCAGCCGCGGGCCGGGACCACGCGGCGGTAGCGCAGGTACATCTCGCAGCCGAGGCACAGCCCGAACGCCGCGTTGAGGTACGCCGCGAACAGCGCGCCCGCGGCCGCGACCATGCCGACGACCGGGGCGCCCAGCAGGTACGCCGCCGCGCCGACGACCGCGAACGCCAGTCCGACGAACTGCGCGAACCGGACCGGCCGCGGGTCCTCGCGCTCGGCGGGCGGGGCCAGCCGGGGCGCGACGACGCGGCGGTAGAACATGCCGTACGGCGCGGCTCCCGGACCCGCGAACGCACCAATGGCGAACACGGCCGCCTGCGCGGCCAGCAGCCATCCGCTCCCGGTCACCACGACGACCGCGAGGACGACGGAGGTCACGGCGGCGGCGAACCGCGGCCCACGCGGGTCGAGGCCCTTGGTCATGCTCCAACCCCCGACGCTTCGGTCCCCGACGCCCCGGCCCCGGACGCCCCCGCCGCGGCGAGCGCCACCGCGGCCAGCGCGTCCTGCCTGCGCGGGATGCCCGTGGCGCGCTTGACGACGGTGCCGTGCGCGTCGAGGACGAGCACGGTCGGCGTCCGGGTCACGTCGAGGCGGCGCACCAGATCCAGGTGGTGCTCGGCATCGATCTCGGCGTGCACAACGCCGTCGAGTTCACCCGCGACCTGGCCGAGCAGCGCCCGCGTGGTCCGGCACGGGGCGCAGAACGCCGTGGAGAACTGCACGAACGTGGCGCGGTCGCCGAGCGCGGTGCCGATCTCGTCGGGGGTGAGGGCGGGCGCGGGCGCCGCCGCGGCGGAGTCGGCCACGGGGCGCATCCTTCCGTCGGTCCGGCGGCGCCACAGGCCGACCGCGGTGGCGGCGGCCAGCACGCAGGCGACGACGGCGAGTCCGGTGAGCATGACAGCGGACAACACACCCGTATGCCTGCGCTATTCCCCCCCGCTAGGCGGAGGTGAGCCGCGCCACGGTGAGTCCGGCGACGATGAGCGCCAGTGCGGTGATCCGCGCGAGGTCGAGTCTGTCGCCCTGGAGGACCACGCCGAGCGTGATGGCGCCGATCGTGCCGATGCCGGTGAAGACGGCGTACGACGTCCCGGTCGGCAGGTCCTTCATGGCGCGGGACAACAGGTAGACCGCCCCGACCATGAGGACGAAGCACAGCGCGGTCTGCGGCAGCTTGGTGAAGCCTTCGGTCGGTTTGATGCTCTGCGACCAGGCGACCTCGACGACGCCGGCCAGCAGCAGCCATATCCACGGCATGTCAGTCCTCCCTCGGCAGGGCGAATCCGGCCAGCTCGGCGCCCAGGTCGGCGGCCTGTGCGTAGGCGGCGACGGACGATTCCTTGTGCTGCGGGAACCGCTCCGCGAGGCCCGGGTCGACGAGCGCGTTGGTCAGCTCGGCGTGCACGAACACCGCGTCGTCGACGGCGTAGTGGCCGCGGAAGAAGTCGGCGAGGTAGCGGCCGTGGTGGTCGAACGGCTCGCGCGGCATACCCGGGCCGTACGCGCCGCCGCGCCCCGTCACCACGACGAACCGGCGCGGGGCCAGCACCATCTTGGGGAAGGTCACCTGGTCGATCCATGCCTTGAGCGCGGCCGGCACGCCGAAGTTGTACATCGGTGCGCCGATCAGCACGACGTCCGCGGCGACCAGTTCGTCGAGCAGCGGCGCGACGATCGCCCACGCGGCGCGTTCGGCGTCGGTGCGCACGGCCTCCGGGTAGCGGGCGATGTCGGTGATGCCCTCGCGCAGCAGCGTGTCGCAGATCGTCGTCCAGGCTTCGCCGATCGGCGGGGGCGGGTCGGCGGCCAGGTCGCGGTGGGTGACCGGGCCGCCGCCGGACGCCTGCCACGACGTCACGAAGGCGGCGCCGAGGCGGCGCGAGAACGCGTCGGAACGGGCGCTGCTGTCCAGGTGGAGGAGGCGGGGCATGGCGTACTCCCAGGTCGCGGGGCAGGCATCGGCTGACGAACAAACGGACATGTCGTCCGCTTGTTCGGTGACGACCCTACGGGTCAACCGGACGTCATGTCCACTTATTCGCGGAGGTGCCGTAGAGTGGCCGGCGTGAACCCGATTCCCGAGCTACCGATGGCCGCTCCCGCCCCGGCCCGCGAACGGGCGGACGCGGCCCGCAACCGGGCGCGCGTGCTCGCCGCCGCGGACCGGCTGTTCCGCGACGGCGAGCCGGCCGCGGTGACGATGGACGACATCGCGAAAGCCGCCGGGATCGGCCGCGGCACCCTCTACCGGCGCTACCCCGACCGCGCCTCCATCGCCCGCGCCCTGCTCGACGAGCACGAACGCGCGCTTCAGGAAAGGCTCATGCGCGGCCCCGCGCCGCTGGGCCCGGGCGCGGTCGCGCCCGCGGAACGGCTCGCCGCGTTCTACGCCGCGATGGTCGACCTGCTGGAGTCGCACGTGGACCTGGTGCTCGGCGCGGAGACCGGGCAGGCCCGGTTCGCGACCGGCGCGTACGGCTTCTGGCGCGCGCACGTCCGGCACCTGGTGACCGAAGCGGGCACCGGCGCCGACCCGGACGCCCTCGCCGACCAGCTCCTCGCCCCGCTGGCCCCCGAGGTGTACCGGATGCAGCGCGGCCGCGGCCTGAGCCCGGACCGCATCGCGGCCGGTCTGGCCGCGCTGGCGCGCGGCGTGCTGGCACCACGGGCCTGACCCGTCACCCGCGCGGGGCGGCGATCTTCGCGGTCAGCTCGATCAGCGGCCCGATGCGCGACACCGTGCCCAGCGCACGCAGCTTCGCCGCCAGCAGTTCCGAATCCGAGGTCATGCCGCCCGCATTGGCATGGAACTTCGCGGTCACCACCTCGTCCGGCACGGCGGTCAGTCCGGGCTCGTCCACGCGCAGCCGCCGCCCGCCGCGGAACCGGACGGTCAGCTCGCCCGGCGCGGACACCGCGGGCCCGTCACACCGAACCGTGGAGATCCGCACCCGTTGCGCGAGTTCCGCCGGCGCGGTCCGCCGCGTGCAGCCCTCCGCATACGTGTCGACGTCGACCGATCCGTCGACCAGCATCGCGGCCACCGACCACGCGAGCGAGAACTTCGCCTCGTAGACCGACCGCGGCGCCGCCTTGTCCGGCGTACCGACCAGCGGAATCGATTCCTTCGGCACCGCGACCTTCACCGATTCGATGTCGTCCGACCCCAGCCCCGCCTCGGCCATCTGCGCGGCCGCCGTCGCCGCCGCGCGCAGCGAGGCGTGGATCAGCTCGCAGCACGGGTACTGCTTGACCGTGATGTCCGGCAGCTCCCAGCGCTCGCCGAGCCCGCCGATCACCTGGTGCGGCGCCACGGAACGCCCCGCGAACGCCCGGTAGAACCCGAACTCGCCCTCGAACACGGTGTCCGGCCCGGTCGCCCCGGCCCGGGCCAGCCACGCCGCCAGCACCCCGCCGGCCGCCGCCGAGCCCGGGTGCAGCAGCTTGGTCTCCGCCCCGGTGTTCAGGCACTCCAGCAGCCCGGACGAGGAACTCCCCGCGATACCCAGCGCATGCACGGTCTGCTGCACGTCCAGCCCGAGAAGCCGCGCGCTCGTCAGCGCCGCCCCGAACACCCCGGCCATGCCGGTCGCGTGCAGGCCGCGGGCATGGAACGCGTGCGGCACGGCGGCCGCGATCCGGCACACCGCCTCCAGCCCGGCCACCGAGGCGAGCAGCACCTCGCGCCCGGTGGCCCGCTCGTCCTGGCCGGCGGCGAACGCCGCGGCCAGCACGGGAGCCGTCGCGTGCACGACGCCCGCGGGATGCGTGCCGTCGTAGTCCAGTGCGTGCACGAGCGCGCCGTTGGCGAACGCGGCGGCCGGCGCGGACAGTTTCGGGCCCGTCGAACCGATCACCGCGGCTCTGCGCGGGCCGCCGAGCAGCCCGGCCACCGTCACGGCCGGTCCCCCGGCACCCGTCCGTGCCGCCGCCACCGCGGTGCCGACCCCGTCGAGGAGTTGGCGGCACGCGGCGTCGCGCACCTCGTCCGGAACGTCGTCGTCGGCCAGTCCCAATGCCCACAACGCCAGGTGTGTCGCAACGGTCATGTCGGGCCCCCACCCTGGCCGCGCGGCCCTGTGCCGCGTCCCTGCCCCGCGTCGTACCCGGCGGAAGGGCCGATTACGACTGGGGATCGCCGACAGAGGCGTTGGCGGCCGGCCCGGTCACTGCCAGTCGGCCGACAGGTCCGCGATCAACTCGATGACGCGCTGCTGCGCGGTGCGGATCTCCCGCGGGGTGAGCCCGTGGGTCGGCGGCGTGAGCCGGACGGTGTCCGCGACGCCTTCGTAGGCGAGGATCCGGGCCCGGACGTCGTCGGCGGTGCCGGTGAGCGCCAGCGCGTCGGCCATGTGGTCGGGCACCGCGTCGGCGAGCCCGTCGGGGGCCGCCCCGGCGCGGAACCGGCGGTCTATTTCGGCCTGTTCCGCACCCAAGCCGTGGTACGTGAACAGGTCGGCGTAGGTGCGCACGGTGGCGTGGAAGCCGACGGTGCCGGCCGCACGGCGCCGGGCGACCGCCCGGTCCGGGTCGACGGAGCAGCACGCGGACACCACCACGTCAACGTCGCCGGGCCCGCGCCCGGCCTGCGTCATGCCTTCGCCCAAGTGCGGCAGCAGCCGGTCCTTCAGGTAGGCCGGCGAGCACAGTTCGTGGGATATCCACCCGTCGGCGACGCGGCCCGCGCAGCGGGTCATCTCCGGACCGAAGCTCGCGACGTAGACGGGTATGCGGGGGCGGCGCACCGGGAACGGCCGCCGGTACCCGCGCAGGCGCATGCCGGCGACCTCGCCGCGCAGCTCCACCGGGTCGCCGGTGGTGCACTGCGTGGTGAATTGCCTTATCGCGGCGACGGTTTCCGTCATACGCCGGACCGGGCGGTCGAAGGGGACGCCGTGCCACTCCTCGTTGAGCCGCCGCACGCCGCTGCCCAGCCCGAGCAGGAACCGGCCGCCGGACAGCTCGTCGAGGTCGAGGGCTTCCAGCGCGGTGGTCATCGGGGACCGGGTGAACGCCAGGGCCGCGCTGGTGCCTATGTGCGCGTGGTTGGTGGCGTGCGCGATCGCGGCGGCCGCGATGGTGCCGCTGCGGTGGAGCTCGGGCGCCCACAGCACGTCGGCGCCGGCGTCCTCGGCGGCCGCCGCCGCGGCACACAGCTCGGTAAGCGTTTCGCCCCACGGGCTGTATGTGATCCGCAGCCGGGTCACCGGAGCACCTCCGTCTCGCGAGCGGGGCGGTACGCGCTCCGTGCAAAGGCCGCATCCCCCACGTTCCCCCACATCCCCTTGGGGGCTGAGCCTTTTCTACCCGGTGCCGGGCACGGGCGAAAGTCTCGCCGGTGCCCGGGTCGCGGCGGACCGGCGTCCGGCCGCGCGCGGACCGGTCCGGGTCAGCGGACGATGCCCTGCGCGCGGGCCGCGGCGATCCACTGCGGGAACTCGCCGAGCAGGCGGTCGTACAGCTCGCCGTCGGGCACCTTGTCGAAGTCGTCGACCTGGAAGAACCCGGCGTTGTCGACCACACGGCCGGGCATCGTGTCGAACTTCTCGAGGACCCCGTAGTCGGCGCGGCCGAGGCCGACGAACTGCCAGAACACCGGGAACCGGGCCGCTTCGGTGAGGAGGCGGCCGATCTCCTTGCTGCGGTTGATGCCGCCGTCCGAGAAAAAGATCACCAGGACCGGGTCGCCCGGCCGGGAGGTGTAGAAGTCCAGGATGTCGCGGATCACCGGCGGCTCGTTGTTGCCGCCGCGCACGTGCGCGAGCGTGTCGGGGTGGCGCCGGCTCCCGTCCGGCAGCGGCGGGACCTGCTGGCCCTTGCTGAGGATGTACACGTGGGAGTCGATCCAGCGGGCGAGTTCGGGCACCCGGAAGGACGGCAGCCGGGCGAACTCGTCGGCGAAGATCCACGCGTCGAGCGAACCGTCGGAGTCGAGTTTGGCGGCGATCGGCGCCATCCGCTCGATGAGGCGGCCGACCGTGCCGCCGCCGTACAGCGACCGCATCGAGCCGGACCGGTCGAGCACCACCGCGACGCGCGCCCGCACGCCGGTCATGCCCTTCTTCTCCAGCGTGACCCGCACGGTCTCCTTGCGCAGCGACACCAACGCGCCCATGTTCGGCGGGAGTCCGGCGGTGTCCGCGTCGTCGGCCGGGTTGGGCAGCCGCATGGTCGCGTCGTCGGCGTACGCGGGCGGCGCCCAGCGGTCCGGGGGCGGCGGCGGAGACGCGGGCAGCACGCCGGGCGGCGGGGCGGGCGTCGGGTCCTCTTCGGCGATGGAGACGCCGTAGTCGGTCGCCAGGCCCGCCAGGCCGCTGTCGTAGCCCTGGCCGATCGCCCGGAGCTTCCAGGCGCCTTGGCGGCGGTACAGCTCGCCCAGCACCATCACGGTCTCCGCGCCGTGTGCCTGCACCGGGAACGTCGCGGTGACCGTGCCGTGGGCGTCGACCAGGTCGAGGGCGAGCCCGGCGACCGCGGCGAACGTCCCGGTGTGCACGGACGCCGCCACCACGACCCGGTCGACGTCGGCGGGCAGCCCCTCGGGCCGCACCCGCAGGTACTCCGAACCGGCCTGCCCGACGTGGTGCGCCACCGCGCCGCCGGCCGCCTGCGGCTGGTTGTAGAAGACGAAGTCGTCGTCCGACCGCACCCGGCCGGCCGCGGTGACCAGCAGCGCCGAGGCGTCCACGGCGGAAGCGCCGTACCCGTGCGCGCCCGCGGCCCAGCGGACGACCACCGTCAGGTCCCCGGCCGGAACGGGGACATTGGCACCGGCGATCAGCGTCGTCATGGACGACATGATGACCGGCCCGGCCCCGCTCCCGCTGGCCAGGGCCCGAATTGCCGCCCGCGGCGGCCCGCAAAAACCTTGCGGCGCCGGCCGGTCGGCCACGCCCGCGGCCGGGCGCGTCGACAACTTCCGATCGCGTGACGACTCCTGACGGTCCGTGACGTGACTGGAATCACGCATGACGATCCATCAAAAGACGAATGACTCTCCCAAGGATGTGGAAACCGACCGAACATGAACAACAACGGTCCCGCTCTCTGCGACTCCGACTCGGAGGACGCCGACGCCCTGGTGTGGCGTGAGCGTGACCGCGAGCGGGCCCGGCTGCTCCTGGAACGCGCGGGCGACATAGCCCGCCGGATGGAACGGGCCTGCCGGACCCTCACCGAAGACCCGCTGCCGCGCTGACGCGGGCGGCCGGACCCGCAACCCAGGTTCCCCTGCCTCCTGGCCTCCCGAGGCCCTCTGACGGCCCCTCAGCGCCCTACCCGCAAACGTCCCGCGCATGCCGAAGGGCCGCCCCGCACCTCGTCGGTGCGGGACGGCCCTTCGGACGTCACCCTCGGGAACCCTCCGGCGTCAGCTCAGGACGAGCTTCTGGCCCGGGAAGATCAGGTCCGGGTTGGAGCCGACCAAGGTGCGGTTCTTGGCGTACAGCGCCTGCCAGCCGCCCGGCACGTCGTGCTGCGCGGCGATCTTGCTGAGCGTGTCGCCCGCCTGGACCACGTAAGTACCCGCCGCGTCCGCCGCCTGCGGCGCCGCCTCCGGCTGGGCCGGCTTGGCCGACGTCTGGGACGGGGCCGAAGTCTGCGGCTTGGTCTGCGGCTTGGTCTGCGGCTTCGTCTGGGGCTTGGTCTGCGGCTTCGCCGTCGAGGTGCTCGGCTTGGTCTGCGGCTTCGACTGCGGCTTGCTCTGCGTCTGCGAGGAGCCGAGGTCCGGGCTGGATCCGCCGCGCGACAGGCCGGCCTTCGCACCGCACACCGGCCACGCACCGGGGCCCTGGCTCTTGAGGACGTTCTCCGCGACCCGGATCTGCTCGGACTTGGACGCCTGGTGCGGCATGCCGGAGCCGCCGTTGGCCCGCCACGTGCTGACCGTGAACTGCAGGCCGCCGTAGTAACCGTTGCCCGTGTTGATGGACCAGTTGCCACCACTCTCGCACTGCGCGACCTTGTCCCACGTCGAGACGCTCGCGGCCGAGGCGGAACCGGCGGCCGCGACACCCACGAGGGGGGCGGCGACCACGGCACCGGCGACGACGGCGGTGCGGACACGGCGCTGGGTGCGCCCCATGCCGCGGTGGGTGTTGTCGCTGCGGAAAGCGGAACGGAGAGACATACATTCCTCTCGGAATTCCCGCGGGGCGATACGGCGGCGCGGACCCGAAGGCCGTGCCGCACGGGGTGCCGGCCCGGTTCCGCCTTGCGGCGAGATCGTTCCGGCAATCGCTGGTTCCGCGTCCCTCCCAGGCGCGGATCCCGACCTCGACGTTCGAGTCGAGAAACCCTCGGGGTGCGATTTGCACTTGGCCGAGACCATAAGCAGGTTATCGGGGCGTTATCAACCTCCTCCGATGTTTATGCAGGTCAGCCCGCGTTTTTCCGATGCACTCGGGTGTGTCTTTCCCGGTGATTCGGAGTTTGCCGGTGGGACGCATGGGGAACGAATCGTCCTGTTTGCCCCTCGGCGATAAGCGCAAAGGAGTGAATCGGTTACCATCTGTTCATACATCACACACGGTAGTCACCCGATTGCCGGACAACCGGTGAGATGGAATGACCACTCGGCGGTCGTTCCGTCCGGTTTTGCCGGTCTTGTGATTGCTGCGTGACCGAGTTCACACGGCCGTTCGCCTTGTCGATGATCGCGCCGCGTAATAGGGGTTCCGCGCGCCCGGCGCACGACCGCGCGCGCCGCCTCTCAACTGCGGTGATTCCGGTAAGGAAAGGCGGCGATCAAGTCGGCGCAATACCCGGACGGCATTACCTGCGCCCCGCGAATAGCTGTGACTCAGCCCACTTTCCCGGGGATAACCGCGTCCGGCGGGCCGCCCCGGCCCCCGCGCGCGTACCCGGCCGAACCGGACCGAAACCGCCCGCAGAACGGGCCGGACCCGTACCCGAAACGGCCTGAACGGGATGGTCGCGCGGTCAGCCGGCCTTCTTCTTCGCACTCCGGGAAGCGGTGCTCTTCGCCGTGCTCTTCGCGGCCGTGCTCTTCGTGGCGGTCTTCTTCGCCGCCGTCTTCGTGCCCGTCTTCCCGGTCGTCTTCTTGGCGGCTCCGCCGGACGCGGCCCGCTTCGCCGGGGACTTCTTCGCGCCACCCCGCGCACCCGCCGAGCCCGACCCGCCCGGGGCACCGCCGCCACGCGCCGACTTCCGGGCCGGCTTGGCGCCTTCGTCCCCGGCCTCCTCGGCGCGCTTGCCCTGCGCCTGCTCGACGCTCTGCCGCAGCGCCGCCATCAGGTCGATCACCTGCGCGCCGGTCTCGCCTTCGGCCTCCGGCGCGGGCGGTTCGACGCCCTCCAGCTTGGCGGTGACCAACTCCTCGACGGCGGCCGCGTACTCGTCGTGGAACTCGTCCAAGTCGGCGGCGCCCAGGGTGTCGATCAAGGTGTCGGCCATGTCCAATTCGGCGTCGGTCACCTGGACCCGCTCGGTGGGCGCGACACCGTCGGTGGAGTTGATCTCGTCCGGCCAGTACAACTGGTGCAGCACCAGGACGTCGTCCTGTGCCCGCACCAGGGCCAGGGTCTCGTGCCCGCGCATCGCGAGCTTCGCGACGGCGGCCTTGCCGGAGCGGCGCAGCGCCTCGCGCATCAGCACGTACGGCTTGGCACCCGCGGTGTCCGGCGCCAGGTAATAGGGCTTGCCGAGTTGCAGCGGGTCGACGGTGTCCTCGGTCAGGAACCCGTGCACTTCGATCGCCCGCGCCGTCGGCAGCGGCAGGTCGGCCAGATCGTCGTCGGTCACCACGACGGTCCGCCCGTCGGCCGCCTCGTAGCCGCGCACGATGTCGCCCGAGGACAGTTCCTGCCCGTCCAGCTCGCACACCTTGCGGTAACGCACCCGGCCTTGGTCCGACTGGTGCATCTGGTGGAACTTCACGGAGTGCTCGCTGCCGATTGCCGAGACCACCTTCACCGGGATGCTGACCAGCCCGAAGCTGATCGCACCCTTCCAGATCGCACGCACCGCCACCGGTTCGCTCCGTTCGTCGGCCCCCTCGCCAGGCCCCCGGGAGTAGCGTTAATTGTCTCATTTGTCCGCTTAGCCAACATTCCTGTCCGCGGTCCCGGCCGGACCGCGGGACGCCCCCGGAGGAGGCCGCAGCGCATGCCGGAGGACGCCCCGTGCCGGTGACCATGGTCGAAGGCCGCCGCATCGCCCTGACCAACCTCGACAAGGTGCTGTTCCCGGAGACCCGCACCACCAAGGGCGAACTCGTCCACTACTACACGCGCATCGCGTCGGCGCTGCTGCCGCATCTGCGCGACCGGCCGATCTCCTTCGTGCGCTATCCGGACGGCGGAACCGGACACCAGTTCGTCACGAAACATCTCCCGCCCGGTACGCCCGCATGGGTGCATTACTCCGACACGCCGGGCAAGACCGAGACGATCCGGCAGGTCGTCGTCCAGGACCTGCCGACGCTGGTGTGGGCGGCGAACCTGGTCGCCGAGCTGCACACGCCGCAGTGGCGCGAGGACGCGTACGGCATCGCGAACCGCCTCGTCGTCGATCTGGACCCCGGTGCGCCGGCCGACATCCTGGCCTGCCGCGACGCGGCGTTCCTGGTGCGCGAGCGGCTGGCCGCGGACGGGGTGACGGCCTATGCGAAGACGTCGGGGTCGAAGGGGCTGCACCTGGTCTCGGCGCTGGAACCGGTGCCGTCGGACGAGGTGACTGCCTACACGAAGGCACTGGCGGTGGAACTCGCCCGCGCGCACCCGTCGCTGATCGTCGCCGACATGGCCAAGGCCCGGCGCCCCGGCCGGGTCTTCCTCGACTTCTCCCAGAACGCCGCCGCGAAGACCACGGCGGCTCCTTATACGGTGCGCGCCCGCCCGACGCCGACGGTGTCGACGCCGGTGGCGTGGGAGGAACTGGCGGCGGCGCGCGCGGCGGCGGACTTGGTCTTCACGATCGACGAGGTACCGGAACGGATCGCCCGGATGGGGGATCTCCTGGCGCCGATGCTGAACCCGCGGCGGGAGGAGCGGTTGCCGGATGTGGGTGGGGTGCGGCGTGGGGCCGCGCGGGGGCGGACGGACCACGCCGGGGCGGCGGCCGGCGGCACCGGGGAATCACGGGCGGCCGAGACGAGTGGCAAAGGGGCGCCGCGCGGGACCGGGACGGGCCGGTCCGGAACGCCGCGCGGAGACCAAGCGCGCGGCGGTGGAGGGAAGAGCGGGGTGCAGACAGCACGCGCCGGCGGGACGGCCGGGACGGGGCGGGGTTCGGGCGCAGAATCGGCGTCGCGCGCGCGGACGGGGACGGGGAAACGGACGAGTGCGGGCGCGGGGTCGGCGTCCGGTGCGGGCGCGGGACAGGCGAGGGCGGCGGCATCGGGCCCGTCGCGCGGCAGCCCGGGGGGCGGGCGTGCCGCCGGGCCACCCCGTGGTGCCGACGGCGAGGCGGCGGGCCGCGGCCCCGGCCGTGCCCGGGCGGCGGCGACGCCGGAGGCGGCTTCCGTCGTCCTGTCGCCACCGGTCACCGTCATGCGGCCGAAAGCCGTCCCGGACCTGCCCGACGAGGACGGCATGCCGGGCGGCGTGCAGTACTCGATCAAGCTCGACGGGTTCCGGGTGGTCGCGTTCGCTCTTGGGTCCGGGCGGGCCGTGCTGCAGTCACGCACCGGGCGGGACCTCGCCGCGGACTTCCCGGCCGTCGCCGCGGCCGTCGCGGCGCTCCCGGCGGGCACCGTCCTGGACGGCGAGCTGTGCGCCTGGCACGACGGCCGCCTCGCGTTCGACCAGCTCGCCCGCACCCGCGCGGCCCGCGACCGGGACCGCGTCGCCCTCACCTACGCCGCTTTCGACCTGCTCGCGGCGCCCGGCCGGGACGTCCGCGAACTCCCGCTCCGGGACCGCTGGGAGCTGCTCCACAGCACGCTCGACGGCGTCGGACCGCCGCTGGAAATCGTCATGGCCACCACCGTCCGCGCCGAAGCCGTCGGGTGGCAGCGTGCCCTGGCCCCGACCGGTATCGAGGGCTTGGTCGCCAAGGGCCTCGGCACCCGCTACAGCGCGCGCCTGCGCACCGCCTGGCGAACGGTCGAGAACCCGCCGACATGACGCGGACCCGGACCCGCCGGGGCGCGGCGCGCAGCCGCGGGGGTGGCAGGTCCGGGTCCGTACCGGGGGTGGCGGTCGGGCGGTCGGTGACCCGGCGGGGGTCCGACGTCGCCGCGCCGCGCGGCCAGGCAGCCGTCCGGGCGAATTACTCGACGACGCCCGACTTGGCGATGGTGACCTTGGCCTTGGGGGTGCCGCTGGAGGAGCCGAGCGACTCGATCTTCTGGACCAGGTCCAGACCCTCGACGACCTCGCCGAAGACGACGTGCTTGCCGTCCAGCCACGGGGTCACGACCGTGGTGATGAAGAACTGCGAGCCGTTGGTGTTCTTGCCCGCGTTGGCCATGGACAGCAGGCCGACCTTGTCGTGCTTCAGCTGGAAGTTCTCGTCCTCGAACTTCTCGCCGTAGATGCTCTTGCCACCGGTGCCGTTGCCGCGGGTGAAGTCGCCGCCCTGGAGCATGAACGCCGGGATGATGCGGTGGAACGACGAGCCCTCGTAGCCGAAGCCGTGCTGGCCCGTGGCGAGTTCGCGGAAGTTGCGGGCGGTCTTGGGGACCGCCTTGTCGTACAGGTTGAAGACGATCCGGCCCGCGGGCTCGTCGTTGATGGTGATGTCGAAGAAGACGTTGCTCATAGCCCCGAACATACACAGCCCCCGCACCCGAAGCCCCCGGCCGCGCGGCAGGCGGGCGGGGGGCATGCGTGTGATAGCGGAAGCGGAGGGCGTGGGATTCGAACCCACGATGACTGTCACCAGCCATAGCGGTTTTCAAGACCGCCGCCATCGGCCTCTAGGCGAGCCCTCCAGGCCCGCGCTGCGCGGGCCTCGACAGTCTCTCATGACGGGGCCTCGTGCCGACGGCGGATTTCGGCCCCGGGGGAGCGCGGTCGACGGGATCGCAGGCACGAGAACCGACCGCTCGGAAAACGCGGGGCGGGACCGGACGTGGTGGGCAACCAACGGCGGGTGGCGATACCCGCAGGCGGGTTCGCCCTCGGCGGCCGACGTGCGCCGCAGACCCCGGCGAGCGGCAAAAAACGGGACCCGCCCGGCTGCGGTCGGGGCGCGGACACGCCGACACACACCGCGCCCCGCCGCTGATCGGGCCAGGCGGACGAGTCGGCCCCACGCTTCTCCCGCCACAGCCGCGCCGTGGGCGGCCGGTCCCACGCGGCGGAACGGCGGGCCACTCCTGCCACCCGCGCCACAACCGTCCGGCCGGTCCCCACCGCTCGTCCCGCGCGACGGGAGCCGCCGGCGCAACCGGCCGCGACCGACCTCGAACGACCTCGAACGACCTCGAACGACCTCGAACGACAACTGCGGTGGGGTGGCCGGCCCCACCCGGTTCCACCGCCACCGCAGCATTGCCGCGCTCGGGGGTCGACTAGGGCGTGTCTGGTGGATCTTCACACCCCTCACGCCGCCTGGCACCGCACCTCACGGCGTTGCAGGCCCTTGCGAGTACGAGAAAGTACGAGCTGCGGGCCTGCGCCTTGCGATGCACGGCACCAGACGACGTGAGGGGCGCGAATATCCACCAGACACGCCCTAGTTCGTCTGGTCGCCGTCGCGCTGGCCGAGGGTCAGCTCGGTCGTGTTCTCCTTGCCGTCGCGCTGGTAGGTGATCTTGACCTTCTCGCCCGGCTTGTGGCTCCAGATCTCGCTGAAGAGTTCTTCGTAGCCGGTCACCGGGCGGTCGCCCAGCTTGGTGATGACGTCGCCGGCCTTGAGGCCGGCCTTGTCGGCGGGGCCGCCGGGGGTGACCGGGACCTGGCCCTGCACCGTGGCCTGGCGGATGCGCGCGCCGACGCCGCGGTAGTCCGGGTCGGGGATGACGCCGACCTGCGCGTAGACCGGCTTGCCGGTCTTGATCAGCGTGTCGGCGACCCACTTGGCCTGGTCGATCGGGATGGCGAAGCCGAGGCCGATGCTGCCCGCCTGCTGCTGGCCGCCGAACGGGTCCGAGCCGCTGCCGCCCGCCGAACGGATCGCCGAGTTCACGCCCACCACGCGGCCTTGCGCGTCGAGGAGCGGGCCGCCGGAGTTGCCGGGGTTGATCGACGCGTCGGTCTGCAGCGCGTTCATGTACGACGTCTGCTCTTGGTCGCCGGACGCCACCGGCCGGTTCTTGGCGCTGATGATGCCCTGCGTCACCGTGCCGTCGAGCCCGTACGGCGAACCGATCGCGAGCACCGGGTCGCCGACCGCGACGGCCGAACTGTCGCCGAGCGGCAGCGGCTTGAGGCCCTGCACGCCGTCGACCTTGACCACCGCGAGGTCGTAGCCCTCGGCCCGGCCGACGATCTTGCCGGGCACTGTCTTGCCGTCCGAGAACGTGACGGTCAGCTCGCCGCCGTCGGCCGCCAGCGACACCACGTGGTTGTTGGTGAGGATGTGGCCCTGGTCGTCGAGGACGAAGCCCGCGCCGGTGCCTTCCTGGCCGCCGCGGCCGGTGCCGCCGCTCTTGGTCTTGATGGTGACCGTGCCGGGCAGCGACTTGGCCGCTATTCCGGCGACCGACTCGGGCGCGCGGTTGAGCGACGCCGGGTCGACCGGGCCGCTGGACGTGTTGACGCTCGACGACGACGAGCCGTTGTCCCGGTCCGCGAGCCACGCGCCGATGCCGCCGCCGACGCCGCCCGCGAGCAGCGCCGTCACGAGCGCGGTCACCACCAGCGGGTTCGGCCGACGGCGCCGCGGCGCGGGCGGCATCACGAAGTTGGGCTGGCTGCCGTAGGGGCCGCCCGGGAAGCCGTACGGCGGCAGCCCCGACCCGCCTCCGGCACCCGAACCCCCGGCTCCCGCCGCGGCCATGCCGAAGACCGCCGTCGCCGGATCGGCCGCCGGAGCACCGGGCTTGGCGAACGGGTCGTCGGCGTCGGCCGGCGGAACACTCGCGGGCGGAACACTCGCGGGCGGCTCGGTCGCCGAAGCCGCGGGCACGGCAGGAACGGCAGGCGGCACCGACGGCGGCGCGGCCGCCACCGGCGCGGTCGGCTCCGGCGGAGCCGCCGCGGGCCGTTCCGCCGGCGGCGGAGGCGCCGTCGGCGGCACGGCCGGTGCCTGCCCGGTGTCCCCGGCCGCGGCGGCCCGCTCGACCTCGTCCGACCCCATGCCGACCACCGGCGGCTGCTGCGGCCGCGGCGGCGCGCTGTCGCGCTCCGCGCCGCCGTCCGCCGCCGGGAACGCCTCGGGCTCGGACGGCGCGAGGCTGCTGCCCTCCCCCTCGGCCGGCACGTTGCCGGCGCCCTCGCGATCGTCGTTGGCCACGGGTTCCTCCACTCGTCGGGCTACCTTGTGCGCTCATCGTTCCGGATGGCGTGTCGGAACGCGGTTAATGCCCGCGCGACTTGGCCCACGGCATCTTTACGCCGGGGTTACGCACCCGCGGCACCGCCGGCGCACGAGGCCCGGTCAGTCGAACAGCTCCTGGATGAAGCTCTTCCGGTGCCCGTAGTGGCCGCCGTGCCGCCGGTGGCCGTAGTACCCGTGCCCCTTCTTTCCATGCCCGTAGTACGCGTGCCCGCCGTGCTTGGCATGGCCGTAGTAGGCGTGCCCGCCCGCATGCGGCGCCCCGTGCGCCCCCGGCACCGGCGCGCCGTACCCGGGCGGCGGCGGAGCCTGCTGCGGGTAACCCTGCTGCGGATACCCCGCCTGCGGGTATCCGGGCTGGGGATAGCCGGGCTGCGGCTGGCCCGGCTGCGGGTATCCGGGCTGCTGCGGATAGGCCTGCGCGCCCCACGACTTCTCCGCGTTGAGGATGTGCTCAAGCTCCCCGTGGTCGAGGAAGATCCCCCGGCACTGGGTGCACTGGTCGACCGCGACGCCGGCGCGCTGGAACGTCTGCATCATGCCGTGGCAGCGCGGGCAGGTGAGGGTATTCATCTCGCCAACGTACCCACGGAAACGGTTCCGCGGAGGACCCTGCCGCCGGCGCGCGCGGCTCCACCGCGTACTGTGCTCTTCCTCACCACACGCGGGAGCTTGGGCCAACCAGGCTGAGAGGGCGGCTGGGAGCAAGCAAGAGGGCTTCCGGTGCCGCCGACCGCTCGAACCTGACCGGGTAATGCCGGCGTAGGGAGAAGAGGAGAGCCATGTCGGCTCCAGCCGCCACCGGACCGCGCCCGCATCCGTCCGGCGACGAGGCACCGCTCGTCCTGGACACCGCGCCGCCGAAAACGCTCGGGTTCCGCGACCAGTTCTCGTTCTGGGCCAACCTCGGCGTCAGCCTCATCGGCTTCAGCGGCGCCGCCGCGTTCCTCGCCCCCGAGGGCTATCCGCAGATGTCGCTGATCGCGGCGACCGTCGCGATCACCGTGGGCACCGTGGTCGGCACCGCGATGGTCGCCGTGTCCGGGCTGCCCGGCGCCGCGACCGGAGCCCCCGCGATGGCGCTGCTGCGCGGCCTGTTCGGCACCAAGCTGTCGTACCTGCCGACCGGGATGAACATCGTCCAGTGCGTCGGCTGGGGCGTCTTCGAGCTGACCGTCATCGCGATGGGCGTCGAGAAGCTCACCGACGGCCGCGGACCGCACTGGCTGTACGTGCTGCTCGCCGGCGTCCTCACCACCGCGATGACGCTGCGGCCCCTGGGGATGCTGCGCATCCTGCGCCGCTACGTGACGATCGCCGTCGGCATCGCGATGCTCTACTTCACCGTCCAGCTCGTGCGCGCGGGCGTCCCCGACGTCACCGCGGGCTCCTGGGACGGATTCCTGCCGGTCGTCGACGCGTCCGTCGCGCTCGCCGTCTCGTGGGTCCCGCTCGCGTCCGACTATACGCGCCACTCGCGCAGCACCCGCACCGCGTTCTGGGGCGCGCTCGGCGGATACTCGACCACCGGCATCTGGTGCAGCCTCGTCGGCATCCTCGCGCTCGCCCAGACCAAGGCCGACCAGGACGTGTTCGACACCCTGTTGGGCTTCACCGCGGGCTGGCTGTTCTTCGCCGTGCTCGTGATCCGCGAGGTCGACCAGTCGTTCGCGAACGTCTACAGCACCGCGATGTCGCTGCAGAACTTCGCGCCCCGGCTCGACCGCCGGGCGATCTGCCTCGCCGTCGGCGCGCTGGTCACCGGCTGCGCGATGCTCGTCGACGACTTCTCCAAGTACGAGAGCTTCCTCTACCTCATCGGCTCGGTCTTCGTGCCGCTGCTCGGCGTCACAGCGGTCGACTGGTTCCTCGGCCGCGGACGCACCGCGTGGAACCTCGGCGACGACGCGCCCGCCCGCTGGGCGATGCTGCTGCCGTGGCTGCTGGGGTTCGCGGTGTACCAGCTCATCAACCCCGGCACGATCGGCTGGTGGGCGGACTTCTGGACGCGCGCGCAGGACGCCCTGCACATCCACCCGCAGACCTGGACCTCGGCCACCCTCTTCGCGTTCGCCGCCTCCGCGCTCGGCACCCTGCTCCTCGTCCGCCTCGACGCCCGCCGCACCCGCTGAGCAGCAGGGCGCGGCACGCGCCGGCGCGTCGGCCGCACGTCACCTCGTGTTCGGGACGAGGTGGCACGATGTGGGCGTGACCGCTCCCGCACCGCGCCCCGCCGTCCAGGTGGTCGCACACCGCGGCTCGTCCGAGGACGTGCCCGAACACACGCTCGCCGCCTACCGCAAGGCGATCGACGACGGCGCCGACGCGCTGGAATGCGACGTGCGGCTCACCGCGGACGGCCGACTCGTCTGCGTGCACGACCGGCGCGTCAACCGCACCTCCAACGGCCGCGGCCTCGTCTCCACACTGGAACTCGCCGACCTCGCCACCCTGGACTTCGGCTCCTGGAAAGCCGGCGGCATCCACGCGGAAGACCCCGAAGCCCCGGACTGGGACCGCACGTCCGTGCTCACCCTGGACCGGCTCCTGCAACTCGTCGTCGACGCCGGGCGCCCCGTGCAACTGGCCGTCGAGACCAAACACCCCACCCGGTACGCGGGCCTCGTCGAACGCCGCCTCGTCGAACTCCTCGACCACTTCGGCATGGCCCGCCCCGTCGGCGACACCCCCTCGCCGGTGCGCGTGATGAGCTTCTCCCAACTGTCCCTGCGGCGTATGCGGCAACTCGCGCCCCGCCTGCCCGCGGTGTTCCTGATGGAACGCGTTCCCCTCCGCTTCCGCGACGGCGCGCTGCCGAAGGACGTGCGGATCGCCGGGCCCAGCATCGAGATCGTCCGCGCCCACCCGCGCTTCGTCGCCCGGCTGCACCGCGCCGGGCACCGCGTCCACGTCTGGACCGTCGACCGGCCCGAAGACGTCGAGTTGTGCATGACGCTCGGCGTCGACGCCATCATCACCAACCGGCCCGGGGCGGTTCTCCGTCAGATCTCCGGGTAGGCGTATCCGGTGACCGCGCGGCTACCGCCGCGACACGAACTCGGTAACAAGTCCTCATCAGCCTTGGCCGCGGTCTCCGGCTCCGGTGCTCCGACGGGGTAGAAAGGAGCACACACATCGCGGCTCCGCGCCGCAGGCCCGTCCGGCCGACGCGCGGGTCCGGTGCCTCGGGGGCCGTACCCGTTGTTGCGGGCGGATGGCGATTCTGTTTCCGATCGACGCGCACCGGGCATCCCATGCCCGACGTGTGTGGGTGAGAAGGAGGTCCGGGGGTGGCAATGGTCGTGGCCCGTGGGGTGCCCGATTCCGAGGCTGTACTCGTCCCGCACGCCTCTGTCGGAGTCGCCGCCGCCCGGCACCGGATGATCGCCGACCTCACCGACCGGGGCATCGCGCCGGAAGTCGTCGACGACGCCGCACTCGTCCTGTCCGAACTCCTCAGCAACGCGCTCAAGCACGCGCACGCCCTGCCGTCCGGAAGCGTGCGCGCGGCCTGGGCGGTGCGCCCGGACCACCTGCTGGGGATCGAGGTCACCGACGGCGGCGGACCGACGCTGCCCCGCCGGTCCAGCCCGTCGCTCACCGCACGCGGCGGCCGCGGCCTGTCGATCATCGACGCGCTCTCCGCCGAATGGGGCGTCCGCGGCGGCGGCGACGAAGTGACCGTGTGGGCGCTGCTCGCCACCGGCCGCCCGGACGAGTGCGCGTCCTCCGCGTGGGACGCCTTCGACTTCGACGCGGTCGAACCCCTCGACGGCTGACCGCCGCACCACCCGCCCGCACGGCCCGCCCGCACAGCTTGCCTGTACTGCTCGGCTGTACTGCCCGGCGGCACCGCATCCGCCCGGTGCCGGGCGCGTGCCGCGGAATGGGTTATATGCCGGGAGCGCACTACGCTCGACGGACGTTCACCGTCCTGCGGCGTCGGGCACTCGTTCGGTCCGTGCCGCCCACAATCGCGATCCGCGACCGGGAGACATCTCAGCATGGGCAAGAAGGCCGCGCGGAACATCCGGCACAACACCAGCGCAACCGCCCCGGGTTCCCCGGGCGCCGCGGACACGGTCCCGGTGGTCGGCGGTCGCGAACCCTGTCCGTGCGGATCCGGCCGCCGTTACAAGGCCTGCCACGGGCGCGACGCGGCGGTGGCCGCGGACACGCTCGTCCAGCGGCCGTTCGAAGGACTGCCGAACGAGTGCGACTGGGTCGCGATGCGCGAACTCGTGCCCGCCGCCACCGCGTCGCTCACCCTCGCCGGCGCCGAGGCCGCCCGCCCGGTCACGCTCGCCACGGTGCTGCCGATGGCCTGGCCGGCGCTCCGCCGCGACACCGGCGAGATCCTCATCGGCCTGCAGACGCACACCAGTTCCGGCGACGTGAGCCGCGACCTCGCGGACTCGCTGGAGCGCGCACTGGCCGCCGAGGACGGCACGCCGATCACCCCGGGCCCGCTGCCCGGCCCGGGCGCGCGCCTCCAGGACCTGCTGGACGTGTCGGCGCCGCTCGAGGTCACCGTGCACACCGGCTTCGACTTCTGGGTCGAGGACGCCGACGCCGCGACCGGCGACGTCGCCGCCTCCCTGGAGCGCGCCAACGCCGCCGCGACCCCGACCGCACGCCTCACGTCGGTGGACGCCGCGTACTGGTGCAGCATGCGTGAGAAGAATCACCTCCGCTGGGTCATGCCGCACCCGGAGGAGCAGCTCCTCGATGCGATCGCCCGCCTGCACGCGGCCGACGCGTCGTCGCTGGGCGACGGCACACGCTTCGTCGGGTCCTTCCGCGCGCACGGCCTGCTCGTACCGGTGTGGGACCTCCCGGCCGGCATGACGGCCGACGACGTCGAGAAGCCGGCCGCCGAATTCGCCGTGCGCCTGGCCGAATCCCTCGCCGACACAACGGCTTTGACGCCCCGTCAGCGCAGCGCCCGGAACGGGCTGCTGAACCGCCAGATCACCCTGAACTGAGCGACGCGACCGCCCGAGGGGGCCGCGCACGGCCGGATTCCGACCCTGCGCGGCCCCCTCCGGCTTTACCGGCACCTGTCGGCAACACACCGCCGCACGACGGGAAAGTGCAGCAGGTCACCGTGGGATTCCCGGCCTCGGGGCCGGGTCGACACATTGGACCCGGTCCAATGTCGCCGCGGACTTGGGTACAGGGAAATTGCCTGTTACCTTTGACCCAGCCCGGCCGCTGATGCATCCCCCGTCTTCAGCGGCCGGGCCCTTGTTTTTTCTTTTTGCGGAACCCGTCCCGCTGCCGCCCCGCCGTCCGGCCGGGCTCCCGCGGTCAGCCCGCGGCGCCGGCCGTGCCGCTGCGCAGCACCTTGCGGGAGCCGTCCGCGGTGGCGATCTCGGACACCGCCGACCACGCCGCCAGCGGCTGGTCGGTACGCAGGCGCGGGGTATCGCACTGGCCGTCGCCCGACTTGGCGTCGATGTCGCAGGTCATCTGCAGGCTCCCGGCCCCGACCCCCGGACGGACCATGCCGAGCACCAGCATCAGCGGCTCCGCCGACGTGTTGCGGTAGTACACCCGGGCCCACACCTCGCCGCCCTCGCGTTCCACACACGTCTGGGCGCGCACAGCCTGCACCTCGACGGCTTTCCCGCACAGCTTGTCGGCCACCGCGACGGTGCCCGCCGGAACGACCGGCACCGACTTGGTCGCGGCCGGCGACGACGCAGGGCCGAGCAGCTGCTTGACCGCGTCGATGCCGTCCGGGCCGCCGGGGGCGACACCGTTGCCGTAGTCGTGGCCGCCGCCGGACGGCTTGGGCGTCGCGGCGCCGGACGCGGACGCGCGCGGACCGTCGGCGGAAGCGCCGTGGTCGTGTGCCGAATCCGCGGACGCGGCGGCGAGGGGGATGAGCAGACAGAGCCCGACCGTGGTGCCGAGCGCCGCCGTACGAACGCGTGCCGCACGTGCCCGCTGCATGTTGTCTCCTCGCGCGAAGGTCCTGCGCGAGCCTATCGCCTGGGCGCCGTCGAAACGATCACGCGATGTCCCGGATATGCCACAGTCGCGCGGGAGTTGTGGTGACGATCGGATGGTCGGGAAACCCGTCAGCCCGCCACCGGGCTGACCGCCAGCCACCCGCCCGGCGCCAACCCCAGCACCACGCCGTGGCACCCCTGCGCGTACGCCCGCAGCGACAGGTTGATCCCCGGCTCTCCCGTCGCCACCGGCGGGTCCAGCTCGGCCAAGTCGTCCACCAGCTCGGCCAGGTGCAAATGCGCCTGGCTCCACGGAAGTTCCTGTGAACCGGCGGCCCCCAGCGCACGCAGCACCGCACGGTGCGCCCGGCCGAGCACGTCGTCGACCTCGACGTTGCCGGTCACCGGCCGCGACAGCATCTCCCGCAGCGCGGTTGCGTCGTCGAGTACTTGCCGGATGTGCTCCGGATCCCCGGCCGGCGCGAGGTCGGCATCGCCGGGCGCACGTCCTTCGACCACCGCCTGCAAGACGGCGGCCGCGGCCAGCGCATAAGCCGCGTTGCGCTCGAACGCCAGCCGCCGAATTCCGTTGTAGTGCGCGTAGACCAGCGACTCCAGCTGCCACGCGACGGCGGTCCGCGGCTGGAACGACGCGCCCGACTCGTCCTGGCGGGCCCGTTCATAGGCCACGCGCACTTTGCCGACTGCCAAGTCGGCGCTCTCCAAGGCGAAATCCATGTCCACGCACAAGCGGGCAAGGCTTTCCAACCCGCCGGACACACTCGGCGGCAGCAGCGAGCCGTCCCATCCTTCCGGCTCCGCGCCACGGCCGCCGTGCCCGGCGAAGTCCCGCGTGGCACCGGATTCGTACCCGTCCGGCTGACGCATTCGCCCTCCCCGAGCCGCTTCCGATCCGGTCTCACGCTACCGCCGTCGCGCCGGTCGCGGGAGACTCATCGCGACTCCGCGGTCACGGGACGCGACATCTCGCACGCCCCGCCACGCCGGGCACGAACCCCCGGCAGGCCACCCGGACCGCGTCCGGTCAGGCCGAACGCCGCACGTGGGTGACCGAGTGGCAGGTATCGACGAGCGTACGCACGAGGTCGGACACATGGGGCAGCCACGGCGCCGACGCGCCGGAAACATCCCCGGGCCGCGGCGCTACCGCCCACCGCAGCGGACCGCCCGGTACCCGCGACGGCGGCAGCGCGAGGAAGCCGCCGGGGCCGTGGCAGCGCAGCGTGAACGGCACCGAGCCGTACCGGTTGAGGCCGTAGCGGTCGAGCAGGTCGGCGAGTTCGTCCAGCGCATAGGGCCGGACGAGGAAGCCGTAGCGGCCCGGCGCGACGGTCACCGGCCCGGTGCGCACGCCGAGCGTGTCGAGCTGGCGCAGCGCCCGAACGCCCGCTTCGGCGGGCACGCTCAGCGCCGCCACCCGGACGCCGGTCGCCAAAACCACCGGGGCGTCCGGGAATCGGGACCACCACCACCGCACCATGCGCTCGTCCGCACTCGCGGCCATCAGCGGCGGCCGCGCGGACCCCGCGGTGCGCGGGAGGACCGGCGTGTCCGGGTCGGGGGGCGGGGGAGTGTCCGGGTGGGCGCCGGGCAGCGGGCAGTCGTCCTGTCCGCAGCCGCAGGTGCCCGCCCAGGCGGCGATGCCGATGCCGGGCACCACGGGCCAGCCCCAGCGGGCGCAGGCCGTCGCGGCGGACAGCAGTGCGGAGCGTTCCCTACGTCGCTTGCCGAGGATCTCGCGCAACATGGCGCTCGTTCCCTTCCGTGAGCCTGCCGGAAACTGCTGGTGCATTGCATGTGCACGCCGCTGTTCTGCGGGCGCCGGAGGTACATCGCCGGATGTGCCGGCCGCGCACTGCGCGCGCCGGTGAGGGCGGGTCGGCCACGCGGCACGGTGCCGCGGAGGTACAGCCTTCGACCGGACTCCCGCCCGCGCGCCGCACCCGGTCTGCCGGATCCCACGGGCCTGCCGCGGCCCGCGTGCGACGCCGTCGGGAGGTGTACCCGATCAGCTCTTCTCTTCTGAGATGACGAATCGTCACTCCGCAAGGTTCCCGATGACCTTGAAGCCGGTCCGGGCCTTGCCCTGCCTTTCTTTGTACCCGTTTCGGGGTATCCGGGCACGCCGCCGCGCCGCGTCGGGAGCGCGGTACGGTCGCGGCGGACCGGTTCGCACACGCTCTACGATCCCTTGCCATGGCAGTTCAGGCATCCGGAATGGCGGAGTCCGCAGCGGCGCACGGAGCCGCGGCACCGACCGCGGTGGTGATCCCGGCGCACGACGAGGAGCGCAGAATCGCCGCGACGGTGCGTGCCGCGTCGGTGATGGACGGTGTGGACCTGGTCGTGGTGGTCGACGACGGCTCGCGCGACGGCACGGTCGCGGCGGCGTCGGCGGCGGGCGCGATCGTGGTGCGGCACGGCCGCAACCGCGGCAAGGCCGCGGCGATGGAGACGGGTGCCGCGGCGGTCGCCGCGATCGACGCGCGGGAAGGCCGCGCCAAGCCGGACACCGCGCATTTGCTGCTGTTCCTGGACGCCGACCTGGAGGAGAGCGCGGCCCATGCGGCGGCGCTCATCGGGCCGGTGCGGGACGGCGAGGCGGCGATGACGATCGCGATCCTGCCGCCGCAGAAGCGTGCCGGGGGCGGACACGGGTTCGTGGTGCGCGCGTCGCGCGACGGCATCCGCCGGGCGAGCGGGTTCGTGGCGACGCAGCCGCTTTCCGGGCAGCGCTGCCTGACCCGCGAGGCGTTCGATGCGGCGCTGCCGCTGGCCGCCGGGTTCGGCGTGGAGACCGGGCTGACCATCGACCTGGTCCGGCAGGGCTTCGAGGTCCTCGAGGTGGAAGTGGACCTGCACCACCGGGTGACCGGCGCCGATCTGGCCGGGCAGCTGCACCGGGCGAAGCAGTACGCGCATGTGGCGCGCGCACTGGCGGAGCGCGGCGCGGCGGGCGCGCTGCCGGGGGCGGTGCGCGGCAAGGTCGCCCGTCCGGGTGATTCCGGCACGTCCGGTAAGCCGGGCGTTTGAGCCGCCGTGTCCGTGCCGAATCCACCGCATGTTTCACGTGAAACACAACCGCCCAGGTCAGGCCCCGCATCGACGCTCCGGCCCGACGGCGTGACCGCCACGACCGCCACGACCGGGGCGACCGGGGTCGGCGCGCGGCTGCGGGCGCTCGGCGCGGATGGCCTACCAGGCGCGGGCAAAGCCGCGCTCGCGTTTCTGGCCGCCGGGATCGGGCTGCTGCTGGCCGCCGGGCTCCTCGGCACGTCCGCCGCCGCTCCCCCGTTGCCGGGCGGGCCCGGATGGCTGCCGCCGTACGACCTGGGCACCGACCCGTCCGCGGGGCTGGTGACCGGGCTGCTGCTGGGCTCCGCGCTGGCGGGGGCGGTCGGGCTGGGCTTGGCGATGCTCGCGCTGCGCGGCGGGTGGACGCCGGATCCCCGGCGGCTGACCATCGCGGGCGCGGTGGCCGCCGCGGCTGCCGTACTGGTGCCGCCGATGGGGTCCGCGGACCATTTGGTGTACGCGGCCTACGGAAGGCTCACGGCGACCGGCGGCAACCCGTACCTCGACACCGCCGCGGACCTCGCCCGGTCGGGCGATCCGGTCGGCCGGGCCGTCGAGGCGCCGTGGCAGGACACCCCGTCGGTGTACGGCCCGGTCGCCACGGCTGAGCAATGGCTGGCCGCGAAGATCGGCGGCACGTCGGTGCACACGACGGTGCTCGTGCTGACCCTGATCGGCGCGGCCGCGTTCGTGCTCACCGGGCTGCTGATGCAGCGCGCGGTGCGCACACAGGAGGCACGGGCCCGGGTGGCGCTGCTGTGGTCGCTGAATCCGCTCCTGCTGTTCGTCGGGGTCAATGCGGGCCACATCGACGCGTTCGCGGTCGCCCTCGCGGTCGGTGCGCTTGTGGCGGTACGCCGCTCGCCCGTCCTCGCGGGTGTGTTGGTCGGGCTCGCATGCGCCACCAAGATCACGCTCGGGCTGTTCGTGCTGGCGCTGGCGTGGGGGCTGCGGCATCGGCGGCGGGACCTGGCGGCGATGCTCGGCACCGGCCTCGCGGTCGGCGTTCTCACCTATCTGCCGGTCTATGCGGCGGGCGGCGGCGACGCGTTCGCGCAGATGCGGGAGAACAGCAAGCTGGTGTCGCTCGCCATGCCGCTGCGGCTGGCCGTGCACCCGCTGGAATCGGCGCTCGGTGCGGATACCGCCCGGAACCTGATCGGCCTCGTCGGCTACGCCACGCTCGCCTTGGTCGCCTGGCTGCTGGCCCCCGTCGTGATGCGGGCAGCCGCGCGCGGGCCGCTCCGCGACGGGGTGTCGGCCGACGCCGCGGGGGCCGCGGCGCTGCTCGCGCTGGCGTGGCTGCTGACCGCGCCCTACAGCCTGCCCTGGTACGACGTGGCCGCGTGGGCCCCGTTCGTGCTCGTCGCGGCGTCGGGCGCGGACGGACTGCTCCTGGGCCGGACGACGGTGCTGGTGTGCGCCTACGTTCCGGGCCGTGTGGTGCCGCTGCCGCACGCCGTCGACTCGCTCGCGCACACACTGCGCGCGAGCATCGGCCCGTACGCCGGCATCGCGCTGCTACTCGGCGCCCTGTGGCTGGGCTTGCGGGCGCGCCGGGCTCCCCTCGCCGCGTGACGCGCGGCCGGCGCGTTCCGCGGCCACCGCGGCCAGCGCCGCGGCGGGCAGCGGAAGGCCGATGAGCAGCGCCACCGAGGGGATCTGGATGCCCGAGTCGTTGGCGGCGTAGCCCACCGCGGCGGCGATCCAGCAGGCGACGAGCACGGCGCGCAGCCACGGGATCCGCTCGTAGGCGGGCGGCAGTGCGGTGGCGCGGAGCCGGTGCGGGGCGAGGATGGCGACGAGCAGCACGGCGTAGAGCACCGGGATCAGGTACGCGATCGGCCCGTGGAACGAGCTGAGGTTGTCGGCGACCTTGCGGTGCAGCACGCTGCCCGCGTCGCCGTCGATCACCTGCTGGACGAACTTGCCGAGGTGCGAGCGGCCGGCCGCGGGACGCATCCAGTCGAAGACCGCGATGATCGCCACCACGGTCACCGCACCGGCCGCGACCAGGGCCGCCTTGCCCCACGAGATCCGGATGCCGAACAGCAGCAGGCCGAGGACCGCGAAGCCCGGTACCAGGGCGAGGACGCCGCCGAAGTCGCTGCCGAAGGCGGGCCAGCCGTCCACCACGATCGCCGCCAGGGCCCCGGCCACCAGGACCCCGAGTGCCGCGCGGCGGCGTCCCGCGCCGAGGCGGAGGCCGACCGGCCAGGCGACGGCGAGCAGCACGGCGGGGCCGAACACCGACCAGGCGACGTTGCCGAAGCCGTAGAACCGGCCCGCGACCAGCGGGGACAGCCCGAACAGCGTGTTCATCTGGAGGTTCGAGCCGGTGACCACGTCCGCGGCGAGGATGAGCACGGTCGCCGCGGTGGCGAAGCCGGGCGGGCCGTACGGGCTGCGCCGCCACGGCCCGGCGAAGGCCAGTGCGGTCAGCACCGCCGTCCAGCCCAGGCTGAGCAGGACGATCGCGGCTTCCGGGCTGCCCGCCTTCTCCCAGGGGAAAAGGCCGACGAGGAACGTCGCCCCGGGCACCGTTCCGGCGGTCACGCCCACGACCTGGAGCGCCCGGTACAGCTTCGCCCGCGAGGCGTCCGGCACCCCCCGCTTCCGCATGCGGGCCGCCGCGGCGATACCCGCCGCGAACAGCACGAGCGGCACGACGGTCAGCCAGGTGAAGAACTGGTAGGTCTCGCGGACGTCCCGGGCGGCCTGCGCGCCGACGTCGATCAGGTTCAGATCGCGCACCGCGGCGGCGCCGGTCGGGCCGGAGGCGCGGGCCACGACCGAGCCGACGAGTTCGGACGGCGGGTCGATGCCGAGCGGGTCGAGCAGGCTCGGCGCGAGGTCGGTGAGCTGGGCCATGCCGTCGTAGCGGGTGGACGGCGCGGTCAGGTAGCCGCCGTCGAAGCGGGTGCCCGGCCCGGTGGCGAGCAGCGTGCGCAGGTGCGGCGTGCCGGTCGTGCCGCCGTCGCCGGGACCCGCGACGACGAGTTCGGTGCGTTCGGGCAGCAGGCCGGCGATGCGGCCGACCGCCTCGTCGGCGGCGCGCAGGCCTGCGTCACGGTCGGGGGCGCCGTCGGTGAGCGCGCCGAGGTCGACGAGGGTCAGCCCGCAGCGGGCCAGCGCCGCGGCGTCGAGGGCGTCGGCGCCGGGCAGGTAGGCGGCCGGGCTGCGGCCCTGGGCGTCGGCGGTGGCGAGCGCGGCGCCGGGGCCGACGGCGGTCACGCACTGGTTGCTGCGGGCCGCGGTGGCGGCGAGGATGCCGAACTTCGGGTCGTACGAGTACGTGGTGTTGAAGTCCGCGATGCGCGGCAGGTCGGGCACCGTGACCGCGCCGTCCGGGCCGACGGCCACGGCGGGCAGCGGGGCGCATGCGCCGTCCTGGCGGGGCGCGGACGAGCGGGCGCCGGAGCCGACGGTCAGCCATCCGTCGGCGGGACAGGTGGTCTTCTCGACGGTGCGCACGGACAGCGTCGCGGCCGAGGCCTGACCGGTGAGGCGGGCCAGGTTCGGCGTGCGCTCCGGGGTGACGTCCGACCAGCGCAGGCCGGGGATACCGACGAACACCACATGGTCGGCGTCCCGGCCGTCGGATGCCGCCGGAGCGGCCGAGACGGCGTGGGCCGGGGTGCCGAGGAGCACGCCGGCCACGGCGGCGAGCAGCGCGGCCACGGCAAGGAGCGGCCTGGCGGGGCGGGTCGTCACGGCGGGCGGGCTCCTCGTACGGTCCGGTGCGGGGGGCCACCAGGCTATGCGGAGCGCGCACCCGCCGCGGGCACGCCGGGTGCCGCGGGGGTCCGGGGAGACGAGTGAGGCAGGACGCGGCGGGAGGGGGCAGGAGTGGGCAGGAGGAGCGGGAGACGGCAGGAGAGGCGCGGGAGGGCGCCGGGCCGAGGCCGGGTCAGACCGGCAGCAGCGCGTCCTTGCGCCAGCGCAAGGACTTCTCGAAGCGGATGACCGCGCCCTTGCGCGGATGGTTGCGCAGCTGCACCCGGTCGCTCATCGCCTCGATGAGGAGGAGGCCGCGGCCGTTCTCGGCGCCCGGCGACGCGACGTGGTGCAGCGGGGTACTGAGTCGTTCCGGGCTGAACCCGGGGCCGGTATCGCAGACTTCGACGCGGCATCGGTTGCCGGTGATGCCGGCGCGGACCTCGAATTCGGCCTCCGGGTCGGTGCCGCAGGCGTGCTCCACGACGTTCGCGCACGCCTCGGACAGCGCGAGGCCGATCTCCGCGGCCACCCCGGGGTCGACGCCCGCGGTCTCCATGGCCCCCATCAGCAAGCGCCGCACCATGGGAACGCTCGCCGTCTCCCGCGGAAGGTGAACGGTCCACCGCATGTCCATGAACGGCCTCCAGTCGGTGGGGCGCCTTCAGACAAAGACTCAGCGCATATACCCGAATCACACAGAAAGTCAACAACGAATTTTCTTCCCCTTCCGCCTCCCGTGTACCGCGCGCCGCGGTGATCGAGGGGGACGCGAGGGAGTGCCGGGGGAGGTCCGAGGGAGCCCGCGGCCGGGCGCGTGCGAGGCGAATCCGGGGGCTGCGTAGGGGTGTCGGATCCGCGGTGAGACCATGGGGCGTCATGCCTACCGTGTCCGCCCCGCTTCGCGCCGCGCGAGCCGCCGTGTTCGCCGCGGTGTGCGTCGCGTTGTCGGCGGCCGGGCACGCGTTCATGACGGCCGAGCCGCTGCCGTGGTGGACGTTCGCCGCGGGCTTCGCCGGCGTTTTCGCGGTGGCCTACGCGGCCGCCGGGCGGGAGCGCCCGTGGGCGGGCATCGGCGTGCTGCTGGCGGCCGGGCAGGTTGCCCTGCACACCCTCTTCAGCTTCGGCATGGCCACGTCGCACACCGGCTCGGCGATGGACGGCCGCGCCTCCGGGCTGAGCGTCCTCGACCGGCTGCTGTGCGGGTCGCGCGACTCCGGCGGG
Organism: Uniformispora flossi; assembly: GCF_049534875.1. Taxonomy (NCBI): domain Bacteria; kingdom Bacillati; phylum Actinomycetota; class Actinomycetes; order Kitasatosporales; family Streptomycetaceae; genus Uniformispora; species Uniformispora flossi. The sequence goes on from NZ_JBMULZ010000005.1 coordinate 296,543, forward strand.
CACATCATGCTGCCATCCGGCTGGTCGGCCCGCGACGTCGTGGCGAGCGCGGGCATCGATCCCGACAAGGCGGGCGCACTGCCCTCCGTGCCGGGCGGGGCACACGGCGGAGGTCACTCCGTCGGCCCGATGATCTTCGACGGCGGCTACGGCATGCTCGCCGCGCACGCCGCCGCCGCGCTCGTCGCCGCGTGGTGGCTGCGCCAGGGCGAAGCGGCGCTGTTCCGCCTGCTGGCACGCCTGGGCGGCGCCGCGGTGGCGCCGCTGCGCGCGGTGCTGGCCGTGCTGTTCGGCACCGTTCCGGCGGCGGGCACCCCGCTGCCGGTGGACCGTCCGCGGGCCGCGGTGCGCCGCCTGCTGTCGGCCGAGTTGCGGCATGCCGTCGTGCGGCGCGGGCCGCCGGCGTTCGCGCCCGCCTGCTGACCCTTTCTCCTGCTGTGTAGGCCGCCGCCCCGGTATCCGGGCGTGTGCGCGGCCTCGGCCGCCGTGCCGTGGGAGGAGACCGGATCCGGCAGGCCTCCGGCGTTTTCCGCCGTTCTTGCCCGCGCGTCCGCGAAGGCCGCGCATCCGGTTTCCGTACCCCCGCCCGCGCTGTGCCGCGGCTGCGGCGGCGTACGCCCATCCAGGGAGACTCAGCACCCATGCGTGCAAACATCCGCACCGCCCGTCCCGCCCGCCGCCGTGCGCTGACGCTGACCGCGATCGCCGCGGCGGCCGTCCTCGGACTTGCCGCGCCCGCGTCCGCGCACGTCAGCGTCCAGCCCGGCCAGGCCGAGCAGGGCGGCTACGCGGGCGTGACGTTCCGCGTCCCGAACGAGAACGACAACGCGGGCACCAACAAGCTCGAGGTCAACCTGCCCGACGACAAGCCGCTGACCTCGGTGCGCACCCGTCCGCTGGCGGGCTGGACGGCCAACGTCGAGAAGAAGACCCTGGCGACGCCGATCACGTCGCACGGCAAGACGATCACCGAGGCGGTGTCCAAGGTGACGTGGACCGCCAACGCGGGCACCCGCATCAACCCCGGCCAGTACGAGGACTTCGAGGTGTCCCTCGGCCCGCTGCCGACCGACACCGACAAGCTCGTCTTCAAGGCGCTGCAGACCTACGACAACGGCGACGTCGTGCGCTGGATCGACCTGCCCGGCCCGGACGGCAAGGAGCCGGAGAAGCCCGCGCCGACCCTGAAGCTGGTCCCGGCGGGCACCGGCAGCGCGGCCAAGCCGAGCCCGGCGGCGTCCGGCGCGTCCGGCCAGAACGTCACCGTCGCCGCGTCGAAGTCGGACAAGGCCAGTGACTCCACCGCGCGCACGCTCGGCATCGCCGGGCTGGTGGTCGGCGTGCTCGGCCTCGCGGTCGGTGCGTTCGGCCTGATCCGCGGCTCGCGCCGGGCCTCGTAGCCCCGCTCCCCTCTCCGTCCACGTCATCGATCGGAAGAAATCCATGCGCAAGGCACTGGTCAGGACCGCGGCACTCGCCGTGGCGGGGCTGCTCTTCGCCGCGGGCTGCAGCAGCTCCGACGGCAACGGCACTCCGAGCGGAAACGGCGCGCCGGTGAAGATCACCTCGTCGGGGCCGCCGTCGAAGTTCCGCGGCACCGAACTGGACCGGCCCATGGAGAAGCCCGATCTGGCGCTGACGGACACGTCGGGGCAGGCGTACGACTTCAAGGCCCGCACGGCCGGCAAGGTCACCCTGCTGTACTTCGGCTACACGCACTGCCCCGACGTGTGCCCCACCACCATGGCCGACGTGGCCCGCGCCCTCACCAAGCTCAAGGCGGAGGACCGGGCGAACGTCAACGTGGTGTTCGTGACCACCGACCCGGAGCGCGACACCGGCCCGGAACTGCGGCAGTGGCTCGACGCGTTCGACCCGTCGTTCACCGGGCTGACCGGATCGTTCGAGACGATCCAGGCGGCCGCGAAGAGCGTCGGCGTGCCGATCGAGCCGCCGGTGGTCAAGGACGGCAAGGTCACCAGCACGCACGGCACCCAGGTCGTGGCGTTCTCGCCGGACAACCGGGCGCGCGTCGTGTACCTGGCGTCGGTCGGCATGAACCCGGACGGCAGCGCGGCCGGGATCACCGCCGACGACTTCGCGCACGACCTGCCGCTGCTGATCCACCCGGACGCGTCGTGAGGCTGCCCCACCGCACGGTGCTCTTCGGCGCGGCGGGGGCCGTCGTCCTCGCGGGCGGCATCGGGCTGGTCGCGTATGCGACGGGCGGGTCGTCCGGGTCGACCGCGCCGAAGCTGGCGGTCGTCGACCCGTACATCCCGCAGCCCGCGTCGCCGGATGTGGCGGCGGGCTACCTGGTCGTGCGCAACGACGGGGACTCCGCCGACCGGCTGGTCGCGGTCAGCTCGACGTTCGCGCCGAGCGCGGAGATCCACGAGTCGAGCGGCAACGCGATGCAGCAAGTCGAAGGCCTCGACATCCCGGCGCACGGGCAAGGCGTGCTCGGACGCGGCACCATGCACCTGATGTTCATGGATCCCACGCGCCAGTTGAAGAAGGGCGAATCCGTCGACGTGACGCTGACGTTCGCGAAATCCGCGCCGATCACCGTGCACGTGCCGGTGCTCGGGGCGGCGGACCGGCCCGGCGATCCGGGCGTACCGTCCGGACCGGCCGTGACGGCGGGGTCGCCGGAGCACCCGGGCCATGGCAGTTGAGCCGATGACGGGTCCGGCGGCCGCCGCCGGGCCCGGGCGCCGCCGGTTCGCCTGGATCTTCGCGCTGCCCGTCCTGCTGGTGGCGCTGGTGCTCGGCGGCGCGGGCACCGCGTCCGCGCACGCGAGCCTGGACTCGACCGATCCGGTGTCGGGGTCGACGCTGCCGTCCGGCCCGCCGACGGTGACGCTGCGGTTCAGCGAGTCCGTGTCGACCGAACTCGGCGGCGTGAAGGTCCTCGACCCGGCCGGGAAGCGCGTCGACTCCGGCAACCCGGAGCACGGCATCGGCGGCGGCTCGACGGTGCGCGTCAAGCTGCTGTCCGGGCTGGGCCCCGGCACCTACACCGTCGCGTGGCGGGTCGTCTCGGACGACTCGCACCCCGTCTCCGGGGCGTTCACGTTCAACGTGATCCGGGCCTCGGCCGGTGCGAACGTGTCCGGGCTCGGGCAAGGCACCGACAGCGCGGTGAACTTCGCCGACGGCCTGGCGCGGTGGGCGGCGTTCCTGTCGTTCGCGCTGCTGTCCGGCTCGGTGCTGTTCCTGGTCGCGCTGCGGCCTGCCGCGGTCGGCCGGTTCCGGGTGTGGATGCTGCTGTTCGCGTCGTGGGCCGGACTGCTCGTGTCCACGGTCGCGGCGCTGATGTTCTATGGGCCCAAGGCCTCCGGGCTGTCGTTCTCGTCGGCGTTCGACCTGGACGTGCTGCGGGTGACCCTGGACAGCAAACTCGGGCGCGCGCTGTCGGTGCGCATCCTGATCCTCGGCGCGGCCGGCGCCCTGCTCGGCTACCTGGTGGCGGTGCTCGGCGAAGCCAAACGCCGCGCCAGGATCGTGCTGGGGGCGGCATGGGTCCTGCTGTCCACGGGCCTCGCCGCGACCTGGTCGATGGCCGACCACGCGTCCGTCGGGCGGCAGGCGCCGCTCGCCACGGCCGCGGACATCGTGCACCTGCTCGCGATGGGCTGCTGGATCGGCGGGCTCGCGGTCATGCTGACCCTGCTGTTCGGTCCGGACCGGGACGAGGACGGCGAGGAACTGCCCGGCGGGCTCGACGTGCCCGCGGTGGGCACGTTCTCGAAGGCCGCGATGGCGAGCGTTTCCGTGCTGGCGGTCACCGGCGTGTACGCGGCGTGGCGGCAAGTCGGTTCCTTCGACGCGTTGTTCTCCACGACGTTCGGCCTGCTGCTGATCCTCAAGGTCAACTTCGTCGTGCTGATGATCGCCGCCGCGTGGGTCGCGCGGCGCTGGCTGCAAGCCCGGCTGCGGTCCCGCGCCGGTGCGGGCGCCCGCGCCGGGGACCCGCTGCCACAGCGCCGGACCCTCCAGCGGGCGGTCGGCGCGGAAGCCGCGCTCGCGATCGCGGTCATCGCGGTCACCGCCGTGCTGGTGAACACCGAGCCGGGACGCACCGCGTGGGAGCGCGAGCAGGCGACGAAGCCGCGTACGGTCACCGTCACGCAGCAGTACGACGCGGGCGGCTCGGCGGGCATTGCGGCCGGCAAGGGCCTCGTGGAGGCGGTCGTCGACCCGGCCCGCGCCGGCACGAACACCGTGGACCTGTTCGTCCGCGACCCGCAGAAGAACCCGATCGACCCGCCCGAGGTCACCGCGGCCATCGCGCTGCCCGACAAGCAGATCGACGGGATCACACTGGCGCTGGAGCACATCGGGCCGGGGCAGTGGCGGGCGCAGAACGTGTCCTTGCCGATGGCGGGCACGTGGCAGCTGTCGGTCTCGGTGCGGACGAGTGAGATCGATCGGGCGACGGTGACGTTGCCGGTGAAGGTGCGGTGAGGACGGTGGGCAACGACGGAATGTCGCGGCGCGGTCTGCTGGGTGCCGCCGGCGCGGCCGGGCTGCTGCTCGGCGGGGCCGGCGGCGCCGGGGTCGCGGCGGCCGTGGCGGATTCGTCCGGCGGCGGTCCCGCGCTGACCTCGCTGGGGTCGACGGCGGTGCCGTTCCACGGCGCCCGCCAGGCGGGCATCACGACGCCGCCACAGGCCCGGACCGTGCTGGCCGCCTACGACCTGGAGCCGGGCGCCGACCGGGCGAAGACCGCGGCGCTGCTGCGTCGCTGGTCGGACGCGGCCGCGCGGATGAGCCGCGGGGAACGCGCCGACGCCGACGACCAAGTGGCGCTCGACGCGGGGCCCTCGTCGCTGACCGTGACGTTCTCGTTCGGGTCCGCGCTGTTCGACAAGCTCGGCCTGGCCGACCGGCGGCCCGCCGCGCTCCAGCCCCTTCCGGCGTTCCCCGGCGAGGAGTTGGACGCGGCCCGCAGCGACGGCGACCTGCTGGTCCAGGTGTGCGCGGACGACGCGCTGGTCGGCTTCCACGCGCTGCGCACACTGCACAAGCTCGCCCAGGGCACGGCACGCCCCCGGTGGAGGATGGCCGGGTTCGCCCGGTCGCCGGGCGCGACGGCCACGCCGATGACGCACCGCAACCTCATGGGCCAGGTCGACGGCACCAAGAACCCGCGGCCGGAGGACGCGGACTTCGAGGCCAAGCTGTTCATCGCACCCACGGCGGATCCGGCGTGGGCGCGGGGCGGCTCGTACGTCGTGGTGCGGCGCATCCGCATGCTGCTCGACAGCTGGGACGGGCTGGACGTGCCCGCGCAGGAGCGGGTCATCGGGCGGCGCAAGGACACCGGGGCGCCGCTCACCGGCGGCGCGGAACGCACCGAGCCGGACTACGGACGGCGCAACGGCGACGGCACGCCGGTCATCGCGGCCAACGCGCACATCCGGGTCACCGCACCGGAGTTCAACCGCGGGGCGGCCATGCTGCGGCGCGGCTACTCGTACGACGACGGGTTCCGCCCGGACGGGACGGCGGACGCCGGTCTGCTGTTCGTCGCCTGGCAGGCGGATCCGCGGGACGGGTTCGTGCCGGTGCAGCAGAAGCTGGCCCGCGGGGACGCGCTGTCGCCGTTCATCCGGCACGAGACGAGCGGGCTGTTCGTGGCGCCGCCCGGCTGTGCGCCGGGCGGGTACGTCGGGCAGGGGCTGTTCGAGGGGTAGCGGCTACGGCTTCCCGTCCGCGGGCGGGGCGCCGGAGACCAGCCGGACGTCGCCGTACCTGCCGGCCACGATCGCGGCCTGGTTGGCGAGGCTGTCCGGGCGGGCCGTGTTCCAGTAGTCGCTGTGGCCGGCGGCGCCGTCCGTGGTGAACCGGTTGGCGCCGAACGCCGGGTCGGTGGGGGTCGTTCCGGTGACCGGGCTTGCGTACGTCAGCGCGCCGAGGCCGGGCACCGGATCGCCCTGCGCGCGGCCCACCCAGACATGGCCGGGTCCGGCGCCCAGTTGGGTGGCCCGGGTGGCGTGCACACCGGGGCTGCCGACCACGACGATGTCGTCGGCGTGCAGGCCGGAACCGGTCTGGGCGGCTTCGCCGACGACAAGGGATCCGTAGCTGTGGCCGATCACGGTGAGGTGGCCGGCGCCCGGCTCGTGCGCGGCGCGGAGTCCTCCGGTGAAGCGGCCGAGGTGCGGGGCGGCGCGTTCGGCATAGCGGGGATCGAGGGCTTGGGCGAGCCGGTCGGGGGTGTCGTAGCCGATCCAGGCGACGGCCGCCACGTCCGGGCTGCCTGTCTTGGCCTGGGCCGCGGCGCGCAGGTCGGCCACGCGCCCCAACTCGTCCCCCGCGGCGTCGAGGCCCACGCCCATGCCGGGGACGAACACGGCGGTGTGGCGCGCGTGGTCGGGATTGCCGACGGCGATGACCGCCCGTCCGCGTCCTCGGCCGCCCGCGGCGTAGTCGCCGTCGGGGGCGAAGGCGAGCAGATAGGTGGGACCCCACCGGTGGGCGGCGGACTCCAGGTGGCCGCGCAGGGTCTCGACCCCGGCGAGACGGCGGCGCAGGTCGCCGATGCGGCTCACGAGTGCGGGACCGCCGCCGTTGCGCGCTCCGGCCTGCGCCAACGCGGTCTCCGCGGCCCGCAGTTCCCGCCGGAGGCCGGCCTCGGACGCGTGCAGCAGCAAGCGGTTGGCACGATCACGCACGGTGGCGGGGAGTCCGTCGAGCTTGCCGAGCACGGCGGGGCAGCCGACCAGGAACCGTTGCCGGGCGCCGTCGTCGAGGCCTGCCCACCAGGCGCGTACGGCGTCCGGACTCGCCGCCGACGGGATGGCGCGGGCGTCGATACGGGCGAGGAGGGCGACGGCGGCGCCGTCGTCCACCGCGTCGGCCCAGCGGTCGCGCCCGGGGCGGACCGCGTCGGGGGCGAGATCGCGCAGGGCGGCCGCGAAGCGGCGGTCGGCCAGGGCGGCGGAGTCGAGCACGGTGGTGAGCGCGGCGGCGAGGCGGACGGCGTCGGCCGGATCCCCGGCAGTGGCGGTGGGACGGATGGTGCCGTCGTCGTCGACGCGGAGGCCTGCCGCGGAGGCCTCGGCCAGCAGGGACTCCCCATTCCGCCGGGCGGCGGCCAGCTCCTGGGCCGCCCGGCCGATCAGGGCCGCCACGGCCGCCGCTTCCTGCGTCGCGATGCGCAACTCGGTGTCTTGGTCGTCGAGTTGTCGGGCGGCGGCCTCGGCGTCGGCCCCTTGCCAAACGGTGGTCGTGAGAACCCCGGCGATCTCGGCCGCGGCCCGGCCGGCGGCGTTCTCCACGTCGCCGGCCAAGCGCAGCCACTGGCGAGCGGCGGCATCCAGGGTGTCGGGGCGGAGGTTCCGCAGCCAGGAAAGCGTGCCGGGGGTCATGGTCCGCTCAGCGTGCGGCGGCGTCGAACGCGGCGGCGGCGTGGCCGTCGGCCGCGGAGTCGCGGTCGGCCGTGCCCGCGAGAGCCTGTGCGGTGCGCGCGAACGTCTCGCCCACGGCGGCCAGTCGACCCTGCCAGGCGGCCGTGACCTCGGCGAGTGCGGTGGCGGTGGCGAACCCCGGGCAGGCGGCGGCGGCTTCATGGCCGGTGATGGCGATGGCGTCGGTGAGCCGGGGGAGTTCGTCGGCCAGCCGATGCGCTTCCGCGGCGGCCGTCCTCAGTACGGCAGGATCCACATGCACGGAATGCCTCCCCCTCGTGCTTCCGGCCGGTTGGTTGTGGCTCCGACTCTATGCCGAGTGCACTGCCAAATCGGCCAGTTCACGGGGGGATCGGGAATCTTCACCGATAAGGGGCATCTCCCGCAGGCGGACGAAGTAGTCCACAGAGATATCCACAGGTCGAGCGGTGATCCTCGGGAAATTATCCACAACCCTGTGGATAAAGGTCTGGCGTTTGCTGCCGAATTGCCGGAAGTCCGCGCGTCGTTGGCCGACTCAGGTGGTGACCCCTGCGGTCCGCGGCCGGGCAATGCGGCCGCGCGCGATCAGCTCGACGGTCACCGTGATCGCGGCTGCCTCCACCGCCAGCAGCGCGATCAGCACGAACAACTGCACCGCACCGGCGTTCCACGGCGAGGCGCCGCCGAGCAGCATGCCGACGAACGCGCCCGGCAGCGTGACCAGTCCGACCGTCCGGGTCTGGTCCAGCGCGGGGATCAGCGCACCCGACGCCGCGGGCCGGCAGATCTCCATCCGCGCGTCGCGGTCGAGGAACCCGAGCGACAGCGCGGCCTCGACTTCGCCGTGCCGCAGAGTGAGTTCCTCCAGTGCCCGGCGCCCGGAGAGGACGGTCGCGGTCATGGCGCCGCCGAGCTGGCTGCCCGCGATAGGGATGAGCACGAGGCCTTCGAACGGCACGATGCGGACGGCGACGAGGACGGTCAGCACCGGAATCGTGGCGACGAGGATCGGGACCGCGATCCACGGATGGTAGACGGCGCCGACGATGCGGCCGGACGCGGTGAGCACGGCGACCGCGTACATGACGGCGATGAACAGCAGGCTCGCCCACCAGTGGTCCACCACCTGCGTGATGACCACCGCGACCACGAGCAGCTGCAGCGCGGCCCGGACCCCGGCCAGCAGCACCGCCCGGCCGTGCCCGAGGTGCGCGACCGCGGTGATCGCGAAGGCCAGGAGCAGGAGGACGGCGATGGCGGCGCCGAGCGACGGGGTGACCGGGAGCTGGCCCGAGGAGGACGCCGCGGTTGTCGGGGTGGGCGCGGCGAGCGGGGAGAAGACGGAGGAAGCCATGCGGGCCGCGTCGGGAAACAGGTGGGGTTCCCAGGGCTGGTGGGGCATGGGCTGACGGTAGGGCGTCGGGGGCGGGCGCGGCAGAGGACGCGCAGGGAGGCGGCCGAGGAAGAGGCCGGAACGGTGATTCGCCCGGATGGGTGATGAACCGTCGGCTAGTGCCCTCGGAGCGAGGGCATACGCTTGCTGGCATGCCTCACTCCTCCGCCGCTTCCGGTGCCCCCCGTTGGTCCTACCTCGGGCCGGAAGGGACGTTTACCGAGGCCGCGCTGCTGACGCTGCCGGAGGCCGCGCAGGCCGAGGCGCTGCCCATGGCCTCGGTGCCGGCCGCACTCGACGCGGTGCGGCGTGGGGAGGCCGACGCGGCGGTCGTGCCGCTGGAGAACTCGGTCGAAGGCTCCGTGTCCGTCACGATCGACGAACTGGCCACCGGCGAGCCGCTCGTCATCGAGCGGGAGATCCTGCTGCCGATCTCCTTCGCCCTGCTGGTCCGGCCCGGCACCACGATGGCCGACATCAAGACCGTGTCGAGCCACGCGCACGCGCAGCCGCAGGTCCGTCGCTGGCTGGGGGCGAACCTCCCGGACGCCGAGTGGTTCTCGTCGGCCTCGAACGCGGATGCCGCCCGGCTCGTCCAGGAAGGCCGCTACGACGCCGCCCTCGCGGGCGAGTTCGCGGCCGAGCGCTACGGCCTGGTGCCGCTGGTCGCCGAGATCCACGACGTCGAGGGCGCGGTGACCCGGTTCGTGCAGGTCCGGCGGCCGGCTCCGGTATCGCCGCCGACCGGGGCGGACCGCACGTCGGTGGTGGCGTTCATCGTCGACGACCACGCGGGTGCGCTGCTGGAGATCCTCCAGGAGTTCGCGGTGCGCGGGGTCAACCTCGACCACATCCAGTCCCGCCCCACCGGGGACGGCCTCGGCCACTACTTCTTCGCGATCGAGGCCGAGGGCCACATCGCGGACGCCCGGGTCGGCGAAGCGCTCATGGGCCTGCGGCGGGTGTGCGCGGGGGTGCGGTTCCTCGGCTCGTATCCGCGGGCCGACGGCGCGCGGCCGCAGGTGCGGCGCGGCACGTCCGACGCGGAGTTCGACGACGCGGCCCGCTGGCTCGACCGGGCGCGCCGCGGGCAGAGCTGACCGGGCGCCACCGGAGGGACAAGCCGACGCGGGGAGATCAGCCGATCCCCGATCCGAGGTAGGCCAGGACGGCCAGGACGCGGCGGTGGGTGTCGTCGTCCGGCGGCAGGCCGATTCCAACGACGCGACGTCGGCTCGTCCGCGAACAGCACCTTCCGGCAGGCACGCGGATCTCGGGTATGCCCAGGCATACCCCCCTCGGACGCGACTCGCGGCGCCGGCGCTGTTGACCTTCGAGTCGGTCGAAGCCCAAAGATGGCGAGGTGCCGAATTCCGAGTTGATGCCGATCGGGGTCTTCGCCCGACGCAGCGGCCTGACCTCCAGCGCGTTGCGGTTCTACGCCGACTCCGGCCTGCTGCCCCCTGCCGAAGTCGACCCCGTCTCGGGATACCGCTACTACGGCGCCGACCAAGTGGCGCGGGCGAGCACGCTGCGTCGGCTCCGCGAGATCGCCATGCCCCTTGCCGCCGTCGAGGCGGTCCTCGACGCCGAGGCGGACGAGGCATCCCGGCTGGTCGACGAGCATGTCGCGAAGCTCGTCGGGGATACGGCGGCGGCACTCCGGAAAGCTGCCGTCCTCAGGGCCGCGTTGGGCGACGCGCCCGGTCTGCCGATTGCGGCGCTGAAGGGGCCCGTGCTGGCGGATGCGGTCGAGCAGGTCTTGGCCGCGACGGCGCACGAGCCGGGGATGCCGGTACTCGCCGGCCTGCACATCGAGGCGAACCACGAGGCGGTCGCCCTGACGGCGACCGACCGGTACCGGCTCTCGGTACGGACCCTGGTGCCGGTGGAACCGCCGGAGCAGCCGTGGGCCGGCACGGTCGACGGCGACGATCTCCGGACCGCGGTCGCCGAGCTCCGCCGGAGCGCGCTGGTCCGTCTCGAAGCGGTGCCGCACGGGATCCGGTTCCGCATGGCCGACCGGGACGACCTGCATTGCCGGTTGCTGTCCGAGGAGTTCCCCGACCATCGGCTGATGCTCGCGTCACTGGGCGAGGTCACCACGCGCGCAACGGTGCCGAAGGACCTGCTCCTGCGCGCGTTGGAAGAACTCCCGGGCGACCGTATCGCGCTGCACGTCGCCGGCCACGGAGTGAACATCCGGTCGGCGGAACGGTCGGCGGACGATGCCCACCCCGGCATCCCGCTCCCGGCCACCGTGACGGGCGAGGCCCTCCGGATCCGGTTCGCACTGACCACGCTCTATCCCGCCATGAGCACGGCGATCGGCCCCGACCTGATGCTCGACCTGAGGGGAGACGGCCAGCCCGTCACGATCCGCTCCGCCGACCGCGGCGACCTCACCACCCTGGCCATGCCCGTGAAATCCGACCACTCGAACTGAGCACGACGAGGAGCATCCGTGACCACCGCATCTGCCGGTCCCGACCCGACCATGGAAGCCATCGGCCAAGCCGTCGCGGAGGGTCGAACCGGTGACCGTGCTTCCGCCCGCCGGAAGCTCCTGAGCCTGTGGTCGGCGATCGGCGTCACCGGCGACCCGCTCCATCGCTGCTCCCTGGCCCACTACCTGGCGGATCTCCACGAGGATCCCGCCCAGGCCCTCGCTTGGGACATCCGGGCCTTGGACGCTGCCGACGCCATGACCGAGCAGCGCGTCCAAGAGCACCACGGCAGCCTGCGCATCGCAGGCTTCTACCCGTCCCTCCACCTCAACCTCGCCGACAACTACCGCCGGCTGGGTTCCTTCGAAGCCGCCGCCGAGCACATCGACGCGGCCGGAGCACACGCCCCCGGCCTTGCCCGGGATTCGTACGGTGACCTGATGCGGGGCGCCATCCACGAGGTCGGCGAAGCGATCGCCCGGCAGGACCGCACCCGGCGGGTCTCGGCACCCGGTTCCGCCGGCGGTTCCGCTGGTTACGCCGGGAAGTCGAAGCTGTAGCCCTGGTTCACCAGCCACGGCAGGAGCCGGGCCAGGACCGCGACGCTCTGCGAGCGGTCGCCGCCGGCGTCGTGCATGAGGATCACGCCGCCGGGGCGGAGTTCGCTCTTGATGGTGGCGAGGATGGTGTCCACGCCGCCGCGTTCCCAGTCGCGGCTGTCCACCGACCAGTCGAGCGGCTTCATGCCGTACGACGCGGCGGTCTGCTTGATCGTCGTCGACCAGCCGCCGCCGGGGGCGCGGAACCACGGGATCTCGGCGCCGGGGACGGCCGCCAGGATGGCGTCGCGAGCGCTGCCGATCTCGCGGCGGACGTCGGCGGCGGGCAGCCGGGCCAGCTTCTCGTCGTGGGTCTCGGTGTGGTCGCAGAGGCGGTGCCCCTTGGCGACGATCCTGCGCACCAGGTTCGGGTATTCGCGCGCTTGTTCGCCGACGATGCAGAACGTCGCCTTGACGTCGTACTGATCGAGCAGCGCGAGGACCTTGGGCGTCCAGACCGGGCTGGGGCCGTCGTCGAACGTCAGCGCGACGTTGCGGCCGTCGGCGGCGGTGTGCCGAACCACGCTCTGGGACACCGGGACCTGGGACGGCGAGGTCGTCCGGGGCGCCGGGGCCTGGGTCGACGGGGCCTGAGTCGACGGACTCGGGGACGCCGTCGCCTGGGGCGCCGTCGTCCGGGGTGTCGGCGCCGCGGGCGCGCCTGCCGACGGTCCGGCGCCGGGCGCCGTCGTGTCCGGGCCGCCGCGGCCGAGGTGCGGGTCGGGAGCGGCCTGCGGGCCGGGGGCGTTGGGGGTCGGAGGCCGGGACCCGTGGTTCGCGTGCGTCTGGCCGGCGCCGCCCGAAGCACAGCCGGCCGCGGTCAACGCGAGCACCGCGGCGGCGGCCACCGTGATCCGGACACGCTTCCCCCGGGCTGCGCGGGCTTCTCGGACATGCGGCACCACAGGCCTCCTCGGGGGTCGGGGGAACGGCCGGCTCGGACGAACCGACGTCCACCGTCGCACACCAAAAAGGCAAAAGGTGCGATATTCACACGAATGCTCCGCGGAGTTGACGAGCTGTTTGCCCGCCCGGAGACCCCGCCGACGCCCGGGACTTGGCCCCCGCCCCGGGGCGCCGAGAACGCAAACGCCCAGCGTGTCCGGGACTCCGACGGCCGACGAGGCAGCCGCCCACACGGCGGCGGAGGCCGGGTCCCGGAGCGGCTCCGGCGCGGACGGCGGCGTGGCGGAGATCACCCCCGCCCGGTGCCACGACCACGCGAAAAGCCGGCCCGGGCACGTCGGCGGCGACGACCGCGCGACCGGAAACCGCCCGGCGACCCCGGCGGTCCCGCCGCGCGGCCGTCCCGCGACGCCACGTGACCGCTCAGGTCGCCGCCGGTGCCGACGAACTCGCCGCCGGGTTCCCCGGCTCCGGGGCGAACTCCGGCGGCGCCGCCGGGAACGGCTCGGCCCGCGACTCCGGCCGCAGCGCCACCACGCCGTCCGGGACCCGGACGGTCAGCACGCCGGGCCGGACGTGCACCGCCAGCCGGGTGCCGGGGCCGATCGGGTCGCCGTCGAGTTCGCGCGGTTCCGGGCGGGCGGTCTCCACCTCGACCTTGCGGCCGGTGAAGTGCTCGATCGGCCGGCGGCGGAGCTGCCGGTCCGGGGCGTGGGGTTCGTCGCGGCGTCGCCGGCCGACGACGCGGAGGGTCGCGTGCGCCCAGCCGGTCATGCCGTACGGCGCGAACACCACGACGTCGAGCATGCCGTCGTCGGGCTCCGCGCCGGGCAGCAGCTGCATGCCCGCCTGGAGGGCGCCCACGTTGCCGACCAGCACCATGCGGGCCCGGCGGGTGATCGGCGGGCCGTCGTCGATGCGCAGCGTGACCCGCATGCGGGCGTCGCGGAGATGCCGGGTCGCGGAGACCGCGTAGGCGGGCCAGCCGACCTTCTTCTTGAGCGCGTCGGGGGCGTCAGCGACCATCGCGGCGTCCAGGCCGATGCCGGCCATCGCCGTGAAGTGCCGGATCTCGCCACCGGGCTCGTCGGGGTCGATGGCGCCCAGGTCGATCGCCCGGTCACGGCCGTGCACCGCCACGTGCACGGCGTCGGCCAGGTCGATCGGGAGGCCGAGGTTGCGGGCCAGCAGGTTGCCGGTGCCGGACGGCACGACCGCCAGCGGCACACCGGTGCCCGCCAACGCGCCCGCGCACTCGCGGACCGTGCCGTCGCCGCCCGCCACCACGACCAGGTCGACGCCCTCCGCGACCGCCGTGCGGGTGACGCCCGCACCGGGGTCCTCGACGGTGGTTTCCAGCCACAGCGGCGGCGCCCAGCCGGCCTCGGCCATGATCTTGTCGATGCGGGCGCGGTCGTCCGCCGAGTCCAGCTTGATCGGGTTGACCACGAGCGCGGCCCGCGGCACGTGCCCGTCGCCGGTGTGCCGCAGGTTGCCGCCCGGGCCGCCCCAGACGGAACGCGGCGAGAGCACCGCCGAATTCATGATCGCCAGCGCGGCGGCGGCGGACGCGATCGCGGCGATGACGTCGGTCGGGTGGCTGTCGCCGCGGTAGACGCGGGCGAGGCCGACGGCGACCGGCACCAGCAGGCACAGCACCCGCCACACCCAGCGGCCGACCCGGCCGCCGATGCGCGCGGACAGCAGGATCGCGATGCCGCCGTACAGCGCGAGCGCGGCGCCGGTGTTGCCCGACGGATAGCTGCCGTGCCCCGGCAGGTCGTCGAGCGGCACCACGTCCGGCCGGTCGCGTTCCACGAAGATCCGGGCGAGCACGAAGATCAGGGTCTGCGCGGCAACCGCGCCGACCAGGAACAGCGGCGCGCGCCACGACCGGTAGGCGGCGAACGCCAGCGCCGCCGCGGCGATGGTGACCGCGGTCACGGCGCCCCAGCCCGACAGCGCGGACAGCACGTCGGACACCGCGTCCCAGCCGCCGGAGCGGTGCGCTTCGAACGTCCGCTCCAGATCGTCCTCGCCGGAAATCGGCCACACGCCGTCGAGGACGCGCGTCACCAGGAGACCGAGTCCGATGACCGCCAAGGCCGTCGCCACCACTGGCAGGGCGATCCGTCGCAGGAACCGTCCTGCTTCCGTGAGCATGGTCGCAATTCTTACCCAGACGAGCGGCCCGTCGGACGCGGCGTGTCCAACCCCGCATCCCCGCCCCGAGTGATCTGCGCCTCGCCGTCGTCCGCGGGACCGTCCTCGGGACCGTCCTCGGGGTCGTCCGAAGGGGCGCTTGAGGGGTCCTCCGGCTCGGTGCCCGCGGGGTCCCACAGCGCGGCGATCGCGGCCCACAGCACGACCGCGACGACGACGCCGAGCGCCCACCCCGCGACCACGTCGCTGAGGAAGTGGACGCCGAGCGCCATTCGCGTGAACCCGACCCCGAGCACGGACACCACGGCCACGATCCACAGCACCGGGCGGACCCGCCGCGGCACGACCGGCAGCAGCGCCGCCAGCAGCACCACGCAGCCGAGCATCCCGTTGAGCGCGTGCCCGGACGGGAACGACCAGCCCGGCGCGTCCGCCACCGGATCGGTGAACATCGGCCGGTCGCGCGCCACGGCCACCTTCACCAGGGTCCCGGTGAGCCCGCCGATGATCATGACCGCCGCGGTCCACACCGCCGTGCGGCGGCGGCCCTGCCACCACAGCAGGACCGCGGAGACCGCCGCGAGCGCGCGGAAATCCCACGGGTCCCAGACCCATCCGGTGAGGAACGCCAGCGTGCGCCGCCACCCGGGATGGCCGACCACCCAGGTGTGCAGATCGGCGGCCACCCGGGCGTCGGCCCGGTGCAGCGGCTCCCACCCCGCGGCCACCATGACGAGCAGCACGACGAAGACGCCGGCCGCGACGAGCGCGCACGCGGCGGCCCGTGGGCGCGAAGAGAGGGAGTGCACACCCCTTTGATACCTCGTCGATCGCCGGAAGGTCAGGAAAAAGAGTGGTGAGTCACCGGTACTCTGGTCCGCGTGATCGACCTGCGACTGCTCCGTGAGGACCCCGACCGCGTCCGTGCCTCGCAGCGTGCCCGCGGCGAGGACGAGACGATCGTCGACCGCCTGCTGGCCGCGGACGAGCGCCGCCGGTCGTCGGCGGTGCGCTTCGACCAGCTTCGGTCGGAGCAGAAGGCGTTCGGCAAGCAGGTCTCGAAGGCCAAGGGCGACGAGCGGGCCGCACTGCTGGAGCGCGCGCAGGCACTGGCCGCCGAGGTCAAGACCGCCGACGCCGAACAGGACGAGGCCGCCGCGGAAGCGCAGCGCCTGCTCCAGGAACTCTCCAACGTCGTCGAGGACGGCGTCCCGCCCGGCGGCGAGGACGACTTCGTGACGCTGGAGGAGATCGGCACCCCCCGCGACTTCGCGGCCGAGGGCTTCGAGCCCAAGGACCACGTCGAGCTGGGGAAGATCCTCGGCGCGATCGACGTCGAGCGGGCCGCGAAGGTCTCCGGATCGCGGTTCTACTACCTGACCGGTGTCGGCGCGCTGCTCGAGCTGGCGCTGGTCAACATGGCGATGGCGCAGGCCACCGCCGCCGGGTTCACCCCGATGATCACGCCCGCGCTGGTCCGCCCGAAGGCGATGGAGGGCACCGGCTTCCTCGGTCAGGCCGCGGAGAACGTGTTCTACCTGGAGAAGGACGACTTCTACCTGGTCGGCACCGCCGAGGTCCCGCTCGGCGCGTACCACATGGACGAAATCCTCGACGCGAAGCAGCTCCCGCTGCGCTACGCCGGGTTCTCGCCGTGCTTCCGCCGCGAGGCCGGCACGTACGGCAAGGACACCCGCGGCATCATCCGCGTCCACCAGTTCGACAAGGTGGAGATGTTCACCTTCACCGCGCCCGAGGACGCGCACGCCGAGCACCGGCGGCTCCTCGCGTGGGAGAAGGAGTTCCTCACCGCCCTGGAGCTCCCGTTCCGGGTCATCGACACCGCCGCGGGCGACCTCGGCTCGTCGGCCGCGCGCAAGTTCGACTGTGAGGCGTGGATCCCGACGCAGGGCAAGTACCGCGAGGTCACGTCCACGTCGAACTGCACCGAGTTCCAGGCCCGCCGCCTCGCCGTGCGGATGCGCGACGAGAACGGCACGCGCCCGCTGGCCACCCTCAACGGCACGCTGTGCGCGGTCCCGCGGACCATCGTGGCGATCCTGGAGAACCACCAGCAGCCGGACGGCTCGGTGCGCGTTCCGGCCGCGCTGCGCCCGTTCCTCGGCGGCCGCGAAGTGCTGGAGCCGGTGGGCGCCGCGTGAGCTTCCGGCTCGTCGCGACGGACCTCGACGGCACACTCCTCACCGAAGACCAGCGGATAACGGAACGCACGCGCGCGGCCCTGGCCGCCGCGGGCGCCGCGGGCGCGCACCACGTGATCGTCACCGGCCGCGCGGTGTCCTGGTCGCGGCCGGTGTTCGCGGCGCTCGGCTACGACGGTCTCGCGGTGTGCTCGCAAGGCGCGCAGGTCTACCACGCGGGCGAGGACCGGATCCTGACCTCGGTCACCCTCGACCGACAGGTCGCCCGGCTCGCGATCGAGAAGCTGTGGGCCGACCTGGGTCCGGTGGCGGCCGCGGTGAGCCGGGCGGGCATCGACGGCGCGGTCGTCGTGGAGCCCTCCTACCGCTACTCGCTCCCGCTGCCGGTGCACACGGCCGAGGACCGCGAAGAGCTGTGGGCGGAGCCGATCCTCAAGGCCTACGTCCAGCAGCGCGATCTCGGCGACGACGAACTCGCGGCGCGGGCCCGGCAGATCTGCGACGGCCTGGTCGACGTCACGCACGCCGGTCCCGGCATCGTCGAACTGCTGCCCGTCGGACTGAGCAAGTCGGTCGGCCTGTCGCTGGTCGCGCGCCGTCTCGGCGCCAAGGCCGCGGACACGGTCGCCTTCGGCGACATGCCCAACGACGTCAGCATGCTGCGCTGGGCGGGGCACGGCGTGGCCATGGCCAACGCCCATCCGGACCTCAAGGCGGTCGCCGACGAGATCACCGCGTCGAACGCCGAGGACGGCGTCGCGGTGGTGCTGGAGCGGCTGTTCCCGCAGGCCGGCTGACCCGCGGCCGGCCCGCGGGCCGGCAGCCCGGCCGCTACAGCGCCCGGACCTGCGGCAGTCCTTCGGTCACGATGCGCTCGAACGCGGCTTCGTCGGTGCCGAAGACGGTGCCCGGCACCGGCAGGTGGACGGCGATCTCGGTCATGCCGACGGCCGCATACCGGCCCGCGTAGTCGACGAACGCGTCGACCGAGTCGAGCGCGCGTTCCCCGGTCGACCCGTTCAGCAGGATCCGGCCGTAGCCGCTCGGGTCGCGGCCCTCGGCGGCGCACGCCTCGTCGAAGCGGCGGGCCTGGTCGCGGATCGCCGCGGTGTACTCGGCCTCGGTGCGCCCCTCGAGCTGCTTCGGGTCGCCGAACGTCACCCACGCCTGCCCGAGGCGCGCCGCCAGCCGCAGGCCGCGCGGCCCGGTGGCGGCGACCGCGAACGGCACCCGCGGCCGCTGCACGCAGCCGGGGATCATGCGGGCCTCGTCGGCGGCGTAGTAGCGGCCGCGGAACGTGGTGTCCGGCTGCGTCAGCAGCAGGTCGGCGAGTTCCAGGAACTCCTCGAAGCGGTCCTGCCGCTCCTTGGGCGTCCACGGCTCCTGCCCGAGCGTGGTGGCGTCGAAGCCGGTGCCGCCCGCGCCGATGCCGAGGGTGAACCGGCCGCCGGACACGTCGTCGACGGTCATGACGTCCTTGGCGAAGGTGACCGGTTCGCGGAAGTTCGGCGACGACACCAGGGTGCCGAGCCGGATCCGGGAGGTGACCGCCGCGGCCGCCGTCAGCGTCGGCACCGATCCGAACCACGGCTCGTCGCGGAAGCTGCGCCAGGACAGGTGGTCGTAGGTCCAGGCCGCGTCGAAGCCGGCCTGCTCGGCGTCGCGCCAGCGCGCGGAGGCCTCGGTCCAGCGGTAGATCGGGAGGATGACGACACCGACTCGCATGGTCCCCGACCCTAACCGAACGCGGGCGGCACCTCGCGCCGGACGATACGTGGCCAGTACACCGAAAGATCCCGGACAATCCCGAACACGTCGATGCGGCGTTCCGCACCGAACCGGTCTGACTTTCCCGGATCGGCTGAGCGAGGATGTACGCGTGACTGCCACTCCGCGCCCCCGTCTCGTCGCCACCGATCTGGACGGCACCATCGTCCGCAGCGACGGCACCATCTCGGCGCGCACCCTCGCCGCCCTGGACGCCGTCGAAGCCGCCGGGACCGACGTGGTCTTCGTGACCGGCCGCCCGCCGCGCTGGATGGACAAGGTCGCCGCCGTGACCGGCCACCACGGCCTGGCCATCTGCGGCAACGGGGCGGTCGTCTACGACCTGCGCAGCGAACGCATCGTCGACACGCACCCGATGGACGTCACCGCGGCCCGCAAGGTCGCCGCGCTGATCAAGGCGGCCGTCCCCGACGTGTGCTTCGCCGTGGAAACCCCGACGGGCTTCTCGCACGAACCCGCCTATCCGCCGCAGGAGCGCGACGTGTCGGTCGTGCACGGCATCGCCCCGGTCGAGGAGCTGCTGGAGGGGCCGGTGCCGGTCCTCAAGCTGCTCGCCCGCCACGACTCCCTTGCTCCGGACGAGTTCCTGACCCGCACGCGCGCCGCCGCCGGGGACTACGCCGAGTTCACCCACTCGTCGAAGATCGCCCTGGTGGAGATCAGCGCGCTCGGCGTCAGCAAGGCCACCACGCTGGCCTGGTACGCGACCCGGCGCGGCATCACCGCGGACGAGGTCGTGGCGTTCGGCGACATGCCCAACGACCTGCCGATGCTGGCCTGGGCCGGGCAGCCGTACGCGGTCGCCAACGCGCACCCGCAGATCCTCGCCGCGGTGCCGAACCACACCGCGAGCAACGACGACGACGGCGTCGCGCAGATCCTGGAGAAGCTCTTCCCGTAATCCTCCCGTTTGGTCACTCTGTGTTGCATAGAATTACTCTATGCACCCAGGCCGATCGCCCCTGGCCGCCTTGCTGCGCGCTTACCCGGTCGGCAGCCCGGTCGCGTTCCGGCCGGTCGCCGAGGGCCTGCTGAACCGCGGCTACCAGGTGACCACGAGCGACGGCCGC
The DNA here is from genome assembly GCF_049534875.1 of Uniformispora flossi. Lineage (NCBI taxonomy): Bacteria > Bacillati > Actinomycetota > Actinomycetes > Kitasatosporales > Streptomycetaceae > Uniformispora > Uniformispora flossi. Next base: position 316,471 of record NZ_JBMULZ010000005.1, read on the forward strand.
TGGTTCCTCAAGCACTACCTCGACCAGGCGCCCGGCACGATCGCCTTCCAGCACCGGGCCACCGCGCTCCTGCGCGGCGCCGGGATCCCCGCGGTCGCCCCGCTCCGGGACCGGGACGGCCACACGGTGCACCGGATCGGCGGACGGTGGTTCGCGCTGTTCCCGTGGGTCGACGGCCGGCACCGCGGCGGCCACGACCTCGCGCCCGCGGAATGCGCCACCCTCGGCGGACTCCTCGGCACCGTGCACGCGACGCTCCTGCGCACCCTGCCGCCCGTGCAGCAGCCGGCCTTCACGCGCTCCGCGGACGCCGCCGAGTCGATGGCGGTCGCCCGCCGCCTGCTGGCCGGCATAGCCGACCGGCAGGTCCGCGAACCGTTCGACGACCTCGCCGAACACCGCCTGATCGAACGCCTGCGCATGCTCCGCCGCCACGCGCACCACCGCCCGGCCGACGGCGACGCCCCACGCACCGGCTACGTGCACGGCGACTTCCACCCGCTCAACCTGCTGTACGTGGACGGCGCTCCGGCCGCGATCGTCGACTGGGACCGGCTGGCCGCACTGCCGGACACCGAGGAAACCGTGCGCGCCGCCCTGCTGTTCTTCACCGGCTCGGCCACCGGAACGCTCGATCTGCCGCGCGTGCGCACCTTCATGCACGCCTACCGCGCGGTCGCCGACCCGGGGCGCACGCAACTGACCCTCGCGGTGCGCCGGTTGTGGTGGGAGCGGCTCAACGACTTCTGGATGCTGACCCGCCACTACGTGGAACGCGACCACCGCTCCGACCCGTTGTTCCCGGCGTCGGCCGCACTGATCGTGTGGTGGACGCGGCACTGGGACGAGGTGCTGGAGGCGTTCGTGGAATAGCCGCGGTCGGCGGCCATTCCACGAACGGGTGCCGTCAGTTGCCGCTGGAGGCGGTACTCGTCGGCGTCGGTTCCTTCGTCGTGGGCTGGGGCGGCGGCGACGACTTCGACGTCGCCGTGTTGGTCGGCGCGGTCGTCGTCTGCGTCGGCTTCGTGGTCGCCGTGGCCGTCGGCGCCTGCGTCGTCGCCTGCTGCGAGGGCGGCGTCGTCCGTCCGGTCGGGTTGCGCGTCGGCTGGGTCGGCTCGGTGTCCTCGCCTTGCGGCAGCTGCTGCGCGCCGCCCGTCGGGGTGGGCGTCTGCGGCGCCGTGGCCGTGGGCGTGCCCCGGTCGGTGTTCTCGGTGCCGTCCGGCTTGTCGCCCTTGCCGAGCGTCAGCACCAGGGCGGTCACCCCGGCGATCAGCGCGACGACGACCACGCCGACGACCACGAAGAAGCCCGGGCCGCGCTGCCGCCGCTCGTGCTCCTCCACCGCCGGGAACGCGCCGGTCCGGCCGTCCGACGCGACGCCCCGCGGCGGCTGCGGCACCGCGGTGGTGGCGCGCATGTCGTCGCCGACCGGCGCCCCCAGCCGTGCGGTCGGCGCGCCCGCCGACCACTGGCCGAGCTGCTCGGTCGGCGCGTTGGATCCGCGGACGGGCGGCGGCGTGACCCGGACGGTCTGTCCGGCCAGCGCGCGCCGGATGTCCAGCCGCATCTCCTCGGCGGTCTGGTAGCGGTCGTCCGGGCTCTTCGCGAGCGCCTTCAAGGCGATCGCGTCCAGGTGCGCCGGGACCCGCGCATCGTGCGCGGACGGCGGCCGCGGATCGTCCTGCACGTGCTGGTAGACCACCGACAGCGGCGTGTCGCCGTTGAACGGGGGCCGCAGTGCCAGCAGTTCGTACAGCAGGCAGCCGCTCGAATACAGGTCGCTGCGCGCGTCGACGGTCCGGCCGAGCGCCTGCTCGGGCGACAGATACTGCGGCGTGCCCATCACCATGCCGGTCTGCGTCATGGTGGTCGCCGCACTGTGCATCGCCCGCGCGATGCCGAAGTCCATCACCTTCACCGCGCCGGAGTCCGTGATGATCACGTTCGCGGGCTTGATGTCGCGGTGGATGATGCCGTTCCGGTGGCTGTACTCCAGCGCTTCCAGCACGCCTTCGGTGATCCGCAGCGCCTGCTCCTGCGGGATCGGGTTGCCCTCGGTCAGCAGCTCGCGGACCGTGCGGCCCTCGACGCACTCCATGACGATGAACGGCACGAGTTCGCCGCCGATCCGGTCCTCGCCCGTGTCGTACACCGAGACGATCGCGGGGTGGTTGAGCGACGCGGCGTTCTGCGCCTCGCGGCCGAACCGCGACCGGGCGACCGCGTCCTGCGCCAGATCGGCACGCAGCGTCTTGACCGCGACGGTGCGGCCGAGCCGCACGTCGTGCGCCATGCTGACCTCGGCCATGCCGCCCCGGCCCAGCAAACGCCCGAGTTCGTAGCGGCCCGAGCCGACGGTCTTGCCCATGGTCCCGGAATTGTCGTCGTCCGGGCGCTGCGGCTGACCCATCACTCCTCGCAGTCCGTCTCGTCACGGTCCGCCGGGCACGGACTCGCTCGTCCCAACGATCGCCGGGCCGCAAAGGCACGCCGGATCCCGGCCCCGTGCGCACATGGCATTGTCCCGCAATCCGGTATCCGAGTCACCGTACCGGCCGCGTGTGCGCGGCATCGGGGAATGGCCGCCATACGCAGGAGATCTACCTCACCGATCTTGGTCGCCGGTCGGTTGCGGCGGTCTCCACGCCGAACCCGGGCGGCAAGGATAACCCGTTTCCCGATTCACCCGACCATCCACGCGATGACGGCGAGCGCCACGCACAGCACCACGGCGGCCGCGACCACCGCGCTCGTCCCCGGCCCGCCGCGGGCCGCGGCGGCCCCGGATCCGCCCGCACCCGCGGCTTCCGCACGCCGGGAACGGGTCCGGCGCGCCGGGCGCTCCGGGCCGCGCCGAGGCCTATCCCCGCCGCCCCCGGCGGCGCCGGCACGGCGCCGCCGCCCGCCCCGCCCCGCGGGACCCGCCGCCCCCGGACCTGACGTCTCGTCAGGGATGATCCGTGCCACGGCGGACCGCATCTCCGCCGCGGAACCGAAGCGCAACTGCGGGTCCTTCCGCAGCGCATGCAGCACCAGGTCGTCGACCGCGCCGGGCACGTCCTGCCGCACGGCCGTCGGCGGCAGCGGCTCGTCCCGCACATGCTTGTACGCCACGGCGATCGCGTTCTCTCCGTCGAACGGCACATTGCCGACCAGGAGTTCGTACAGCAGACAGCCGACCGAATACACGTCGCTGCGCGGCGTCGCGGGGTGCCCGAGGGCCTGCTCGGGCGAGAAGTACTGCGGGGTGCCCATGATGTGCCCGGCGGCGGTGAGAGCCCCGCCGCCGGCATGCACGGTGCGCGCGATCCCGAAGTCCATGACCTTGACCGTGCCATCCGCGGTGACCATGACGTTCACCGGCTTGATGTCGCGGTGCACGATGCCGCAGCCGTGGCTGTACTCCAGCGCGTCCAGAACGTGCGCGGCGATCCGCAGGGCGCGGCGCCATTCCAGCGGCCCGTCGTGCCGCAGCAGGGCGCGCAGCGTGACGCCGTCGACGAGTTCCATGACGATCCACGGCACCGGCCCGGCCGGGCCCGGGTCCTCGCCGGTGTCGTAGACCTGCACGATCGCCGGGTGGTTGAGCGACGCCGCGTGGTGCGCTTCGCGGGCGAACCGGGAGCGGGCGACGCCGTCTTCGGCGAGTTCCGGCCGCAGCCGCTTTACGGCCACGATGCGGTCCAGCGCGAGGTCGTGCGCCTCGTGCACGACGGCCATGCCGCCGCCGCCTATGCGCCGGAGGGTGCGGTAGCGGCCGCGGCCGAAGACCGAGCCGGCGAACTCGTCATGTGTGTCGTGCACCATCCGCGCCCCCGTGGTGCAGCGTCGTGGTGGCAGGTGCGGCGCTTGGGGGCGCCGCACCTGCCGTGGTCGTGGCCGTACCCGAGTGCGGTCGGCCTGGCCGGTGGGCCGCCTACAGGTACGGTCCCGCGGTCCCGCCGGCCTCGCCGGGGCGGCCGGGCATCGCACCGGGCGGCAGGGCGCGGCGCATGGTCTCCAACTGGGCGCGTGCCGCCATCTGCTGCGCGAAGAGCGCGGTCTGGATGCCGTGGAACAGTCCTTCGAGCCAGCCGACCAGCTGGGCCTGCGCAATGCGGAGTTCGGCCTCGGTGGGCACGTTCTCGTCGTTGAACGGCAGGGTGAGGCGCTCGAGTTCCTCGACCAGTTCGGGCGCGAGGCCCTTCTCCAGCTCCTTGATCGAGCCCTTGTGGATCTCCGCGAGGCGGACCCGGCTGGCCTCGTCGAGAGGCGCCGCGCGCACTTCCTCGAGGAGCTGCTTGATCATGCTGCCGATGCGCATGACCTTCGCGGGCTGCTCGACCATGTCGGTGATGCCGGCTTCGCCGTTCAACACGCCTTCGGCGCCGGGTTCGCCGCCGACCGCCATGCCGTCGGGACCCACGATCACGACGTGGGGGTTCTCGTCCTGAGCTTCGCTGTTCGGCATGTTCATGTGCCCATCCTCTCCCCTCGGCGCCGGGCCCCGCCACGGGACCGGCGCCGAGGGGAGACGGTACGGCACCCGCACGTCCGTTACCCGGCCCGTGTCCCCACGGTCACCCGGGTCCGCGTGCACACCGCGGCGACCACCGCCGCCAACAGCGGCACCACCAGCAAGGCGAGCCCCATTTCGGCCCACGGGACGACCAGCGGAACATCGGGGCGGCTGATCCCGAACGCGCCGTCGCCGGACATGTCGAAGGCGTCCGCGGCGGCTTTCGCGGTGCGCCAGCGCAGCGCCGCCGCCGGCAGCAGCCCCACCGCCAGGCCGAGCACGGTGCCCACGAGGGCGATCACCCAGCTCTGCGCGGCCGACAGCGCCCGGCGCACCCGCGGCGGCGCGCCGACCGCGCCCAGCGTGGCCAAGTCGCGCCGCCCGTCGGCCAAGGCCAGTCCGGTGGCGACGCCCGCCGCGCCGAGGGCGACGACGACGGTGGCCGCGGCGAGGAGCAGGAGCTGGGTGCTCGGACGCCCCTGGTAGCCGCGTTCGACGTCGAAGTAGACGCCCGTGACGACGCCGTCGAGTTGGGCCCGGGCCCGCTGCTCGTCGGCTTCCGACGGCATGCTCACGGTGTCGAAGAGGATGCCGATGTCGCCGGGCGGCACGCCGATGGCACGGGCGGCTTCCTCGCCGAGCACCGCGAGCGCGGGGATGTCCTCCGCCGGTGCCACGTAGCGCGCCGGAATGGCGACCAGGCGCGGCGCCGGCTCGGCGGGGGGCGGTGCCGCGGCGGACACGGTGGACACGGTGGTGGGGGACGCGGTGTCCTGCGGCGTCAGGGTCCGCACCGCGACGGTCACCATGCCGTCCTTGACGTAGCGCCGGTCGAAGACCACCGCGCCGGTGCGCAGCGCGTCCGCGATCTCCGGACCGGTGCTGCCCGTGATCCGGCGCACGGTCTCGGGGTCACCGACCGGGAGCCCGAAGATCGAGGGCCGATTCTCCGCCTGGCAGCGCGGATCGGTGCGGGCGGTACGGGCGGCTTCGATCGCCCCCGGGCCCGACAGATCGTCGAGCGGGCAGCGGAGTTCGGCCGGCAACTGCAGGGAGACGGTCAGGCACCCGGAGTTCGGCGCGCACACGTCGCGGTAGCCGCGTACCAGGCCCGGTCCGGAGACCGGCAGCGACGCGGCCAGGATGTCCGCCGCCTGGCGCAGGCCCCGGCCGTTCTCGTACCCGTTCGTGGCCAGCACTTGGCCCTGCCGGGCCTGGGCACGGTAGTCCGCGCGCGCATCGTGGTCGGTGCTCGCCCAGTACGCCGTCACCGACGTCGCCCCGGCCAGCGCCGCCATCACCGCCGCCACGGCAGGCGCGGTCCGCGGCCGGTTCCGGGCCGCGTCGCGCAGCGCCAGGCGCGGCGTCAGCGGCAGAACGCGGCCGCACCGCGCGGCCAGGCCGAGCAGCGCCGGGCAGCAGGCGATCACCCCGAGTTCGGCCACCACACAGCCGGTCAGCAAAACGGTGTCGTCGGCGGCGACCTTCGCCCCGTAGTACGCCACCGCCACCCCGGCCGCGCCCAGCAGCACGCCCGCGACCGGCAGCACCCGCGAACCGCGCCGCACACCGCGGCGGCCGGTCAGCGACGCCGCGACGCTCTCCCGCGACGCCAGCACCGCGGGAATCGCCGCGGACACCAGCCCGATCGCCATGCCGAGCGCGGCGATCCCGGCGAGTTCGAGCGGGCGCACGTCGAAGTGGCCGAGTTCCTTGCCGGAGAACGACGAGAACCACCCGCGCGCGAACCACGCCGCCGCCGATCCCAGCCCGGTGCCCAGGACACCCGCGACCCCGCCGAGCACCGCGCCGTCCGCCAGGACGATCGTCCGGATGTGCCGCCGGTCGCCGCCGACCACCGCAACCAGCCCGAAGTCCCGGCGCCGCCGCCGCGCGCCCACCGCGAACGCGGGGCCCGCGAGCAGCACGACCTCCAGCAGCGCCATGCCGACCACCACGACGCCGACCGCGATCTGCATGTCGGACAACGCCCGGAAGTCCGCGCCGCCCTCCCGCAGGTACGGCACCTCGTCGTCCGGTGGGGGATGCTCGGCAACGGCGCGCGACAGCACGACGATGCCCCGGTCGTTCAACGCCCGCACCCGGTCCCAGGTGTACGCCCCGTCCGGCGCGTCGACGAGGAACTTCCGCTCCGTCGGACGCCCTTGTCCGGCCATCGCGTCCAGGACGCCGGCCGCGGGCAGGGCGAACACCTGCCGGGCGTCGAGGTGGTCGGGCAGCTTCACCGTCCCGACGATGCGGAACACCCTGCCGGTGTTGTACTCGGTGAGCGTCCCGCCGATCTTCAACCCGCCCGCGCGCAGCAGCCGGTCGGTGACGGCGACTTCGTCGGCGGCTCGCGGCGCCCGGCCGCCGGTCGGCACGGCGATGCCGTGCGCGATCGGCGCGTCGTAGTCGAACTCGCGCCAATCCGCACCCGCCAGGCCGAAGCCGGTGCGGATGGTGGTCCGGGCGACGGTGTCCGTCAGGACCGCGGCACCCGGCGGCAGCACCGACCGGACGTCCGTCCTCGGCTGCGGCTGCGCCGCCGGGCCGAGGTCGCCGCGGAGCACGAACCGGCCGTCGTCGACCGGGTCCTGCGCGATCGGCAGGTCCGACACCGGCTCGGTCAGCCGCGCGTCGGCCCGGCCGATCTGCCGCGCCAACCGCTCGCCGGTGTCCAACTGCTGGCTGCGGTACGTGACGTCCGCCGCGCTCGCGCCGAACACCGGCAGCGCGACCATCAGCACGATCAGCAGGCTGCGGCCCTTCGCCCGCCAGGCCTCGCGCCGGGCGATCCGCAGGGCGGCCCGCCACCCGCGTCCGGTCACCGCGGGCCGTCCCGGGTGAGCAGCGACTCGGCGGCGTCGGTCCGGCCGGTGTCGTCGACCAGGCGGCCGTCGCGCAGGAACACGATGCGGTCGGCCCACGCGGCATGCCGGGCCTCGTGTGTCACGAGCACCGCCGCCGCCCCCGCGTCGCACCGGGCGCGGAGCACGCGGAGCACGGCTTCGCCGGTCGCCGAGTCCAGCGCGCCGGTCGGTTCGTCGGCGAGCACCAGGCGGCGTTCGCCGACCAGCGCCCGGGCGATCGCGACGCGCTGCTGCTGGCCGCCCGACATGTCGTCGGGGAACCGCTCGGCGAGGTCGTCGACGCCGATCTCGGCCAGCGCGTCGCGCGCGGCGGACCGGGCCTTGCGCACGGGCCTACCGTCGAGTTCGAGCGGCAGCGCGACGTTCTCCAGCGCGGTCAGCGCCGGGATCAGGTTGAGGTCCTGGAACACATAGCCGACGCTGCGCCGCCGCAGCGCGGCCTGCTTGCGGCGCGGCAGCCGGCTGATGTCCGTGCCCTCGACGAGGACTTCGCCGGTGGTCGGGGCGTCCAAGCCGCCCGCAAGCAGCAGCATGGTCGACTTGCCGGACCCGGAGGGGCCCATGACGGCCAGGAGTTCACCGGGCGCGACGGCCAAGTCGACGCCGCGGAGACTCTCCACCCGGGTCTCGCCCTTGCCGTACGTCCGCCCGAGGCCGCGCAGCTCCAGCACCGGCGCGGCGGCCTTGTCCGGGTGCGCGGCTATGGCACCGGCGGGGCTCATCGCGGGCTCCGGCGCAGCCGCGGACGGCGCGCGGCGGGGGTGTCCGTGGCCTCGGGAGTGCGCGTGGGAGCGGGGGCGGCGGCCGGCGGCGCGGCGACGGGCGCACGCATGTCGCGGCGGGCCAGCCGGGATTCGCAGTGGTCGAGCCACCGCACCTCGGCTTCGGCCTGGAACACCAGCGATTCCAGGACGAGTTGCCAGGCCAGGTCGTCGTCCGCGGCGCGGGCCTTGAGCCGCGTGTAGTCCTGCAGGGCGCGCAGGGTGTGCGCGCGCTGGGACTGCACGACGGCGGCGACGTCGACGCCGGGCACGGTGACCGCCATGGCGAGCTTGATGGCGAGTTCGTCGCGGGGGCGGTCGCCGCGCGCGACCGGGGCGTCGAACCACTCCTGGAGTTCCCGGCGGCCTTCGTCGGTGATCCGGTAGAAGACGTGGCCTTCGCCGTCTTCGCCGTCGGGGGCGACGAGGCCGTCCCGGTCGAGGCGGCCCAGTGTCGTGTAGACCTGGCCGACGTTGAGCGGCCAGGTCGATCCGGTGCGTGCCTCGAACTCGGCGCGCAATTGGTAGCCGTAGCGAGGGCCCTGGTCGAGGAGCGCCAGCAGACCGTGCTTGATAGACATACTCGGTATGTGTATACCGAGTATTCCCCGTTGGCAAGGCGGTGCGGGCGCCGGCATCGGCGCGTCAAGGACGGGAAGGGGGCCGCGCGGTGGTTTCGACTACCGGGGGTGCGGCGCGGGTGTCCGGGTCAGACGCAGACGACGTCGAGCGAGATTCGCTGGGTCTGCGCGTACATGACCGGCTGGAGGATGCGCAGTTGCACGGTGCCCTGGATCCGGGCGCCGCTGTACTTGACGCCGACCGGCCACGGTATTTGCAGGCTCTGCTGGCGCGGCCCCGAACCGGTGAACTGCAGCAGGTCCGGCGGCCAGGCGCGCGAGCCGTCGAACACCCACTGGTAGACGACGGCGCCTTGGCCGCCGTCGGCCAGGATCGTGGCGGCGATCACGACCTCGTCGCGGCCGGCGCACCGCACGTACGAGCCGGCCGCGTGGTCGCTGGTGAGCAGCACGCTGACCACCCGCAGCCGCGGCGCGACCGGCGTGCCCGAATCGGTCCCGTTGTCCTGGCCCTGGCTGTTGCCGCCCTGCGGGGCAGCGGGTGGGTCGGTGCGCACGCTCTGCGGCGTGTTCTGCCCGGTGCCGGGGTCTCCGGGTGTGGCGGCACGCGTGCCGGCGGGCGGATCGGCCGCGTGCGGCGACGTCTGCGGGTCGGCCGGCGTGGCCGTGGGACCGGGCGCCGGGGCGGACGGCGGCACGCCGGTTGCCGCGGACGGTGTCGGCACGCCGTGTTCGTCGGCGGGGAGCTGCGGGGGGATGCCGACGGGTTCGGAGGGCGCGGCATGCTCGGCGGTCCCGTTCGTGCCGTACAGGTTGACCAAGACCAGCACCCCGACCATGAGCAGGGCGATGACGACCGGGCCGGCCGGGACGCGCCGGATGAAGGCGCGGATAGTGCGCATCCGGCCTCCCTTCCCGCCCGGTTCGGAGTCCGCCCCCGTGCCGGCCGGGGGGCGCGTCCCAGCCGTGGGCTGGGGGAGGCGGCACTGCCGGAAACTATCGCGAATCCGGTCGTGCCGTCAGCGATGTCCAATGTTGTGTGACGGGTTGTGCAGCGGACTGTGACACAGGGATCGCCGGCGCATGACCGACCTGACGAGAGTGCACCGTCCGGCCCCGTGACACCAGTCACCCGCGGGGAATCCCGCAAGATCTCCACGAGCCGGGCCCCGCACACCGCGCGCCGAGGCGGCGGCGGACCGGTTGTCCACAGGCTGGGGACAGACGTCAGCGTCGGCTGCGCCGGGCGTGCCGGACGGCACCGAGCCCGACCAGCAGGCAGGCCAGGCCCACGACGGTCAGCGCCAGCACGCCGTTCGGCCCGGTCTGCGGCAGCCCGGCCGAGGGGGGATCCGCGGCGAGGGGCGCCGAGGCCGCCGGACCGAGCGCGGCGGGCGGCCCGGCGGCGGGCGGCCCAGCGGCGGGCGGCGGGCCGTTGGCCGACGGGGAGTTCGGCGGCGGGGAGTGGGCCGGAGGGGCGCCGGTCGGCGGCGGAGCGGCCGGGCCGGCCGCGGCCGGCGGGTCGACGATGTACCAGGCCACCACCCGGCCGCCCTGCCGGACCGCCACGACGTCGGCGCGCGGCCCGGGAGCGATTTCCAGGCCCGCGCCGCGCAGCGCGGCGATGCCGTCGGGGCCGCCGGCCAGTACGAGTTCGTGGTCGACGGTGAGCGCGGGGACGCCCGACTCGTCCACCACCGCGCGGATGCCGAGTGGGGCGACCCGGGCCAGCAGCGCGTCGCGTTCCGCCGCGCTCGGTTCGCCGCCCGGCCCGGAGCGCGCCGGAAGCCGGTGCGCGGGATCGCCGGGGTCGCCCGGCACGATCGACGGGTGCGGGTTGGGATCGGGCCGCAGCACGGGGATTCCTGCGAGCCCGGTCCGGGGCGCAGCCTCGGCGGGTCCCGGCGAAGGCTCCGGGGAGGCACCCGCAGCCGCCGGGACGACCAACGCCACCAGGACCAGGCAAGCCGCGGCCCTGCGGATCCGCTTCGTCACGGCGACCTTCCCCAGTGCTCGCGAGTCGGCAGGAGCCGACACCACCAGTCGGACCGGTGTAGTTCGCAGCCTAGGAAAAGCGGACTATCTGTTCAATTACCGACATTCCGATCAGACCAAATGATCAGTGTTGTTCAGCAGTGGTCACGGGGCCGGAGACCGGGTGGCCGCGTGGCCGCGCTCCCGAGTGGCCGAGCAACCGAGTGGCCGAGGAGCCCACGCGGCCCTCGGCCACCCGGGAGCGCGGTCGCCTAGGGGGCCGCGGTCCCCGGGGGCGTCGTGCCCGGCTCCTCGCCCACGGACAGCACCACCTTGCCGACGTGCCCGCTGCTCTCCAGCAGCCGGTGCGCGTCCGCGGCCTCCCGCATCGGCATGATCCGGTCCACGACCGGCCGTACCCGACCCGCGGCGATCAGCGGCCACACGTGCTCGCGGACCGCCGCGACGATCGCCGCCTTCTCGGCGAGCGGCCGGGACCGCAGCGCCGTCGCGGCCACCGCGGCCCGCTTGTTCAGCAGCGCGCTCAGGTCGATCTCCGCCTTGCGGCCGCCCTGCATGCCGATGATCACCAGACGTCCGTTGACGGCCAGCGCGTCGATATTGCGGGCCAGGTACTTCGCACCCATGTTGTCCAGGATCACGTCCACGCCCGCCCCGCCGGTCTCCTCCGCGATGCGCGCGACGAAGTCCTCGGTGCGGTAGTCGATCGCCACGTCGGCGCCCAGCTCGCGGCACACCGCCGCCTTCTCCGGGCTGCCCACCGTCGTGAACACCCGCGCGCCGACCGCCTTGGCGAGTTGGATGGCCATCGTGCCGATGCCGCCCGCGCCGCCGTGCACGAGGAACGACTCGCCCGGCCGCAGGTGCGCGACCATGAACACGTTCGACCACACCGTCGTCGCCACCTCGGGCAGCGCGGCGCTCTCCACCAGGCCGATCCCGCGCGGCACCGGCAGCAGTTGGCCGACCGGGACGCGCACGTACTCGGCGTAGCCGCCGCCCGCGAGCAGCGCGCACACCTCGTCGCCGACCGCCCAGCCGGACACCCCCGGGCCGAGCCGCGCGATCCGCCCGGACACCTCCAGACCCGGGTACGGCGACGCGCCGGGCGGCGGCGGATAGAAGCCCTGACGCTGCATCAGGTCGGCCCGGTTCACTGCCCCGGCCGCCACCTCGACGAGCACCTCGCCGGCCGCGGGCTCCTCGTCGGGCACCTCGGTCCAGGTCAGCACCTCGGGGCCGCCGGGGGCGTTGATGGTGATCGCGTACAACGGTTCCGCTCCTCGTTCGACGTTCGATTCGTGCGCGCCGCGGTGGGCCCGTCCGCCCGGTTCAGGACACCGGCGACGGATGCGCCCGCGGACCCATCGGGTCCGGGCGGCGCGGGCCGCTGCGGATGACGACCAAGCGGTCCCCCGTCGCCAGCTTCGACGCCTCCGGGTCGTCGTGGCGCAGCATGCGGTGCCCCCGGATCACCGCGACCACCAGGTCGCGGCAGTCGGCGGGTGACTTCCCGGTCTCCCGCTTGTCCACCGGCCGCTCGATCAGGTCCATGCCCGAGCCGTAGTGCAGCAGGTCCTCGACGACCTCGCCGACGTTCGGGCTCAGCATCGAGACACCCAGCAGGCGGCCCGCGGCGCTCGCGGTGGTGACCACCGAGTCGGCGCCGCTCTGCCGGATCAGCGGGGAGTTCTCGTCCTCGCGGACCGCGACCACGATCCACGCCCGCCGGTTGATCTGCCGCGCGGTCAGGGTGACCAGCGCGGCGGTGTCGTCGCGGTTCGCCGACACGATCAGGTTGCGGGCCCGCTCGAACTCGGCCCGGCGCAGCACGTCGGCGCGCGTCGCGTCGCCGGCCACCGCGACCAGCCCGTCCTGCATGGCGGCCGCGACGGCTTCGGCGTCCGGGTCGACGACCACGATGCGGTCGCGCGGCACGCCCTGCGCGACGAGCGTGCTGATCGCGCTGTAGCCGGTGGTGCCGTAGCCGACGACGACGGTGTGGTCTCGCAACGTGGACCTCCAGCGGGAGAGCCGCCACTGCTCCCGCGTCCGTTCGGTGAGGACTTCCAGGGTGGTGCCGACCAGGATGATCAGGAAGACCACGCGCAGCGGGGTGATGAGCACGATGTTCATCAGCCGCGCGGAGTCGCTGGCCGGGATGACGTCGCCGTAGCCGGTCGTGGACAGCGTCACGGTGGCGTAGTAGACGGCGTCCAGGAACGACAGGTGGCCGTCGACGCTGTCGCGGTAGCCGTCCCGTTCGATCCACACCAGGAGCACCGTGACGGCGAGCACCAGCAGCGCGAGGGCGAACCGCCGCACGACCTGCTTGAGCGGCCCCGGCTTGCGGCGCGGGATCCCGATCTCGGCGGCGCCCGGGAACCCGTTGTCGGGGTCCGGCTCGGCCGGGCGCGGCAGGGGCCGGGCGAGCGCCCCCATCGGCCCCCGCCGGTCCGACGGCTGCTCGTCGGGCGTGCGGACGGTTTTCACCGCGGCACCCGCAGCACTTCCGCCCGCTCGCCCGCCCGCAGCCCGCCCGGCGGCACGACGGCCATGCCGTCCGCGACGGCCAGGCCGCGCAGCATCGCGGGCCCGGAGAAGTGCAGCGGCGTGTCGCCGGACACCGGCACCAGCCGGGTGTCCCGCGGATGCCCGGTGACCGCCTGCGCGATCCGGATCCGGCGCGGACGCGGCTCGGGGCGGCCGGACAGCCGGCGCAGCAGCGGCACGGTCAGCGTCAGCATCCCGGACACCGCGGCGAGCGGGTTGCCGGGCAGCGCGACGAGGAACCGGCCGCTGCCGGGCCGCGGCCCGGGCAGGTGGGCGAGCACCATCGGATGGCCGGGGCGCACCGCGACGCCGTCGACGAGGAGTTCGGCGCCCAGGTCGCGCAGCAGCGGATGGATGTGGTCGACGGGGCCGCCGGCCGTGCCGCCGGTCGTGATGACCACGTCGGCCTGCGAGCTTTCGACCGCGCGGCGGAGCGCGGCCAGGTCGTCGCCGAGCCGGCGGACGCGCCGCAGGTCCGCGCCGAGGGTGCGCAGCCACGGGGTGAGCAGCGGCCCGAGCGCGTCCCGGATCCGGCCGTCGCGCGGCGGACCGGAGTCGAGGAGTTCGTCGCCGAGCACGAGGACTTCGACGCGGGGCCGGTCGACGACGACGAGCTCGTCGTAGCCGGCCGCGGCGGCCAGGCCGGTGACGGCCGGGTTGACCACGGTGCCGGCCGGCAGCAGATCGTCGCCGCTGCGGCACTCCTGGCCCTGCGGGCGGATGTCGCCGCCCTGCTGGACGTCGCCGAAGAGCAACGATTCGTCGACCTTGGCGCGTTCGCTGCGCAGGACGCCGGTGGCGCCGCGCGGCAGCCGGGCGCCGGTGGCGATCTCCACGGCGTCGCCGTCCCGCAGCGTGCCGACCGCGTCGGCGTCGTCGCCGGCCAGCAGGCGGCCGCGGATCCGCCACGGGCCGGGGCCGGCAACCGCCCAGCCGTCCATCGCGGAGGTGTCGAACGGCGGCAGGTCGGTGAGCGCGGTCACCGGGCGGGCGAGGACGTGGTCGCGCGCGTGGTGCAGGGTCCGGGAGACCGCGGGGAGCGGCCGACCGGCGGCCCGGGCGCGGGCGCGGGCGTCGGGCCACGGCAGATCGTGGTGTGCGGTCATGGGGCGGCGGTTCCCCCCGTGTCCGCCCCGCCGGACGCGGCGTCGGGGCGTTCGTACGCGGCAGCGAGCGCCTCGGCCTTGCGCAGCGCGTCGGCGACCGCCGCGGATCCGCCGCCCGCTTGCGCGGCGGCGTACCCGACGAGGAACGCCGTGAGCGGCGCGGCGGGCCGCACGACGTTGTGCGCGGCCACCTTGGTCATGTCGAGCAGCGCCGCGATGTCGACGTCCAGCTCGATCCCGAGTTCGGCCTTGACGGCCTCGATCCAGTCCTCCAGCACGTTTTCCATCCTCCCCGAGGTTGCCCTGGCCGCGCGTACTTGAGGCCAGGTGTCGCAGTCGAACGCAGCACGTCCGGGATCGGCCATCCGGGCCGCGCGGAGCCCCGCCCACACCCGCCGCAGCGGCGCACCGTCGGGATCGCCCACGGCCGCGACGGCGTTTCGCAGGGCACCGGTGCGGTAGACCGCGAGCAGAGGCTGGTCGCGTCCGGTGGAGTCGGTGAGGAGGACCGCGTCGGCGGCAGGGTGTCCCGAAATGTCCGGCGGGTCGCTCAGCGCGGCGACCAGACGCTCCGTCACCTCGCGGGTGACGAACGGCAGATCGGCGGCCAGCAGCAGCGTCACCGGCGCGGACACCGCGGCCAGGCCCGCGGCGAGCGCGGCCACCGGCCCCCCTCCGGGCGGGTCCTCGCGGACCCACGTCACCGGGGCGGCGGTCGGGCGCTCCGGGCCGACCACGACGGTCCGGTGGGCCCCGGCGCACGCCGCGACGGCGTGGTCCAGCAGCGTCGCCCCTCCGACGAGCAGCCCCGGCTTGTCCCGACCGCCGAGCCGCCGCGCGGCACCGCCCGCGAGGATCACCGCGTCGAACGCGGCCCCGGGCCCGTTTCCCGCTCCCGCGGTTTCGCCGTCCGCCATCCCTCACACCCCGCTCGGCGGCAGCTCCGAGGCCGGGACGTGCTGCACGATCCAGGTGTGCATGGCGATCGCCGCTGCCGCGCCCGCGTTGATCGACCGGGTCGAGCCGAACTGGGCGATCGAGCAGACCGTCTGCGACGCCGCCCAGGCGGCCTCGCTCAGGCCCGGGCCTTCCTGGCCGAACAGCAGGACGCAGCGGCGCGGCAGCTCCGTCGTCTCCAGCGGCACCGCGCCCGGCAGGTTGTCGATGCCGACGACCGGCAGGCCCTCGGCGGCCGCCCACGCGGCGAACTCCTCGGCCGTCGCGTGGTGCCGCACGTGCTGGTACCGGTCGGTCACCATCGCGCCGCGCCGGTTCCACCGCCGCCGTCCGACGATGTGCACCTCGCGGGCCAGGAACGCGTTGGCGGTCCGCACCACCGACCCGATGTTCATGTCGTGCTGCCAGTTCTCGACCGCGACGTGGAACTCGTGGCGTCGTGTGTCCAGGTCCGCGACGATCGCCTCGCGCGTCCAGTACCGGTAGCCGTCGACGACGTTCCGCCGGTCCCCCTCGGCGAGCAGCTCCGGGTCGTAGCGCGGGTCGTCCGGCCACGGCAGCGGGTGCGGGCCCACACCGACGACCCGGTCGTCCCGGTCCTCCCGGTCGTCCTCCCGGTCGCCGGCCCGGTCCGGGTCGTCCTCGAGGCGGGCATCGAGGTCGGCGGCGGGTTCGGCGGCGGGGACGTGGCTCACCCGTCGAGAGTACGCGGACGCCGCCGAGGCATCCGGGCCCGGACCGCCAGCAGGAACGCGGTGGGCAGGAACACGGCGTCGCCGAGCGCCATCGACGCGGAGAACGCGGGCAGCCCCAGCAGCACCGCGATCGCCAGGTGCATGCCCATGAGCAGCGCGATCGCCGCGTACTTGGCGCGCTTGGCGAACACCAGGAACGCGAAGCCGACCTGGGTGAACACCGTGATGTACGCGATCAGCGTCCCCAGTTCCGGGCCGCCGTCGGCGAGCCCGGACAGCCACGGCCACGGACGGAAGTACTCGATGTTGAGCGCGTAGTGCATCGCGGTGCCGTCCTGCCAGCGGCTGCCCTGCACCTTGTAGAGCCCGGCGGCGCCGTAGACGATGCACACCTGCGCGGCGACGACGGCCATCGCGCAGTGGTGCATCGCGGTGACCACACCCGTGCGCAGCTGCTCGAGGCCGAGCGGCAGCCGCCACATCCCGCCGAGCACCACGGCCGCGCCGAGCAGCGACACCCACCACGGGAGCAGCAGGCCCGCCGCGACGACCGCGCACAGGCCCACGAACACGCCGGTTTCCTGGCCGGGCCCGGGCGACCGGGTCCGGCCGGTGCGGCGCGCCCGGCGCGCGTCCAGCGACCACACCCGTCCGCACGCGGTGAACGCCAGGTAGAAGGACATCAGCAGCAGGACGGTGTCGCCGCCGTCGGTCATCAGCAGCGACCGGCTGTTGAACGACACCACCATCACGCAGAACAGCACCGACGTGGCCCGCGTGTGCCAGCCGGCCACGAACAGTGCGGTGACGACGACGGCGAGCGCGTACATCAGCTCGAACCACCAGCGGTCGTCGCGCACCAGCAGGATGCTGACGCCGTCGATGCCGTCGAGCAGGCGCCGCGCCATGTCCGGGGTCCACGGCGACTGGTCGCCCCAGATCTCGCGCCGGTTGAGGAACTCGCGCAGCAGACCGACCAGGAACACCGTGCCGAAGCCGATCCGCAGCAGCGCCGCCTGGTGCAGGCCGCGGGTCCGCCCGGTGAGGCGGTCGAGGAAGCCGACGAGGGCGTCGGCGGCGCGCAGGTCGAGGGACTTCGCGGCGGGCGGCTTGGCGACCGGCGCGTGCTCCGGAGCGGGCGGCGGTGCCGGTGTGCCGGGTGCCGTCACCGTGGCCGTGCCGGCATCGGCGGCCGACCCGGCGGGTCCGGCGGACTCGGCTGCGGAATCAACGGAAGTCATCGGGCCTCGTCTCCCACCAGCCCAGTTCGCGGATGCTCGGCCCGGAGGCGCCCGCCCCCGGCTCCGGAATCGCCGTCGACACGCTGCGGACCTGCACGGCGACCACGCCGTCGGCGCGGCCTTCCTGCCGGAGGCGGTGCACCACGATGCTCCGCAGGTAGTCCTCGGCGAGTCCGGCCTGCCCGGACGACGGGGTCTCGTCGTTGTTGTGCGATCCCGTGTAGAAGTCCCAGGCGCGGCGCAGCATGTTCTGGTCCGCCTTGCTGGGGAACGGATTGCCGCGGATGTGGTCGATGTCGTCGCCGGTCAGGTCGATCCACGGGGTCTCGGTCACGCTGCCGTCCGCCGCGCGCACCTGGGCGCGGGCGTTGACGCGGATGTTGACGTTGAGCGGGTTCGGCGCGAACAGCCGCCAGTTCTGTTCGAACAGCGGGTAGATCCACGAGTCCGTCGCCCCCGCGTACTTGCGGGATGCGCGGCTCTCGGGCGCCACATGCAGGGTGACGAACAGCAGGTGGAGGCCCACTCCGACGATCAGCAGCATCGCGACGACCGCGGCCGCCAACTGCACGCGCGGCGACCGCGCGGCGGGGTCCTCCAAGTCGACGCCGTAGTCCACCGCCGGGGTGCGCGGGGCACGGGGTTTGGGGACGGCGGGGTGGCCGGTCACGGTGTCCTGGTCCGGCATGGCCCTCCCCGTACGTGGTCGTCGGCAGCCGCACGCTACCGGCTGCGCGCCGCGGACGGACAGCATTCCGCGGCGCGGCACCCCGCGTCACCCCCGCATCACCCGACGGAGGTCACAAGTCCAACTCGCCGGCCCGTCCGTGCGCCGCGTACACCCCCAGCAGCCCGTCGCGCGCCGCGGCGTCGAACGGCCGGTAGGCCGCGCCGCGCTCCGGCGTCCACCACACCGGATCCTCGGTACGGAAGCCCTCGCGCCGCAGCCCGACCTTGTTGACCTTGCTCGTCGCCGTCACCGGGATCCGCTCGGTGACGCGCACGAACCGCGGCGCCATCTTCGTCCCCAGGTCGCTCTGCGCGCCGAGGAACGCCTCGAACTCCGCCGGGTCGAACGTGCTTCCGGGACGGATCTGCACCGCCGCCATGACTTGGTCGCCCGACACCGGATCCGGCACCCCGTACACCACGACCGCCTCGATCGGGTCGAACCGGGACAGGATCGACTCGATGGTGACGACGGACAGGTTCTCGCTGTCGACCCGCAGCTTGTCGTCGGCACGCGCCGCGAAGTACAGGTAGCCTGCGTCGTCGCGGTAGAAGTGGTCGCCCGTCCAGTACTGCCCGTTCCGGGTGCGGGCGGCGTTGGCGTCGTCGTTGCGCCAGTAGCCCTCGAAGCCGTTGCGCCCGAGGTTGACGAGTTCGCCGATCGCCTCGTCGCCGTTCAGCAGCCGCCCGGACGCGTCGAAGACCGCGCGCGGGCACTCCTTCCCGGTCTCCGGGTCCAGCAGCGCGGCGTTCTCCGGGCACGGGCCGACCGCGCGGTCCGGGGTGCCGGGCCGCCAGTTGACGTTCATGCCGCCCTCGGAACTGCCGTAGCCCTCGGTCAGCTTCACCCCGAAGCGCTTCTCGAAGCGGAGCATGTCGACGGTGCCCGCCTCGGTGCCGAAGCCGGCGCGCAGCGGGTTGTCGGCGTCGTCGGGCTGCTCGGGGGTGGCCAGGATGTAGGAGACCGCGCGTCCCACGTAGGTGAAGTAGGTCGCCTGGAACTTGCGCACGTCCTCGAGGAACCCGGACGCGGAGAACTTCCGGCGCAGCGCCACCGCGCCGCCCGCGCGCAGCGCCGGCGACCAGTTCGCCATCAGCGCGTTGCCGTGGAACATCGGCATGCAGATGTAGTTGACGCTGTCCCGGTCGAAGCCGAACTGCTCGGTGAGCACGCTCCCCGCCCCGGCCAGGCGGCCCTGGGAGCAGATGACGCCCTTGGGGGCGCCGGTCGAGCCGGAGGTGAAGACGATGAGGAGCCGGGTGTCCGGGGTGACGTCGTCGGCGGGCAGGTCGGCGTCCGCATACGGGGCGAGGATGCCGTCGTACTCCGGGTCGTCGACGACCAGCAGCCGCTCTTTCGGGATGCCCAGGTCGAGCCCGTCGAGGAGCGGCAGGTGGGCGCGCTCGGTGACCACGAACGAGCAGTCGGCGTGCGCGATGTCGCGGGCCAGCTCGGCGCCGCGGCGGGTCGAGTTCACTCCGACGAGGGTGCCGCCGGCCAGGGCGATGCCTTCCAGCCACATCGGGAACTCGGGCACGTTGTCGAGCAGGACCCCGACGTGCGGGGCGGCGGCGGCGGGCAGCCGGTCGGCGATCAGGGCGGCTCGGGCCGCCGCGGCGCGGGCCACCTCGTGGTGCGTCCAGGTCCGGTCCTCGAACATGAGCCCGACGCGATGGTCTCCGACCTGTTTGTGGACCAGCTCGGTGATGGTGACCATGTTGTGCTCCCTCGGCCGATTCCTGATACACCGTCAGATGCATTCTGTTTGCATCATTGACACTGTCAACCGATAGTGCGGCCGGAATCGGTGCGCATCGGACCGGATCGGCGGCTCGGCAGCGGGCCGCCGAGGGTCTGCGGCGCACCGGCCGGACCCGGCACGGCAAGGGGCACGCATGAGCGAGCGAAGCGGGCAGATCACCAGTACGGATGCGTACGGCCGGACCGGGCGCGGCGGGGTGCGGGCATGACCGGCGACCGCAGCGCCCCGACCGTCGCGGGCCCGTCCGCGGCCACCCTGGCCGCGCTGCTCGGCGCCGACATGCCGGCCGCCGAGGACATCGCCCCGGAGGCGTTCGAGCTGGCCGAACGGATCCGCGACCTGGTCGAGGCCGCGGTGCTCACCGACGTCGACGGCGCGGTCCGCGCGGACGCCGCCCGGCGCGTCGCGGAGATCACCGAGGCGCTGCGCGCGGCGCAGCGACCCAAGGACCGCGTGGTGATGCTGGTCCGGCACGGCAACGGGCGCTTCGAGCACCTCACCCAGGCCGGGTCCGGGCGGCTCAACCCGCAGGCGGCCCGCATGGAGTTCTTCGACCTGCCCACGCCGCCCCCGCCGGGCAGCGACCCGCGGCCGGTGGAGATCCGCGGTGCGGTGACGCTCACCGCGGCGCACGGCGGCCCGCCGGGACGCGTGCACGGCGGCATCGTCGCGACCGTGCTCGACCAGCTGCTCGGCGTCGCGGCGTCGCTCAGCGGCCCGGCCGGGTTCACCGCGGGCCTCGACCTGCGGTTCCGCAAGGCGACGCCGTACGACGTACCGCTGGAGCTGAGCGCGCGCTTCGAGAAGCGCGAGGGCCGCAAGACGTTCGTGACGGGGGAGATCCGCGCGCACGGCGAGGTCACCGCGCAGGCGACCGCGGTCTTCGTGTCGGACCGCACCCTGAACGCGGAACCGGCCGCGCACAGCTGACGGACCAGGGCGCCGGCCCCGGGGCCGGCGCCGCCCGCCCGGCGGGCCTCAGGCCACGAACGGCGTCCCAGCGTGCTCGGCCACCATCGGCCGGCCTGCTGCCTCCCACGCGAGCATGCCGCCGTCGATGTTGACGGCGTCCCAGCCCTGCTGGGCGAGATACGCGGTGACCTGGCCGGAGCGGCCACCCACCCGGCACATCACATAGACGCGGGTGTCCTTCGGGACCTCGTCGAGGCGCGCCGTCAACGTGCCCATCGGAATGTGCAGGGCGCCGTCCACATGGCCTGCGGTCCACTCCTCGGCCTCGCGCACGTCGAGCAGGAAGGCGTCGGAAGGGACCTCGGCGGCGCCGACGGCGGGCAGCGACTGGAACATCGGTTCTCCGGCTTCGGTCGGTCGGCGCGCCTGGGCGCGCCGGGTGGCCCCCCATTGTCGGCCATGATCCGGCCCGGACGACGACCGAAGGCCAAAAGGGGCAATCCACCAACACACCGGACGAAATGATTGCTATGCCAGTGCAACGGGGGAATCTTGTGACTCATCGCGACCGAGCCGGCGCTCCGCCGGCCCCGCCGACCCGGCCCGGTCCGGCCGACGCCCATCCGGCCGGACCGGGACGGCCCACGGCGCGCCCGCGGGCCGCTCAGCCCACCAGCCGCGCCAGCTCCCCCTCGCGCTCCTCGATCCGCGCCAGCAGCTGCTCCGCCAGGTACTCCAGCAGCCCGTCCGGGTCGTCCGGCGCCAGCGCCAGCAGTTGCCCCATCGGGCTCGCCAGCAGCGTCTCCCGTTCGGCCGCCAGCTGCTCTTGACGGGCCGTCAGCAGCGCCAGCCGGGTCCGCAGGAACGCCGCGCGGTCCGGGCCGGTCGGCTGCGCCGCCCCCGGGGCGCCCGACGCCCACTCCTCGTCGAGGGCCATCAGCCCGGCGATGTCCCCGGCCGCGTAAGCCGCGTTCACGCGCGCGATGAAGTCCCCGCGGCGCTCTTTCTCCGCGTCGTCCTGCGCCAGGTCCGGGTGCGCCCGGCGGGCCAGCTCCCGGTACAGGCGGCGCGCTTCCTCGCTCGGCTTGACCCGGCGCTCTTCCGGCGGGGCGACCGTCTGCTCCTGCTCGGCGCCGAAGGCGTCCATCAGTTCGTCGAGGTCGGGCATCGGGTCGACGGCCGCCCGCGCCTCCAGCGCGCGGCGGATGTCGTCGGCTTTGCCGCTCTGCGCCGCGACCGCCTCGGCGTACAGGGCGTCGAGTTCGTCGAGCCGCTCGTACAGCGGGCCGAGCCGGCGGTGGTGCGCGAACGCAAGATTGTCCAGTTCGACACGCAACGTTGCGACGTCCACCTCGGCGTCCAGCAGGCCCGCCTCGACCCCGGCGACCTCCTGCTCCAGTTCCGTCACGTGCGGGTCCGTCCACGTCACCGGTGCGTAGTCAGCTTCCATCGCAGTGCTTCGCCCTCCTTGGCGGCCGTCTACCCGGGGTGAACGGCGCTGCACGGCAAGGGCCGAACACGCTCCGTCGATCCCTTCCTTACAAACCTGTTAGGTGTCGAGAAGATCAAATCACTCACAACAGCCCACGCCAGCCTAAGTCTTAGGGCAGCATGGTCGGGCCGTCCCTGGCCAGTCGATCCAACCAAGCAGTTGGCTAGAGGGGATAAGATCCAGCCATGCCGCCCGACACCGCACGTACCCGAGCCAAACTTCTCGACGCCGCCCGCGCGGAATTCGCCGAGCACGGCATTGCCGGCGCCCGCGTCGACCGCATCGCCTTGCGCGCCGGAGTGAACAAGGAACGCATCTACGCCTATTTCGGCAATAAGGAGCAGTTGTTCCAGCACGTTCTCAGCGAGTCGCTCCAAGAGCTGACTGCGGTCGTCACGATGCCGAGTGACGATCCGGCCGAGTACGTCGCGCAGATCTACGACTTCTACATCGCACGTCCGGAGCTGCTCCGGCTGCTGCTGTGGGAGGCGCTGTACTACGGGAACGAACCGATCCCGGACGAGGACCGGCGGGCCACGAGCTACGCCGTCAAGTTGCAGGAGTTCGCCGAACACCTCGGCGTGCAGCCCACCCCCGACGTGGCTCAGCTCCTGTTCTCGCTGATCGGGATCGCCGCGTGGCAGTCCACGATGCCGCAGATGGCGCGCATCATCCTGGGCACCGAAACCGACACGGACCAGGCTCGGGCCCGCCGCCGCGAGCACCTGGTCGATTTCACCCGCCGTTCCATAGCCTCGGTCAAACAGCC
Organism: Uniformispora flossi; assembly: GCF_049534875.1. Lineage (NCBI taxonomy): Bacteria > Bacillati > Actinomycetota > Actinomycetes > Kitasatosporales > Streptomycetaceae > Uniformispora > Uniformispora flossi. Next base: position 339,396 of record NZ_JBMULZ010000005.1, read on the forward strand.
GCAGGCCTGACGCCGGGAGCCACGCACCAACGCCGAGGGCCTTCCCGGCGACTCCGTAGCCCGGAGCGGGCCCTCGCAAGCCAGGGACGCAGCACCAGAGGATCGACCTGAACGCCGACCCCGGCGAGGACTTCGGGCAGTGGAGCCCGGCGCAGCGTCGCACTGCGGTTCGACGGCAGTGCGGCAGCGCCGGATTCCATACGGGGGATTCCTCGACGGTCGTCGGACCAGCACAGCACCATCCGGCCCGCTCGCCAGGCGGGCCTCGGCCGGGTGTCCCCCAGGCACCCGGCAGCCGCCACCCGACGGCCCGGCCGGCGCACGTGGACTACGCGCCGCGCCGGGCCGCCCGCATTCCGCGGGACGCCCCGCGCCGACGTGACGCACTCCCGACGTGTTTTCCGGCCCCGCCCGGGTCCGTTTCGGCCCGGCTACCGGTAAAACCGGTGGTATCAGGTCGTTCCCAGCCACCGGGAGGCAAAGTGACGAGTCGGCGCTGGCAGTTCTGGGTCGACCGCGGCGGCACGTTCACCGACATCGTCGCCCGCCGTCCGGACGGCCGCCTGGTCACGCACAAGCTGCTGTCCGAGAACCCGGCCCGCTACCGCGACGCCGCGGTCGCCGGGATCCGCGCGCTGCTCGACCTGCCCGCCGACACCCCCGTCACGCCGGAACTCGTCGACCAGGTGCGGATGGGCACCACGGTGGCCACCAACGCCCTGCTGGAACGCAAAGGCGACCGCACGCTCCTGGTCATCACCCGCGGCTTCCGGGACGCGCTGCGGATCGGCTACCAGAACCGGCCGAGCATCTTCGCGCGCCGCATCGACCTGCCGGAGTCGCTGTACGAGCGGGTCGTCGAGGTCGACGAGCGGATCGCCGCGGACGGCACCGAACTCCGCGCCCCCGACCTGGCCGCGCTCGCCGGCGGACTCCGGGACGCGTACGACGCGGGCATCCGGGCCGTCTCCGTCGTCTGCCTGCACAGCTACGAGAACCCGGCGCACGAGGAGGCCGTCGGCGCGCTCGCCGCGGAGATCGGCTTCCCGCAGATCTCGCTGTCCAGCGAGGTCAGTCCGCTGATGAAGATCGTGCCGCGCGGCGACACCACCGTCGTGGACGCTTATCTGTCACCGGTGCTGGGCCGCTACGTCGCGCAGGTCGCCGACCAGCTCCCGGGCGTCCGGCTGATGTTCATGCAGTCCAACGGCGGGCTCGCGGAAGCGCACCACTTCCGCGGCAAGGACGCGATCCTGTCGGGTCCCGCGGGCGGCATCGTGGGCATGGCCCGCATGTCCGAACTCGCCGGATACGACAAGATCATCGGCTTCGACATGGGCGGCACGTCCACCGACGTCTCGCATTACACGGGCGAGTACGAGCGGGTCTTCGACACCCAGGTCGCGGGTGTCCGGCTGCGCGCCCCGATGCTCGCCATCGACACCGTCGCGGCGGGCGGGGGATCGATTCTGCGGTTCGACGGCGGCCGCTACCGGGTGGGCCCGGAGTCGGCGGGCGCCGATCCCGGCCCCGCCTGCTACCGCAACGGCGGTCCGCTGACGGTGACCGACGCCAACGTCATGCTCGGCCGCATCCAGCCGGCGTTCTTCCCGCACGTCTTCGGCCCGGACGGGGACCAGCCGCTGGACGCCGCGGCAGTCCGCCGCCGGTTCGCCGACCTGGCCGTGGAGATCCGCACGGCGACCGGCGACGACCGCACCCCGGAGGAGGTCGCCGAGGGCTTCCTGCGGATCGCGGTCGCGAACACCGCCAACGCGGTCAAGCGCATCTCGGTCGAGAAGGGCCACGACGTCGGCGAGTACGCGCTGACGACGTTCGGCGGCGCGGGCGGCCAGCACGCGTGTGCACTCGCCGACTCGCTCGGCATCCGCACCGTTCTCGTGCCGCCGATGGCGGGTGTGCTGTCCGCGCTGGGCATCGGCCTCGCGGACACCACGACGATGCGGCAGCACGCGGTGGAGGCCGAGTTGTCCGTGGCGGTCATGCCACGCCTGACCTCGGCCGCCGCCGACCTGGAGGCCGCCGCACGCGCCGAACTCCTCGACGAAGGGGTGCCCGCCGACCGCATCCGCGTCACGCGGCGCGCCCACCTGCGCTACCAGGGCACCGACACCGCGCTCGCGGTCGACTTCGCGGAGCCGGACGCCATGACGGCCGCATTCGAGGGCGTGCACCGCCGCACCTATTCGTTCCTCATGGACCGACCGCTGGTCGTCGAATCGCTGTCCGCCGAGGCCACCGGCCTGACCGATCAGCCGGAGCGCCTCGAAGCCGCGGACGACGACGCGCGCGGCCCCGCCGAGGCGGTGCCGGTGCGCACCTACGTGTCCGGCACCTGGCGCGACATTCCGCTGCGCAGCCGGGCGTCCATGGCCGTGGACGAGCACATCGCCGGCCCGGCGATCATCACCGACCCGAACTCCACCACCGTCGTGGACGAAGGCTGGCGGGCCACCGCCACCCGCGGCGGCCACCTGCGCGTCGAGCGGGTCGCGGCGCTCGCGTCGGCACGGGAGGGCACCGCGGTCGACCCGGTGCTCCTGGAGATCTTCAACAACCTCTTCATGTCCATCGCGGAGCAGATGGGCAGTTCCCTGGAGTCCACCGCGCAGTCGGTCAACATCCGCGAGCGCCTGGACTTCTCGTGCGCGCTCTTCGACCCGGACGGCAACCTGATCGCGAACGCACCGCACATCCCGGTGCACTTGGGGTCGATGAGCAGCGCGGTCAAGGAGGTCATCCGGCGGCGCGGGGCGGGGCTGAAGCCCGGCGACGTGTACGCGGTGAACGACCCGTACCACGGCGGCACGCACCTGCCGGACGTCACGGTGATCACGCCGGTCTTCGCCGAGGACGGCGGCGATGCGGCCGGTCCGGAGATCCTGTTCTTCGTCGCCGCCCGCGGCCACCACGCCGAGATCGGCGGCATCACGCCCGGTTCGATGCCCGCGGGCAGCACGTCGATCGCCGAGGAGGGCGTGCTGTTCGACGCCTGGCTGCTGGTCGACGGCGGGCGTTTCCGCGAGGCGGAGACCCGGCGGCTGCTGTCCGAGGCGGAGTACCCGTCGCGCAACCCGGAGGCGAACCTCGCCGATCTCCGGGCGCAGGTGGCGGCGAACACCAAGGGTGTCGAGGAAGTCCGCCGGATGATCCGGCACTTCGGCCTCGACGTGGTGCAGGCCTACATGCGCCATGTGCAGGACAACGCGGAGGAGGCGGTCCGCCGGGTCATCGACGCGTTGGAGGACGGCCACTACCGTTACGAGACGGACAACGGCGCGGTCATCGAGGTCCGGGTCACCGTGGACCGCTCCTCGCGGTCCGCGACGATCGACTTCGGCGGTACGTCGGCTCAGCTCGCGACGAACCTCAATGCGCCGTCGTCGGTGGTCACCGCGGCCGTCCTGTACGTGTTCCGCACGTTGGTCGCGGACGAGATCCCGCTCAACGAGGGCTGCCTGCGGCCGTTGACGATCGTGATCCCGCCGGGGTCGATGCTCGCCCCGGAGTTCCCGGCGGCGGTCGTCGCCGGGAACGTGGAGACGTCGCAGGCGGTCACCGGCGCGCTGTACGCCGCGATGGGCGTGCAGGCGGAGGGCTCCGGGACGATGAACAACGTGACCTTCGGCGACGCGTCGGACCAGTACTACGAGACGCTGGGCTCGGGTTCCGGAGCGGGGGACGGCTTCGACGGCGCGTCGGTGGTGCAGACGCACATGACGAATTCGCGGTTGACCGACCCCGAGGTGCTGGAGTCGCGGTTCGCGGTCCGCCTGGAGGAGTTCGCGATCCGTCCGGGCAGCGGGGGTCCGGGCCGGTGGCGCGGCGGCGACGGCGCGGTCCGCCGGATCCGGTTCCTGGCGCCGATGACGGTGTGCACGCTGTCCGGCCACCGGCGGGTGCCGCCGTACGGCATGGCGGGCGGCGCGCCGGGCGCGCTGGGCCGCAACCGGGTCGTGCGCGCGGACGGCGGGACGGTCACGCTGGCCGGCTTCGACGTGGTGGACGTCGCGGTCGGCGACGTCCTGGAGATCGAGACGCCGGGCGGGGGAGGCTACGGCGCGGTGTGAGACGGGTCGCCGTTCCGGAAACCGCTTTCCACCAAGCTGTTTCCGGAACGGCACATCCACCCCGGCGCCACGGCCCGGCCCATCGGTCCGGCCGCCCGACGCCGGGACGCCGCGGCGCTCTCAGACCCCGGTCTCCGCCGGCAGCCGTCCCGCCGCCACCGCCGCGACCAGCCGCTCGTGGTCCCGCTCGGTCTGGTCCGCGTACGCCACCGCGAAGTCCGCGATCGCCTCGTCCAACCTGCCGTTCTTGCCGCAGTATCCGGCCAGCAGCTTCGGATCGACCGAGTGGCTGTGCGCGCGGGCCAGCAGCGCGCCCGTCATCCGCGCGTAGTCGTCGATCTGGTCGCCGGGCAGCAGGCTCGCGTCGATGCTGCCCTTCATGTTCCGGAACTGCCGCACCTGGAAAGGCAGTCCCTCGACCGTCGTCCAACCCAGCAGCGAGTCCGTCACCGCCTGCATGATCTTCTGCCCGAAGACCACCCGGCGGCCCTCGTGCGCGTCGTGGCCGATCCCCAGATACGGGGCTAGTGCCGACCGCCGGGACTCCTTCACCTGCAGCACCAGCGGCTCGTCGCCGCTGCCTTCCAGCATCACCACATACGACCGCAGCCCGACGCTGCCGGTCCCCACCACCCGGAAAGCCACGTCCTCCACCGCGAACCGCGCGAACATCGGCCGGCGCTCCGGCGAAAGCGTCCCCGCATACGACGCCAGCGACTGCGCGACCGCCTCCGCCGTCGCGTCGTCCACCGTCGTCAGCACCGGCGGATCCGGCACGAAACGGCGCCGCCCGTCGCCGAGTTCCACCGTCGACCGGGACGCGAACTTGGCGCTGGTGTTCTTCCGCGCCTTCGCCGAGACCTGCTCCAGCAGCCCGGTCAGATCGTGCGCTTCCGCGTGCCACACCAGCGACTCGTCGGCGATCGCCTGCCAGGCCTGCAGCACCGGCATACCGGCCAGCAGCGCCATCGTCTTCCGGTACGCCTCCGCGGCGTCCCGGGCCGCGTCCCGCGCCACGTCCTCCGCCGCGCCGCCGACGCGCGCCGCGACCACGAGGCTTGCCGCGAGCCGCTTCAGGTCCCACTCCCAGGGCCCCGGGGTGGTCTCGTCGAAGTCGTTGACGTCCATCACCAGACGCCCGTCCGCGCTGCCGTACAGCCCGAAGTTCCCGGCGTGCGCGTCACCGCAGATCTGCGCGTCGACCCCGGTGACCGGCGTGTTCGCCAGGTCCGCGGCCATCAGCCCGGCCGACCCGCGCAGGAACGCGAAGGGCGTGGCCACCATCCGGCCGATCCGGATCGGGACCAGGTGGTCCAGACGCCCCGCGTTGGCCTGCTCGACGACGTCGACGACGTCCGGCCGGTCCGCGGCCGTCTCGAAACGCGCGTGCTCCCCGCGGGAGAACGCCTTGCGCAGCGCCTTCCCCTCCGCCTTGGCGCTCCGGTTCCCCCACGTCCGGAACCCCGGCACCCGGAACGCGCGCCCTTCCAGCACCGCGTTTTCCTCGTCCCGCGCCGTGCCCACGGCCTCGGCCACCGCCATCGCACACCCTCCGTCCCCCGCGCCTGTGGCGGGCCCCACCCGAAGCTATCGCTAGGTCCGACGCGGCCACAGGGGCCGCGGTTGCCGCGGCCGCCGCCTCCGCTCGGCAATCCTGGCCCCATGGATTTCGCGCTCCCCCGCACCACCACGGCCGACCTTCGCACCGCCCGGCCGCGGTTCGCGGTACTCCCCGTCGGCAGCTTCGAACAGCACGGCGACCACTTGCCCCTGGCCACCGACACCGTCATCGCGACGCTGGTCGCCGACCGCATCGCCTCCGACCACGGCGGCTTCCTGCTGCCCGCCGTCACCGTGTCGTGCAGCCACGAACACGCCGCATTCCCGGGCACGGTCAGCATCAGCGCGACCACCCTGCTGGCCGTGGTCGCGGACATCCGCGGCTCGCTCCGCGCCTCCGGCATCGACACCTTGCTGATCGTCAACGCACACGGCGGCAATTACGCGCTGTCCAACCTCGTCCAAGAGGCCAACACCACTCGACCGCTCGTGGCCCTCTTCCCCACCCGTCAGGACTGGCAACAAGCCCGCGACGCCGCCGAGTTGCACACCAGCCTCAGCGCGGACATGCACGCCGGCGAATTGGAGGCCTCACTCCTCCTGTATGCCGCGCCCGACCTCGTCCGCCCCGGACACCCGGCCGGCGACCACGACGCCCCCGACCGCCCGCATCTCCTCACCCTGGGCATCCAGGCCTACGCCCCGAACGGCGTGATCGGCCACCCGTCCCTGGCCACCGCCGACAAAGGCCGCCGCATCCTCGACGCCCTCTCCCGCGCCGCGGCGACTCCGATCGCGCTGCTCACCGAGCCGTTCGCCGGGCATACCCCAGGTAGGTGACCAGGGGTTCCCCGCCCAGCACGAAGTCGACCAGCGGCGGGATCTGTTCGTCGGTGATCTTCCCCTGCCGGCGCTTGCGCGTGGCCCTCACCAGATGCAGCGGGTTGCGCGGCTTGAATCCGCGTGTGTCCTCGTTCGCCAGACCGTGCCGGGCGAGGACGCCCGCCATTTCGCCCGGCGTGCGCAGGCGCTCGGCCGCGTACCGCCCCGGCGGCATGATCCGCGTCCCCGGGAACCGCTGGAAGGCGCCCAGGTAGATCGCCTTCGCCAACCACGTCCGGTTCACGGTGTCGTAGACGAGCACCCCGTCCGGGGCCAGCACACGCGCCGCCTCCCGGACCACGCCGTCGAGATCCGCCGACGTCTCCAGGGTGTCCGCCACGTACACCAGTCCGAACGCCCCATCGCCCACCGGGAGTTTCTGCGCGTCGGCCACCACGTGCTCGACCGGGAGCCCCCGCGCGGCGCTCTCCGTCCGCGCCATCTCGGTCGCAACGGCCGAGGGATCCGCCGCCGTCACCGCGAACCCGAGCCCGGCCAGCGATCCCGCCAACGGCCCGCGCCCGTTCCCCACCACCAGCGCGGCGTTGCCCGCGCCCGCCGACCCGGCATCGCGCACCACCTCGCGCACGTACGCCAGGCGCACGTCCTGGAACGCGACAGCGCGGAGCTGACGACCGTCCACCGCCGCGGGATCGCGGCCGTCCAGTTCGATACGCGGTGCGGAGGCGGCCATGGCATCCCCTTCGGGACCGACACGAGTTCCCTCAGGGAACCCACCTTCCCGCGAACGTAACACACTCGAGTTCCCTCAAGGAACCCGACTACGCTGGACGTATGACCAGGACCCCCCTCGCCGACGTCGCCTGCTCGATCGCCCGCGCGACCGACCTGTTCGCCGACGCGTGGACGGCGCTGATCATGCGCGACGTCATCTGCGGCGTCACCCGCTTCGACGACCTGGCCACCGACCTGGGCATCTCCCGCAAGGTCCTGGCCGCCCGCCTGACCCGCCTCGTCGACGAAGGCGTCCTGACCCGCGAGCAGTACCAGTCCCACCCGCCCCGCGAGCACTACCTGGCCACGCCCAAGGGCAAGGAGCTGTACCCCGTCCTCCTCGCCCTGATGGCCTGGGGCGACCGCTGGTACCCCACCCCCGCCGGCCCGCCGATGCGCATCCACCACCACGACTGCGGCACCACGACAACCCCGGTCACCACCTGCGCCCACTGCCGGGGCGAACTCACCGCCGACAACACCACCCAACTCCCGGGCCCGGGCGGCGCCGTCGGCCCGGGCACCCGGGTGCTGGGGCCGTTGGTGGTCACGCGGGCCGCGAAAGGCCCGGACGGCGGTCAGTCGCCTGACACACCCCAGAAGACGATCTCGTCCGGGACCCCGTCCGCGTAGAGCACCATGCAGGAGCCGCTCCACTTGGGCATGCTGTCCATCATCGGCAACTGCTCGTCCGGGTCGGCGAGATCGTCGCGCGTCGGCTGGTCCGTCCCGTACCGTTCGACGACTTCCGCGGCGCTCACCGGCAGCACCGCGCCGAGCTCCGGGGCGGCTTCGGCGTCGATCACCCGATTGACGTCCAGGACCGAGTGCGTCCCGCAGGTACCCAGGAACTCCCAGTAGATCTCGTTCTCGAACAGGTCGACGGGCGACCGGAGCACCGGCATGCCCCACTCGGCGGGGTCGACGAAGTCCCCGGACGCCAACACCTCGTCCTGAAGCACGCGCAGCGCCTGCCCGAAGTCCTCCTGGTACCGCGTCACATACCACCAGCTCGACGCACCCATATGTGACCTCCAACGCCTACCAGCCCGCTCCGACAGCGGAGGGAAGCTAGCGGGCCGCACCGACATCGGCGCCCGACGGGCGGAACCAGGGCGTGCCTAAGCGGCCGACGCCCGGAACGCCTTCCGGTACGCGCTCGGCGACGTCCCCATCGCACGGCCGAAGTGGTGCCGGAAGGTGACCGGGCTCTCGAAGCCCACCGCCGCCCCGACCTCCTCCACCGACGCCGCCGTCTCCTCCAGGAGGGCCAAGCTGGCCCGGATGCGCTGCGTCAGCACCCACCGCACCGGACTGGTGCCCGTCTGCGCGGCGAACCGGCGCAGGTACGTCCGCTGCGACACGTGCGCCTGCGCCGCCAGGTCCGCCACCGTGATCGGTTCGGCCAGGTGCTCCAGCGCCCACGCCATCGACAGGGCGATCCCGTCGTCGCCGTCCACCTCGCCTACCGCCGCGCGGATGAACTGCGCTTGGCCGCCCTCCCGGTGCGGGGGGATCACCAGCCGCCGCGCCACCGCATTGGCCACCTTGGCGCCATGGTCCTTGCGGACCAGGTGCAGGCACAGGTCCAAGCCCGCCGCGCTGCCCGCGCTCGTCAGCACGTCGTCGCCGTCCACGTACAGGACATCCGCGTCGACCCGCACCTGCGGATACCGCTCCGCCAGCAGTTCCGCGTACTTCCAATGCGTCGTCGCCGTCCGCCCGTCCAGCAACCCGGCCGCCGCCAATGCGAACGCGCCCGAGCAGATCGACACGATCCGCGCCCCGCGCGCCCGGGCCGCCCGCAGCGCCTCGACCAGCGCCGGAGACACCTGCCCCCGGACGTCCGCGACACCCGGCACGATCACCGTGTCCGCGGCCGCCAGCACATCCAGCCCGTGCTCCACGGTGATCGAGAACCCGCCCACCACCCGCAGCGGCTCGCGGCTCTCCCCGCACACGAAGAACCGGTACCAGGGCACGCCCAGCTCGGGCCGCGGCAGACCGAAGATCTCCACCACGGACCCCAGTTCGAACGGGGCCATCCCGTCGAACGCCAGCACCGCCACCGACCCGCAGAACGCCGACGCCGGCCCGACCGGTCCCTCCACCGCAACCATGGCGGGATCTTAGCGGTAGGGGTCGTTCCCGCCACTGTCGACGGCCCACTCCAGACGGCGAGGATCGACCACGTCAGCGAGCGCCACGCACAAGCGCCGGCAAGCACCCTGCCAAGGAGAAGGACATGACCCCGTCCGCCGTCACCCACACCCCGGCCGCATCCCCCGAAGCCGCCGCCGCGCACTTCGCCGCCCGGCTCGCCTTCGAAGCGGACGTCTCCGACGTCCACGCCGACCTCACCTCCGGCGCCCCCGGCATCGTGGTCGTCGACTCGCGGCACCAAGTCGGCTGGGACCAGGGCCACATCCCCGGCGCCTTGCACATCCCCACGGCACGCATCGCCGAACTCGCGCCGGACCTCGTGGCCCGCGACGCGACCGTCGTCACCTACTGCTGGGGGCCCGGCTGCAACGGGGCCACCAAGGCCGCGCTCGCCTTCGCCCGCCTCGGCTACCAGGTCAAGGAAATGATCGGCGGGTTCGAGTACTGGGCCCGCGAAGGCTTCGCCTACGAGACCGCCGCCGGCCTCACCCGCACCGCCCCCGACCCGCTCACCGCCCCGGCCTCCGGCATCGCCTGCGCCTGCTGACCGGCCGCGGCGGACTCACACCGACTCGTCCTCCCGAGGCCGCGACGCCCCCCGCACGCCCCGCCCCCACGGCTCCGTCAACGGCGGCGGCTCCCGCAGCGGGCCCGCCGACCGCACGAGCAGCGCCGCACCCAGCCCGAACAGCGTCGCGAACAGGTGCCCCAAGTCCCACACCGTGCGGCTCGTCAGCACCGGCACCACCACGACCATCACCATGACCGCGACCCCGACCAGCCGCACCCAGCTCCACATGATCAGCACGGCGGCCGCACAGCAGCCGACCATGATGTAGCTCACCCCGACGTCCGTCGCCCGGATCAGCTTCTCCGGCGCCCGCCCGGTGTCGATCGCCCACCGCTCCACCCGCGCCGTGCACAGCGAGCCCAGCACGTGCGCGCTGATCGCGATCAGAATCAACCGCGGCGTCCCGTACCGCCGTTCCGCCCACGCCACGACCGTGGCGAACACCGCGATGTACATCGACAGGCCCGACCCGCGGTCCGCCACCCACACCGCGCTGGTCACCAGCACGGTCGCCGGGTCGTCGGACAGCCGGTGCAGGTTGGTGCTGTCCACCTTCACCAGCAGATCGATCAGCCGGGGCGGCGCGGTCTTCTGCACGAAGGTGCCCATGGTGAACAACGCGATGTAGACGAACGTCGCCGGCGCCGACAGCACCCACGCCCGCAGCTTCACCGTCCACGGCGCCAACTGCCCGACCACCCGCGCCGCGGGCTTCCACAGGTATCCCACGCCGCGCAGCACGTACCAGAGGACGCTCAACGCCAGCGCGGCAAGCGCGACCACAAGCGGCCTCCGAACCGGGATCGACGACCAGCAGGACGGGACGTGCCGGAAGAGCAAGACCTCCGGTATACCCGGACAAAACGATCCTAAGTTCCGCTAACGCCGCGCAGCGGCAAGCAACGCTTCCGCCACCTCGCGTGCCCGCCCGGCCGCCTCCGGCGTGCGCTCGCGCAGCGCCGTGACGATCGCCCCGTCCATCAGCAGCACGAAGCGCCGGGCCAGGGCGTCCGGGTCGGCGACGCCCTCGCCGACCAGCAGCCCGCGCACGTAGTCCGCCACCGCGGCCTTGTGCTCCGCCGCCACCCGGTGCGCCGCACTGTCCGGGTCGGCGGACTCGACCATCGTGTTGATGAACGCGCAGCCGCGGAAATCCTCGCGCGCGAACCGTTCCGCCAACGCGTCGAACACCGCGAGGGGGCCACCGCCGTGTGCCTCGACGCGCTCGGCGAGCCACGCCCGCCACCGCACGTCGCGGGCCCGCAGCACCGCCACCACCAGATCGTCCTTGCCCGGGAAGTGGCGGTAGAAGGACGCGCGCCCCACCCCGGACACGCTCAGGATGCGCTCCACCCCGACCGCCCGGATGCCCTCCGCATAGAAGAGGTCCTCGGCGGCGGCGAGCAGTCGTTCGCGTGCTTGAACCGGCATGGCCACGAGGCTAATCCCTCTTGACCGCAAACGGAACCGATCAGTACCGTCCTGCTCGACGAAGGAACGGAACCGATCAGTACCGTTTGGAGCCAGCACCATGCCGCGCATCCCCCTCGCCGAAGGCGACCCGCACGGAGTCCTCGCCCAGACCCAGGCCCAACTCGGCCGCGTCCCCAACCTTTACGGCACCCTCGCCAACAGCCCCGCCGCCCTCCAGGGCTACCTCGCCATGCGCGACGCCCTCACCCGCGGCGCCCTGCGCGCCCGCATCCGCGAGCAGCTCGCGCTGCTCATCGCCCAGGAAAACGCGTGCACCTACTGCGTGAGCGCGCACACGCTGCGCGGCAGCAAGATGGGGCTCACCGGCGAACAGCTCGCCAAGACCCGGGACGCCGCCGACGACGATCCGCACACCGACGCCGTCCTTCGGATCGCCCGCGAGATCGTCCGCACCCGCGGCCGGGTCGCCGACGACAGCCTCGCCGCGGCTCGCGCGGCCGACGTGACCGACGCCGAACTCGCGGAGATCACCGCGCATGTGGCGCTCAACACACTCGCGAACTACTTCAACCACCTGGCAGAGCCCCTGCTCGACTTCCCGGAGGTGCAGGCATGACCGCGAACTGGCGCACCGGAACCGTGCATCTGCGGGACGGCTACACGCTCGTCGGAAAGGGCGGCGTGCGCACGGCCTCCGCCGACGCGGACTTCGCCCTCGACGGCGGCTTCGTCCACGTCCGGATCCCCGGCGCGGACACCGTCCAGATCGTCTCGGCGCCCGCCGTCGCCCGGATCACCTACGCCGAAGCCGCCTGCGCCGCCTGAGAAATGCGCCTCCGCCGACGCGGTCGTCCGAATCGCGCCGGCTCTCGACCACTCCGCGCACACCGCGCCCGGCCCTCAGCCAGGCCCGATCGGGCCCGCAACCCGCCCGATCCCGGACATGCCAGAGGCCCGCAGGTCTATGACCTGCGGGCCTCTTGCTCGGTGCGCGAGGGGGGAGTTGAACCCCCACGCCCTTTCGGGCACTGGAACCTGAATCCAGCGCGTCTGCCTATTCCGCCACCCGCGCGAGCAATTGAAGATTAGCACGGATGCGGGGGCCGATTCACATCGATACCCGCGGCACATGATCACCACACCCTCGGCGGCTCCACAGCACCCGTCCGCCGCACACTCGCCGCCCCCCGGGCCGACCCCCGCCGCATCCCCCGCTGCTCCTTCTTCCCCCACTCGTCTCTCCTCTTCTCCGCCCCATCCGCGCCCCGCTCCTTCCTCTCCCTTACCGGGCCCCTCTTTGTGCACCTTCTTTCTCCGGGCCCATCCCCGCCGCGCCCGCGACTCCGGCATGCTTGACCTGCGCCGCCCGCGATAGGACGGCGTGGGGCGGGGTAGACGCACGTGGTCACACTGCAACTACGACAAGCGAGCCAGGACGAAGGGCCGGGGGTGTAGGAATCCTTGTGAGAGCCAACACTCCCTACAGTGACCATGGCGGGGAACCATGCCCGTTTCCCGAGCGTGGATACGATCAGTGAGCGGATCGGCAAGCAGACTGTAGGACCGGCCCGACCGGAGCATGCCCGGCCGGGCCGGACCGTGCCCCGGAAGACGACGGCGACGCTTGAAGGAAGGAGGTGCCCATGGGTGTCCTGAAGAAGTTCGAACAACGACTTGAGGGCCTGGTCAACGGCGCCTTCGCCAAGGCGTTCAAGTCGGATGTCCAGCCCGTGGAGATCGCCAGCGCGCTCAAGCGCGAGTGCGACAGCAACGCCACCATCTGGAACCGCGAGCGCACGATGGTGCCGAACGACTTCGTGGTGGAGCTGGGCTCGCACGACTACGAGCGCCTCAGCCCCTACGCGCAGCAGCTCGGCGCCGAGTTGTCGACCATGGTCCGCGACTACGCGCAGCAGCAGCGCTACTCCTTCATCGGCCCCGTCGAGGTCCACTTCGAGCAGGCCGACGACCTGGACACCGGCCTCTACCGGGTACGCAGCCAGGCCCTCGCCGGCAGCCAGTCGCAGGGCGGACCGGACTTCGGCGGCCCGGGAGCGGTAGCGTCTGCCCAGCCGCCGCACTACGACCAGCAGTACGGCAGCGGCCCCGGGCAACCGCCGCAGGGCCACACACCCCAGTACCAAGGCCACTCGCCGCATCCGCAGGCGAGCGGCATGCCCGGCGCCCCGATCGGTCCGGGTCCCGCGGCCGGCGGACTTCCGCCGCGGCCGCCGGCCCCGCCGCCCGGACCCGCGCCGGCCCCGTACCGGCCGCCGGCCCCGGTGCTCCGCACCTGGGTCGAGATCAACGGGATGCGTCACGAACTGACCGCTGCGGCCGCCAAACTGGGGCGCAGCACCGACGCGGACATCCGGGTCGACGACCCGAGCGTCTCGCGGCACCACGCCGAGATCAGAGTCGGTCCGCCCGCCTCGATCGCCGACCTCGGCTCGACGAACGGCATCGTCGTCGACGGCCAGCACTGCACGCGTGCCGGCCTGAGAGACGGATCGAGGATCGTGCTGGGCAGTACCACCGTCGTGTTCCGTCAATCCGAGGGGTGACATCGGGCGCATGTCTGAGCTGACCCTCACCGTCATGCGGCTGGGTTTCCTCGCGGTGCTGTGGCTTTTCGTCATCGTGGCCGTGCAGGTGATCCGCAGCGACCTGTTCGGTACCCGGGTGACCCAGCGGCCGATGCGCCGCCGCGGTGCCGCCCCGGTGCCCGCAGGGGCGCCCGCGGCTGCGGCCGCGGCCGCTCCGCAGGCCGCGCAAGGCCCGCCCGCGCAGGCGCGCGGCGGCCGCCGTCCGAACGGTGCCCGCAACACCCCGTCCAAGCTCGTCATCACCGGCGGTTCGCTGACCGGCACCACGATGAATCTGACCGACCAGCAGATCACCATCGGGCGGGCCCACGACTCCACCATCGTGCTCGACGACGACTACGCGTCGAGCCGCCACGCCCGTATCTACCCGGCCCCGGACGGCAGTTGGATCGTCGAGGACCTCGGGTCGACGAACGGCACCTACCTGGACCGCACGCGCTTGACCGGCCCCACCCCCGTTCCCCTCGGAGCGCCGATCCGCATCGGCAAGACCGTTATCGAGCTGCGCAGGTAGCCTGAATGAGCCTCTCTCTCCGCTTCGCCGCCGGATCACACAAAGGCATGATCCGTGAGGGCAACGAGGACTCCGGCTATGCCGGTCCGCGGCTGCTCGCGGTCGCCGACGGCATGGGCGGCGCCGCCGCGGGCGAGGTGGCAAGTTCCGAAGTCCTTTCGACGATGGTCGAACTCGACGAGGACCTGCCGGGCACCGACCTCCGCGAGGTCCTCCGGCTGGCCGTCGACCGGGCCAACGACCGGCTCCGCGTGATGATCGAGGACGACCCCGGTCTCGAGGGCATGGGCACCACGCTCACCGCCCTGCTGTGGACCGGCTCCGGCCTCGGCATGGTGCATGTCGGCGACTCGCGCGCCTACTTGCTGCGCGACGGGGCCCTCGAGCAGATCACCCAGGACCACACCTGGGTGCAGCGGCTCGTCGACGAAGGCCGCATCACCGAAGAGGAAGCCGGCCACCACCCGCAGCGGTCCCTGCTGATGCGCGCGCTCGACGGCCGCGGCCAGGTCGAGCCCGATCTGACACTGCGCGAAGCCCGGCTCGGCGACCGCTACCTCATCTGCAGCGACGGGCTTTCCGGTGTGGTCAGCCGGGAGACGATGCAGGACACCCTGCTCGCCTACGCCGACCCGCGCGAAGCCGTCCAGGAACTCATCCAGCTCGCACTGCGCGGCGGCGGCCCCGACAACATCACCTGCATCGTCGCCGACCTGGTCGACTCCGACCAGACGCCGTCCGACATCCCCATGGTGGTCGGCGCGGTCGCCGAGGACCTGGGCGACACGACGACGCTGCCCACCACGCCCGCGTCGCGGGCCCGCGAACTCACCCAGGGCGAATACGAGGCGGAGGCGCTCCTCCCGGAGACGCCGCAGAGCCGCCGCAAGCCGAAGTCCGCGTGGCGGCGGACGCTGCCGGTGTGGGGGCCCGCCGTCCTGGTGCTGGCCGCGCTCGGCGGCGCGTACTGGTGGACGCAGACGCAGTACTACGTCGCGGCCGACGGCAACAACGTGACGGTCTACAAGGGCATCGACACGAAGGTCTTCGGGATCTCGCTGTCCAGCCCGTACCAGACGTACCACGACATCGACATCACACAGTTCTCCGCGCCCTACCAGCAGAGCCTCAAGGACCACTACGAGGCGACCGGCCTGTCGGACGCGCGCAAGTACATGGACAAGGTCCGCGACCAGGCGGGGCTCTGCACGAGTATCAAAGAGTGGAACCAGACGCACCCGGTCACCGTCCCTTCCCAGGTACCCCAGACCCAGAGTCCGGGGCAGACCACGCCGCCGGTGAACGGCGCCACGCCGGGAGGTGAGACGGTGAGCCCGACCACGACCGCGTCCGCGACCGGGCAGGCCGCGCCGATCCGCACCGGAGCACCGACCGCGACCTCGACGTCCCGCTCGACGTCGCGCCCCGGCGGCACCGTCAAGCAGAACGCCGCCGGAACCGCCGCACCCGGCGAGTCCGGTGCCCCGACCGCGCCGCCCTCCAGCGCTCCGCCGACCACGGCGCCGCCCGTCGCACCGCAGAAGTTCGACGCCGGCGAGCAAGCCGACAAGGTGTCCAACTGCGCCGTTCAGCCGAACGGTTCGAGTTGAGGACCGGCGCCGCGGTGGGCAGGAACACCACGATCACCCCGCAGTCCGCACCGAACCGCCGCAACACCGAGCTGATGATGCTCGGCTTCGCGGTGCTCGTTCCGGTGCTGGCGTACGTCAACATCGGGCTCGCGGGCGACGGCAGGCTGCCCGCCGGCCTCGCGACGTACGGCCTGGGCCTGGGCGCCCTCGCCTTCGTCGCCCACCTGGTGGTCCGCAAGTTCGCGCCCTACGCGGACCCGCTGCTGCTGCCCCTGGCCACGTTCCTCAACGGCATGGGCCTGGTGCTGATCTACCGCATCGGCCTGGAGCCGACCCGCGGCCGCAGCAAGGCCCTGCAGACCGCGCCGACCCAGCTGCTGTGGTCGGCGCTCGGCATCATCCTGTTCCTGGCCATCGTCGCGTTCCTGCGCGACCACCGGATCCTGCAGCGCTACACGTACACCGCGATGGCGGTCGCCCTGGTGCTGCTGGTCTCGCCGATCCCCTTCCCGGCGGTCAACGGCGCGAAGATCTGGATCTCGCTCGGCCCGCTGTCGTTCCAGCCCGGCGAGTTCACCAAGATCATCGTCACGGTGTTCTTCGCGGGCTACCTCATGGTCAAGCGCGATGCGCTCGCACTGGCCAGCCGCAAGGTCGTGGGGCTGTACCTGCCGCGCGGCCGCGACATGGGCCCGATACTCGTGGCCTGGCTGCTCAGCCTGCTCATCCTGGTCGCGGAACGCGACCTCGGCACGTCGCTGCTGTTCTTCGGCGTGTTCGTGGTCATGCTGTACATCGCGACCGAGCGCACCAGCTGGCTGCTGTTCGGCCTCGCCCTGTCGGCCGCCGGCGCGGGGATCGTCGGCTCGATCGAGCCGCACGTGAAGAGCCGCGTCCACGCCTGGCTCGACCCGCTCTACTACTACGACGTGCCGGTCGACAAGCTCACCGTCACCGACTCCGACCAGCTCGCCCAGGCGCTGTTCGGCTACGGCAGCGGCGGCCTCCTCGGCAAGGGCCTCAACCAGGGCTACCCGGGCGAGATCGGCTTCGCCGCCAACAGCGACTTCATCCTCACGTCGGTCGGCGAAGAACTCGGACTCGCCGGCATGATGGCGATCTTCATGGTCTACGGGCTGCTCATCGAGCGCGGACTGCGTACCGCCCTCGCCGCCCGCGACCCGTTCGGCAAGCTCCTCGCCGCGGGCCTGTCGGTGGTCATGGCGCTCCAGGTCTTCGTGGTCGCCGGCGGTGTCACCGGCCTCATCCCGCTGACCGGTATGACGATGCCGTTCCTCGCGCAGGGCGGTTCGTCGGTGCTCACCAACTGGGCACTCGTGGCGATCCTCATCGTGATCAGCCACACCGCCCGCCGCCCCGCCGCACCCGTCGAGGCCGGCCAGGTCGCCGCCATACAGAACAGCCGCGGCGGCCGCCGCCGCCGCAACAACTCCGACCTGCCCAACCAGCAGCTCGACCCGGCCGATGCCGACGAGCTGGCGCTGCCGACTCCGGTGCACGGCTCGCCGCTCGGCGATCTGCCCGACGCCCCCGCCAACGCCGCATCCGGATCTCCGGACGGGCCGAACGGGGCGCCCGCACCGCCCCCGGCGGGTGCCGACGACGCGACGCAGATCACCGCCAGACCTCCCGCGGGCTTCGCGGAACCGGCAGCGCCCGACGCGATGACGGTTCCCGGCGGAGTCCCCGGCGTCCCCGCGCCGCCTGCCACGCCGCCGCGGCCCGCCGCGCCGCCGGAGCAGTCATCGGGCTCCCAGCCGGGACACCCGCCGATCGGGGACACGACAGGTCCGTCGGGACCGAGAGGACACAGCCAGTGAGGGATTGGGATCGCAAGTGAACAAGCCGCTCCGGAAGGTGTCCATCTTCTGCCTTGTCCTGGTGGCCGCACTCATGCTGCGCGCCAACTGGGTCCAGGTGGTCAAGGCCGCGGACTACGCCGACAACCCGAACAACAACCGCCGTGTGTACGAGTCGTATTCGCACCCGCGCGGCGACTTCCTGGTGGACGGCAAGCCGATCACCGGCTCGGAAGACTCGGACAGCAAGAAGTACGAGTACGTGCGGACGTACCTCAACGGCCCGATGTACGCCCCCGTCACCGGCTTCAAGTCGCAGTTCTACGGCAGCAGCTTCCTGGAGAGCGTCGACGACTCGATCCTCACGGGCGACGACGACCGGCTGTTCGTGCGCCGGGTGATCGACACCATCACCGGCAAGGACCGGCGCGGCGGCAACGTCGCGCTGACCATCAACGGCAAGGCGCAGGAAGCCGCCTACAACTCGCTGGTGAGCCAGAACAAGACCGGCGCCGTCGCCGCGATCGACCCGGCCACCGGCAAGATCCTCACCCTGGTCTCGACCCCGTCGTTCGACCCCGGCAAGCTGTCGACGAACGACAAGAAGGTCCAGGACCAGACCTGGAAGGCGCTCGAACAGGACCCGGCCAAGCCGTCCGAGAACCGGGCGATCCGCACGACCTACGCGCCGGGTTCGACGTTCAAGCTGATCACCGCCGCGGCGGCGCTCTCCAGCGGCCAGTACGCCAACCCGGACGCACCGACGAACTTCCAGTCGCCGTCCCGCTACCCGAACTCCAACAAGGAGCTGATCGACCAGGCGGGCCCGGGCAAGTGCGCGGGCGCGACGCTGAAGGTCGCCCTGGAGTACTCCTGCAACACGGTGTTCGCGGGCATCGGCACGCAGCTCGGCGACGACGCGGTCAAGAAGCAGGCCGAGGCGTTCGGCTTCAACGACTTCGGCAAGTACAACTACCAGTCGCCGACCGGTGTCGACACCAAGAACAACATGGAGATCCCGACCCGCGTGTCGGCCAGCCTGTTCCCGTCCAACAAGGACGGCGCGGCCACCATGCGCGCGTCGATCGGCCAGCAGGACGTGCAGGCGACGCCGCTGCAGATGGCGTCCGTCGTCGCGACGATCGCCAACAACGGCAAGATGATGCAGCCGTACCTGGTCGACTCGCTGAAGTCGCAGAACATGGACACCATCGAGCAGACCTCGCCCAAGCAGATCAGCGAGGCGGTCAGCCCGACGGTGGCCGGCCAGCTCCAGGACATGATGCAGGGCGTCGTGACCGAAGGCACCTGCAAGACGGCGCAGATCCCGGGCGTCAAGGTCGGCGGCAAGACCGGCACCGCGCAGCGCGGCGTCAACAACAAGGACAACCCGTACGCGTGGTTCGTCTCCTACGGCGAGGTCGACGGCAAGAAGGTCGCCGTCGCCGTGGTCATCGAGGACAGCAACGCGGACCGCGACGACATCAGCGGCTGCGGCAGCGCTGCCCCGACGGCCGTCGCGGTGATGAAGGCGGTGCTCGGGAAGTGACACGCACCATAGTCCGCGTGCCGCTCCGCACCCCGGCCCGTACGGGAGTCCGCACGGAAGTCCGCAGGACAGTCCGCACAACGCGGCCGCCGGACTTGATCAGTCCGTGACACACGGGGGATCGCACGCCCCGGTACCGTGTCCGGGAACGTTCCGGGACGGGCGGGGGCAAGCGGCGCCGAAGCCGCCTGCGACACTCGGATAGGCAGACAGAGCAGTGGAGGCAGTAGTCCCGGTCCATCGCACTGCTTGTTCCGTCGGACCGGTCCCCAGGGCCGTGGATCGGTAAGGGAAGGGCTGGAAGCTATGGAAGAGCCGCGTCGCCTCGGCGACCGGTACGAGCTGGGCGCGGTCCTGGGCCGCGGCGGTATGGCCGAGGTCTATCTGGGCCGCGACATCCGCCTCGGCCGTAGCGTCGCGGTGAAAACGCTCCGCGCCGACCTGGCCCGCGACCCCTCGTTCCAGGCACGTTTCCGCCGTGAGGCGCAGTCCGCCGCGTCGCTGAACCATCCGGCGATCGTCGCGGTCTACGACACGGGCGAGGACTACATCAACGGGATCTCCATCCCGTACATCGTGATGGAGTACGTCGACGGGTCCACGCTGCGCGAGCTGCTGCACTCCGGCCGCCGGCTGCTGCCCGAACGCGCGCTCGAGATGACCGCGGGCGTGCTCCAGGCCCTGGAGTACAGCCACCGCAACGGCATCATCCACCGCGACATCAAGCCCGCGAACGTCATGCTGACGCGCCAGGGCACCGTCAAGGTGATGGACTTCGGCATCGCGCGCGCCATGGCGGACAACGGCATGACGATGACGCAGACCGCCGCGGTCATCGGCACGGCCCAGTACCTGTCTCCCGAGCAGGCCCGCGGCGAGACCGTGGACGCCCGCTCGGACCTCTACTCCGCGGGCTGCCTGCTGTACGAACTGCTCACCGAACGGCCGCCGTTCGTCGGCGACTCGCCGGTGGCGGTGGCGTACCAGCACGTCCGCGAGGACCCGCTGCCGCCGAGCGCGTACGACCCCGAGGTCTCCCCGACCATCGACGCGATCGTGCTCAAGTCGCTCGCCAAGCACCCGGACCACCGGTACCAGAGCGCCGACGAGATGCGCGCCGACCTCGAGCGCGCGCTGCACGGCATGCCCATCGCGGCGCCGGCGGTGATGGCCCCGATGGAGGCCGCCACCCAGTACCTGCCGCCGACCCCCGGTGGGGCGACCAGCCAGACCGGGGCTTACGGGTCGCAGGGCCGGCCGCCGCAGCAGTACGACCAGGGCCCGGACGACTACGACGACGACGAACCGCCGCGGCAGCGCGGCTGGGCGTGGGCGCTGCTCGCGGTCGCCTGCGTCGCGGTGCTCGTCGCGGCGTTCTTCGTCGGCAAGACCCTGCTCGGCGATTCCGGCGGCGCCAAGGACGACAAGACCGTGCCCACCCTGATCGGCAAGACCGAGCAGGAGGCGACGTCGTCGCTGGAGAACGCCGGCCTGAAGATCAAGGTCTCGGACACCAAGAAGGCCTGTGCCGACCAGCCCAAGGACAAGGTCTGCGAGCAGGACAAGCAGCCTGACTCCAAGCTGCCCAAGGACAGCGTGGTCACGGTGGTCATGTCGTCCGGCCCGCCGACCGCCAAGGTCCCGCAGGTCGTCGGCCAGTCCGAGGACGCCGCGGTCAAGGCGCTCACCGACGCCGGGTTCACCCCGAAGGTCAACCGCGTGGTGACCAGCCAGTGCCAGCGCGGCAACGTGTGCGCGACCGACCCGGTCGCCAACACCGACCTGGCGCTGAAGAGCGACGTCACGCTGACCGTCAGCAGCGGCAAGGCCCAGGTGGACATCCCGACGCTGACCGGGCTGACCCAGGACGACGCGACGAACAAGCTGAAGGATCTGAAGCTCAACCCGCGGATCCGCATGCAGTACAGCGCGGACCGTCCGCAGGGCACGGTCATCAGCTACAGCCCGGACAAGGGTCCGGTCGACGAGGGCACGACGATCACCCTGATCATCTCGCAGGGCCCGACTCCCTCGCCGACCACGACGGCGCCGACCACCCCGCCGGGCGGTCAGACGACGCCGCCGGGTGGTCCGACGACGCAGCCGGGCAACCCGGGCGGCAACACCAAGCCGATCACCAACCCGTTGGACCCGCGCGGCTGGGGCCAGTAAGCCTCGCGGCACACAGCACCGGAACACGACCGAGGCCCGCGTCCCCGAGGGGGGGGCGCGGGCCTCGTCCTTTCCGTGGAGGCAGGTCCTGGAGCCTGGTCCTGGAACCCGTACTGAAACCCGGTCCGTCGCGGGAAGTCCGGCCGGATGCCGGGGGATTCGGCTGCCAGGTCGTGTCTAGCCGAGGGCGGCCGGCTTGAAGCCGGGGCGCTTCTCGTCGGCGACCTTCAGCGTGCCCCAGAACACCATGCGGTTCTTGGACGTGAACTCCGGGTCGCAGGTCGTCAGGGTGATGAGCTTCTGCCCGGATCCCAGGCCGAGTTGCGGAGGATCCGAAGCGAGGACCGCGCCGTTGCCCGGCTGGGTGATGAACGGGCCCTTGACGATCTGGTAGGTGTACCAGGAGGTCGCCGTTTCGACGACGACGAAGTCGCCCGGCCGCAGCTTGTTGAGGTAGCGGAACGGCTCGCCGTGCCCGTTGCGGTGCCCGGCGAGGCCGAAGTTCCCGACCTGCCCCGGCCCGGTGTAGGGGGCGTAGGTGTAGTGGCCGACGCCCTGGGCGAGCGAATTGAGGCTGGTGCCTTCGACGATCGGCTTCACGAAGCCCTTGCCGAGCCGCGGAATGTAGACCTTCGCGAACGGCTTGCCACGGACGGTGCCCGCGCCGTCCACGCCCGTCCCGTCGTTGTGTCCGTCGGTGCCCACGTTGGTGGGCCCGTCGCTGCCGTCCGAGCCGAGGTACGGCGGCGTGTCGTTGCTGCTCGCCACCGGCCCGCGCTGCCATTCGTCGTCCAACTCGCTCAGGTTGGACGACGCCTTCGCGCGGGATTCGATGTTGGTCCACCACAACTGGTGGACGCACAGGAGGAGACCGACGAGACCCAGAGTGAACACGATCTCGGCGGTGCCGCGTATCAGCTTGCGCACGACGCCCATGAGGCGACAGCTTGGCACAATCAAACGCCGATGTTCAGACCCTGACAGCCACGAAAGCGCCATCCCCCAGTGGTTTCCCGGGAGATTCCCGCGGGCCTCGGCCATACTCCCCGCGGAGGCTACGTGTCCTTCACCAAAGCATCCGGTTTGCCGTCTTTGCGCGGGCGTTCCTCTTGGAGCTGCCCCCACACGATGAGCCGGTAGGTGGAGTGCCCGTCGGGGGTGCATGTGGTGAGGGTGATGTACCGGCCGGGGCCCTTGAACCCGCTCTTCTTCGGCACCGGGTCGATCACCGCGATGTCCTTCGGGGACGTCTCCGGAAGGGTGTTGGTGACCACGTAGGTGTAGTAGGTGGTGGAGGTCTCCACCACGAGCTTGTCGCCGGCGACGAGCTTGTTGATGTAGCGGAACGGCTCGCCGTGGGTGTTGCGGTGCGCGGCCACCGCGAAGTTGCCCTGGTTGTCCCACGGCATCGCGGTCTTCGGGTCCGTGTAGTGCCCGGCCAGGCCCTTGTCGAGGACCTTCTGCTTGTCGGTGCCCTGCGCCACCGGCACGCGCACGCCCAGTTTGGGGATGTAGAGGAGGGCGAACCCGGCGCCGGGGGCGAAGCCGTCCGGCTGCCGCGGGTCGGGGGCGGGCGGCGGGGCGCCGTCCTTCTGGCTCTGGTCCCATTGGTCCTGGAGGCTGTTCGCCTCGCGGTTGGCGTTGCGGTGCCCGACGACGTTCGTCCACCACGTCGTGTAGACCACGAACAGCACCATCACCAGGCCTGCCGTCATGGCGAGTTCGCCGATGCCGGTGGCGACTCCGGTGATGACACGTGCCTTCGTGGACGGCTTGGCGGCCTTCCGACGGGCCGCACGGCCCGCCCCGGGCGGCAGCTCCGCAGCCGCGCCCGTGCGCGGCTTCCCGCGCCGCCTGGCACCCTTCTGCTCCTCCTGGAGGGCCTTCCGCCGCGCGGCGCGGCCTCCGTGGGTGCCGCCCCCGGGAGTTCCGCCGCCCGGCGTCTCGTCACCGGGTGCCGCCGCGGCCGCACGCCTGGCCGCGCGCCCGGGGGGCCGCACGACGGCGAGTTCGGCGGTGCGGTCCCGGAAGTCCGGTTCGTCGCCGGGTTCCGGACCGGCCGGGAGGCTGGGATGGGACGCCGGTGCGGCGTCCGGCGCCGGATCCACGTACGCGGGCAGGCGGGTGGTTATGTCGTCGCCATCCCCGATCGGCCCACCACCGGCGCCAGGCCCCCGGCGCGCCCGACGGCCTCCGGATACCCGCACGTCGCCAGCCAGTTCGCCAGCATGAGGTGGCCGTCCTGGGTGAGCACCGACTCCGGGTGGAACTGCACGCCTTCGACCGGAAGGGCGCGATGGCGCAGGCCCATGATCACCCCACTCTCGGTCCACCCGGTCACCTCCAATTCGGCCGGCACGGTGTCCGGATCGACCGCGAGCGAGTGGTACCGCGTCGCGGTGAACGGCGACGGCAGCCCGGCGAAGACTCCCGCGCCCTGGTGCGCGACCGAACTCGTCTTGCCGTGCAGCAATTCGGGCGCTCGGCCCACGGTAGCGCCGTAGGCGACCGCGATGGACTGCATCCCCAGGCACACGCCGAAAACCGGGACGCGTCCTGCCCCGTACTTGACCATGTCCACGCACACCCCGGCTTCTTCGGGGGTACCCGGGCCGGGCGACAGCAGCACGCCGTCGAACCCGGCGGCGTCCTCGACGGCCACCTCGTCGTTGCGGCGGACCTCGCAGGTCGCGCCCAGCTGGTAGAGGTACTGGACCAGGTTGAAGACGAAGCTGTCGTAGTTGTCGACGACGAGAATGCGCGCGGTCATCCGGGGAGGCCTCCGGCCGGGGAAGTGCTGGGGTTGACGTCCGTGACGTTGCCCTGGTCGACGGTCACGTCGCTGAACGGCAGCAGCGGCTCGGCCCACGGGAAGATCCACTGGAACAGGGCGTAGACGATCGCCATGACCAGGATGAGGCAGATCGCGATGCGCACCCACACGTTGCCCGGCAGATGGCGCCAGATGAACGCGTACATCAGGAAGCTCCCTTCAGCGCCGCGGGCTCGCCGGCGGACAGCGGCTGGACCGATTCGAGGTGGCCCCAGGCGATCAGGCGGTGGCTGCTGCCGTACTTGGGGTCGCAGGTGGTCAGGGTGATGTACTTGCCGGGCTTGTCGAAGCCCTTGGCGGGCACCGGGGCGACCACGCCGACGTCCTCCGGGAGCGTCTTGTAGACGGCCTTGTCGTTCTTGCCGGCCTGCGCGTTCACCAGCGGGACGTCGAGGGTGTAGACGAACCAGTTCTCGGTGTCGTTCACCACGATCTTGTCGCCGGGCTTCAGCTCCGCGAAGTCGATCATCGGGTCACCGTAGGTCTTGCGGTGGCCCGCGACCGCGAAGTTGCCGTCCTGGCCGACCTTGGCGGACTTGTCGTACCAGCCGAGGCCCTTCTTCAGGACGTCCGTGTCGGTGCCCGACAGCACCGTCCACTTCCACGACGAGCCGAACCGCGGGATGTACATAACCGCGAAGCTCTCGCCGTGCGGGTACGGCTGGGGCGGCGGAGCCGCGGCAGGGGCGGACGCGCCGCCCGGCGCGCCGACCACCGGATCGAGCGGCGCCGACTGGTTCTTCTTGATCTTCTTGTTCAGCTTGTCGAGTTCCTCGGCCCGCGCCTCGCGGGCCAGCACCCCGGTCCAATACAGCTGGTAGACGACGAACAGCAGGATCACGACACCGAGCGTGATGAACGTCTCACCAACGCCGCGAATCGCGGTGCGCATGGGCCGACTCCCCTTCTGTTCCCGGCTCAGGAGACTTTCGCATACTGCAGGTCGAGCGGACCGGTGTACCCCGGCAGGTTCGCCTGCTTCCGGTCTTCGACCTTGTAGCCCAGCCCGTACGCGGTCACGTAGGTCGTGTAGTTGTACACGCTTTCGCTGTCGTCGAGCGCCCGGCGCATGGCCCCGATGTCGCCCACCGCGGTGATCACGTACGGCGGCGAGTAGACGCGGCCGTGCAGGATCAGCGTGTTGCCGACGCAGCGCACCGCGCTCGTGGCGACGAGGCGCTGGTCCATGATCTGGATACCTTGCGCACCGCCCGCCCACAACGCATTGACCACAGCTTGAATGTCCTGCTGGTGCACGACGAGGTCGTCGGCGGTGGGCTGGCGGACGTCGGGGATGCGCGCGGTGGCGTCCGGAGGCGCGTCCGTGAGCGTGACGGTGAGCCCGGGGCCGCTCAGCGGCGCCAGCTGCGCGGGGGCGGTGAGCGCGTCGACCTTGGCCTGCGCCTCGGGGTCGTTGGCCTGACCCCGCGTCAGGTCGTCGACGTCCTTGCGTAGTCCGGTGAGGTCGCGTTCGACCTCGGTGTTGTGCGCGCCTTGCTTGCGGACCAGGTCGCGGTACTGCATCGACGGGCTGTCGTTGCGGATGTCGTTGCCGTGCGACGTGGTGGCGCTCACCCAGAACATGAGGCCGGCCAGTCCGAAGACCGCCATCGCGAGGACCCGGGGTACGATCACTCGCCGGTTGGTTCCGGATCGCGCAACACTGGGCCTGGGGAAAACAGGCAAGCGCACACCGGGCCTACGCACGTCGTCGTACCCTCCATCCGGACCTGAGAGCGACTACGCTAACCGACGCGTCGCAGGCCGCGTCGCGCCCCGTTCACTCCCCGCCGACGGCAGGGCGCCGAAGCCCGACGGTAGGTGCTCCGAAGCTGTAGGCCCAGGGCAGCATCGACAGGAGAGACTCTCGTGCCGAAGTCCCGCATTCGCAAGAAGTCCGACTTCACGCCGCCGCCGGAGAAGAAGACGGCGATAAAGCTGGACACGCGTGGGTGGGTCGCGCCCTTCATGCTGGCCCTGTTCGCCGTCGGCCTGCTGTGGATCGTCGTCTACTACGTGACGAACGGCAACTACCCGGTCGAGCAGATGGGCAACTGGAACATCGTCGTCGGCTTCGGCTTCATCGCGGCGGGCTTCGGCGTCTCCACCCAGTGGAAGTAACGCGGCAGCGGACCAGCCGTCCACAGAGTTATCCACAGTGGGGATAACTGGGCACAGCCTGTGGATAACCCTAGCGTGCGCGGCCCGCCACCCCGGCGTGCCGACGCGTTCACGACGGGATTTCCGCACGGAATCATCACCGTGGGTCATTCGGAATATCCTCAGTGTAACCGATCGCGAGGGCCCGAATGACCACGCAACGGCCCTGCGATGCCCTCTGCGACAGCCCCTGCACCCCGCACCCGGGCAGCCCTGCGGCACGCCCGGGTCCGGCGCCTAGGTCAGCTGCGACGTCCTGACCAGCACGGTCGCCACGATCGCCGCGGCGATCACCAGCACGCCCGCGACCTGCACCACCACCCGGTGCGCCCGCGGCGCGTGCACCATCACGATCGCGCTGATCACGCCGACCACCAGGCCGCCCACGTGCGCCCGCCAGTCGATGCGGCTGGTGTTGAGGAACGTGATCACCAGGTTGATCACCAGCAGTGCGATCAGCGGCCGCAGGTCGTACCGCATCCGCCGGCCCACCACGATGGCCGCGCCGAACAGCCCGAACACCGCACCGGACGCGCCGAGCGAGCCCTGGTTCTGCGCGGCAAGCAGGTACGACGTCGCGGTGCCGCCGAGCAGCGACAGCAGATAGACGGCGAGGAACCGGGTCCGCCCCAGCGCGGACTCCAACGCCGGGCCCAGCATCCAGAGCGCCCACATGTTGAAGGCGATGTGCCAGACCTCCTGGTGGAGGAAGCCCGCGGTCAGCAGCCGGTACCAGTCGCCCTCGGCAACGCCGACCACGTGGTTCCCGACGAGCGCGCGGCCGATCAGCATCAGCTTGTCGACCACCTTGTCCCCGACCACGAGGACCAGCAGGAACACCGCCAGGTTCAGGCCGATGAGCACCTTGGTGACGATCGCGCTCTTCTGCGGGGACCGCACGCTGCCCCCGGCTATCGTGCGCGCCTGACGCACGGTGCGCCGCCCGTCCCGCACACACTCCGGGCACTGGAAGCCGACCGACGCGCTCACCATGCATTCGGAGCACACCGGGCGTTCGCAGCGCGCGCAGCGGATGTGCGTCTCGCGCCCGGGGTGCCGGTAGCAGGTCGGCGAACCCGCGGGGCCCTCGGCGGGCCCGGCCGGTCTGTCTCCGTCAAGTGGGTTCAACGTGGCTTCAGCGCTTCTCGATGACGATCTCGGAAATGACGACGTCCTGCACCGGCCGGTCGTTGCCGTCGGTCGCAACCTGGGAGATGGCCTTGACCACGTCCCGTCCCGCCTGGTCCGCGACCTCGCCGAAGATCGTGTGCTTGCGGTTCAGGTGCGCCGGGGTGCCGACCGTGATGAAGAACTGCGAGCCGTTGGTCCCCGGGCCGGCGTTCGCCATGGCCAGCAGGAACGGGCGGCTGAACTGCAGGTCGGGGTGGAACTCGTCGGCGAACTGGTAGCCCGGGCCGCCGCGGCCGGTGCCGGTCGGGTCCCCGCCCTGGATCATGAAGCCGTCGATCACGCGGTGGAAGACCACCCCGTTGTACAGCGGGCCCTTGCCCGGCGCGCCGGTCTCCGGGTCGGTCCACTCGCGGGAACCGTCGGACAGGCCGACGAAGCTGGCGACCGTCTTCGGCGCATGGTTCGGGAACAATTCGAGCAGGATGTCCCCGTGGTTGGTCTTGACGGTGGCGTAGAGCTTCTCGGCCACGAGTGAGCCTTCCCTGCGGCCGCGGCGGTCGCGGCCGGCTTGCTGCGCGGTGTGCGGCGGGTCCCGGACACTCCGGCGGCGCGGGTTTCCCGCTGCCGCCGCGGGGGTCGGACGGGCCTGCCGTCGGTCCCGGAAATCCTCGCACGCGGCGGCCTCCGGCGCCCAAACGCCAGGAGAACGCGCGCTCCGCACGCGACGATCACGCACCACCAAAGGTATATGAGATGACAAACCAGGCATGATCTTCGGCGCTCCGGGAAAGCGTATGCGGATACAACCGCCGAGGAGGAGGCCGTCGTGAGCATGGATAGGGCACGAGAGCAGGCACGCGACGTGTCTGGCCGGACCGTGGTCTGGATCGCGCCCCGTGCCGCACATGCACGGGATTCCGCAGCACAGTACGCCGCGGACGCCCGAGAATGGGCGGCGCCCCGACTCGCCGCCGCGCTCGTCGCCGCGCGCGAGCAGGGCCAGACGCGCGTACTGCCGGCCATGGACAACGCACGCATGCGCGCCGCGGCCTACGGCCGCGACCGCGTCGTACCCGCGCTGCCCCCGCGCGCCCAGCTCGTCGTGGAGAACGCCCGCCGCCGTTACGAGGACGAGGTGCGACCCCGCGCCGTCGCGGCCGCCGTCGCCGCCCGGGACGCGAGCGAACCCGCCCTGGCCGAGGCCCGGGCCCGCGCCGAGGCCGCCGCCGTCGCGCTGCGCGGCGACGTCAGCGCCGCGGAGATCCGCAAGCTGGCCAAGCAGAAGAAGCGCCGCAAGAACCGCCGCATCTTCATGCTGGCCCTGGCGATCGGTGCCGCGGCCGGCTGGGTGTGGTGGCAGCGCAAGAGCGAAGAGCCGGAGTGGAAGGCCGACGAGAGCCTGCCCCCGGCGCCCGCACCGGGCATGAGCCCGGACGCCTACCGCGGCGAACCGGTGACCGACCCGGGAAACGTCGGCACCGCGGACCACGATGACGACGAGACCGGGAACCTGCAGGACGCCGCCAAGAGCAAGCACCGCCGCGGCCACCACTGAGCGGTTCCACAGCACGGCTCGGACAACGCGGAAGGCCGGACACCCCTGGGGTGTCCGGCCTTCGGCGTTGCCGCGACCGCGAGGATCGCGGCTGTGCTGTGGAGCCATGGGGACTCGAACCCCAGACATCTGCCTTGCAAAGGCAGCGCTCTACCAACTGAGCTATGGCCCCGGATATCCGCCGAACCCGACGGGACGGCGAGCGCTACGAGCATACCGAAGAACCGGCACCCGGGTCCGCGCATATCCCCGGCCCCGGCCGAGTCGGCCGGGGCCGGGGGATGTGACCCGGAGCTGTGGCGCGGTGTCGCGGATGTCCCGCGTGTCCCCGCCGGTCGCGCTCGCGCCGACCCGCTACGCGGGCGGCTGCTGGTAGTAGGCCTGCGGACCCTGCGGCGGCACCGGCCCGCCGCCCGGCATACCCGGGTAGCCCGGCATCCCGGGGGCACCGGGCGCACCGGGGTAACCGGGCATCCCCGGAGCACCCGGCGTCATGCCCATGCCCATGCCCGGTCCCGGCGGGTAGGCCCCCGGGCCCATCGCGATGCGCTGCGCCTGCATCGTGGAGATCCGGTGCACGACGAGGATCGCCAGCACGGCGGCGGCCAGCCGCAGCACGCTCGCGGTGCCGGAGAGCGAGTCGGCCGTCTTCGCGTTGCTGAGGTAGGTGTCGAAGGTGACGTTGCCGTTGTCCAAGTCGTCTTCGGAGTCGCGGAGGCTCAGCCCGATGGTGAAGAGCACCATCGAGGCCACCCACGTGCCCCACCACGCCCACAGCAGGCCCTTGCCGCCCGCGCGCCCGCCGGGATGCGCGGCCCGCATGTCGCTGCCGTTCGCGATGTCGTTCGCGACGATGCCCGGGAGGACGAAGCTGGCCACCGGGATGAACCAGCCGCCGATCGCCCAGCCCTTGGAAAGCTTCGGCCGGGGACCCTGCCACGCCTCGATGTTCGCGCGTGCGCGGTAGGACCAGATGATGTACATGACGGCGATCGGCAGCCCCGAGATCACGGTCAGCGCCAGGGACGCCTTGACCGGGTCGTCCGCGTCGCCGGCGCTCATGAGCGCGCTGAAGTCGCCGTCCTGGATGTCCCCGAAGACGGACGCCCGGTGGAAGAACGCGTAAGCCGAGTACACGGCGATGGCCGCCGCGATCCCCAGCAGGATGTTCGTGGCGATCGCCAGACTGCCCAGCGGCTTGGGCGGCGCGGGCGCAGCGTAGCCGGGACCCCACCCCATCGGGGGCGGCGGGGCGTACGGCATCTGCGGTGCCGCGACGGGAGTTCCGCACTGCGGGCAGAGTGCGCTGCCCGCGGGCAGGGGACTACCGCATCTGGAACAGGGCATGAAGGAGATCCCCCCGGAGTCGGGTCACTCGGATGGCCGGATCCGCGCCGCGCCATCGAGCCGGTTGCGTGCAGCGCATCATGCCGTGTCGGCTCCGTGGGCGCTACCCACGCGGCGCCGGGCGGCGGTGCGCTTTTGCGGCGTGGGAAACACCGCGGGCCCCCGCCGGGGCGGCCGGGGCCCCCGCGGGGGGTCGCGGGGTTTACCCCGGGTGCCATCGGGCGCGCGGGTGGCAGCGCAGGGTCATATAAAAAAAAACCAAACCACCAAACCCAGATAAAA
>NZ_JBMULZ010000005.1:370402-444918 GCF_049534875.1 Uniformispora flossi
CCGTGGTTTTGCGGGCGCCCGCTTCTTTTTTTTTAAAGCCCCTGTTTGGGGGGGGGGGCCACCCCCGGGGCCCCGGGGGGGGGCGGCGGGCCCCCGCGAGGGGTGTCTCGGGTTATCCCGCGAGTGCCTGCGTGCGCGCGGGTGTCAGCGCGCGGAGCCGGCCGGGACCGGGTCGGTCGCCTCGGTCCACAGATCCTGCTCGGCACGGTCCGCCTGGATCTGCCGGTAGACCAACAGGCCGGCAACTGCGGCCAGGGCCACCAGGATCAGCTTCTTCATCGCGTGCCTCTCCGTCCTGCGAGTGACGTCCATGCCCCGGACACCGCACAGGAATCCGGGATGCCCTCGACAATAACAGCTTGATTACCGCGGCGTGCCGAACCGCACGGGTGGTGCGGTGGTTCCACGTGGAACGACCGCAGCACCGTCAGGGAGCGGCGCAGAGCACCTCGGCGACGATGGCGTGCTGGACGTTGTCGGTGTTCGTCGCGCGGACCGTCCAGCCGGTCGCGGTGGGGAACGACTCGTTGTGCAGGACCATCGGGTCGCCGATGGCGCCGCCCGCACTCGGCACCTCGCCCGCGGGGCATTCGATGTGCGCCGAGCGCACGCCCGCGGCGGGGACGACGACACCCATGTCGTTCGCCTTCCAGCTGTGCGGCCGGTCGGAGCACCGGGCGAACGCCGTCACGGACGACGGGCCGGAGCCGGTGTTCTTGGCGCGGGCGTCCCAGTTGATGTCGGACGGGCTCGACCGGCTGAGGTAGTTCAAGGGGGCCGCGGCCGCGCCGCCGCCGGCCGCATGCTGGTTCGCCGGGCAGGTCGCCACGCTGATCGCCGTGTTGCCGCTGACGGTGTTGCCGATCTGGTGCGTGATAGACGGGTCCGACGTGCACACCACCACAGGCGTCACGGTGCGCGGCCCGTCGCTGTGGTTGCGCACCGACACCTCCCAGCTGGTCCCGACGGGGTTCGACGACCGGATGAACACCCCGTCCTCGGGGCTGACCGTCACCCCGCCGCCCGTGGACGTCTGCCCGGCCGGGCAGGCGAGCCGCGGGAAGTCGAACGGCTGGTTCGCGGCGATGGTCACGGGCTGGCCCTGCACTGTCGAACGGGCAGGCGCCGCAGCCCGTTCACCCGCCTGCGCCCCTACGGCGGGAACAACGACGGACACGATCAGACCGACTGCCAGAGCAGCGAAACGGGCACGCCTCATGACCTTCCCTCTCGGGACTGGGACCACCGGGGACACCAAGGAACAACAGGAGACAACAGGAGACAACGACCTGGTTGCCCGACTTCGGGACACCCACTCCCACCCACCGGGAAATCCACTCGGCCGGCGGTCGCGCGAGCAGACCAACCACTTCGCAGCCGCGCCCACGCCACACCCCGGGGCGTTGTGGAACGTGCGTGGAACCGGCACCCCCGGGAGTCACCCAGTTGCGACGCGCGCCTATCGCATGATCACTCCATAATTCTGTATGAATACGCAGTGTTACATGCCTGCTGTCCTGCATCGGTATCCGACGAAAGGGCACATCGATGCCTGCGTCCCTGCGTAAGACGACGAAGACTCCCGCGGTACGACGGCTGGCGGCCGCCGCCGTTGCGCTGGGCAGTTGCCTGGCGCTCTCCGTCCCGGCGGGGAGCGCGGGCGCGGCACCCGCCGAACCCGTACCGACCGTCTTCTACGGCGACTCCTACACCGCCAACTACGGAATCGCGCCCGTCAACAACGAGAACGACCCGAGCAGGGCCCTCTGCTTCCAGGCGAAGGAGAACTACCCCGCCCTCGCCGCCCGGCGCCTCACGGACAAGGGCGTCAAGCTCGACGTCCAAGCGGACGTCTCCTGCGGAGGCGCGCTCGTCGGCAACTTCTGGGAGGAGCAGACGACGTTCCCCGGTACGGACTACAAGGTCCCGGCGCAGCAGGACGCGCTCAAGCCGGACACCAAGCTGGTCGTGGGCAGCATGGGCGGCAACACACTGGGCTTCAACCGCATCCTCAAGCAGTGCTCCGCCAAGCTGCGGGAGCCGTCGCTGCTGCCCGGGGATCCGGTGGACGCGGACTCGCCGGCCGACAAGTGCCAGGAGTTCTTCGCCTCGGGGGACGGGCAGCAGTGGCTGGACTCCCAATTCGAGCTGGTCGGCGCGCAGTTGGCGGAGATGTTCGACCGCATGGCGTACTTCTCCCCCGAGGCCACCCGGGTCCTGGTCGGCTACTCCCGGCTCGTGCCCAACGACACCGCCAAGTGCCTGACCCCGGCACCCGGCCAAACGGAACTACCGCTCGCCGACATTACCCAGGACGCCATGCCGTTCCTGGACCAGGTCCAGAAGCGGCTGGACCAGGTCATGAAGCAGGCTGCCGCGGACGCCGGTGCCGAATTCGTGGAGCTGTACGGGCACACCTGGGCGAACACCGCCTGCGACGGGGCCGAGCGGGGGATCGGGGGCCTGCTGGAGGACTCCCAGGTCGAACTCTTCGGGCAGAAACTCCCGTGGTACGGCCACCCCAATGAGCGTGGACGGGACATTCAGGCGCAGCGCGTGGCCGACAAGATCGAAGAGATCCTCAACCAGTAGGAACCGCACGGACTCCTGCCAAGAGCCGTGCCGCACACCACACTTCACGCAGCGCGGCTCGCGGCAGCACTCCTGAACGAAGTCCAGGCCAGGGCCGAACCTGCGCCTATATAGAGGTACGCGCGCCCGCTCCCCGGGCACGGCGGCACGAGCAGAACCGCACAATGAGCCGATATGTCGCGTGCCTAGCGTCAGCTGCCGTGTGGGTCGCCTCGAAGAGCAGCGGTCCGGTTTCCGGTCCTGACGGGCGGTGGCGCTGCCGACTCGGTGCGGAGTCTCCCGCGCCTAATCCGCCTCTAAAACAATCAAGGCCACCGTCCCGGTGAACCGGATCGGTGGCCTGATGTGCACGCTCTTGAGTGGGCCTAACAGGACTTGAACCTGTGGCCTCTTCCTTATCAGGGAAGCGCTCTAACCGTCTGAGCTATAGGCCCTCGTTGGTGTGCTCCAAGAGAGTACCGCACCCCTTCCCGCACGCCAAAACGGGATTCCGGCCGTTGGGCAGGGGTGCGGCAAGGCGTCAGTCTTCCTCCGCCAGGGTGACCTCGATGCCGCCCGTGAAGGACGCGCTGAGGTTGTAGAGGAAGGCGCCGAGGGTGGCCAGGGCGGTGACCAGGACGACGTCGATGATGGCGATCGCCGTGCTGAACACCATGGTGTTCTTCATCGACAGCGTGGCCTTGAGGTCGAAGCCCTGCGGGTCCGTCTCGGACTGGGTGACTTCCTTGACGGTGTTGCCCAGCGAGTTGAAGACGCCGAGGCCGTCGAGCACCAGCCACAGCACGGTGACGGCGACGATGGTGACCACGCCGAGCGCCACGGACAGCAGGAAGCTGACCTTCATCACCGACCACGGGTCGACCCGGGCGGCCTTGAGCCGGGCCCGCCGGGTGCGGGTCGGGCCTACCGCGGCCGCAGCCGCGGACGGGCGCGCGGCGGAGGCCGCGGGGCGGGCCGCCGGGGCGCCCGCCTGGGTCGAGTTCTGCGCCATGGTCCCCACCTGCTGCGCTGACGTCTGGTTCTGGTCGGCGGCCGGGCGCGCGGTCGTCATGGTGCTCGTCGCGGACCGGCCGTACCCGTCGCTCCCCGACGGGTTCTGCCGCGAATCCGCACGGCGGCGGCTACCGCCGGACGCCGCACCGGACTTGGCCCGGCCGCGTGTGCCGCCGGAGGTGCCGCCGGACGTCCCCCCGGACGTCCCGCCGGCGGGGGCGGCTGCGGGAGGCGTCGCCGCGGGGCGCGGCGGCGTCGCAGGGGCCGCCGCGGGCGGGGCCGGGGGAGGAGCCGCAGGACGGGGCGGCACCGCGCCGGAGGACCCGCCTTGCGGGGACTGTCCGCTCACGCCGCACCTCGCCCGCACGCGGCCGCGAAGCCGCGCCTCTCCCGGGAGTTCCGCGGACCGCGGAACGCTCCCCGCTCAACCGACCGGTGCCTCACGCGTCACCTTCCTGCCCGGAGGCCGCCGCGGCGCCCTCGGTTTCCGGGTCGCCGACCGCATCGCCTTCGGGATCGCCCTCAGGCTCCGGCTCGGCATTCCGCGCGATGCCGACCACCGCATCGCCCTTACCCAGGTTGATTAGCTGCACGCCCATCGTGTCACGCCCGGTGTCCCGAACTCCGGAAACACGGGTGCGGATCACACCGCCGCCGAGCGTGATCGCCAGGATTTCGTCCGTTACATCCACAACCAGCGCCCCGACCAGCGAGCCCCGGTCCTCCACGATCTTCGCGGCCTTGATGCCGAGGCCGCCGCGGCCCTGCACACGGTACTCGTCGACGCTGGTCCGCTTCGCGTACCCGCCGTCCGTCGCGGTGAAAACGGACGTTCCTTCGCGCACCACGCTCATCGACAGCAGCTCGTCGCCTTCGCGGAAGCTCATGCCCTTCACACCCGACGTGGCCCGGCCCATCGGCCGCAGCGCGTCGTCCGTGGCGGTGAACCGGATCGACTGGGCCTTACGGCTGACCAGCAGCAGGTCGTCCTCGGCGGACACCAGCTCGGCGGCGATCACCTCGTCGTCCTCGCCGGCCTCGTCCGAGCGCAGGTTGATCGCGATGACACCGGCCGCGCGGTTGGTGTCGTACTCCTTCAGCGCGGTCTTCTTGACCAGGCCGGCCTTCGTGGCGAGCACCAGGTACGGCGCCACCTCGTAGTCCCGCAGGTCCATCACCTGGGCGATCTTCTCGTCCGGCTGGAACGCCAGCAGGTTCGCCACGTGCTGACCGCGGGCGTCGCGCCCGGTGTCGGGCAGCTCGTACGCCTTCGCGCGGTACACCCGGCCCTTGTTCGTGAAGAACAGGATCCAGTGGTGGGTGGTCGTCACGAAGAAGTGGTCGACGATGTCGTCCTGCTTCAGCTGCGCGCCGCGCACGCCCTTGCCGCCGCGCTTCTGCGAGCGGTACAGGTCGGTGCGGGTGCGCTTGACGTAGCCGCCGCGCGTGATGGTGACGACGATGTCTTCTTCGGCGATGAGGTCCTCGATGGACATGTCGCCGTCGAACGGCACCAGCGCGCTGCGCCGGTCGTCACCGTACTTGTCGACGATCGCGGCGAGTTCCTCGCTGATGATCTGCCGCTGCCGCTCCTGCGACTGCAGGATCGCGTTGTACTCGGCGATCTTCGCCATCAGCTCGTCGTACTCGGCGGTGATCTTCTGCCGCTCCAGGGCCGCGAGGCGGCGGAGCTGCATCTCCAGGATCGCGTTGGCCTGGATCTCGTCGATCTCCAGCAGGCCCATGAGGCCCGTGCGGGCTTCCTCGACGGTCGCCGACGCGCGGATCAGCGCGATGACCTCGTCGATCGCGTCGAGGGCCTTGAGCAGCGCGATGAGGATGTGCGCACGCTCCTCGGCCTTGCGCAGCCGGAAGCGGGTGCGGCGCACGATGACCTCGACCTGGTGCTCGACCCAGTAGCGGATGAACGCGTCGAGGGGGAGCGTGCGCGGAACGCCGTCGACCAGCGCGAGCATGTTCGCGCCGAAGGTGTCCTGGAGCTGCGTGTGCTTGTAGAGGTTGTTGAGCACGACCTTGGCGACCGCGTCGCGCTTGAGCACGATCACCAGGCGCTGGCCGGTGCGCGAGCTGGTCTCGTCGCGGACGTCGGCGATGCCCTGGATGCGGCCGTCCTTGACCAGCTCGGCGATCTTGAGCGCCAGGTTGTCCGGGTTGACCTGGTAGGGCAGTTCGGTGACGACCAGGCACTGCCGGTTGTTGATCTCCTCGACCTCGACCACCGCGCGCATGGTGATCGAGCCGCGGCCGGTGCGGTACGCGTCCTCGATGCCGCGGCGGCCGACGATCAGCGCGCCGGTCGGGAAGTCCGGGCCCTTGATCCGTTCGATCAGCGCCTCGAGGAGTTCCTCGGCGGACGCCTCGGGGTTCTCCAGGTACCACTGCACGCCCGACGCGACCTCGCGCAGGTTGTGCGGCGGGATGTTGGTGGCCATGCCGACCGCGATACCGGCCGAGCCGTTGACCAGCAGGTTCGGGAAGCGCGCCGGCAGGACCTCGGGCTCCTGCTGGCGGCCGTCGTAGTTGGGCCCGAAATCGACGGTCTCCTCGTCGATGTCGCGCATCATCTCCATGGCCAGCGGGGCCATGCGGCATTCGGTGTAGCGCATCGCGGCCGCGGGGTCGTTGCCCGGCGAGCCGAAGTTGCCGTTGCCGTCGACCAGCGGCATGCGCATCGACCACGGCTGGGCGAGGCGGACCACGGTGTCGTAGATCGAGGTGTCGCCGTGCGGGTGGTACGAACCCATCACGTCGCCGACCACGCGGGCGCACTTGTAGTAGCCCCGCTCGGGCCGGTAGCCGCCGTCGTACATCGCGTACAGCACGCGGCGGTGCACCGGCTTGAGGCCGTCGCGGACCTCGGGGAGCGCACGCCCGACGATCACGCTCATCGCGTAATCGAGGTACGAGCGCTGCATCTCCGTTTCCAGCTCGACCTCTTCGATGCGGTCGCTCGTGGGAGTGGGAGGGGGGGTCGCGTCGACCATCTCTGGTCCGGTTCCTTTCGCACTGCGGCGTACCGCGTTCGGATGTTCGGGTGGTGGTACGCCGCGTGACCTGTCGAGGCGTCAGACGGTTGCGGGGACGGACCGGTTGCAGACCGGCGGGAATTCGCCGGCGGCAACCGTCCGGTGCGGCCCGTCAGATGTCGAGGAAGCGCACGTCCTTGGCGTTGCGCTGGATGAACGAGCGGCGCGCTTCGACGTCCTCGCCCATGAGGATCGAGAACAGGTCGTCGGCGCGGGCGGCGTCTTCCAAGGTGACCTGGAGCAGCACGCGGTGCTCGACGTCCATCGTGGTGACCCGGAGTTCCTCGGCGTTCATCTCGCCGAGGCCCTTGAAGCGCTGGATGGCGTCGTCCTTGGGCAGCCTGCGGCCGGCTTCGCGGCCGATCTGCAGTAGCGCGTCGCGCTCGCGGTCGGAGTACGCGTACTGGAAGTCGTCCTTGCCCCACTTGATCTTGTAGAGCGGCGGCTGCGCGAGGTAGACGTGGCCGGCCTCGACCAGGGGGCGCATGAAGCGGAAGAGCAGGGTGAGGAGCAGCGTGCGGATGTGCTGGCCGTCGACGTCGGCGTCGGCCATCAGCACGATCTTGTGGTACCGCAGCTTCTCGATGTCGAAGTCGTCGTGGATGCCGGTGCCGAAGGCCGAGATGAGGGCCTGGACCTCGGTGTTCTGCAGCACCCGGTCGATGCGGGCCTTCTCGACGTTCAGGATCTTGCCGCGGATCGGCAGGATCGCCTGGAACATCGGGTTGCGCCCGGACTTGGCGGAACCGCCCGCCGAGTCGCCCTCGACGATGAAGATCTCGCACTTCTCGGGGTCGTTGCTCTGGCAGTCGGACAGCTTGCCCGGCAGCGACGCGGTCTCCAGCAGGCCCTTGCGGCGGGTCAGGTCGCGCGCGCGGCGGGCGGCGACGCGGGCGGTGGCCGCCTGGATCGACTTGCGCACGATGTCGGCGGCGTCGACGGGATTGCGGTCGAACCAGTCGGCGAGGTGCTCGTTGACGACCCTCTGGACGAACGTCTTGGCCTCGGTGTTGCCGAGCTTGTCCTTGGTCTGGCCCTCGAACTGCGGCTCGGCCAGCTTGACCGAGATGATCGCGGTCAGACCCTCGCGGATGTCCTCGCCGGAGAGGTTGTCGTCCTTGTCCTTGAGCAGCTTCTTGTCGCGCGCGTAGCGGTTGACCAGCGAGGTCAGCGCGGAGCGGAAGCCCTCCTCGTGGGTGCCGCCGCCGTGCGTGTGGATGGTGTTCGCGAAGCTGTACACGCCTTCGGTGTACTGCGAGTTCCACTGCATGGCGATCTCCGCGGAGATCCGCCGGTCCTTGTCCTCGGCCTCGAAGTCGATGACGTCCTTGTGGACCGGCTCGCCCTTGCGCGAGTTGAGGTACCGCACGAAGTCGGAGATGCCGCCTTCGTAGTGGTACGTCACGACACGTTCGGTCTCTTCGAGGTCCAGGTGGTCCGGCCGCTCGTCGATCAGGACGATGGTCAGGCCCTTGTTGAGGAACGCCATCTCCTGGAAGCGGCGCGACAGCGTCTCGAACGAGTACGTCGTCGTCTCGAACACGTCCGGGTCGGCCCAGAACGTCACGCGCGTCCCGGTCTCCTCGGTCGCCTCGTGCCGCTCCAGCGGCTCGACCGGCTCGCCGAGCTTGTACTCCTGCGTCCACCGGTAGCCGTCGCGCTTGATGTCCACGGCCAGCCGGGTCGACAGCGCGTTCACCACCGACACACCGACGCCGTGCAGGCCGCCGGACACCGCGTAGCCTTCGCCGCCGAACTTGCCGCCCGCGTGCAGCACGGTCAGCACCAGCTCGACCGCCGGACGCTTCTTCGTCGGGTGCTCGGCGACCGGGATGCCGCGGCCCCGGTCCAGCACACTGACCCCGCCGTCGGCCTGCAGCCGGACCTCGATGTGGTCGTTGTGGCCCGCGAGCGCTTCGTCGACCGCGTTGTCCACGACCTCGTAGACGAGGTGGTGGAGACCGCGCTCACCGGTCGACCCGATGTACATACCGGGACGCTTGCGGACCGCCGCAAGGCCTTCGAGCACCTGGATCGAGCTGGCGTCGTACGACGCACCGTTCGGTGAAGGCGCCCCGCTGCCGGAGGAGTCTGCCACGTGATTCTCCTTGGGGTTGCCGGGGTCGGCCACAAAGCGCCCTTTCTGGCACAGCACGGCCCCCTGCCCTATGGCGCGGGGCGGGGAGCCGCGGAAGTCGACACTGGGTAATCCGCTCAAGCGGACTGCTCCCATAGTCTACCGGTCCGGACGACACAAACGGGGGTTACCAAGGGCCCTCAGTTCGTGTGTGGCGCTCTGGCGGACCTTTCCACAAGTCCCCCCATGCGCCAGGGGGTGTTTCGCGGCTCTCATGCCGCCTGACGGGCCCGACCCGCACCGTCCATGACACCCTGTCAGCCGGGTACGACAGCCGGTTGCCGAAGCCCCGGGGAACCCACCCCGGACCACCCCTGCCAGGCCGCACAGCGGCCCCACACCCGGCCCCTCGGCCGACCTCCGCCCGCCGGCGCACCCGCCGCGTCAGCGCCCCGCCGACCAGCGGCCCCGGCGCCGTTCCGACGCCGGACCCCGCACCTCGATATACGTCACGGTGCCGTCGCCCAGTTCCTGATTGATCCGCTTCAGCAACTGCGGGGCCAGCCACCGCGCCTGCGTCGCATAGTTGTCGGAGTCCGCACGCACCACGAGACGCCCGTCCTCGAACCGCTCCGGCACGCAATGCGCCGCGATGCCCGGACCGACGATGTCCGACCAGCGCCCCATCACCCCGTGCACCGCCGCCGGCGTCTGCCAGCCGCGCTCCGCGATCATCCGCCCCATCACCCGGCGCAGCGGCTGCGGATCCCGGTCGTCCGGACCGGACCCGCTGCGGCGCAACCCGCGGCGGCCGTCCCGGCGTTCCTGCTGCTGGTCGAACCGGTCCTTGGCCTGCGCGCGGGCCTGCATGAGCGCGGCACGCGCGAGGTCGATGCCCTTCTTCTCCGGCTGCTTCGCCGGCTGCCCGTCCTGCTGCTTGCCGGACGGCTCCCCGGAAGTCCCGGCCGTACCGGGTCGGCCGGCGTCCGCACCCGGCGCGGGAGAAGGAAGATCCGCGGCCACTACACGGTCCTCCGCACTTCGCCCGCGGCGACCGTGTAGCGCGCGCCGGCCAGCGCGGGCGGGACGTCCTCCTCGACCGCGGCGGTGACCAGCACCTGCTCGCCCGGCGCCACGAGCCCGGCCAGCCGCTCCCGGCGGCGCGCGTCCAACTCGGCGAACACGTCGTCGAGGATCAGCACCGGCTCGCCGCCGTCGGCCCGCAGCAGCTCGTACGAAGCCAGCCGCAACGCCAGCGCGTACGACCACGATTCGCCGTGGCTGGCATACCCCTTGGCGGGCAGCGGCCCCAGCTTCAGCAGCACGTCGTCGCGGTGCGGCCCGACCAGCGTGATGCCGCGCTCGATCTCGCTCGGGCGCTGCCGCCCGATCGCCTCCATCAACGCATCGTGGATCCGCCCGCGGTCCGGCGGCAGCGGCTCGTCCCCGATCGAGCTGCGGTACTCCAGCACCGTGGGGCCGCCGCCGGAGGACAGCGCGTCGTACGACTTGTCCACCAACGGCTGCAGCGCACCCACGAGTTCAAGGCGCGCCGCGGTCAACTCCGCACCCGCCACCGCGAGATGCGAATCCCACACGTCCAGCGTGCTCAGCGACGCCCCGCGACCGCCCGCCCGGCGCGCCATCGCCGCGGTCCGCAGCAGCGCGTTGCGCTGCTTGAGGACCCGCTCGTAGTCCTGCCGCACGCCGAGCATGCGCGGCGCCCGCGCGGTCAGCAGCTCGTCGAGGAACCGCCGCCGCTCCCCCGGGTCGCCCTTGACCAGCGCCAGGTCCTCCGGGGCGAACAGCACGGTCCGCAGCAGCCCGAGGATCTCCCGCGGCTTGGGGACGGGCGAGCGGTTGATACGTGCCCGGTTGGCCCGGCCCGGGTTGATCTCCAGCTCGGCCAGCGTGGTCCGGCCGTCCCGGACGACGCTGCCCCGCACATAGGCGCGTTCCGCCCCGAGCCGGACCAGCGGCGCGTCGTTGGCGACCCGGTGGCTGCCCAGCGTGGCGAGATAGCCGACGGCCTCGACCAGGTTGGTCTTGCCTTGGCCGTTGGGGCCCACGAACGCGGTGACCCCGGGGTCCAGCGGAACCTCGACCCCGGCATACGAACGGAAGTCGGCGAGTGACAGGTGCGCGACGTACATGGCTGACGATGCGGCGCCCTCCGCGCCGGCCTCCCCTCACAACGGCTGTGGACAAGCTCTTCGACTACGAACCCCGACGGGCCCTGGCGGCCCCGGGGACGGCGGTCGGCGCCGCCCCGGGTCCGGGTGCTACTTGGTCGACTCGACCGCATGACCGCCGAACTGGTTCCGCAGCGCGGCGACCATCTTCATCGACGGCGAGTCGTCCTGGCGCGACGCGAAGCGGGCGAACAGCGACGCGGTGATCGCGGGCAGCGGCACCGCGAGGTCGATCGCGGCCTCCACCGTCCAGCGTCCCTCGCCGGAGTCCTGCGCGTAGCCCTTGAGCTTGTCGAGGTGCTCGTCGTCGTCGAGCGCCCGGACCGCCAGGTCGAGCAGCCACGAACGGATGACGGTGCCCTCCTGCCAGCTGCGGAACACCTCCCGCACATCGGTGACCTCGTCGGAGGCCTCCAGCAGCTCCCAGCCCTCGGCGAAGGCCTGCATCATCGCGTACTCGATGCCGTTGTGGACCATCTTGGCGAAGTGGCCCGCGCCGACCTTGCCGGCGTGCACGTACCCGAAGTCGCCTTCCGGCTTCAGCGCGTCGAAGACCGGCTTGGCCTTGGCCACGTCGGCCGCGTCCCCGCCGCACATCAGCGCGTAGCCGTTCTCCAGGCCCCACACGCCGCCGCTGACGCCGCAGTCGACGAAGCCGATGCTCTTGGCGGCGAGCTTCTTGGCGTGCGCGATGTCGTCGGTCCAGCGGGAGTTGCCGCCGTCGACCACCACGTCGCCCGGGGACAGCAGCTCGGCGAGGTCGTCGATGGTGGACGCGGTCGGTGCCCCGGCCGGGACCATCACCCACACGACACGCGGCGCGGGCAGGCTGTCCACAAGCGCCTTGAGGCTGTCCACATCGGCGAGGTCGGCATTGCGGTCGTAACCGACGACCGTGTGGCCCGCGCGGCGGATCCGCTCGCGCATGTTGCCGCCCATTTTGCCGAGGCCGACGAGTCCAAGCTCCATGTCCTGCATCCTTACTTCGCTGCCCTGATGCCGATGGTTACGGCACCGTCTGCTGGTGCCCCTTGTGGCGGCATTCAGACATCGGTGCGCTGGTCGGGCCGCGGGGCGGTACCCCGCAACGGCCCACGAGCGTGCCCGGGAGTCCGGGCACGCTCGTGCGGATCGCGTCGGCGGCTCAGCCGGAGAGCCGGACCGGCATGATCAAGTAGCGGTATTCGTCGGTGGCCTCGGCGGTGAGGTCGGGCTTGCCGGTCATGACGGCCGGCTTGGTCGACG
Organism: Uniformispora flossi; assembly: GCF_049534875.1. Classification (NCBI taxonomy): domain Bacteria; kingdom Bacillati; phylum Actinomycetota; class Actinomycetes; order Kitasatosporales; family Streptomycetaceae; genus Uniformispora; species Uniformispora flossi. The sequence continues at coordinate 382,549 of NZ_JBMULZ010000005.1, forward strand.
TGGTGAAGGACAGCTGGGCGACCGGGGAGTCGATGGCGCTGAGTCCGTCGAGCAGGAACGCCGGGTTGAAGGCGATCGAGATCTCCTCGCCGTCCAGCGACGCCTCGAGCGCCTCGGACGCCTGGGCCTCGTCGCCGGAGCCCGCCTCGAGCACCAAGCGGCCGTCGGAGAACGTCAGCCGCACCGGGGTGTTCCGCTCGGCGACCAGCGAGACGCGCTTGACCGCGTCGACGAACGGCGCCGTCTCGACCGTCGCGACGGTTGCCGACTCGCCCGGGAACAGCGCCCGGTACTTGGGGAATTCGCCCTCCAGCAGCCGGGTCGTGGTGCGCCGCCCGGCGCCCTCGAAGCCGATCATGCCTTCGCCGAGCTTGTCGCCGGCCAGGGCGATCTGGATGCTGTCGCCGTTGGTCAGCGCCTTCGCCGTGTCGTTCAGCGTCTTGGCGGGCACCAGGGCGATCGACGACAGGCCCGGCTGGTCCGGCTTCCAGTCGAACTCGCGGACGGCGAGCCGGTAGCGGTCGGTCGCGGCGAGGGTGACCTTGTCGCCCTCGATCTCGATCCGCACACCGGTGAGCATCGGGAGCGTGTCGTCGCGGCCCGCGGCGATGGCCACCTGCGCGACGGCGGCGGCGAACACGTCGCCGGGCACCGAGCCGGCGGCGGTCGGCATCTCGGGCAGCGACGGGTAGTCCTCGACGGGCAGCGTCGGCAGCGTGAAGCGTGCGCTTCCGCAGACCACGGCGACCTTTGCACCGTCTGTGGAAATCTCGACGGGGCGGTTCGGCAGGCTGCGGCAGATGTCCGCGAGCAGGCGGCCGGACACCAGGATCCGGCCCTCCTCCTCGAACTCGGCCTCGATGCCCACCCGCGCGGACACCTCGTAGTCGAAGGCGGAGAGCATCAGGACGCCCTCGTTCGCCTCCAGCAGCAGGCCGGCCAGGACGGGGACCGCGGGCCTGGCCGGGAGGCTCCGGGCGGTCCACGCCACCGCGTCCGCCAGAACGTCACGCTCGACCCGGAACTTCACCGGTCACCGCCTCCTGCTGCCGCCAGTTGTCCTGCTGTCTGGTCCTGCTCGATCGGCCTGCGGTCCTCGTCGGGGTCCGGCTGCCGCATCACAGTCTGACGCACCGGGCCGACAGCCCGCTGCCACCCCTGCCGGCGCCGCGATCCACAGTTCGGCGCGCACCCCACCTTTAGACGAGGAAATCCGGGAACTTACAGGTAGTCGTCATAGTAGGGGCTGTGGATACGGTGGATAACCGGTATTTGCGCAGGTCAGGCCCCGTTTTTTGTCCACTGCGAGGGTGTGTACGACCGGTGGAAAACCAGGGGTCCGCTGTGGATGAGCAAAGTTGCTCCACAAGCCGTCCCCAGGTTTACCCCCGGTTGTCCCCACTCAATCCCCAGACTTCGACCTGGTTGTCCCCATGGCTGTCCCCGCCCGACGAGGTTTTCCCTCACCGGATCGAATGAACGGCCCTTCCCTGTGGACGAGTCGGTGGACAACCTGGGGACAACTGGCCGGATCCGGTGGACAGTCGGTGGACAACGGATGACGGGCGGATGGGGACAGGTGATCCGCGACCGTTGTCCACAGAGTGTGGACAAGCTTCATGCACAGATCCCCAGGCTGGTGACCTGCCCGTTTGCCTCCGTTGTACCCAGCCCCTGTGCGCAACGAAGTTTTCCACCACTCTTACCGGTGATGTGGACGGGCGATTCGGGCATCTGCGGTGGAAAACTCGACCAAACCTGATGTCTATGTGATGAAGCTCACAAAGAAACGGTATGGATGTACGGCGAAAACGGGGAACACAGAGCCCCGATTCGGGGCGGATCGGGGTCGGCGGACGTTTCGCGGCGCGGTCCGGGCCCGCGACCGCCCGCGGCACGATCCGGATGGGGAAATCGGGGCTTGGAAGGGGTCAACACCCGTGCCCTGTGGACAACTTCACCGCGACCGAAGCCGCCGCGGGCACGTCCGCGCAGGTCGGAAGCCGTGGCGCAAGCCACAGGCCTGTGGATAACGAACTCGCTGCGCCTGTGGGTGAATTACCCACACATATAGGTGTGCGCACAGCTGTGGGCAGGGTCCGGGCGCGACAAGGCACCGCGAACCGGCCGAGGGCGCGCCAGGGCGCCGCAAACCGGCCCGGAGCGGCAGGAGGGGGTGGGGAGTTCGCCGATCAGCTCTTGATGCGGTTGGTCAGCTCGGTGACCTGGTTGTAGATCGACCGCCGCTCGGCCATCAGCGAGCGGATCTTGCGGTCCGCGTGCATCACCGTGGTGTGGTCGCGGCCGCCGAACTGCGCACCGATCTTCGGCAGCGACAGGTCGGTCAGCTCCCGGCACAGGTACATCGCGATCTGCCGGGCCGTCACCAGCACCCGGCTGCGCGAAGTCCCGCACAGGTCCTCGACGGTCAGGCCGAAATACGACGCGGTGTGCGCCATGATCGTGCCCGCGGTGATCTCCGGGCCGGCGCTGTCCGGGATGAGGTCTTTGAGGACGATCTCGGTCAGCTGGAGGTCGACCGGCTGCCGGTTGAGGCTCGCGAACGCGGTGACGCGGATGAGCGCGCCTTCCAGCTCGCGGATGTTCCGGGAGATCTTGCTGGCGATGTACTCCAGGACGTCCGGCGGCGCGTTGAGGCCTTCCTGGATCGCCTTCTTGCGCAGAATCGCGATGCGCGTCTCCAGCTCGGGCGGCTGCACATCGGTGATCAGACCCCACTCGAAGCGGTTGCGCAACCGGTCTTCCAGGGTCACGAGCTGCTTCGGCGGGCGGTCCGACGAGATGACGATCTGCTTGTTGGCGTTGTGGAGCGTGTTGAAGGTGTGGAAGAACTCTTCCTGCGTCTGCTCTTTCGTCTCCAGGAACTGGATGTCGTCGACGAGCAGCACGTCCACATCCCGGTACCGGCGGCGGAAGCCGTCCGCCTTGCCGTCCCGGATCGAGTTGATGAACTCGTTGGTGAACTCTTCCGAGCTGACGTAGCGCACGCGCGTCCCCGGGTAGAGGCTCCGCGCGTAGTGGCCGATGGCGTGCAGGAGGTGGGTCTTCCCCAGCCCGGACTCGCCGTAGATGAACAGCGGGTTGTACGCCTTGGCCGGCGCCTCGGCGACCGCGACCGCGGCCGCGTGCGCGAACCGGTTGCTGGAGCCGATGACGAACGTCTCGAACAGGTACTTGGGGTTCAGCCGCGCGGCCGGCTCGTTCTCCTTGCCGGTCGCGGCCTGCTCGCGCCCGGTGCCGGGGCGCGGCAGCCGCACCGGCCGCTCCGGGTCGCCCTGATCCGGCCGGTCCGGGCGGTCCATGCGCTCCGGGTGCCCGGGACGGTCGTAGGGGGTCGGGCGGTCCATGCGGTCCGGCCGGTCGACGCGCGTCATCGGCTCGGCGACCGGATGGCCGCCAGGGATGCCCGGCACGGCGGAGCCCGGGCGACCGCCGGGTCGGCCCAACGGCTCGGCACGGTCGGTGCGTTCCGGGGCAGGCGGCCGGTCCACGCGCGGTGCGGGGGCGGCCAGCAGGTCGTCGCGGCCGGAGAACAGCGTGCCTTCGTCGGCGGCGATGGACGCCATGCGGTCGTCCGGCATTCGGTCGATGCCGGGCCCGTGCGGACCCGCTGCCGAACCGCCGTCCACAGCCGGGGGATTCCCGGTGGGCGGCGCGCCCGCACGGTCCGCGTCGTGGGACGGCGCGTTCGCCGCCCAGTCGGCCTCCGGGCGGCGGGCGTCGCCGTGCGCGGGAGCGTGGGTGCCGGACGGGTGCGCGGAACCGTGGCCGCCGTCGCCGCGGACGTCGTCGCCGTCGACGCGCTCCCGGTCACCGCGGTCGTTCCGCTCGTTCCGGTCCGGGCGGTGGCCCTGGTCGCCGTACGGGTCGGCGTACGACCCCGGGCCGCGGTGGTCGTCCTGCGGGAACGGTGCGGGGCGGTACGGGGCTTCGCCGCCGTACCGGTGCTCGGACGCGTACGGGTCCTGGGGATAGCGGCCCGGGGCGCCGTAGCGCTCCTGGGGATAGCCGCCGTCGTATGCCTCGCGGCGGTCGCGCGGGTCCTGCGGGTACCGGGGCGCGCCACCGAAACGGTCCTGCCCGTATTCCGTGCCGTATTCGGTGCTGTACGGGTCGGCGTACGGCGACTCGGTGCGGTACGGCGGCTGCCCGTACGGCTCCTGCCCGTAGAACGCCGGCTGCCCGTGGCCGCGCTCCGGCTGCGGATAACCGCCGCCCGCGGCGTAGTCGTCCTGCCACGGCCGCTCGGCCCGGTAGCCGCCGGACTCCGGCTCGCGCTCGTCCCGCGCCGGCTCCGGTTCGCCCGCCGCGCCCGGTTCGACGGTGACCGCGAAGGTGACGGCGCGGCCGAAGGACTGGCTGAGGGTCTCGGTCACCAGCTGCCGCAGCCGGCCGTCCAGCACCTGCTTGGCGAACTCGTTCGGCGCGGCCAGCAGAACCGTGTCCGAGATGAGGGCGAGCGGCTGGGTGCGCTGGAGCCACCCCTTGTCCTTCGCCTCGACGCTTTCGTCCGTGCCGAGTCGTTCCAGGAACCGTGCCCAGACTGCGGCGAGGTCGCTGGTGATGTCGGCCACAGTGCACGCTCTTTCGGTTGCGTCGGTCGATCGGGCGGATCGGAGGCGGGTGTCGGGACGGGACGACGACACGGGGACGACGACACAGGACCGGGCGATCCCCGCGGCCGCACGTGTCACACGCGGCGCGAAACCGGTGGCGGGGAAGTCTCAGGGCCGCATGGCCCCGGGCGGACGGTCCGCTGATCTCCCCCTTGACTCCGTGGACCCACTCGCAGAACCCACAACGGTAGCCGCCGTGCGGGCTTCGACTCAACCTGTTGTCCACAGGCTGTGGAGACTGCGTTGCCGCAGCTAGAAGGCCAGCTCAACGGCGTACACTGCGGCCCGTGACGGCTTCGGGGGCGGTCCCGGAAGACCCCTCGGAACACCCGGGCGGAGGCAGTCGCGCATCCCCCATTTGACCGCGTCGGGCGTTTCTACGTACCGTAAGCCGGTCTAGTTGTCGACGACCGCTGCCGCATGTCCGTAAACACAGCGACTGCATGTTGCGGACGTACGGTGATGGCCGGCGGCCTTACCGCCAGCCTCCGAGTCAATATCTGGAGCCCCCGAGTGAGCAAGCGCACCTTCCAGCCGAACAACCGTCGCCGGGCGAAGACCCACGGGTTCCGGCTGCGCATGCGCACCCGCGCCGGCCGCGCCATCCTGGCCGCCCGCCGTCGCAAGGGTCGCGCCGAGCTGTCCGCCTGATCCGCGCGACGTCCGAGCCGGACGCGTGCCGGACCGACGCCGGATGGCAGCCGGATGAGAACGGTGGTGGACCGCTCCACAACGTGCTTCGGGCACGTTGGAGCGGGCCCCGCCGTTTCTTCCTCTGAAGCATCCGGTCAGGCCTGTCCAGGAGAGGGGGTCGTCGATGCTCCCTCCCGTTAACCGGCTCAGGCACCGCGACGAATTCGCCGCCGCGGTCCGCCGCGGCCGCCGGGCCGGGCGTCCGCTGCTGGTGGTGCATTACCGCCGGTCCGCGGGCGATGCCGGCCGCTCGGCCGCCGATGCCACCGACCCGTACGTGACTCCGGGGGGAGCCCCGCCGCCGCGTGCGGGTTTCGTCGTGAGCAAAGCCGTCGGGCCCGCCGTGGTGCGGAACCGGGTGAAGCGGCGCCTGCGGCACCTCGTGCGCGACCGCTTGGCCGCGCTGCCGGACGGTAGCCTGGTCGTGGTACGGGCATTGCCGCCCGCCGCGGACGCGGATTTCGCCGACCTGGCCGCAGACCTCGACGCGGCGCTCGGACGCCTGCTCGGGCGGTCGGCACAGCCAGGAGCGAAGCCATGAAGTACCTGCTCATGGGACTGATCAGGGTCTACCAGTGGACGATCAGTCCGATGCTGGGCCCGGTGTGTCGCTTCTACCCGAGCTGTTCGCGCTACGGCTACGAGGCGATCAAGACACACGGGTCGATCAAGGGCACGTACCTGACCGTCTGGCGCATCCTGCGCTGCAACCCCTGGAACTCCGGCGGAGTCGACTTCGTCCCGCCGCGTACCCGCCGCCCATGGCGTCTCCGGTCCTCCGGGACAGCCCCCGAGGCGCAGCAGACCTCCCGTACCGAGTGCACCGCTGACCACACCCATGCGGATCACGTGCCCGGTACGAAAACCATCGCCCGAGGAGCCTGACCGTGGGGATCTTGAACCCCCTCTACGACGCCGTTTCCTGGATCATCGTCCAGTTCCACAAGCTGTTCGGCCCGATCTTCGGGAATGACAGCGGGTGGGCCTGGGGCCTCTCGATCGTCTGTCTCGTGGTCGCGATCCGGATCTGTCTGATCCCGCTGTTCGTGAAGCAGATCCGGGCCACCCGGAACATGCAGATCCTGCAGCCCAAGATCAAAGAGATCCAGCAGCGCTACAAGAACGACAAAGAGCGCCAGTCCCAGGAGATGATGAAGCTCTACAAGGAAACGGGGACGAACCCGCTTTCGAGCTGTCTCCCCATCCTTGTGCAGATGCCGTTCTTCTTCGCGCTGTTCCACGTGCTCAGCAACATCGCGAACGGCAAGACGGTCGGCTTCATCAACGAGAGCCTCGTGGAGAGCGCGAAGAACGCGCACATCTTCGGGGCCCCGCTGGCCGCCAAGTTCCTCGACTCCGAGGCCAAGATCCAGAGCCTCGGCGCGGACCTCACCACCGTCCGCATCGTCACCGTCGTCATGATCCTGCTGATGTCGGCGTCGCAGTTCATCACGCAGCGCCAGCTGATGGTGAAGAACACGGATCCCACTGCCATGGCCGCGAACCCGTTCGCGCAGCAGCAGAAGATCCTGATGTACGTCTTCCCGGTCATGTTCGCCGTCTTCGGCATCAACTTCCCGGTCGGTGTCCTCGTCTACTGGCTGACCACCAACCTGTGGACCATGGGCCAGCAGCTCATCGTCATCCGCCGCAACCCCACCCCGGGCAGCATCGCGTTCACGCAGCGCCAGGAGCGCCTCGCGGAGAAGGCCAAGCGCCAGGGCAAGGTCATGACGCCGGAAGGCGAGATCGTCGACGCGGCCGAGTACGAGGCCAAGATCGCCGAGGAGAAGGAGCGCGCGGCCAAGCGCGTTCAGCCGAAGGCCACCACGAAGTCGCAGCGCAAGGGCGGCGGCCACGGAACCTCGGGCTCGCAGCCGCAGCGTCCGGCGGTGAAGGGCTCCACGGCCCGGACGCCTCCGACGGCCAACGGCAACGCGTCGGAGGGCGCGTCCACGGGTGGCGCGGCCAACGGTCAGGCCCGCAAGCAGGCGCAGACCCGCAACCAGCCGCGCAAGAACCAGGGACGCAAGAAGTCCTGACCGGGTGCCGGCGGCATTCTCGGGCCCGTCCCGGCCCGGCCGACCGGCTTCTCCGGCCCCCGCAGACATGAAGCGTTAAAGGAGTACCCCGGTGACGGAAGGCACGACCCCCGCCGTCGAGACCGCCTCGCGGAAGGCCACGCTGACCGCGGACGACATCGGCCGCCTCGAGCAGGAAGGCGAGATCGCGGCGGACTACCTGGAGGCGCTGCTCGACATCGCCGACCTCGACGGCGACATCGACATGGACGTCGAAGGCGGTCGGGCGTCGGTGTCGGTCATCCCGGCCGAGGGCGACGAGGCCGCCGGCGACCTGGACCGGCTCGTGGGCCGGGACGGCGAGGTCCTGGAGGCGCTGCAGGAACTGACCCGGCTCGCGGTGCACCGCGAGACCGGCGAGCGCAGCCGCCTGATGCTCGACATCGCGGGCTTCCGGGCCCAGCGCCGCAGGGACCTGGCCCAGCAGGCGACCGAGGCCGTCGAGAAGGTCAAGGAGACCGGCGAGCCGGTCAAGATGGCCCCGATGACGCCGTTCGAGCGCAAGGTGGTGCACGACACGGTCGCTGAGGCCGGGCTGCGCAGCGAGTCCGAGGGCGAGGAGCCGCAGCGGTGCGTGGTCGTGCTGCCGGCGTGATGCGGTAAGTGCGGCTTGGTCCGGCCGGGTGGCCCTTCGGGGCGGCCCGGCCGGATTTTTTTGTGGTGGCGCCGGGGCGGGTTTCGGCAAGTTCAGCTTCGCCCCGCCTGTTGGTGGGCAACCCCGCGGCGGTTCCTGGGATGATGTTTCACGTGGAACACCAGTCAGCGGATGAGGAAGGCCGGGGTCGGCGCGCGGAGCGCGCGGCCGGTGCGGAGCGCGCGCCGGAGGCTCCTGCCTCCGCGGCACGGTTGTTCGGCGACAACCTGGACAAGGCAGTGCGGTATGCCGACATCCTGGCCGACGCCGGGGTCCGCCGCGGCCTGATCGGGCCACGTGAAGTCGAACGGCTGTGGGAGCGGCATCTCCTCAACTGCGGGGTGCTGGCCGAACTCGTCGCCGAGGGCGCGATCGTTCACGACGTCGGTTCGGGTGGCGGCCTGCCCGGCATTCCGCTCGCCTTGGTGCGCCCCGACTTGCGCATCACGCTGGTCGAGCCGCTGTTGCGCCGGACGACCTTCCTCGACGAAGTCGTCCGCGAACTCGGCCTGGAGAACGTCACCGTGCTGCGCGGGCGTGCCGAGGAGGTGCGTGGCAGCATCGAGTCCGACGTGGTGACCGCCCGCGCCGTCGCGCCGCTCTCCAAGCTCGCCGGGTGGGGACTGCCGCTGCTGCGCTCGGGCGGCGAAATGCTGGCCCTCAAGGGCGACTCCGCGGCCACCGAACTCCAGGAGTCCGAAGCGGATTTGCGCAAGCTCGGCGCCGTCGCTTGGGACGTCGTCCAGGTCGGCGAGGGGATCGTCGAACCGCTCACCACGGTTGTTCGCGTCCGGATGGGTGATGTCGTGCGCCCCGCGTCGAAGAGCGCCCGCAAGAGTGCGCGCGGCGGGCGGGCGGCGACGAAGGGCACCGGCCGCAACGGCCGTTCGGGCCGTCGCTGACTCGGGAACGGCCCAGTCAAACCCACCGCGGCGAGTCCTCTTTGTCCCGTCTGTGTAATTGATATGAGACTTGCCCGGTGTGTCGTAAAGGTCCGAGGGCGCGGCGCCGGGCATCGTGTTTCACGTGAAACGACGACTTCCATGGAAGCGCACCTGGGGAAACGCTGAGATCGAAGTCCCCGGTCGCCCCACGCCCCGGCACCTTGGTCCCTCGCCCACGCAGTCGGCCTCGAACATGGCAGGCTCTGAGAGTGCCGGCGGTGCGCGCCGCTCCGCCGGGGTTCTGGCAGCAGAGGAGAGTGGACCGTTGTCGTCCGACGTCACCGCCCGGACATCCGCCGATCCAGTCCCCGGGCCGCGCGACCCCTATCCATCCGGACCGGCGGGCGACGAGCCCGGGTTCCACGACGTTTCACGTGAAACGGGACCCGATCCGGCCGATGCCCTGGTCGACGATACGCCGATCGCCCGCGCCGCCCGCCAAGCCGTCGAGACCATGGGCCGAGCCGCCGAAGGGCTGCCGCGTCCCGCCGAAACGCGGGTCATGGTCGTGGCGAACCAGAAGGGCGGGGTCGGCAAGACCACGTCCACCGTCAACCTCGCCGCGGCCCTTGCGATGCACGGCGCCCGCGTCCTGGTCGTCGACCTCGACCCGCAAGGGAACGCGTCCACGGCCCTGGGGATAGACCATCACGCGAGCGTGCCGTCGATCTACGACGTCCTCGTGGAGGGCAAGGACCTCGCCGAGGTCGTCCAGCCCGTGGTGGACGTCGAAGGTCTGTTCTGCGCGCCCGCGACCATCGATCTCGCCGGTGCCGAAATCGAGCTGGTGTCGCTGGTGGCCCGGGAAAGCCGTCTCCAGCGCGCCATCAACGCCTACGAACAGCCGCTGGACTACATCCTCATCGACTGCCCGCCCTCGCTTGGCCTGCTCACCGTGAACGCGTTGGTGGCGGGCCGCGAGGTGGTCATCCCGATCCAGTGCGAGTACTACGCGCTGGAAGGGCTCGGCCAGTTGCTCCGCAACGTCGAGCTGGTGCGCGGGCATCTCAACCCGCATCTGCACGTCTCGACGATCCTGCTGACCATGTACGACGCGCGCACCCGCCTGGCCTCGCAGGTCGCCCAAGAGGTGCGTGACCACTTCCCCGCCGAAGTGTTGAACACGTCGATCCCGCGCTCCGTGCGGATCTCCGAGGCGCCCAGCTACGGGCAGACGGTGATGACCTACGATCCGGGATCCACCGGCGCCTTGTCGTATCTTGAGGCGGCGCGCGAGATCGCGCTTCGGGGAATCGCCGCAGAAGCGAAGGGGGCATAGTGAACGATCGACCGCGCAGGGGACTGGGCAAAGGGCTGGGCTCGCTCATTCCGGCGGGCGCCGGATCCGGGGCAGCGGCGCTGACCAGGCCGCTGCCCGAACCCGCCGCGCCGACGTCCCCGACCTCGTGGCCGCTGGTTCTCCCCGACCACACCGCGCCCGCCGCGACCGGTCTCGGCGCTCCGGAGCAGGACCCGGCCGCGGCGGTGGACGTGCGGGCGCCCGGGGAGCCCGAAGCGCCCATGACGGTGGCCGGCGCGTGGTTCGCGGAGATCCCGCTGACCGCGATCACGCCGAACCCGCGGCAGCCGCGCTCCGAGTTCGCCGAAGAACCGCTGAAGGAACTGGTCGTCTCCATCAAGGAAGTCGGCCTGCTGCAGCCGGTCGTCGTCCGGCCGTTGGGGGCGGACCGGTACGAGCTGATCATGGGCGAGCGCCGGTTCCGGGCGAGCCAGATCGCAGGCTTGGAGAACATCCCGGCGATCGTCCGCGAGACCGAGGACGAGAAGCTCCTCCTGGACGCGCTCCTGGAGAACCTGCACCGCGCGGAACTCAACCCGCTGGAGGAGGCGGCCGCTTACGACCAGCTCCTCAAGGACTTCGCCTGCACCCAGGACGAACTCGCCGACCGCATCGGCCGGTCGCGCCCGCAGGTGACCAACACGCTGCGACTGCTGCGGCTCCCGCCGGAGGTCCAGACGCGGATCGCCGCGGGCACGCTGACTGCCGGGCACGCCCGCGCGCTCCTGGGACTCAAGGACCCCGAGGCGCAAATCGAGCTGGCCCGGCGCTCGATCGCCGAGGGGCTCTCCGTGCGGTCGGTCGAGGAGATCGTCCGCATGCGGCAGTTCGACGAGGAACAGAACGGGCCCGCGACGGCGAAGCGCCCCGGACCGCGTGCGGGCAAGCGCGTGGCACCCGAGCTGAACGATCTGGCGAACCGGCTCAAGGACCGCTTCGAGACCAGCGTGAGCATCGACCTCGGGCAGAAGAAGGGCAAGATCGTCGTCGAGTTCGCGTCGATCGAGGACCTGCAGCGCATTCTCGCGGTGATGGCGCCCGGCGAAGGGAAGGCGCTTGCGGCGCGCTTCGCCTCGGCTGCTGACGTTCCGGCGCAGAGCACCGCGGAGGCGGTTGACCCGGTGCGCTGAGCCGGACGGCCGAGCCGCAGCCGGCCGAGCCGCAGCCGGCCGAGCCGGACCCACGCGGCGACCGGAGGACCGAGAGGACCCGAGCCGGAGACATGACGGGCCCGACAGTGATCTGTCGGGCCTTCGTCATGTCGCGGGAGAGTTGTTCCACGTGAAACGTGAGCCACACCGTGCCGGTGGCGTGGCTGCGGAGGTTCGAGGACGGAGGGGGCGGGTCGGGCGGCGGAGGTGGAGACGGCGGCGGTGTATCCGGTCGACGTCGGCAGGCGTTCCACGTGAAACGCGGCACCGTGGCCGTCAGCCGTCAGCCGTCAGCCGTCAGCCGTCAGCCGCCAGCCGCTTCGCTTGCCGACCGCCGTGTTGCACGGGGGAAACTACGCCGGCGCTTGCCGCAGCTCCCCCGCGATGCGGTGCGATCGACCCCTGGGGAGATCTCGGTGGGCCCCGTGCTTGGTGCGTCAGACCGCGAACGACCCACGCCTGCTGTCTGCCGTTCCACGTGAAACAGCAGGGGCGGTCGCTGCGGCACCTGTCGGCCATCCCACGTGAAGCGGGGGTCGGGCGGCCACACACTGACCGTGCGGCGGCACCAGCCAGCCGGATGCAGGTCGGTCCGCTCAGGTTGATCCGAGTGGGGCCACGAGCGTGGTGCGTTAGGCAGCTCGCCAGGGAGCCGAGCGGGCAGCAAGTGAGCGAGCCATTCAGCCTCTCGGCTGCCGCCGACCGTTCCACGTGAAACGGGGGTCGGGCGGCCACACGCTGACCGTGCGGCGGCACCAGCAGGATGCAGGTCGGTCGCGCTCGGTTGATTCCGGTGGGGCCGCGAGCGCGGTGCGTCAGGCAGTCAGCCAGTTAGCCGATGAGCCGGGTCGGCAGTAAGTGAGTGAGCCAGTGAGCGCACGGCTGACCGCCGGTCGTTCCGCGCGACATGGCAGCCGGGGCGGCCGACGCGGCGGCACCACCCGGATGCGGCCCGGCCCGCTCGGGATAGCCGCGTGGACGCCGCGCGCGTGATGCGTCAACCAGTCAGCCAGACACAGCCAGCTGTGGCCCGCGCCGTTGCCGTCCGCGGTCCCGGGGGACACGGCGGTCGGGCGGCAGACTCGACGGCACCACCCGGATGCGGGCCCGCTCGGGAGATTCGGGTGGAGCCGGCGCGCGTGATGCGTCGGCCAGCCCGTGGACCGCACCGCTGCCGTCCACGGTTCCACGTGAAACGGTGAGCGGTGGCTGCAGCGTCGGAAGCTGCCCGCACCTTCCGCTGATACGGCGCGGCCCCCGCCCAGATGATCCGGGCGGGGGCCGCGTGCTTGGTGTACCGGCAAGTCGGTCGGTCAGTCGGCCGTCCAGTGAGCCTGGTGAGCCGGTCGGCCTCGGCCTTTCACCACCCGGCCGGCGCGTAGGCCATGCAGTCCGCGCGCCGGGCGGCCGGATGGCCAAGCCGGTCGACCCCGTCAGTCGGCCCCTCCGGAGTCGACTCCTTCAGCCGGCTCCTCGGGCCGACCCCTCCGGCCGACCACGCCGCGGCGCTCGGCCTGGCCTGGCAGCCCTGGCCCCGCCAGCGCGCCCACCCTCGCCGGGTCAGCCGCGGCCGGTCAGCACGCTGGTTACCCAGCCGTCGTCTGCCCGCTCGACCGGAGCCCCCTCAACCCGCTAAGCCCCCCGCACCGCCGCTCGCTGCAGCAGTTCGCGGTACAGGATTCCCGCATCCAGCCCCGCGGCGGTGATCGCCTGCGGGAGCAGGCTGGTCTCCGTCATCCCCGGGGCGACGTTCGCTTCCAGGAACCACGGGGTGCCGTCCGCGTCCACGATGAGGTCGGTGCGCGACACGTCGCGCAGCCGCAGCACGCGGTGGGCGGTCAGAGCCGCCTGTACGGCCGCCTGAGCGGCTTCCGGCGCGAGCCGGGACGGGACGAAGAACTCCGTCATTCCGGCCGTGTAGCGGGCCGTGTAGTCGTACACGCCGGTGTCCGGCACGATCTCCACCACCGGCAGCGCCTCGGGCCCCTCGCCGGTGTCGACGACGGACACCGCGACCTCGGTGCCGGTCAGGTAGGTCTCCACGAGCGCGACGTCGCCGTAGGCGAACGCGCCGACCATCGCGGCGGAGAGTTCGGCGACCGTGTGGGCGACCGAGGCGCCGAGTGCCGAGCCGCCACGGGCCGGCTTGACGAACAGCGGGAGGCCGAGCCGGGCGACGATGGCGTCGAGCACCGCCGCCGCGCCGAGGTCGCGGAACGTGTCGTGCGGAAGCGCCACCGAGTCAGGGGTGCGGACCCCGGCGGCGCGCAGGGCGTCCTTCGCCATCGGCTTGTCGAACGTGAGACGGCACGCGTCGGGGGTGGAGCCGACGTACGGGACGCCCAGCAGTTCGAGGACGTCGCGGACCGCGCCGTCCTCGCCGTAGGCGCCGTGCAGCGCGGGGAAGACGACGTCGGGGCGGTCGGCGGCCAGCGTCGCGAGCAGCCGCCCGTCGACGTCCAGCACCTCGACGTCCACGTCGATCGCCCGCAAGGCATCCGCGATACGGCGGCCCGAACGCAGCGAGACGTCGCGTTCGTGGGAGAGTCCGCCGGCGAGTACGACGACGCGGCCGAGGTCGCTCATCCGTGGTCCTTTCGAAGGGGGCGTCGGAGGCATGTCAGTCGTATACCTCCGGAACGCGGTGGGAAGACAGTCGCGGGGACCGTCGGAGTGGACCGGGGTCGGGAAAACCGGTGGCCGAGACCGCCCGGGGTTTCCCGTGAAACATCACCGTCAGCCCGAAGCGGGACCGGGCGACGATGTTTCACGGGAAACCTCAGCCGAGCTACCGAGCCGGACCGGCCGACCCGGCCGACCCGAACCCGGCCGCCGGAAGAGGCCCGGGCAACCGGACCTCCCCCGACCGACCCCGGCTAAGCCAGATCGGGCCCAGGCGCCTGCGTGGTCGGCGAGCCGGGCGGCAGCACAGCTCCGGGCGCGGCACCGGGAGCGCCGCCGAACATCGCGCGCAGCTCCAGCTCCTGGGCGATGACGCCGGCCAGCCGCCGGACGCCTTCGCGGATGCGCTCCGGCGTCGGGAAGCAGAACGAGAGCCGCATCGACGACGCCCCGAAGCCGTCGGCGTAGAACGCGGTGCCGGGTACGTAAGCGACGCGGGCGGTGACCGCGCGCGGCAGCATCGCCTTGGCGTCGAGGCCCTCGGGGAGGGTGACCCAGACGAAGAAGCCGCCGCTCGGGTTCGTCCACGTGGTGCCGGGCGGCATATGGGTCTTGAGCGCGTCGAGCATGGCGTCGCGGCGCTCGCGGTACATCTCGCGGTAGTTCTTGATCTGCGCCCGCCACGGCTGCGTCTCCAGGTACGTGGAGACGGTCATCTGGGAGAACACCGGCGGGCTCAGCACGGAGGCCTCGGCGGCCAGCACGAGCTTCTCGCGGACCGCGTGGGGGGCCACCGCCCAGCCGACCCGCAGCCCGGGGGCGAAGGTCTTGGAGAACGATCCGAGGTAGACCACGCCGTCGCTGTCGTCGGCGCGCAGGGCGCGCATCGGGTCGCCGTCGAAGCCCAGCAGCCCGTACGGGTTGTCCTCGACGATCAGCAGGTCCGCCCGGCGGCAGATCTCCAGGATCCGCGCCCGGCGTTCCGCCGAGAGGCAGACGCCCATCGGGTTGTGGAAGTTGGGGATCGTGTAGAGGAACTTGGCGCGCTTCCCGGAGGCTTTCACCGCCGCGATGGCGTTCTCCAGGTGCTCGGGGACGAGCCCGTCGTCGTCCATCTCCACATGCACGACGTTCGCCTGGTACGACGCGAACGTCGACAGCGCGCCGACATAGCTGGGCGCCTCGGCGAGGATCACGTCGCCCGGGTCGACGAAGATCCGGGTCACCAGGTCGAGGGCCTGCTGCGAGCCCACCGTCACGGTCACGTCGTCCGGGTGCGCCTCGATGCCTTCCAGGCGCATCACGTCGCAGATCTGCCCGCGCAGCGTCTCGTCGCCTTGGCCGGAGCCGTACTGGAGGGCGACGGTGCCGCGCTCCTGGATCAGCCGGGCGACGGCGTCGCCGACGGCGTCCATCGGGAGCGCGTGGAGGTTCGGCATGCCGCCGGCGAGTGAGACGACCTCGGGCCGTGATGCCACGGCGAACAGAGCGCGGACCTCGGATGCCGTCATGCCTGCGGTGCGGGCGGCGTAGCGGTCGACGTAGTTGTCGAGTCGGGATCCGGGGGTGCTCTGCGGGACGTTCACGTACCAGCCTCCTCGAGGCGATGCCGGTGCCGCCGGGGGTCCGGACGGTCGGCGTGGTGTCGGTCTGTGGTTATCGGTTCTTCGTTTGGCGGGTGTCCGGCGGACGGGTATCCGGCCGACGCTGGGGTGCGGCGGCCGTGGCCGTGCATCGAGTATCCGAAATCGGACACGTCCGCGCCCTGTGATTGCCGCCATAGGAGTACCGCGGGCGGCAGGCCGGGCGGCGCCGCGGGGGCGCTGAGGGAAGCAACCGACTGCGCCGTGCAGGCGTATTCGGTATGCCGCCCTCGGGACGATTACGATGCGGCATGGCGTAACCACCCATTCTGGAGGCCCCATGCGCACGGTGCGATGGGTTATCACCGGTCTCGGAATCGGCATCGCCGGCGGGTTCGTCGCCGGGCTGTTGGCCGCACCACGGACGGAGACGCGGGCTGAGGACCCCTGGTTGCCCGACGGGCCCGCGGTGCCGCTGCGCCAGCTGCCCGGTGCGGAGCGGCGGCTGCCCGGGGTGCCCCGGCCGATCGCGGTCGGCGAACCGCTTGCCGAGTACGGCGCCTGACGCCCTCTCACGACATGCACGGCGGTGCGCACGTGCTTTCGGGCGCACCGCGGCGCACGTTTCCGAGGCGCGGTTTCACGTGAAACATGCGAGGGCGGCGGCGCCGCAAGGCTGCCGCCGCCCTCGTGTGCGGACAGGTGTCGGAGCCCGCGGGTCGGGCGCCGGACGAACCGTCAGGTGAACGCCGGGAGCCGCAGCATGCCCGTCGGCTCGTCCTGGTCCGGCGGCAGGTAGAGCCGCTGGAGCGCCACGACGATCGACTCGGCGGCCTGGTCGCGGAAGAGCGCCTGGGTGAGCAGCGCCGCGTCGTCCGGGTTGGTCAGGTAGCCCAGCTCGACCCGCACGGCGGGCATCCGGGTCATGCGCAGGAGCGGCCAGGCCTTGCCGTGCGTGCGGCAGTCGACCATGCCGGTGCGCGCGCAGAGTTCGCGTTGGACGAGGCCCGCGAACTTCTCGCCGGTGGGGGAGCGCAGGCCGTGGTGGTCGCCGCTGCCGTAGTAGAACGTCGCGACGCCGCGGGCGTGCGGGCTGTCGTTGCGGTCCGAGTGGAGCGAGATGACCAGGTCGGCGTTGGTGGCGTTGGCGAATGCGGCGCGCTGCTCTTCGGGCACGGGTCCGTCGCCGTCGAGACCGCGGGTCAGGTAGGCCTGGACGCCGAGCGCGGACAGCCGGCCTTCGAGGCGGCGGGCCAAGTCCCAGACGACGTCGGCTTCGCCGAGTCCTTGCGCGACGACGCCCGGGTCGCCGCCGCCGTGGCCGGGGTCGATCACCACGACCTTGCCGGCCAGTGCGGGGCCGGAGCGAAGGATGAGTTCGGATTCGCGCATGGCGTGCGGGTGGCCGCCGACGACGGTGCGGGCGAGGCGGTCGAGGGCGCGGAACGTCGCGGGTCCACACGTGCCGTCTGCGCGGAGGCCGTAGTTGCGCTGGAAGTCGCGCAGCGCGCGTTCGGTGGCGGCGCCGAGGATGCCGTCCACCCGGCCGCAGTCGAAGCCCATGTCGAGCAGCCGCTGCTGCAGGGTCGCGACGTCGTCGCCGACGAGCATGTGGCTGACCGAGTAGCTGAGCACGCGGTCGCCGAGCCGCCAGCGGGCTTCGTCGAGCTGCCGGTAGGTCTCGGTGCCGACGACGCCGTCGATGGTCAGCGCGCGCTGCTGCTGGAAGTGCCGCACCGCGCGGTCCACCGCGTCGTCGAACACCGCCTCGACGGTGTCGTCGGGGAAGGCGTCGCCGCGGTCGCGGTTCTCGGCCGGTATCGCTCGGGCGTCCGCGTCGAGCAGACCGAGCAGCACGAGTTTCGACCTGATCTCGGCGACCGCGGGGCCGGTGTCTCCGCGCCGGTACTGCCGCTGCAGGGTCATGAAACGGAATCCTCCCGAGGTTGTCGCAACACCCGATCGTACGCGCGGCGAAGCGTCATCCAACCGCCTTCGACGGGGTGGGGGAAGCCGTTCCGCGTGACGTCCGCACGGACCCGGGGCGGCGGGTCGCGCGGGTCTCCGGCGGCAGGCCGGGTCCCCGGCCCCAACACGCGGAAAAGGCGCCTCCCGGTTCCGGGAGACGCCTTTCCTGCGGAGCCCGCACAGGGTGGGCTCAGATGAAGTCGGCGAGGTCCTTCAGGAGGAGCGACTTCGGCTTGGCGCCGACGATCGTCTTGACGATCTCGCCGCCCTTGTAGACGTGCAGGGTCGGGATCGACATCACGCCGTAGCGCGTGGTGATCTCGGGGTTCTCGTCGATGTTGAGCTTCGCCACGGTGAGCTTGTCGCCGTGCTCCGCGGCGATCTGCTCGAGCGCCGGGGCGATCTGGCGGCACGGGCCGCACCACTCGGCCCAGAAGTCGACGAGCACGGCCTTCTCGCTCATGAGTACGTCGGCGTCGAAGGTCTTGTCGGTGACCTTCACGGTGTTCTCGGCCATGGCGGCCTCCTCGGGTCGGGCTGGTGCCGGGATGGGTTCGGACGGGCACGGGGTGGGCGTGCGGGCGGGGCCGGGGCCCCGGGGCGGCACCCCGCGCGGGGCGGGGTGCCGGGGGAGCGTGCGGAGCGGCGGCGGATCAGACCGCGGCTTCCTCGCGGTGCTTGAGGTCGGCCAGGTACTTCTCCGCGTCGAGCGCCGCGGCACAGCCGGTGCCGGCCGCGGTGATCGCCTGGCGGTAGATGTGGTCGACGACGTCGCCGCAGGCGAACACGCCGGTCAGGTTGGTGTGCTGGGTGGGGTGCGCGACCTTCACGTATCCCTCTTCGTCCAGATCGATCTGGCCCTTGAGGAGTTCGGTCCGCGGTTCGTGGCCGATCGCGATGAACAGGCCGGTGACCGGCAGGTCGCGCAGCTCGCCCGTGACCGTGTCGCGCAGCTTCACGCCGGTGAGCTTGCCGTCGCCGACGACCTCCGCGACCTCGCTGTTCCACGCGAACGAGATCTTCTCGTTGGCGAACGCGCGGTCCTGCATGATCTTCGACGCGCGGAGTTCCTCGCGGCGGTGGATGACCGTGACCGACTCGGCGAACCGGGACAGGAACGTGGCCTCTTCGATGGCCGAGTCGCCGCCGCCGACCACGGCGATGTGCTGGCCGCGGAAGAAGAAGCCGTCGCAGGTGGCGCACCACGAGACGCCGTGCCCGGACAGTTCCTTCTCGTTCGGCAGGCCCAGCTCGCGGTACGCGGACCCGGTCGCGAGGATGACCGCCTTGGCGCGGTGCACGTTGCCCGAGCCGTCCTTGACGACCTTGATGTCGCCTTCCAGCTCGGCCTCGACGATGTCGTCGGCAACCAGTTCGGCACCGAAGCGCTCGGCCTGCTTGCGCAGGTTGTCCATCAGGTCCGGGCCCATGATGCCCTCGGGCCAGCCGGGGAAGTTCTCGACCTCGGTGGTGTTCATGAGCGCACCGCCGGCGGTCACCGCGCCTTCGAAGACCAGCGGGTTCAGGTCGGCGCGAGCGGCATAGACGGCGGCGGTGTATCCGGCCGGGCCGGAACCGATGATGATCACGTTGCGGACGTCGCTCACGCTGGGACCCATCCCTGCTTCTCGTCGAGCCGCCCGACCGTTTCGGACGGCTGTTGCCGGCGGTTGCGGAGCCGCCCCCCGTCGGGCGGGCAGGCGGCACGTTCCGCTCAACCGATCCTAGGTGCGCGCCATTCCCGCTCCGACCACCGGCGGTCCGCCGCCGGCTCAGCGCACCTGGACGACGGTCTCCAGCAGCACGCCGGACGTCTGGTCGCCGCTGCCGGGCCGCGCGAAGGCGCAGGACGCGTCGATGACGACCACCTCGGCGTTGCGCCTGCCCGGTTCGGCGTAGGCCAGCACGTATGCGGTGCGTCCTTCGTAGCGGGCGAGTTCCGCGGCGGTCGGCGGCTTGTCGTGCCTGGACTGTGCGCTCACGCAGGCCGGCAGGGTGACCGGGGTCTCCCGGTCGGGCTGGGTCCGGCCGGGGTCGGACGACGTGGTGGCACCCGGCTTCACGCCGGTCGCCGCCGACGTCTGCCGGTCGAGCATCGCGGAAACCCGGACCGACAGATCGGCGCGCGTGTAGGCGGGCAGTGTGGTGGGACTGCTCGCCGGGGCGTTCGGTGCGGCTGCGGTACCTGCTCCGGGTTGGCCGCCACCGGTGCGGGTGGGTGCGGACGCACCCGCCGACGGTGCGGCGTCGCGCGGCTGTGACGCCTCCGCGACGGACCCCTTCTCGGAGGCGTTGGTCTTGCTGTCGTCGGACGACGAACCGAGCAGGGTGACCGCGCCCACACCGACCAGCACGACGCCGGCGGCGGCCGCGGCGAGCAGCAAGTAGCGGCGCTTGCGGCGGCGTGCGCTGTCCAGGGCGACCACCGGCCCGCCGCCGGGGGCACTGCCCGGGGCCGGCATCGGCGGCGGGGGCGGCTGCATCGGCGGTACCGCGGCGACTCCGAACGGGTGCACGTCGCCGGCTCCGATGACCCGCGTGGCGTCCTCGGCTCCCGCACTGCCGGAACTGCCCGGCGCCGCACCGAGCACCTGCGTGGGGTCGGTGGCGCTGCGGGGCGCGGGCGGTGCGGCATGCGGCGCGGGGGCCGCGCCGAGGAACCGGGTGGCACCGTCGCCGGCCGGAGGCTGCGGCACGGGCGGCACCGACGGAGCCGACGGAGCTGTAGGTGCCGGGGCCGGGGCGATCGGTGCCGCCGGGACGGCCCGTGCCCGGCGCGGGGCGGCGAAGTCCGCCCAGTCCGCGTCGGAATCCGCATCGGCCGCCGGGAACGCCGGTGTGGCCGCGGCGGGTCGGAAGCCGGTTTCGGCAAGCAGCGCGTCCGCCGCGGCGGCGTCCGCGAGTGCGTCCTGGATCGACGCGTACACGTCGGCGGGCATCGGCTCGGCCGGATGGCCGGCCAGCAGCGTGCGGACTTCCGCGAGCGCGTCGAAGGTGGCGCGGCAGTCCGCGCAGGTGGCGATGTGCGCCTCGGCCGTGGCGGCGTCCGCACCGGACAGCAGACCCTCGGCGAAATCGGCGAGGAAGTCGACGTCGACGTGCCCGTCCGGGCCGACCACGCGGTTCTCCGCGGTCATCGCGTCACACCTCCGTCCTTGTGCCCGTCGTGGTGCGCGACCCTGTCGCCTGTCGGTCTGACGGCCGGGCCGGGAACCCGGTTCCCGTCGCGCAGATGGCGCACCAGCGGCAGCAGCCGGGCGCGGCCGCGGGCGCAGCGGCTCTTGATGGTGCCGACCGGAACGTCGAGGACGCGGGCGGCCTCGTCGACCGGGTAGCCCTCCATGTCCACCAGGACCAGCGCGGCGCGCTGGTCGGCCGGCAGCGTGGCCAGGGCGGAGAGGAGCGTGTCGCGGGTCTCGCCGCGGACCGCGGGGTCTTCCCCGGCGGGGGACGGCAGCCGCTGGTCGAGGTCGTCGGGCAGCGGCACCGCGGGACGGACCGCTTTGCGGCGGGCCAGGTCGAGGCAGGCGTTCACCACGATGCGGTGCAGCCACGTGGTGACGGCCGAGCGGCCCTCGAACCGTCCTGCCGCCCGGTAGGCGGACACCAGGGCGTCCTGGAGGGCGTCGGCGGCTTCCTCGCGGTCGCCCAGGGTGCGGAGCGCGACGCTCCACAGCCGGTCGCGGTGACGGCGTATCAGTTCACCGAACGCGTGTGCGTCGCCCGAGGCGTGCAGCCCGAGCAGTTCGGCGTCGCCGACTTCGGCGTACGCGGACTCGATGCCCAAGCTCACCCCCCGGTGACGTGGAATTCCCGGGAGTCATCCTGGCATGCCGCGACGCCCGACGGGTGAGCCGGTCAGCTGGTGAACGAGACTTCCGCGATGCTGTCCTGGTAACCGGGTTCGTAGACGCCGATGTCCCTGTTGCTCGTGCGGTGCGGCATCGCGGTGATCCAGACCAGGACGTAGCGCGCCTTGACCGGCTGGTCGAGCGTGAAGTCCAGGTCCGCGTCCGAGGTCTTCTGCTTCTTCAGCGTGGTGAACGCGGACAGCGAGGAGGGGGAGCCTCCGCTGCCGGCCGGTGCCGCGCGCAGCTCGATCTCGGTGTAGTTCCCGCCCGCCATCAGTTTGACGTGCGCGGTCCGCAGTTCCTGCTCCGAGCCCAGGTCGTAGACGATGCCCAGCCCGTCGCGGAGCTTCATCGGCGGACCGTCGTAGAACGAGCTGGTACGCCAGAACGTCGTCGGGTCGCCGTCGAAGGACTTGGCGATGTCGTCGGTGTTCTGGGCGCTGGCCGGGCTGCCGTTCTTGTCGACGTTCAGCTCCTTGGCGCCGACGATGTTCAATCCCGTCGGCTTCTGCGGTGCCGCGGGCGCCTGCGGTGCCGACGCGGTCCCCGGCGACGGCGACGGGGGCGTGTTGTCGTCCTTCTGCGCATTGAAGTGCACGGCGATCTGCCACGTCGCCAACACCACCGCGACCAGCACGACCAGCGACACGATCACCTTCACCGCGCCGCCGAATCCCCCGCCGAGCGCGGGCGGCGGACCGGCCGGCACCGGGCGCCGGACGGCCGGCGGCGGGCCGCTGGTGAAGCCGCCGTGCGGGGACAGCACCGCGGTCGGGGTGTACTCGTCGTCGAAGTCCGCTCCCGCCGCGCTGACCGGCGGTTCCGGCTCGGGCGGCAGGATCGGGGGTATCGCGGCGAGCGCCGCGACGACGTCCTCGGGTGCCTCGAACGGGGCCTGGTGCTTGACCTCGTGGCCGAGCGCCCGCATCGCGATCGTTTCGAGCGGCTTGTGCACGTTGGCCTTGACCTGGCCGGGGCTGCACAGCTTGCCGCCCGCGCGGGGCGCCTGCGCGAGGCCGTACGCCTCGCTGTCCGGCCACCGCCGCGCCAGGCACGCGTACAGCAGCGAGCCGATCGCCCGCGTGTCGTCACGTGCCGCGTCGGTGGTGTCGTGGCCGTACAGCGCGGCTTCCACCGACAGGCCGACGATCTTGTACTGCCCGGTGTGCATCCGCAGCACGTTGTCCGGGTCGAGGCGCAGGTGCGACAGCCCGGCCCGGTGCGCGACCGCCATGGCGTCGGCGACCGACCGGGTCATCTCGTACGCCTCGTGCGGCGGCAGCGGGTTGGTGGCCAGCAGCGTCGCGAGGTTGTCGGCGTCCGGCAGCCATTCCTTGACGACGTAGACCAGGCCGTCTTCCTCGGCGGCGTCCAGCACCTGCACGAACCGCGGGTCGCCCACCAGCGCGGCGGCCCGCGCGGCGGCCATCACGCTGCGCGCGTACTCGCTGCCCGCGACGACGATGTGGACGCCGACCGCGCGGCGCAGCTTCTCGTCGACGGCGCGCCACGTGGCGCTCTTGCCGTGCGAACTGAGCTTGTCCTCAAGCCGGTAGCGGTCCGCGAGCCGGGTGCCGCGGGTGATGTCGCCGAGTGAACGGCCCTTCGGCTCGTCGGACTTCCCGGGTCCGGAGGCGGGCGCTCCGGTTTCCTCCGCGGCGTCGGTCGAACCGCCTTCGGCGGCGGGGGAGGCAGCGGCTTCGGCGGGGGACTTCCCGGGCGCCGAGGCGGCGGTGCCGTTCCTCGGCGCGGAACCGTTCGAAGTGTTCGACGCGCTGTTCGACTTGGGTGTGCCGGTGCGCCGAGTGTCGGGCGCGCCACCGGACTTCGCGGTGCCGTCGGCCACGCCGTCGGTTCCACCGTCGAGTTCGCCGTCGATGTCGTCTTCGTCGAGGGTGCTCATGGGCATCGTCTCGATCGCGACCTGGGAAGCCTTCGGGTCGGTGGGCTTGCGGCCCGCGGACGGGCCCCCGGTATCGGAGGTCTTGGTGGTGTCGGAGGCCTCGGACGGACCGTCCTCGACCAGGTTGACGGAGCCTGCGGTCCGGTCCGTCACCGTATCCTCACCCTCCTCATAGCCCGCCCCATCGTACGAGCGGCGCCTGATGACCCCGGAGCACGCCCGCCACTTGATACGACTCGCGACGGGAGCAACCGGTTGCTCCCGCCGTTGTGGTTGGACCGTCCGGCGTCCCGGGCTCTCCTACCCCGATGCGCCGGCGGGCACCATCCGTACGCCCCATCGTGATCCATGACACGGGAAAACGCGCGTTGGAACCGTGATGTGGCTGATTTTGCACGGGACGCCGCGTCAAAACGATGCCACTTGTGACAACTATCGTCTCATCTGACACAGGCATTGTGGGCCACGATTGGTGATCATCACGATCACTTCCCGGTCACTTCGGGGCTTGTGCGGCCCGCTGCGGGGGTCAGCGGCCGAGGCGGCCCTTCACCATTCCGGTCATCGCGGACATCTCCTCGATCCGCATCTTGCTGGCCGCGACGAAGAACACACCGAACATCACGACGCTGCCGCCGAGTACCGCGGCGAGCGAGCCGCCGAAGCCGCTGCCGAGCGCCCCCGTCGCGACGCGGGCGACCGCGAACGCCGCAGCGCCGCCGATGCCCGCGGCGACGAAGAGCCGGGTGTAGGTGCGGGTGACACGGGGCCCGTCGAGGTCGCCGAGCCGCTTCTTGAGCCGGCCGGCGGCCAGGAAGACGCCGATGACGTAGGCGGCGCCGTAGGCGCCGGCCATGCCGACGCCCGCCCACTTGGTCGGCAGCGCGATGTAGGCGAGGCCGACGAGGGCGGCGTTGGAGGCGGCGACCCACACGGTGTTGAGGAACGGCGTGCGGGTGTCCTCGTACACGTAGAAACCGCGCAGCAGGACGTACTGGGCCGCATAGGGGATGAGGCCGAGGCCCAGCGCGGCGAGCATGTAGCCGATCCAGTGCGCGCTGTCCTCGCCGGTCGGGGCGAAGAGCAGGCCGCCGATGTCGCGGCCGAGCGCCACGAACAGCACCGCGCACGGGATGATCGCGACGCCGGAGAGCCGCAGACCCGCCGAGATGTCGTCGCGCACCGATGCGGCGTCGTTGTCCGCGGCGGCGCGCGACATGCGCGGGAGCATCGCCGCCATGACCGAGACGGTGATCACCGCCTGCGGGAACTGCCACACCAGCAGGGCGTTGCTGTAGGCGGAGAAGCCGACGCCGTACGTGATGCCTTCGGTCTGCGCGTTGCTGTCGATCGCGTTGCCGAGCTGGGTGACCACGAGGTACCCGGCCTGGTTGGCGAGGACGAACAGGAAGGTCCACTTGGCCAGACCCGCGGCCTTGCCGAGGCCGTGCCCGCGCCAGTCGAAGCGCGGCCGGAAGTGGAAGCGGGCGGCTCTCAGGTACGGGACCATCGCCAGCGATTGCACGACCATGCCGAGCAGGGTGCCGATGCCGAGTAGCCGGGCCTCGTCCGGGGTGATGCGCGAGGCGGTCATCCCGGAGCTGTTCTGCGTGCCCGCGACCCAGATGTAGAGGCTGAAGGTGATGATGATGACGATGTTGTTGAGGACCGGGGTCCACATCATCGGGCCGTAGCGTTCGCGGGCGTTGAGGATCTGCCCGAACATCACGTGCAGGCCCATGAAGAAGATGATGGGCAGGCAGTAGCGCGCGAACGTGGTGGCCAGTTCGAACTCGGCGTCCTGCTTGGCCAGCGAGTTGGCCATGATGCGGATCAGCCACGGGGCGGCGATCACCGCGATGCCGGTGAGGGCCAGCAGGCCGGTCATCACCAGGGTGAGGAGCCGGTTGGCGTAGGCCTCGCCGCCGTCGTCGTCGTTGCGCATGGAGCGGACGAGCTGCGGGACGAAGACCGCGTTGAGCGCGCCGCCGCCGACGAGGATGTAGAGCATCGTGGGGATCGTGTTCGCCACGTTGTACGTGTTGGCGAACACGGCCGTGCCCAGGGCCGCGGCGATGACGAGGCTGCGGACGAAGCCCGTGATGCGGGAGACGATCGTGCCCGACGCCATGAGGGCGCTGGACCGCATCATCCCGGAGAGCTTGCCGCCCTTCTTGCCGCCGACCGGGATGCCGGCCATGCGCTCTTCGGCGCCGCTGCCGGGGAGCCGGTAGACGGGCGACTGCGAGGGGCCGGGGAGCGGCGCCAGGTCGGGTTCGGCGATCGAGACGGCGGCCGCGGCCGCCGCTTCGGCTTCGGCGCGCTGGCGGCTTTCGTACCGCTGGTACGCCTCGGTGTACGTGGGCATGCCGATTTCACCGGTGAGTCCGAGGTGGATGCCGGTGAGCGTCTGGTCCATGAGCCAGCCGCCGGGGCGGTCGTAGTCGCCCCAGCCGCCGCCGTAGCCGCCGGAACCCGAACCGGAGCCGCGGCCGCCCGACTGGGGCTGCTGGGGCTCGGGCTCGCGGTACGCCTGGACGGCGCCGGGCTGGTCGTAGCCGGAGTGGCCGCCGTAGCCCGGGTCCGGCGGGTGACCGTGCTGGGCCTGCTGATTCCCGTACTGCTGCTGCTGTTCGGGGGCGTACTGCTGCTGCTCGGGGGCGTACGGGGGCGGCACCTGGGCGCCGCTCTGGCCGTAGGGGACCTGGGAGCCGTAGTGCTGCCCGTCGTCGGGCTGCGCGTACGGGTCGGTGTACTGCCCGCCCTGCGGGTACTGGCCGCCCTGCTGCGGGTCGCCGTACGCCTGGGCCTGCTGGTACTGGCCGTACTGCTGCTGCCCGTAGCCCGGGTCGACGGGCGGGGCCTGCGGAGTGGGGGAGAACGCGCCGTCCAGGCCCGCGCCACCGCTGCCGTCGTCGTCGCGGAACCACGGGTCGCCGCCGGTCTGCGCGGCGGCGGGCTGAGCGTAGGGGGCGTACTCGTGGGCCGGGTCGGAGTAGTGCTGCCCGGGCTGGACCGGTTGGCCGTACGGGGCCGCGTACGGGTCCTGATGCGGTGTCAGATAGGGGTCGCGCCCGTCGCCGGGGTCGTCCGTGGCGCCGCCGTACGGCTGCCGTTCGTCGCTCCGGTCGTTCATACGGGCCAGGTCCTCGTCTTCCGCATCAGTAGGTCGTCAGTCGGCTCCAGGTGCCCACTTTCTCATTCGGGACCCGGCAAGCGGTGGTCCCGACGCCACATGTTCGCGGGTATGTTCGCGGATATTGTGCCAGAACGCGAAAATATGGCGCATATTCGGTCAAGCCGGTGCGTGATGGTCTCCCGGCCGATCCCAGCTCGTGTGCCCCGTCGTGTCCCCCCGGTGATGCGCCCCGTCGTCCTGCGGATGCCCGGACGTGCCCGGTCCGCCCTCCGGACCGTCGTCGCCGTCGTCCTTATGATGCTCCTCGCCCTCGTCCCGTCCCGACCCGGACCTCCGCCTGCGGAGGTACGCCCGGAGCGAGAACAGGAGCAGCAGCGCGGCGATGACTCCAATGATGCCCAACGTGATGCCGTCAATGCTGGTGGTGTTGACGTAGAACGTCTGTCCCGGCCCGAA
This sequence comes from Uniformispora flossi, assembly GCF_049534875.1. Taxonomy (NCBI): domain Bacteria; kingdom Bacillati; phylum Actinomycetota; class Actinomycetes; order Kitasatosporales; family Streptomycetaceae; genus Uniformispora; species Uniformispora flossi. Next base: position 409,511 of record NZ_JBMULZ010000005.1, read on the forward strand.
AGCACCGCTGCCGTCCGGGGTCAGCAGCCGGGCGTCGACGAGCACCTTGCCGTTGGCCGCGGACTCCGCCTCGACCTCGATCGCGCGCGTGCGGCCCGGTTCGATCGTCACCGCTTCGGCCTGGGTCAGGCTCAGCCGGTTGGGCTGGCGCGAGGTCACCTCGACGCGGATGGAGATCGGCTGGGTGAGCCGGTTCACCACGGTGACCGGGATTTTGCCCTTGTCGCCGGACAAGGTGACGCCTGACTTCGGCGCGATATAGACGAGCTGTTCGAGGACCCGGAGGCTGCGTGCGACGTCGAGCCGGAACGCTTCGGCGTCCAGGCCGGGCGCCCGCCACGCGGTGGACAGCGTGCCGAACACCGCCGGCGTGTACGGCCCGGTGACCCGCTCGGGCTTGGTGAGGATCGCCGCGAACGTGGCCAGCGACTGCTGGAGTTCCGGGATGGCCTTGAGGTAGCGCGGGCTCGGCTCGGTCCGGCTCAGCTCCTGCGGGTACGGCTTGACCGTGCGCTCCTCGCCGAGGGCGGACTGCGCGACGCTGTCGAGGGAGGCGATGTCGGCCCACGCCGCGGCCGTGGTGGCCGTGGTGACGGCCTGTGCGAGGACCTCGCCGAGGTCCGCCGACATGTTCCGCGGCGGCGCGATGAGCAGCGTCCGCTGCCGGTTCGGGTCCTCCATCGTGATGGTGAACAGCTCGGCGATCAGCTGCTGCTGGATCTCGATCTTGCGGCCGGGCGCCGACGCGTCCTGGGCGAGCAGCGCGTCGATGCGCGGGTCGGTGACGATCGCGTCGAGCTGCGGGCCGACCTCGGCGCGCGCGGAAGGCGTGTAGTTGAGCGACTTCTTCGTCGGCATGCCGCTGCCGGAAGCCACCAGCATCGATGCGCCGGATGTCTTCGCGAGGGCGACGATCGACGGGTCCACGCCGCCTTCGATCGGCCACATGAGGTTGGTGCGCACCGGCCGGTTGAGCACGCGCTGCGCGGCGGCGCCGCCCTGCGCGACGGCGCCGGAGAGTTCGGCGGACAGGTCGGTGCCCGCGGTGGTGGGCGCGTGGGCGACCGTCGCGACGTCGGTGTCGGAGTAGGGCAGCGCGACCACCGTGCCCTGGGCGGTCGCGGCCCGGAGCCGGTCGAGCCAGGTCCCGGCGACCGGACCGCCGGTGCCCGGCGTCGTGGTGTCCTCGGTGCGCGGGTTCGCCAGGGACTCCGCCCCCGTGTCGCCGTCGCCGGTTCCGGGCGTCGCCTGGCCGTTCTTGTCGCCGCTCTTGCGGTCCTTGCGCGCGTCGCGGTCGTTCGTACTCTCCGCGGTGGGCGGCGGTGCGACCCGGTAGCCGCGCTGCATGGCGGCGGCGGTGTCGAGCAGGTCCGGGTCGACGACCCAGGTGAGCTTGTCGCCGAGCTTGTCGCCGGCCGCGACCAGGCGGTCGAGGCGGCCCTTGTCCGCCAGTTCGGCGGTGAGGCCGTCGTCCTCGAAGACCGGCGTCTGCTGGTCGTCGGGGATGGTGGTGCCGTCCCGGCGCGGCTGGTCGACCAGCGGCCACAGGACGCCGAGCTGGGTCTTGTTCTTGGTCGGGGCGTTCGGCATCCACGGCACGAGCACGCGCGCCGAACCGGCGGAATCACCGCCCGCGGACGCTTCCAGGGTGAACGCGTACGTGGCGTTCCCGTCCTTGCCGGTCGACAACGGCGACGGCACCTTCTCCAGGTTGATCTTCACCTGGCCCGAGGCGCGCTGGCCCGCTGCCAACCGGGACACGCTGAACGCCGCTTCCTTGTCGGTCAGCGGCGTCCCCTGCGCCTTCTCGTTGGCGAGCTGGCCGCGGAGGGTCAGCGGCTGGCTCATGCGCACGCGCACGGTCACTTGGTCTAGGTCGCGCCCGGTCGTGTTCGCCAAGTCGAACCCGAGGACCAGCGGCGCGCCCTTGGACGTGAGCACGGGCGACGACACGCTCGTCGGTGCAACGTCGATGCCGCCCGACTCGGCGGCACCCGCGCGGGGGACCCCCGGCAGCACGGTCACCAGACCGGCCAGCATGAGGACGGCGAGCAGTATTGCGGCCGCGCGTCCCGCGCCGGCCCGGGCACGGATCACGCCGTGTCCGCCAACAGCTCCGGAGCCCGCACCGCGAGCTTGCGCTCGTCGGGATACGCGAGCCGGGCCGAAAGCGCGCCCAACGGAACCCACGCCACCGCCTCGACCTCGATGTCGTCGTCGGAAAGATCCCCGCCTGCCGCCTCCATCAGGTAATGGTGGACGGTCTTGTGCACACGGCGGTCGGGTGCGGTGAACCAGTAGTCGATCACCCCGAGCTTGGCGAGGACGCGGCCGACGATGCCGGTCTCCTCCTCGACCTCGCGGAGGGCGGCTTCGACCGCGCTCTCACCGTCTTCGATATGCCCTTTGGGAAGCGACCACACCAACCGGCCGCGCCGATCGCGGCGTGCGATCAGCGCGGCCCGCAGTGTGTCCCGGTCCACGACAAGGCCACCGGCCGAGTGCTCCTCGACCGCCTTGAGCCTCCGCCGCGGCGGGTTGGTCTCAGAGGGCATCCTGAAATCCTAGTGCGCCGGGTCGGGCGCGGGGGATACAAGATCACCCCATCGCCGCGCGCGGACTGCCCGATCCTCGCTCCGCGGCCGGTTGCCGGGTCGTCCTGGGGTCGTCGCTGGGGCGTTCGGGGCCGGGCGGGCGGGCGGCTCGGGGCGCCCGCGGAGTGGGTGACGCCATAAAGGTGACGAGCGCCGGGCACGGTCCCCGTACCCTTGTACGTCGTGCCCCACGCGAAGAACACCCCGCACGCCGCCGTGCCCGACGCGCCCGCCGGCCAGGCGGCCGCGCCCGCCGAGCATGCGAGCGCGTCGAACCAGCTGTCCGTCGTCCAGCGCCGCGCCGTCGCCGAACTCCTGCGCGTGGCACCCGTCGCCGACGACCTCGGACGCAGATTCGCCGCGGCCGGGCACCGCCTCGCCCTGGTCGGCGGCTCGGTCCGGGACGCGCTCCTCGGGCGCCTCGGCAACGACCTCGACTTCACCACCGACGCCCGCCCCGAGCAGGTCCTCGCCCTGGTCCGGCCGTGGGCCGACGCGGTGTGGGAAGTCGGCATCGCCTTCGGCACGGTCGGCTGCCGCAAGCAGGACTTCCAGATCGAAATCACCACATACCGGTCCGAGGCCTACGACCGCACCTCGCGCAAGCCCGAGGTCAGCTACGGCGACTCCATCGAGGACGACCTGGTCCGCCGCGACTTCACCGTCAACGCGATGGCCGTGGACCTCCCCGGCACCACCTTCGTCGACCCGTACGGGGGCCTCGCCGACCTCGCCGACCGCGTGCTGCGTACCCCCGGCACCCCCGAGTCGTCGTTCGCCGACGACCCGCTGCGGATGATGCGCGCCGCCCGGTTCGCCGCCCAGCTCGATTTCGAGGTGGCCCCCGAGGTGGTGGCCGCGATGACCGCGATGGCCGAGCGCATCGACATCGTCTCCGCCGAACGGGTGCGCGACGAGTTCACCAAGCTCGTGCTGTCCGACAACCCGCGCAAGGGCCTCCTGCTGCTCGTCGAGACCGGCATCGCCGCCCGCGTGCTGCCGGAACTCCCGACACTGCGGCTGGAGTCGGACGAGCACCACCGGCACAAGGACGTCTACGAGCACACCCTGACCGTGCTCGAACAGGCCATGGACCTGGAGAAGCCCGGCGGCCCCGACCTGGTGCTGCGGCTGTCCGCGCTGCTGCACGACATCGGCAAGCCGCGCACCCGGCGCTTCGAGGACGACGGGCGGGTCTCGTTCCACCACCACGAGGTGGTCGGCGCGCACATGACGAAGAAGCGCATGAAGGCGCTGAAGTACCCGAAGGACGTCACGGACGAGGTCGCGCGCCTGGTCGAACTCCACCTGCGGTTCCACGGCTACGGCACCGGCGAGTGGACGGACTCCGCGGTGCGGCGCTACGTGCGGGACGCGGGCCCGCTGCTCGACCGGCTCCACAAGCTGACCCGGTCGGACTGCACCACGCGCAACCGGCGCAAGGCGGCCGCGCTGGCGCGGGCGTACGACTCGCTGGAGGAGCGCATCGCGCGCCTCCAGGAGCAGGAGCAGCTCGACGCGATCCGGCCCGACCTCGACGGCAACGAGATCATGGGGATCCTGGACATCCCGCCGGGCCCGCAGGTGGGGCAGGCCTACAAGCACATGCTGGAAATGCGCTTGGAACACGGCCCGATGGACCACGAGACGGCCGTCTCCGCGCTGAAGAAGTGGTGGGCGGAGCGGCAGTAGGCGCAGCGCACACGGAAACGGCCGAGGCCGCCGCGGAGGGAGCTCCCGCGGCGGCCTCGGCCGTTGTTGCGCCGGTCAGCCGGCCTCGACTTCATACGGGTCGGGCGCCGACGCGTTCGGGTTCAAGCAGAGCAGGAACTTGTCCCCGCCGTCCTGGTAGTAGAAGGACACCCCGGGGTCCGTCTTCCACTCGGCCACCGAACTGCACTTGTCCGAGTTGGTCGTGCCGGAGAACTTCCCGACGACCGTGTACTGGCCCTGCGGTGTGCCGCATGTGGCGCTCTTGATGTCGTCTTTGCCCGACTTCTTCACGTGCTCCATGCAGTCGCCGACCTTCGCGGCTTCCGCGGTGGAGTCCTTCTTGCTGGCGAAGTAGCCGATGACGGCAATAACGACCACGATCACCGGCACGGCGATCCGCAGGTACTTCAGCCACGGCTTGCGCTGCGGCTGCGGGGGCTGCGGGGCGCCGTAGTACCCCTGCGGCGGGACCTGGCCGTAGGGCTGCTGGGGAGGCTGCTGGCCGTAAGGCTGCTGGCCGTAGGGCTGGCCCTGCGGCTGCTGGCCGGCGGGACCCTGGGGACCGTTCGCGAACGGGTTCGACACGGGATGACTCCGTCGGGGGGGATTTGCGTGAGGGGGACACTCAAGTGGCCAGCACCCTAGGGGGTCCTGATGACATCGTGTAGTCGTTTCCGACAGGCAAATCGGTCATCGATCAGCAAATGCCTCAATAACTTGATGGTTTGGTGATCGATATTGCGCGTACCCGACTCAGTTTTGTGCCTGCGGAGGACAATCGGGGCGGCCGGAAAATCAGTCGAGCTTCGTCAGGCACAGCACCGAGCGCTTGCCGTCCTCGTCCATGACGAACGGGATGTTGGCCCCGGTGACCGACAGGCACTGGCCCTCGTCGATGGCGTTCCTGATGATGGCCACGATCTGGTACTTGGTTCCGGACGACGTGCAGTCGACCACGTGCGGGCTGGTGCCGGACAGCTGGTCGAGGCAGTCGCCCTGGGTGAGCCCGCGCGACTTGCCGCCGGAAACATACAGGTAGATGCCGCCGCCGACGACCGCGGCCAGCACCACGACAAGGCCGATGACCAGCGGGCTGAGCCACACACTGCGTTCCTTGCGGACCGCCCGGCCGCGGCGGCCGCCCGCGTGCGCCCCACCGCCGGGCCCGGGCAGCTCGGCAGGCGCCCCGCCGTACCCCGGCGCCGGCTGGCCTTGCGGCGGGGTGGCATCCGACCAAGCCGGTACGTACGGGGCCCGGTCGGGATCGGACGCACGCGGGTAGTTGGTCATGATGGGTCTCCGGATGGCCAGGATGCGGCGGATACGACGAATACCCAACGAAAAAGGATCGTTGGTCGATCGGTGATGAGGCAGATTAGAACGCCGCGACCCGGCGCGCACTAGCTACCGCAAAGTCGATCTTTGAGATGCTTCACATCGGTCTCGCCCTGCGGTCGACAAATGCCGCGATTGCCGACCAAAAGCGACCAACTTTTCGGTGTTACCGTCCCGTTTCCCGGGACTCTCAGTCCTGCCCAGCGGACGCCTGGGCCGCGAAGACCGCCTCGATGGGCGGCCTGCGGCGCACCGCGAACGCGTACAGCAGTGCCGTGGCGGCGTACAGCGCGGCCACCCCGAGGAGCACCCCGACCGAGCGCCCATCGGCGGGCAGCGTCACCGCCGCGACGGCCGCCGCGCCGACGAAGGACACGTTGAACAGGACGTCGTAGACGGAGAACACCCGGCCGCGGTAGGCGTCGTCCACGGTCGTCTGCACGATGGTGTCGACGCCGATCTTGGCGCCCTGCGACACCAGCCCGAGCAGGAAGGCGGCGACCAGCAGCGGCCCGAGCCGGAACACCCCGATGGGCAGCTGCCCCACGGCGCCGCCCCCCGCGCACACCACGATCCACGCGGCCACGCCGATCCGCGGCGTGACGATCGGCGTCGCCACGGCCGCGACGAAGAACCCGGCGGCGGTCACCGCGACCGTCACGCCGAGCGTGGCGAGGCCCTTGTCGGTGTCCGCCGGGTTGTTGAACACGTTCCGGCACAGCAGCAGCGTCATCACGGTGAGCACGCCGAAGCAGAACCGCATCGCGGTGATGAGGAGCAGCGCGTCGGCGGGCGCCCGACGCTGCCGCACGTGCCGGGCGCCGTCCCGCAGCCCGCGGGCGACGCCGAGCACCGCGTCGCGGACCCGCGGCACGACTTCCCCGGGATCCGGGCCGAGCAGGTCGACGGCCATCGTGGAGGCGACCGCGGCCGAGCCCACGTACAGCGCGGCGGCGATGAAGATGACCAGTGCGGTCGCCATGGTGCCCGCGGGCACGAACAGGTGCACGACGACCGCGGCGAGCGCGCCGGCGGACGCGACGACGGTGCCCGCCGTGGGGGAGACGGCGTTGGCGACGACGAGTTTCTCTTCGGGGACCACGCGCGGCAGCGACGCGGACAGCCCGGCCAACACGAAGCGGTTGACGGACAGCACCGCGAGCGCGGCGACGTAGAACACCGCGTCGGGCACCCGGGCGAGTACGAGCGCGCCGGTCGCCACGACCAGCCCGGCGCGCAGCAGGTTGCACCACACCAGCACCTGGCGGCGCCGCCACCGGTCGAGCAGCACGCCGGTGAACGGGCCGACGAGCGAGTAGGGCAGCAGCAGTACGGCGAACGCCGCCGCGATGTCGCCGGCCCCGGTGTGCTTCTCCGGCGAGAAGAACACGTGCCCGGCGAGCGCGACCTGGAACACCCCGTCGGACAGCTGGGACGTCAGCCGGGTCGCGAACAGCCGTCGGAAGTCCCGCAGCCGCAGCAGCTCGCGCAGATCGCGCACCAGTGACACGCAGGCAAACGTACCCGGGAAAGACCGGAGGCCCGGCACCCCCTGGGGGGATACCGGGCCTCCGGTCGGAACGCTCAGCCGGTCACGCCGGAATTCAGCGCTCGACCTCGCCCTTGATGAACGCCTCGACGGCGTTGCGGGCCTCGTCGTCGAAGTACTGCACCGGCGGGGACTTCATGAAGTACGAGGACGCCGACAGGATCGGGCCGCCGATGCCGCGGTCCTTCGCGATCTTCGCGGCGCGCACCGCGTCGATGATGACGCCCGCGGAGTTCGGGGAGTCCCACACCTCGAGCTTGTACTCCAGGTTCAGCGGGACGTCGCCGAAGGCGCGGCCTTCGAGGCGCACGTACGCCCACTTGCGGTCGTCGAGCCAGGCGACGTAGTCCGACGGGCCGATGTGCACGTTCTTCGCACCCAGGTCGCGGTTGACCTGCGAGGTGACCGCCTGGGTCTTGGAGATCTTCTTGGACTCCAGGCGCTCGCGCTCGAGCATGTTCATGAAGTCCATGTTGCCGCCGACGTTGAGCTGCATCGTGCGCTCGAGGATGACGCCGCGGTCTTCGAACAGCTTGGCCAGCACGCGGTGCGTGATGGTGGCGCCGACCTGCGACTTGATGTCGTCGCCGACGATCGGGACGCCCGCCTCGGTGAACTTGTCCGCCCACTCCTTGGTGCCCGCGATGAACACCGGCAGCGCGTTGACGAACGCCACGCCCGCGTCGATGGCGCACTGGGCGTAGAACTTCGCGGCGGCTTCCGAACCCACCGGCAGGTAGCACACGAGGACGTCGGCCTCGGTGTCCTTGAGGACCTTGACGACGTCGACCGCCTGCTCGGGCGATTCCTCGATGGTCTGCAGGTAGTACTTGCCGAGACCGTCGAGGGTGTGGCCGCGCTGCACGGTCACGCCGGTCGGAGGCACGTCGCAGATCTTGATGGTGTTGTTCTCGCTGGCGCCGATGGCGTCCGCCAGGTCGAATCCGACCTTCTTCGCGTCCACGTCGAACGCGGCAACGAACTTGACGTCACGCACGTGGTAGTCGCCGAACTGCACGTGCATGAGGCCGGGTACGCGGCTGTTGGGGTCGGCGTCCTTGTAGTACTCGACGCCCTGCACCAGCGAAGCGGCGCAGTTGCCCACGCCGACGATGGCTACGCGAACCGAACCCATTCCGGTTGCTCCCTGTGGTCTCAATGATCTCCGCCGTGAATCGGCGGACATCAACTGGTTGCTGCGGACGGGTCCGAGGCCGCGTCCTGATGGTTTTGCCGGGTGGTCTTCCCGGTGTTCTGCTCGGTCTTCTCGGGCTGCTCGCCGCCGCCGGCCTCCGGGGTCTCCCCGGCCGACCGCTCGGCGTTGATCAGCTCGTTCAGCCAGCGCACCTCGCGCTCCACGGACTCCAGGCCGTGGCGCTGCAGCTCGAGCGTGTAGCCGTCCAACCGCTCGCGCGTGCTGGACAGCGAATTGCGCACGCGCTCCAGGCGCTCTTCGAGCTTGCTGCGCCGGCCTTCGAGGATGCGCATGCGCACCTCGCGGTCGGTGCGGCTGAAGAAGGCGAAGTGCACACCGAAGTTCTCGTCCTCCCAGGAGTTGACTCCCGAGTCGGACAGCAGCTCCTGGAAGTGCTCTTTGCCGTGCGCGGTGAGCTTGTAGACGATGCGCGCCCGCTTGCCGCCGGCCAGGGCGGCGGCGACCTGCTCGGGCTCCTCTTCCATGATCAGGCCCCGCTCGAGCAGGGACTTCAGACACGGGTAGAGGGTCCCGTACGCGATCGCACGGAACGGCCCGAGCACGGTGTTGAGCCGCTTGCGCAGTTCGTACCCGTGCATCGGGGTGTCGTGCAGCAGGCCGAGAGTGGCGAACTCGAGGACGCCTCCGCGTCTGCTCATCCGCTTCCCTCCAACCTTCGCGTGGCCGCCACCGGACTGCCCGGTCCCGCCGGGGCCGCGTGGGATACGGTCGCCGACGGCCTGAAGACCGGGGGATCCACCCCGTTCCACGACCACCCACAGGCGGTGGGTGTGAAGTGGGACGTGGTGCATCCCGGCTGTCGTATCGGCTCGATGTATCGAGTCGATACATCGGAACGATAGGTCTCCTCGGCATGCCGTGCAACAACGGGGTCGGTGACGCAAGTCACAGGAGGGTTACGTCCAGGTCTCCGCACGGTCTCTTCGCCGTCGTCCGGCGGTCATTTGCGGGGGATTCGCGCCTCGGCGTCCGGTGGTGCGGGCGCGTAGACCGACACGGGGCGGCCGGCGGGGGGCGGTGCCGCGAAGGGCGAACTCCCAGGGCATTTCCAGGTTCCGCGGTGGGCCACTCGTGCGGAATTGCCCTGAGGAGTCCGGATTTCCGGCGTTGCGTCCGCGCGTACTCTGGTCCGCCATGTGGTACCCCGGACCGCCTCCGCAACCGTTCGACGCCCGCGCGCGTCCTGGGGAACGGACAGCCACGACCCGTGCGGTCTCCCCGCCGTACGGCCGAGGAGCAGCGAATTCATGAGTGAGCACCGTCGCAGGTCGGCACAGCCGCGCCCGGAAGGGCGCGCTTCGCATGTTCGGGGGAGCACGCCGTCCGAAAACGCCGCGGAACCGGGGCCCGTGCGGCCCCGGGCGGCGTCTCCGTCGGCTCCGGCGCCGGACGGCGGCTCCGGATCTCCCTCGCCTGCCCCTTCCGCATCCGCATCGGAGGCCGCGGGCGCGGGTCCCCGGGCGCAGACCCGCGCCGCGGCGCGCCAGGCCACGCGGTCCGGCGGCCGCGGCGCGGGCGGCCGGGGCAGAGGTGGCGGCCGCCGCGGCGGCGGCGGCCCGGGCGGACCCACCGGGCCCGGGCGCAACGCCGAAGGCGACGGCGACACCGGGCCCCGCGGAAGCAAGAAGCGCAAGGCCAACGGCAAGCGCCGGTGGATCGACTACCCGCGCTTCGGCAAGAAGGGCGTGTGGCGCTGGCTGCCGTCCATCCGGCAGATGCTGGCGATGTTCCTGTTCTTCATCGGGCTGCTGGTCGGCCTGGCGGGGCTGGCGTATTCGCTGGTGCAGATCCCGGACATCAACGCCGCGACGCAGATCCAGTCGAACGTCTACTACTACTCCGACGGCGTCACGGAGATCGGCCAGTCCGGCAAGTACAACCGGCAGAACGTCAACCTCGACCAGGTGCCGAAGAAGGTCCAGCAGGCCGTGCTCGCCGCGGAGAACCGGACCTTCTACTCGGACTCCGGCGTCTCCCCCAAGGGCCTCGCGCGCGCCGCGGTCACCATGGCCAAGGGCGGGCAGACGCAGGGCGGTTCGACGATCACCCAGCAGTACGTGAAGAACGCGTTCCTGTCGCAGGAGCAGTCCTTCGAACGCAAGTTCAAGGAGATGTTCATCGCGATCAAGGTGGACCGGCAGATGTCGAAGGACGACATCCTGGCCGGCTACCTGAACACGTCGTTCTACGGCCGCAACGCCTACGGCATACAGGCCGCGGCGCAGGCGTACTACAACAAGGACGCCAAGGACCTGACGGTCGGCGAGGGCGCGTACATCGCGACGCTGCTCAACGCGCCGAGCATCAACGACGTGTACGTCTCGGGTGAGGTGAGCGAGACGCGGCTGGCCCGTGTGCAGGGCCGCTGGAAGTACATCATCGACGGCATGGTCAAGGAGAAGTGGCTGACCCAGGAGGAAGCCGCCGGCCTCCAGTTCCCGCTGCCGATCAAGCCGCAGCCGTCCGCGAGCAAGGCGGGCCAGGCCGGCTACCTGATGACGCAGGCCGACGCCTACCTGGAGAAGAACAACATCATCTCCGAGGAGGAACTGGCGCTCGGCGGCTACAAGATCATCACCACGTTCGACAAGGACAAGCAGGACGCCGCGGTGGCCGCGGTGCAGAACGAGCTGACGTCGAAGCTGAAGCCGGACAAGGAAGCGGACGACAAGTACGTGCGTACGGGGTTGGCGTCGGTGATCCCCGGCGACGGGGCGGTGGTCGCCTTGTACGGCGGGCCGGACTTCCTCAAGCAGGAGTACAACGACGCGACCCGCCGGGACATCCAGGTCGGCTCGACGTTCAAGCCGTTCGTGGTGACGGCCGCGCTGAAGGACGGGAAGTACGACGGCAAACCCATCACCATCGAGGATCTGTACAACGCGAACAACAAGATCCCGGTGCTGATGCCGCCGAACGGCAAGCCGTGGGCGGATAAGGAGGGCACCTGGCTGGTGCCCAACGAAGACGGCCTCGACCACGGCCCGACCAGCATCAGACATGCGATGGAGTTGTCGCTGAACCCGGTGTTCACGCAGTTGGCCGCCGACGTCGGGTTCACCAATGTGAAGCAGGCGGCCATCGATGCGGGCCTGCCCGAGAACACTCCCGAACTCGATGTGCAGACGCCGTCCATGGCGCTCGGCGTGAGCCAGCCGAGCGCGCTGGACATGGCGGACGCATATGCGACCTTCGCGGCGCGCGGCAAGCGGGCGGCACCGTACATGGTCAAGGAGCTGCGCAAGAACGACAAGAAGGTCAACCTGCCCGCGCACGACGTCAAGCAGGTACTCGACGAGCAGGTCGCCGACACGATCAACGACATGCTCCAAGGCGTGATCACGGCGAAGGACGGCACCGGCCGCAAGGCGCAGGCGCTCGGCCGGCCCGCGGCGGGCAAGACCGGCACCACCGACGAGAACCTGTCGGCGTGGTTCGTCGGCTACACCCCGAACCTGGCCACCTCGGTCGCGCTGTTCCGACAGGACGACCGGCAGAAGCGGCTGACGCTCAAGGGCCTGGCGGGCGAGAAGGAAACGCACGGTGGTGCGTTCCCGACGCAGATCTGGACGGCCTATATGAAGGGGGCGACGGCGAACCTGCCGGCGTCCGCGTTCACCGCTCCGGAGAACCCGGCGCCCAAGCAGTCGCCCACCCCGACGGCGCTGCCGAGTGCGACGACCGCGCCGCCGACCTCCGCGCCGCCGACGACTGCGCCTCCGACGACGGCTCCGCCGACCACCTCGCCCACCGGCGACCCGAGCGGCACGCCGACGGCGACGGCGACGACTAAGCGGCCCGGGCCGCCGTGGCAGACGGGAACACCGACGGCCACATCGACCGGCGGCGGATGGACGCTGTTCCCGCAGAACGGCAAAAACAAGCCATGACGCGGGGCCTGATCCGGCAGTAGACGGCCGGGCGGCCGGGAAGCGTCGCGGACGCTCCTTCGGCCGCCCGTGCCGCGTACCATCGCGGTGCCCCGTCCTTCGCGGCGGGGCACCGGCGTTTCCGGCCCGCGGCGGCCCGCGAGCACCCGAACCCCTGCGAGAGGATTGGCGGCATGATGCCGACTCCGTCCGAGCCCGTCCTGCCCTCGCGCGACGATCCGCTCATCCGCGCCGGCAGCGAGGTCGCGGGCGGGCCCGCGGGCCGGCGGATCCGGTTCGGCCCGTCCGGTGCGTGGTGGAACCCGGTGCGCGTGCTGATCCTGCTGGCGGTCGTCACGTTCGCGCTGGGCCTGTTGCAGAAGCAGCCGTGCTACGACGGCGGATGGTTCGGCCAGGGGTCGCAGTACTCGAAGGCCTGCTACAGCGACATGCCGCACCTGTTCACCGGGCGCGGGTTCGCGGACGGCAAGGTCCCGTACTTCGACACGACCGGCGACCCGAACATGCCGTACCTGGAGTACCCGGTCATCACCGGCGGCGTGATGTTCTTCGCCGGCACGCTCGCCCGAGCCTTCGGCGGCGACACGCACGACCAGCAGCTCTGGTTCGTCACCATCAACTCGCTCATCATGATGGCCTGCGCGGTCGTCGTGGTCCTCGCCGTGGCGCGCACGTCCGGACGCCGGTTCTGGGACGCCGCCATGGTGGCCGCCGCCCCCGTCCTCGCCCTCAACGGCATCATCAACTGGGACTTGGTCGCCGTCGCGATCGCCGCGGTCGGCATGATGGCGTGGGCCCGCCGCAACGTCGTGCTGGCCGGCGTGCTCATCGGCTTGGCGACCGCGGCCAAGCTCTATCCGGTCCTGCTGCTGGGGCCCTTGTTCCTGCTCTGCCTGCGCGCCGGACGGCTGGTCGACTTCGGCAAGACCACGGCGGCGGCACTCGCCGCCTGGCTGGTGGTCAACCTGCCGGTGATGATCTTCGCCTTCGACGGCTGGAAGCTCTTCTACACGTTCAGCCAGGAACGCGGCCCGGACTTCGGCTCGTTCTGGCTGATCCTCACCCAGCGCGGCACGAGCATGAGCGTCGACAGCGTCAACATGTGGGTGTCGATCCTGCTCGTCCTCATGGCCGTCGGCATCGCCGCCCTCGCGCTGTGCGCGCGGCGAAGGCCGCGGTTCGCGCAACTCGCGTTCCTGATCGTCGCGGCGTTCCTGCTCACCAACAAGGTCTACTCGCCGCAGTACGTGCTGTGGCTGCTGCCCCTCGTGGTGCTCGCCCGGCCGCGCTGGCGCGACGTCCTCATCTGGCAGGCCTGCGAAGTCATCTACTTCCTCGGCGTGTGGATGTACATCGAGTCCTACGCGGGCCCGGCCGGCGACCACGGCAAGGGCCTGTCGCAGAACGCGTACCACGTCATGATCGCCGTCCACCTGATCGGCATCCTGTACATCGCCGCGCTCGTGGTCCGCGACATCCTGCGCCCCGAGTACGACCCGGTGCGCCGCGACGGCGGCGACGACCCGTCCGGCGGTGTTCTCGAAGACGCCCCCGACGTGTTCACCCTGATCCCCGGCGACCGAGCGGAATTCGGCGCCGGTCCTGACTACTATTCCGACCAGTACGACGACAAAACGTACGTTCCGGATGTACCCGGGAAGGTCTACAAATAGGAGACCGGTTCGCGTGACCAGCACGGACGCCGAACCCGCTGCAGCACCCTTCGCGCGCGGCCCGGCGGAAGCGTCCGCCGCGCCGCGCCGGTGGCTGCGCCCGCCCGCACGCGGCGACCGCGCCGCGCTGCGCTGGTGGCTGGTCACGCGCCCGGCGATATTCCTGCTGGTCGGCGCCTCCGGGTGGGTCTTCGCCGCGGACGGCGCCGCCAAGCCCACGTCCTACCTCGGCACCTGGGACCGCTGGGACTTCAAGCACTTCCGGACGATCGCCGAGTACGGCTACGCCGGAAATCCCAAGAGCGGCCCGGCGGTGCCGCTGGAGGCGTTCTTCCCCGGCTACCCGGCGGCGCTGCACGTCGTGCACGTCTTCGTCGGCAGCTGGATCGCCGCGGGCCTGCTGATCTCGCTGGTGTGCGGGGCCGCGGCCGTGGTGTTGCTGTCGCGCGTCGCCGGCCTCGACCACCCCGAAAGCGTCGGCGAGCGCGCGGTGCTGCTGCTCCTGCTGTCGCCGCCGGCGGTGTTCCTGGCGGCCGGCTACACCGAGGCGCTGTTCCTGATGCTCGCGTTGGCCGCGTGGCTGTGCGCGCGCCGCGGGGTGTGGCATTGGGCGGGCCTGCTGACCGCGGCCGCGCTCACCGTGCGCGTCAACGGCGCGTTCCTGCTGTGCGCGGTCGCCGTCGAGTTCCTGACTGCGAAGGACGGCCGGCGCCGGTGGCGGGACGCGCCGTGGATCGTGATCGGGGCGCTGCCCGGGCTGATCTACATGGCCTACCTGTACCGCCGCACGGGCGACTGGACGGCGTGGAACAGCGCGCAGGCCACCGGCTGGGACCGCCATCTGGTGGGCCCGGTCCAGGCGTTCACCAACACATGGCACGAAGCCTTCAAGACCGGCCCGGGCACCATCCTCAACTTCACCTGGATGGCGCGCTGGGAGATGGTCGCGGTGCTCGTCGGCGTGCTGCTGACCGGCTACCTGCTGCGGAAACGGCGCTGGGCGGAGGCCACCTATGTGGGCCTGACGGTGGTCTCGCTGGGCATCTCCAGCACGTACTTCTCGGTGCCGCGCGCGACGCTGCTGTGGTGGCCGCTGTGGATCGTCCTGGCGCAGATCACCCTCAAGTACCGGGCGGCCTTCACCGGCTATCTGGCACTGATCGCCCCGTTCGCCGTGGTGTTCGCCCTGCTGTTCGGCGCGGGGCGGTGGGCGGGCTAAACGGGCAATACAGCTAGGCGGCCTCGGCGGGCTCCGCGGGCCCTGTTGTGCAACCGCCCGCGGTGCCACGGCGTCCCGAGAAAGCACACACAAGCACACAAGGGGGGACCTCGTGTCGCATCAGTACGGCGGGCCGCAGCAGGGCGGCCCCATACCGCCGCAGAATCCCTACGGCGCCGCCAATCCCTATCCGGGCATGCCCCAGCCCGGCGCACCCGCCTGGGGCGCGCCCGGATACCCGGCGCCGCCCGGCTACTACGCGCCGCCGCCGCGGCGCCGCAAGAAGTGGCCGTGGATCGTGGGCGGCGTCGTGGTCTGCTTCGTCGCGCTGGCGGTCATCGGCTACTTCACCACCCGCGACGACGCGGCGAACGCGAAGAAGGACGACTGCATCACGGGCGCCAAGCAGCCCAAGATCGTCTCCTGCGGCGCGGAGAACGCGGCGTTCCGGGTCGTCGAGAAGTTCGACGACACGGGCGACACGAACAAGTGCGACACCCCGGCGCTGCAGGAGCAGGGGCGCGTTGCGGCGCTGGAGTTCACCGGCCGCGACAAGCAGGTGCTGTGCCTGACCATCACCAAGCACACCAAGCCCTCGGACTTCGACCAGTACAAGGGCCTCAACCCGGACCAGGCGGGCCTCGACCGGATGCGCGACCAGCTCGACCTGCTGGGTGTGCGGGACGTCAAGTAACGTCGGTGCCCTGTGCCTTCGGGGCGTCCGCGGCGGCCTGCCCGGGGGAGAGCAGGAACAGCCGGATCGGGCGCCCCGCCCGCGCCGCGTACGTGTCGTAGGCGGGCCACACCGCGGTCATCGCCCGCCACAGCCGTTCGCGTTCCGGCCCGTCGGCGACGAGCCGGGCGCGGACGGCGGCCGACTCGCCGCCGACCGACACCGTCGCGTCGGGGTGCGCCAGCAGGTTCGCGGTCCACGCCGGGTGGTGCGGCTGCCCGAAGTTGGTGCCCGCGACGACGAAGCCGCCGTCGACCCGGGCGTACACCAGGGGCGACACGCGCGGCTGTCCGGACTGCCGCCCCGTGGTGGTGAGCAGCAGTGCGTCGAATCCGCGGCCCATCATCGCGACCCGGCCGCCGGTCCGCCGCTGGACCCACCGGTCGGCGGGCACCATGCGGCGGCCGAACGCGGCCATCCAGCGGCGGTGGCCGAGTCGCTTGAGGACACGCGTATACAGGCCCATGCGTGCTGCGTACCCGCGTCAGCCCCGGGTCAGTGCAGCACCACCCGGTCGAAGTGCGTGGTGGTGTGCCGGAGTTCCGCGTCGAGCTGCTCGCCGGGCTGCGGCGGGGCGACCTCGCCGGGCAGGAACAG
Source organism: Uniformispora flossi (assembly GCF_049534875.1). NCBI lineage: Bacteria > Bacillati > Actinomycetota > Actinomycetes > Kitasatosporales > Streptomycetaceae > Uniformispora > Uniformispora flossi. The sequence goes on from NZ_JBMULZ010000005.1 coordinate 426,030, forward strand.
CAGGCTGACCTGCATGTGCGGCGGCTCGGCGAACCAGCGCTGCTTGCCCGCCCACGAGAACGGCGACAGCGTCCGGTTGACGGTGGCGAGACCGGCCCGCGCGACGCCCTTGGCCCGCGGCATCACGCCGCGCACCGTCTTCGGCGCTTCCAGGCCGACACCGTGCGCGGTGCCGCCGCTGACCACCAGCAGGTGCCCGTCCGCGGGCGCCTTGCGCTGCCGGTAGCCGAACCGCTCGCCGCGGGCGATCGGCACGACGTCCAGCACCGTGCCGCGGGCGACCATCGCGCCGTGGTCGCCCAGCCATAGGTCGGTGCCGATGCGCGGGCGGAACGTGGTGTGCGGGTGGCGTTCGCGCAACGTGTTGAGGCCCGTCGCGGAAACGTGGCTGACGTACATGGTGTGCAGCGGCAGCTTGGCGGCGCCCAGCCGCTCGACCCACTGGGATACCTCGTCGGTGGGACTGCCGCCGTCCGGGTGGTCGAGCGGCAGGTGCACCGAGAAGCCTTCGAAGCGCACGCCTTCGAGGGACCCGCGCAGCGCCATCAGGTCTTCCTGGGTGATGCCGTCGCGCTTCATGCTGGTCATGCAGCTGACCACGACCCGCGTGCCGACCAGGTCCCGGACCGACTGCACGGACGCAACCGTGCGGATCACCCGGTCGGGCAGCGGCACCGCGTCCTCGCCGCGCAGATGCGGGGTGAGGACCATGACGCGGCCGTCGAAGTGGTCCTTCACGCGCGCGGCTTCGTACGTGGTGCCGACCGCGACGGTGTCGACGCCCATCCGCGACGCCTCCTCGGCGAGGCGGGCGTTGTCGAAGCCGTAGCCGTTGCCCTTCATGACCGGCACTATGCCCGGATAGGTACCTGCGAGTTGGTCGATGTGCTTGCGCCAGCGCGCGGAATCGACGTACAGCGAAAGCGCCATCGGCGCGGGACCTCCCGTTGGGTCGTGCGGTTGTCAGCGGCGCGACATGTACATGTCGAGCGCCTTGTGCAGCACCTTGTTCAGCGGGAAGTCCCACTCGCCGAGGTACTCGACCGCCTGGCCGCCGGTGCCCAGCTTGAACTGGATCAGGCCGAACAGGTGGTCGTTCTCGTCGAGCGTGTCGCTGATGCCGCGCAGGTCGTAGACCGAGGCGCCGAGCGCGTAGGCGTCGCGCAGCATCCGCCATTGGATCGCGTTGGACGGGCGAACCTCGCGCTTGTGGTTCGCGGATGCCCCGTATGAGTACCAGACGTGGTCGCCGACCGTCACCATCGTCGTCGACGCCAGCACTTCGCCTTCGTGCTTGGCCAGGTACAGCCGCATCCGCTCGGGGTCCTCCGCGTTGAGGACGTCCCACATGCGCTCGAAGTACGGCAGCGGCCGCGGCGTGAAGTGGTCGCGGACGGCGGTGACCTTGTAGACCTCGTGGAACACCGCGAGGTCCTCGCGGCCGCCCTGCACGACCTCGACGCCGGCCTTCTGCGCCTTCTTGATGTTGCGGCGCCACAGCTGGTTGAAGCCGGAGTGCACGTCGTCGAGCGAGCGGCGCATCAGCGGGACCTGGAAGACGTAGCGCGGCTGCACGTCGCCGAAGCCGGCACCGCCGGAGGTGTCCTGGAGCCAGCCGAGGCGGCGCAGGTTGCGGCCCACGTCGGCGGCGCGCTCGTCGGTCCAGTCCGGCGGCAGGTCGCGCAGCCGGTTGGCGGACTTCGCGGCGATCGCCTTCTTGATGGTCTCGGACTCCCAGCGGTTCACCACCACCGGCGGGCCCATCTTCACCGAGAACGCGCCCTGGCTCTTCAGGTGCGCCAGCATCGGGTTCAGCCAGCGGTTCAGGTCGCCGTCGTACCAGTCGATGACCGGCCCCTCGGGCATGTACGCGAGATAGCGCTTGATCTTGGGCAGCTGCCGGTACAGCACCTCGGCGGCGCCGACCACCGCGCCGCCGGCGTCGATCCAGCCGATGCTCTCGCTCCGCCACTCGCTCTTCACTTCACCCCACGACGGGCACTGGAGAAAGCTCACGGAGGGCTTGCCCTTGATGAAGGCGAGGTGCTCATCCCGGGTGAGCGTCCTCAGGCGCAGGGTCATCGACTGGCTCCTCGGATTCGGTGCGGCCGTGTCAGAGGTTACTTTGTCCGGCCGCACGCCGTACGGCCCGACGGGGGGCGGGCCGCCCTCCGGGGCCCGAGTACCCGCCCGCGGGGGCGAGAACGCGACAAACAGGTGGTAATCAGCCGTGCGCGCCCGGCAATGGGCGCTTAACAATGGCGAATCAGCCGGGAAACCGCACGTCGCAACACTCGGGGCGTCATCCGCGGCAGCGGATCCCCCGGACAAGAGGAGCCACGACGCGTGCGAATAACGTCTTTCGGCAGACGCTCCGCCCGATTGGCCGCAATCTCCCTGGCCGTCGCCCTGGCCACCACCGCATGTGCTTCCGACAAGAGCACATCGAAAGCCTCGGGCGGCGCGGACACCGGCGGTAGCACCATCAAGGTCGGCGTCCTGCACTCGCTGAGCGGCACCATGGCCATCTCCGAAGTCACCGTCAAGAACTCCGTGCTGCTGGCGATCGACGAGATCAACGCCAAGGGCGGGGTCATGGGCAAGAAGGTCGAGCCCGTCGTCGAAGACGGTGCGTCCGACTGGCCGACGTTCGCGGAGAAAGCACAGAAGCTCATATCGAGCGACAAGGTCGCGGTCACCTTCGGCGGCTGGACCTCGGCGAGCCGCAAGGCGATGCTCCCGGTCTACGAGAAGAACAAGCAGCTGTTGTTCTATCCGGTGCAGTACGAGGGGCTGGAAAGCTCCCCGTACATCTTCTACACCGGCGCCACCACCAACCAGCAGATCGTGCCGGCGCTCGACTACCTCAAGTCGCAGGGCAAGAAGAAGATCTTCCTGGTGGGCAGCGACTACGTCTTCCCGCGCACCGCGAACAAGATCATCAAGAAGTACGCGGACGCCAACGGGATGCAGATCGTCGGCGAGGAGTACACCCCGCTCGGCCACACCGAGTACAGCACGCTCATCAACAAGGTCGTGGACGCCAAGCCCGACGCGGTGTTCAACACCCTCAACGGCGACAGCAACGTCGCCTTCTTCAAGCAGCTCCGCGGCACCGGGGTCAAAGCCGCCGACATGCCCGTGCTGTCGGTGAGCGTCGCCGAAGAGGAAGTCCGCGGCATCGGCCCGGACTACCTGGCCGGCCAGCCGGTCGCGTGGAACTACTACCAGACCACCGAAGGCCCACGGAACAACGAATTCGTCGCCGCCTACAAGGCCAAATACGGTGCGGACAAGGTGACCTCCGACCCGATGGAGGCCGGCTACAACTCCGTCTACCTGTGGAAAGCCGCCGTCGAGAAGGCCGGAAGCTTCGACCCCGAAGCGGTCAAGAAGGCCTGCGACGGCGTCTCGATCGACGCCCCCGAAGGCAAGGTCACCATCGACGGCGCCACCCAGCACGTCTACAAGACCGCCCGCATCGGCGTCGTGCAGAGCGACGGACAGATCAAGGAGGTCTGGAACTCCGGCGGCCCGATCAAACCGGACCCCTACCTCAAGGAATACCCCTGGGCAGCGGGGCTCTGACCCGGTGAGCGCGATGAGGGGGGACACCCGATGAACGCATTCCTCAACCAACTGCCGGTCGGACTTTCCATCGGCGCGGTGCTGCTCCTCATCGCGCTCGGCCTGACCTTCACGTTCGGCCAAATGGGCGTCGTCAACATGGCCCACGGCGAATTCATCATGGCCGGCGCCTACACCGCCTACATGCTCCAGGACTGGGCCGGCCGCCAAGCCGTCCTGGTCGCCCTCCCGGTCGCCTTCGCCGTCGCCGGGCTGATGGGGCTGGTCCTGGAACGCACGCTCATCCGCCGCTTCTACGGCCGCCCGCTCGACACCCTGCTGCTCACCTGGGGCGTCAGCCTGCTCCTCCAGCAGGCCGCCCGCGACCTGTTCGGCGCACCCAACGTCCAGGTCAAGGCGCCCGAGTGGCTGGTCGGCGGAGCCGAACTGCACGGCATCCGGATGCCGTACGCGCGCATCTTCATCCTCGTGCTCGCGCTCGTCTGCGTCGCCGCGATCTGGTTCTACCTCGCCCGCACCCGGCAAGGCCGCCGCATGCAGGCCGTCATGCAGAATCGCGAACTCGCCGCCTGCAGCGGCATCGCGACCTCCCGCGTCGACCAGCGCACCTTCTTCATCGGCTCGGGACTCGCCGGGGTCGCGGGCGTCGCCCTCACCCTCATCGGGCCGGTGGGCCCGGCCCTCGGCACCTACTACATCGTCGACGCGTTCCTCGTCGTCGTGGCCGGCGGGCTCGGCCAACTCCGCGGCGCAGTCATCGCCGCCTTCGTCCTCGGCCTCCTCAACAGCTACGTCGAGTACTGGTCCGACGCCTCCCTCGCCAAGGTGGTGGTCTTCGCCGTGATCATCGGATTCCTGCAGCTGAGGCCGCAGGGCCTGTTCGTCCTGCGCTCCAGGAAGCTCACATGAGCGCCCCCGGGGCGGCCGTGCGCCGCCGCTTCGCCGCCGGGGCATGGCGCGGACCCGTCGCATTCGCCGCGATCGCCGTGCTCGCCCTGGCCGTCGCCCCCGCCACCCTGTCCCCGTTCCGCCTCGAACTCCTCGCCAAGTACCTGTGCTTTGCGATCGCCGCACTCGGCATCGGACTCGCCTGGGGCAAAGGCGGCATGCTGACCCTCGGCCAAGGCGTCTTCTTCGGGCTCGGCGGCTACGCCATGGCCATGCACCTCAAGCTCGCCGAAGCCGGCCCGGGGGAACTGCCGGACTTCATGGTGTGGAGCGGCGTCGAACAGCTGCCCATGCTGTGGGAGCCCTTCCGCCAGCCGTGGTTCGCGATCCTCATGGTCGTCCTGCTGCCCGGCACCGTCGCGGCACTGCTCGGCCTGCTGGTCTTCGGCCGCCGGGTACGCGGCGCCTACTTCGCGATCCTCACCCAAGCCCTCGCCGCGGCCTTCGTGATCTGGCTCGTCGGCCAGCAAGGACTGACCGGCGGCACCAACGGCCTCACCAACTTCTCGTCCTTCTTCGGCCTCGACCTCGCCGACCCGGCCGACCAGCGCGTCCTGTACTTCGCGGTCGCCGTCGTCCTCGGACTGCTCTACCTCGCCTTCCGGCACCTGGTGGCCAGCCGGTACGGCCGCCTCCTCGTCGCCGTCCGCGACGGCGAAGACCGCGTCCGGTTCCTCGGCTACGACCCGGCGGTGGTCAAAACCGTCGCCTTCACCCTGTCCGCGATCTCCGCCGGCATCGCCGGAGCCCTGTTCGTACCCGTCGTCGGGATCGTCTCGCCCGCGCTGCTCGGCGTCGTCCCCTCCCTCGAACTCGTCTTCGCGGTCGCCGTCGGCGGCCGGTACACGCTCGCCGGCGCGGTCCTGGGCGCGGTCCTCCTCAACTACGCGAAGACCACGTTCTCCGAGCACTACGCCGACGGCTGGCTCTACCTCCAAGGCGCGCTGTTCGTCGTGGTCATGGCCTACGCCCCCAAGGGCGCCGTCGGCGTCGCCGGGCAACTGCGCGACCTGGCGGCGAAGCGACGCCGGCCGCGCGGCGCCCGGCCCGTCCCGCACCCTGCCGAACATCCGGCCGAGCGTTCCGCCGAGGAAGGAGCCGCGGCATGACCACGCCTCTCCTGGAGATCCGCGGACTGTCCGTCGTCTTCGACGGATTCCGCGCCATCGACGGCATCGACCTGGACGTCCGCCCCGGCGAACTCCGCTTCCTCATCGGCCCCAACGGCGCCGGCAAAACCACCCTCATCGACGTCGTCACCGGCCTCACCCGCCCCACCGCCGGAAGCGTCCGGTTCGAAGGGCGCAACCTCGTCGGCAAACGCGAGCACCAAGTCGTCCGGCTCGGCGTCGGCCGCACCTTCCAGACCGCCGTCGTCTTCGAAGAACTGACCGTCGAGGAGAACGTCGACCTCGCGGCCACCTTCCGCATGCGGCTCCCCGCACTGCTGCGCCGCCGCAAGGGCCGCAGCGCCGCCGTCGCCGCGGTCCTCGACCGGGCCGGCCTGCTCGACCTGGCCGAACACCCCGCGGGCGTGCTGTCCCACGGGCAGCGCCAGTGGCTGGAGATCGCCATGCTCCTCGCCCAGGAGCCGCGGCTCCTGCTCCTCGACGAACCCGTCGCGGGCATGTCCCGCGACGAGCGGCAGCGCACCGGCGCGCTGCTCGCCGAGATCGCCCGCGACCGCACGGTGGTCGTCGTCGAACACGACATGGAGTTCGTGCGCGCGCACGCCTCCTCGGTCACGGTGCTGCACGAAGGACGCGTCCTGACCGAAGGCGACATGGCGTCCGTCCAAGCCGACCCGAAAGTGCGCGAGGTCTACCTCGGCCGGTCCCGCGACACCCGCGCCGCGGAGCCGGTCGCGGAACCGGTCGTGGAACCGGTCGTGGAACCGGTCGTGGAAGGAGTGGGCTGATGCTGCGCGTCCAAGGCCTGGAAGTGTCCTACGGGCGGGCCCAGGTCCTCTTCGGCGTCGACCTGCACGTCGCACCCGGGTCCCTGGTGTGCGTGATGGGCCGCAACGGCGTGGGCAAGACCACGCTGCTCAACACCGTGATGGGCGTTCTGCCCGCCCGGTCCGGCACCGTCACCTTCGACGGCCGCGACATCACCCGCATGCCCACCCACCGGCGCGTCGGCCTCGGCATGGGCTACGTGCCGCAAGGCCACGAGACCTTCCCGCACCTGACGGTGCTGGAGAACCTGCGCGTGACGTGGGAGGCCGGCAGAACCCGCGACAAGAGCGTGATCGACGAGGCACTGGACGTCTTCCCCCGCCTCACCCCGCTGCTCAAACGCCGCGCGGGCTTCCTCTCCGGCGGCCAGCAGCAGCAGCTCGCCATCGCGCGGGCCCTGGTGACCCGGCCGCGGCTGCTGATCCTCGACGAGCCGACCGAAGGCATCCAGCCTTCGATCGTCGCCGAGATCGAGGACGCCATCGAGCGCCTCCACCGCGAACGCGGACTCGCGGTGCTGCTCGTCGAGCAGTACCTCGACTTCGCGACCCGGCTCGCGGACCGCTTCACCGTGCTGGACGCCGGTGTCGTCGTGCACGAGGGAGCCGGAGCGGAACTGCACGACGAACAGGTGCGCGGGCTGCTCGCGGTGTGACGGCGGCGTACCGGACCCCGCCGAGGGGTCCGGTACGCCGCGGTTGGGCCGGGGCCAGGGGCTACCAGGGGCTACCACAAGCCGCCGTGGGCCATGCTGATGAAGAGTCCGACCGCCGACGCGCCCAGCGAGATCACCAGGACGAAGCGTTCGACCGTGGTCGACGAGATCATCTGCCCGGTGAGTCCGGTGAACACCCCGGCAAGGCCGGTCCACGCACCGAGCATGTGGGCGCTCGGGAAGAACGCGCACACGATCGCGATCACGGCGAACACGAAGGTCACGGCCGCGAAGGTGTTCTCCTTCGTGTGCGGCCTGTCGTCGTGCACGCGGTTGATAGCGGAGAGGTTGAGGGCGGCCAACGGGCCGCGGCGCAGCGTCTGAGCCATCACGCACCTCCAGGGGCGGCCCCTGGGCGATCCGGGTCCGGCACGGGCCCGGCGGTCGCCGCCGGTGGCCTGGGGTACGGACGATTTGTCCGTGATTTCCCTCCCACAGGGTGCAACGCCTCGGCGCCGGATTTCAACACATAGCGTGGGTGCAGGTACGCTGTACCGTCCGCAGCGCCATGGGCGGGCCCCGGTTTTCCGGGGCCGGCCGGTTGCCGCGGCTTACGCGAAGCCCTCCTGTCACGGAAGTCCCGTGGCCGTGTCAGTCCATAGGAGGTGGGTGTTTCCATGCGTAATTACGAGCTGATGGTCATCCTCGACCCGGATCTCGAAGAGCGTGCCGTTTCGCCGCTGATCGAGTCCTTCATGAACGTCGTCCGCAACGGCGGCGGCAAGGTCGAGAAGATCGACACGTGGGGCCGTCGCCGGCTCTCGTACGAGATCAAGAAGAAGTCCGAGGGCATCTACGCCGTCGTGGACCTGGCTGCGGAGCCCGCGGTCATCAAGGAACTCGACCGCCAGATGAACCTCAACGAGTCGGTCATGCGCACCAAGGTGCTGCGTCCCGACCAGCGGTAATCACCGCACTACCGAACCGCTACCGGCAGTAAACGGGAAGGCAAGGGAATGGCAGGCGACACCGTCATCACTGTGGTCGGGAATCTGACCGCCGACCCCGAGCTGCGCTTCACCCCCAGCGGCGCGGCCGTCGCGAACTTCACCGTGGCCTCCACGCCGCGGATGTTCGACCGCCAGACGAACGAGTGGAAGGACGGCGAAGCGCTGTTCCTCCGCTGCTCGGTGTGGCGGCAGGCGGCCGAGAACGTCGCGGAGTCGCTCCAGCGTGGCATGCAGGTCATCGTGCAGGGCCGCCTGAAGCAGCGGTCGTACGAGACCAAGGAAGGCGAGAAGCGGACCGCGTACGAGCTTGAGGTCGACGAGATCGGCCCCTCGCTCCGGTTCGCCACCGCCAAGGTCACGAAGGCCGGCCGGGGTGGCGGCGGCGGTGGCGGCGGCCAGTACCGCGGCGGCGGTGGTGGCGGCGGCTACGGCGGCCCGCAGGGCGGCAACCAGGGCGGCTACGGCGGCCCGCCGCAGGGCGGCCAGGACGCCGACCCGTGGGCGTCCCCCGGAGGAGGCAACAACTCCGGCGGTGGCGGCTGGGGTCCGCAGCCCGGCGGTTACACGGACGAACCCCCGTTCTAGGGCACGGACGGCCCCAGGGCCGACCGGTCCGGACGAAGACTTCTTGATCTGGAGAAAGAGCAATGGCGAAGCCGCCTGCGCGCAAGCCGAAGAAGAAGGTTTGCGTGTTCTGCAAGGAGAAGATCTCCTACGTCGACTACAAGGACACGAACCTGCTGCGGAAGTTCATTTCCGACCGCGGCAAGATCCGTGCCCGTCGCGTGACCGGCAACTGCACGCAGCACCAGCGTGACGTCGCCACGGCCGTCAAGAACAGCCGTGAGATGGCGCTGCTGCCGTACACCAGCACGGCGCGCTGAGAGAGGGTGGACTTGATATGAAGCTCATCCTCACCCACGAGGTTTCCGGTCTCGGCGAGCCCGGCGACATCATCGAGGTCAAGGACGGCTACGGCCGCAACTACCTCATCCCGCGCGGCTTCGCGATCAAGTGGAGCAAGGGCGGCGAGAAGGAGGTCGCCTCCATCCGCCGTGCGCGCAAGGTCCGCGAGATCAAGAGCCTCGAGCAGGCGAACGAGGTCAAGGACCAGCTGGCGGGCCTCAAGGTCAAGCTGGCGACCCGTGCCGGTGACACCGGCCGCCTGTTCGGTTCCGTCACCGTCGCCGACGTCGCTGCCGCGATCAAGGCCGCCGGTGGTCCGGAGCTGGACAAGCGCCGCGTCGAGCTGGGTGCGCCGATCAAGACTCTCGGCTCGCACCGGGTCACGGTCCGCCTCCACCAGGAGGTCTCGGCCGCTCTCGACGTCGACGTCGTCTCGGCCTGACCTGACCGCAACCCCTGGACGCCCGGACTCCCACAGGAGTCCGGGCGTCCGGCGTTTCCGGGGCGGGTGCGGCGCGGCCGGGACCGCACTTGCTTGCCTTGATACCCCTAGGGGGTATAGTTTCGGGTGCGGCAGGGGAAAGCCGCACCCGGCCGGACCCCGCCGCCCCGCGATCCGAGAGGAAAACCGCCATGAGCACCGCGTCTTTCACCGTCACCGGCATGACCTGCGGCCACTGCGTCGCCTCGGTCAAGGAGGAGGTCTCCGAGGTGCCGGGCGTCCAGGAGGTGCAGGTCGAGTTGGCCTCCGGTCTGCTGACCGTGTCGGCCGAGGGCGCCGTCGACGCCGCGGCCGTCGAGGCCGCCGTCACCGAGGCGGGCTACGCGCTCGCCAAGTGAGACCGGGGCGCGCCACGCGTCCTTCAGGGGTACCCGGGATTCTGCCTCCCGGGTACCCCTACCCCGTAGGGATACGAGATCCGGGACGGAAGCCGCCCGACGTGCGGAACACGCCGAAAAGCCGGATGCGTCGACAGGACCGAAGGAGGAGCACGTGACCACCCCGCACGCCGAGACGCGGGCCGCGAGGATCGACCTCGCCCTGGGCGGGATGACCTGCTCCTCGTGCGCGAACCGGATCGAACGCAAGCTCAACAAGCTCGACGGCGTCCAAGCCACGGTGAACTTCGCCCTGGAGACCGCGACCGTCACCTACCCGGCGGACGTCGACCCCGGCACGCTCGTCGCCGCCGTCGAGGCGGCCGGCTACACCGCCACCCCGATCGCCGACGAGCCCGAGGCCCCCGAGGCCGCGGACGGCGCCGAGGGCGAGAGCGGCGAACCGAGGTCGCTGCGCGAGCGCCTCGTCTACAGCGCCCTCCTGACCGCGCCGGTCCTCGTCCTGTCGATGGTGCCCGCCGCGCAGTTCCGCTTCTGGCAGTGGCTGACCCTGACCCTGGCCGCGCCGGTCGTGGTGTGGGGCGGCTGGCCGTTCCACAAAGCCGCCGTGAAGAATCTCCGGCACGGCACCGCCACCATGGACACCCTGGTGTCCCTCGGCACCCTCGCCGCGTTCGTCTGGTCGCTGTACGCCCTGTTCTGGGGCGGCATGGGCGAGCCCGGCACGACCATGTCCTTCGACTTCACCGCCGCGTCGGGCGGGCACGCCGAGATCTACCTGGAAGCCTCGTCCGCCGTCGTCACCTTCATCCTGGCGGGCCGCTACTTCGAGGCCCGGTCCAAGCGGAAGGCCGGCGCCGCGCTCAAGGCGCTGCTGGAACTCGGCGCGCGCGACGTGTCGGTGCTGCGGAACGGGCGCGAAGAGCGCATCCGCGTCGACAAGCTGGCCGTCGACGACCTGTTCGTGGTGCGGCCGGGCGAGAAGATCGCCACCGACGGCGTGGTCGCCGAGGGCTCCTCGGCGGTCGACGCGTCCATGCTCACCGGTGAGTCCATCCCCGTCGAGGTCCGCCCCGGCGACCCGGTCACCGGCGCCACCCTCAACGCGGGCGGCCGCCTCGTCGTCCGCGCCACCCGGGTCGGGGCGGATACCCGGCTCGCCCAGATGGCGCGGCTCGTCACCGACGCGCAGACCGGCAAGGCCGCGGTGCAGCGGCTCGCCGACCGGGTGTCCGGCGTGTTCGTGCCGGTTGTGATCGCGCTGGCCGTCGGCACCCTCGGGTTCTGGCTGGGCAGCGGCGAGGACGCCACGGCGGCGTTCACCGCGGCCGTGGCCGTGCTGGTCATCGCCTGCCCGTGCGCGCTGGGCCTGGCCACGCCGGTCGCGCTGCTCGTCGGCACCGGCCGAGGCGCGCAGCTCGGCGTGCTGATCAAGGGGCCCGAGGTGCTCGAGAACACCCGGCGCGTGGACACCGTCGTGCTCGACAAGACGGGCACGGTCACGACCGGCCGGATGGCACTGGTGGAGACCGTCCCGGCGGACGGCGTCGACGCCGACGAACTGCTGCGGCTGGCCGGCGCGCTGGAGCACGCCGGCGAACATCCGATCGCCAAGGCGGTCGCCGCCGCGGCGGCCGAGCGCTTCGGGACGCTGCCGGGCGTGGAGGACTTCGCCAACCGCGCGGGCCTCGGCGTCGAAGGCGTCGTGGACGGGCACGCGCTGGTCGCGGGCCGTCCGGCGCTGCTCGCCGACTGGGGGCTCGCGCTGCCCGGGGAACTCGTGGCGGCGCTGGACCGTGCCGAGGAAGCCGGGCGCACCGCGGTCGCGGTGGCGTGGGACGGCGAAGTCCGCGGCGTGCTGGTCACGTCGGACACCGTGAAGCCGACGTCGGCGGCGGCGATCGCCGGACTCCGCGACCTCGGCCTGACCCCGGTTCTGCTGACCGGAGACAACGAGCGTGCGGCGCGGTCGGTGGCGGAGTCCGTCGGCATCGACGAGGTCGTCGCCGGGGTGCTGCCGGCGGGCAAGGTCGACGCGGTCAAGGCGCTCCAGGCGCAGGGCAAGGTCGTGGCGATGGTCGGCGACGGCGTCAACGACGCCGCGGCCTTGGCCACCGCGGACCTCGGCCTGGCGATGGGCACCGGCACCGACGCGGCCATCGAGGCGGCGGATCTGACCCTGGTCCGCGGGGACTTGGGTGCCGCGGTCGACGCGATCCGGCTGTCGCGCGCGACGCTGCGGACGATCAAGACGAACCTGTTCTGGGCGTTCGCCTACAACGTCGCGGCGATCCCGCTCGCCGTGGCCGGGTTGCTGAACCCGATGATCGCGGGCGCGGCGATGGCGTTCTCGTCGGTGTTCGTGGTGGGCAACTCGCTGCGGCTGCGCAATTTCCGGTCCACGGCGGCGGTGTAGCCGGGGCGGGCGGTGCTTACTTGCCGCCCCCGTCCCGCACGTTCGCGCCGGTCACCAGCCAGGCGTCCCCGGCCGCACGCCGTCCCAGCAGCACCAGCCGGGTCGCCATGAAAGCCCCCACACCGCACCACCACAAGGCCACCAGCCCACCGCCGAGCGTCAGCACCGCCGCCACGGTCACGGCGAACACCCCCAGCACGATCGGCATCGTCAGCGCCAGGAACCGGCCGTCGCCCGCGCCGATCAGCACCCCGTCCAGCACGAACACCGGCCCGGCGAGCGGCTGGAGCGCGGCGGCGGCGATCAGCACCAGGCCGAGGAGGTGCCGGACCTCGGGGTCGCCGGTGAACCACGGGATGTAGAGCGGCCGCGCGGCGACCACGACAAGGCCGAAGAGCACACCCGTCCACACGCTCCAGACCAGCATGCGGCGGGTCGCCGAGCGGGCGCCCGCGGCGTCGCCCGCGCCGAGCGCGCGCCCGACGATCGCCTGCGCGGCGATGGCGAGCGCGTCGAGGGCGAACGCCAGGAACGTCCAGATCTGCCAGGCCACCTGGTGTGTGGCGATCTCGTTGTCGCCCATGTGGGTGGCGGCGATGGTGGTGATGAGCAGGATGGCGCGCAGGCTCACGGTGCGGACGAACAGCGGGACGCCCGCGGTCGCGGACGCGCGGATCCCGGCCGGGTCGGGGATGAGCGGCGCCCCTGCCGCGCGGGCGCCGCGGATCACGACGGCCAGGTAGGCGGCGCCCATCGCGCACTGCGCCGCGACGGTGCCCCAGGCGGAGCCGGCGATGCCGAGGTGCAGGCCGTAGACGAAGAGCAGATTGAGGGCGAGGTTGGCGGAGAACCCGGCGACCGCGACGACGAGCGGCGTGCGGGTGTCCTGCAGGCCGCGCAGGACACCCGTGGCGGCGAGGACGATCAGCATCGCGGGGATGCCGAGGCTGCTGATCCGCAGGTACGTGGTGGCGTGCGGGGCCGCGGTGGCGGACGCGCCGAACGCGTCGACGATCCACGGCGCCCCGATCGTGCCGGCGGCCAGCAGGACGACGCCGATGAGCGCGGCGAGCCAGATGCCGTCGATGCCTTGGCGGATCGCGCCCTGGCGGTCGCCCGCGCCGAGGAGCCGGGCCACGCCGGCCGTGGTGGCATACGCGAGGAACACGCACAGGTTGACCAGGGTGGCGAGCACGGCGCCGGCGACCCCGAGGCCGGCCAGTTGCGGGGTGCCCAGGTGCCCGACGACCGCGGAGTCGGCGAGGATGAACAGCGGTTCGGCGACCAGCGCGAAGAACGCGGGGACGGCGAGGCGCAGGATCTCGCGGTCCTGGCCGCGGCCGTCGCGCGGGCGCGGAACGCGCGGTATTCGGGGGGTGCGCGCGGGGGCCTCCGCCGGGGCGGCGGCAGGCCGGGGACCGCCGCCGGAGCGCGTCTCGGCGGCGGGTTCGGGGGTTCTTTCGGGGGCACCGTCCACCCATCCACGGTAATCATCCACAGGTAACAACCACAATCGGGTTCTGCCTCTTACTTGTGGATGCGTTCGGTGGTTGTCCACACACGCGGGGCGATTGCCGGTCGATCGGACCGGAAGTTTTTCACATACACAGCCAGTGGATGGAGAAACCGCAGGTCAGAGGCGGTTTCCACAGGTCGGCACGAAGCCGCTCCGGCGCGTCGCACACAGGTTGTGCACAGGACTGGGGGCTGCCTTCCACAGGTTGTCCACAGTTATCCACAGGGGTTGTGGATGACTGCGTTGGAGTACACCCAGTCCACCCGTACGGTGAGGGACTGCACATCGCGTGGTGCGGCGTTTTTGTCGGCCCCGTGCCGTATGAAGGACCCGGGCCCGCACGGCGCCCCGGACCGGCCGGGCACGCGCCGGACCGGACGCCCGCGCAGCGAGGCCCGTAGTCGAGGAAGGAAGCCGCGGCATGAGTGTCTCGGAGTACGAGGACGCTCCTCCGGCCACCCGCGAGGGCTTCGAACGCACTCCGCCGCAGGACATCGCCGCCGAGCAGTCCGTCCTCGGCGGCATGATGCTCTCCAAGGACGCCATCGCGGACGTCGTCGAGAACCTCAAGCCCGTCGACTTCTACCGGCCGGCCCACGAGATGGTCTACAACGCCATCCTCGACCTCTACGCCCGCGGCGAGCCCGCCGACGCCGTCACCGTCGCCGCCGAACTGACCAAGCGCGGCGAGATCGGCCGGGTCGGCGGCGCCCCGTACCTGCACACCCTGATCTCCTCGGTCCCCACCGCCGCCAACGCCGAGTACTACGCCCGCATCGTCCGCGAACAGGCCGTCCTGCGCCGCCTCGTGGAAGCCGGCACCCGCATCGTCCAAATGGGCTACGCCGCCGACGGCGACGTCGACGAGATCGTCAACAGCGCCCAGGCCGAGGTCTACGCCGTCACCGAACAGCGCACCAGCGAGGACTACGCCCCCCTCGCCGACATCATGGAAGGCGCCCTCGACGAAATCGAGGCCATCGGCTCCCGCAACGGCGAAATGTCCGGCGTCCCCACCGGCTTCACCGACCTCGACGCCCTCACCAACGGCCTCCACCCGGGCCAGATGATCGTCATCGCGGCGAGGCCCGCCATGGGCAAATCGACCCTGGCTCTGGATTTTGCGCGGGCCTGTTCCATCAAGCACGCGTTGCCGAGTGTGATCTTCTCGCTGGAAATGGGGCGGAACGAGATCGCGATGCGCTTGTTGTCCGCGGAGGCGCGGGTGGCGCTGCACCACATGCGGTCGGGGAACATGACCGACGAGGACTGGACGCGGCTGGCGCGGCGAATGCCGGACGTGAGTGCGGCACCGCTCTACATCGACGACTCGCCGAACCTGTCGATGATGGAGATCCGCGCCAAGTGCCGGCGCCTCAAGCAGCGCAACGACCTGCGTCTGGTCGTCATCGACTACCTGCAGCTGATGACGGGCGGCGGCAGTCGGCGGGCGGAGAGCCGGCAGCAGGAGGTCTCGGAGATGTCGCGAAACCTGAAGCTGCTGGCGAAGGAGCTGGAAGTCCCGGTCATTGCGCTGTCGCAGCTGAACCGTGGTCCGGAGCAGCGCACGGACAAGAAGCCGATGGTGTCGGACCTTCGCGAGTCGGGCTGTTTGACGGCGGACACCCGCGTGCTGCGTGCCGACACCAATACCGAGGTCACGCTCGGCGAGCTGCTGGAGTCGGGTGCGCGGGACATCCCTGTTTGGTCGATGGACGAACAGCTGCGCATGGTGCCGCGCACGATGACGCACGTGTTCCCCAGCGGGGTCAAGGAGACGTTCGTGCTGCGCCTCGCTTCCGGGCGTGAGGTGAAGGCGACGGCGAACCACCCGTTCCTCACACACGACGGCTGGAAGGCGCTGGGAGATCTGACTGTCGGCGACCGGCTGTCAGTGCCGCGCCGACTTGATCCGCCGCTGTCGCCCGCGGTTATTCCGGAGCCGGAACTGGTCATGCTGGCGCACCTGATCGGCGACGGATGCGTCGCGCCCGGGCAGCCGATCCACTACACCAGCGAGGACCCGGCGAACCTCACAGCGGTGGAGCAGGCGGCCGCGCACTTCGGCATCACCCCGCGGCGGGTGCCGCAGGGCACGTGGTCGCACGTCTACCTGCCTGCCCCGCACCACTTGACGCACGGACGGCGGAACCCGATCGCGGCGTGGCTGGACGGATTCGGGCTCTACGGCAAGCGTGCCCACGAGAAGTTCCTGCCGCCGCAGGTGTTCTCCCTTCCGGATGAGCAGGTGACGACGTTCCTGCGTCATCTGTGGGCCACCGACGGGTCGGTGACCGTGGGCGCGGGAGGTTCGCGACCGGTACGCGTCTACTACGCGACCAGCAGCCGACAGCTGGCCGACGACGTGCAGATGTTGCTTCTGCGGCTCGACATCCGGGCGCGGATCCGCCGAGTGGATCACAAGAACGGGCGGCCGGGTTGGACGGTCGACGTCTCCGGCGCCGACGACCAGCGGGCCTTCCTGACATCGGTCGGGGTGCACGGCGCACGCGCGGCCCGCTGTGCAGAGGCTCTGGAACGTCTGGCGGACGTCCGGGCGAACACGAACCTCGACACGATTCCGCGGCAGGTTTGGGACCGGGTACGGGCGCGCATGGCGGACCGAGGCGTATCCGCGCGGGCGCTCCAGGCGGCCGTCGGATCGCAGTACTGCGGCAGCTCGTTCTACCGGCCGGCGCCGAGCCGTTCGCGGCTGGCGGCGGTGGCGGCGGTAGTCGCCGATGCGGAGCTGGAGCTGTTGGCCACGAGCGACGCTTTCTGGGACGAGGTTGTGTCGATCGAGTCGATCGGCGAGCACCCCGTCTATGACGCGACCGTGATGGGCACGCACAACTTTGTGGCGAACGGGATCAACGTCAAGAACAGCATCGAGCAGGACGCCGACATGGTCATCCTGCTGCACCGCGAGGACGCCTACGAGAAGGAGTCACCCCGTGCCGGTGAAGCCGACTTGATCGTGGCGAAGCACCGTAACGGCCCGACGGCGACGATCACCGTGGCGTTCCAGGGGCACTACTCGCGCTTCGTCGACATGCAGCAGGGATGACGTAGAGGAACAAGCCGCAGCGGTGACGCGGTCAGGGCCCGGCCGACCGACCGGGCCCTGACCGCGTATATCCGGTGCTTTCCCGGAGCCCGACTACAGGGCCCCGGCCAGGTCCGCGAGCAGGCGCTGCTTGGAGCGGGCACCGACCAGCGACTTCACCGGTTCGCCGGCGCGGAAGAGCATCAGGGTGGGCATGGAGAGGACGCCGTAGGCGGCGGTGGTCTCCGGGTTGGCGTCGACGTCGAGTTCGACGATGTCGAAGCCGGGGTCGCCGGCGGCGAGATCGGCGAGGACCGGGGCGATCATGCGGCAGGGGCCGCACCAGCCGGCGGTGAAGTCGACGAGGACGGGGCGGTCGGCGGCGAGGACGTCGGTGGCGAAGGTGGCGTCGGTGACGGCCGGGACGGCGGATGTCGTGGCGCTCATGGCTGGTCCTCCGGGTTCGGCGGGGCCGGGCGGCCCGCGGCGGCAAGGTCGCAGCGCGGCTCGGGGGCCGGTGCGGCGGTGAGTTCGGCGTAGGCCAAGTGGGCGGCGACCTGGTTGCGGACGCGCTGCATCTCGGCGATGCAGGCGTCCAGTTCGGCGAGCTTGGCGCGGTAGACGTCGAGGGACGCCGGGCACGCGTCGCCCGTCGGGTGTCCGGAGCGCAGGCAGTCGACGAACGGGCGGGCGTCTTCGAGCGCGAAGCCGAAGTCCTGGAGGGTGCGGATCTGCTCCAGGAGCCGCAGGTCCGTTTCGTCGTAGTCGCGGTAGCCGTTGCCGGTGCGGCGGGCGGGGAGGAGGCCGCGCGCTTCGTAGTAGCGGAGGGTGCGGGTGGTCATGCCCGCGCGTTCCGCGAGTTCGCCGATGCGCATGGGTGTTCTCCGTCCGCCGGGTTCCGGTCGCCGTCTCCGACGGTAAACGTTGACGCGGGGGTCAACGCCAGGGCTGTCCGGCGGCGGGGGAACGGGGCGGGTCAGGCGCGGTCGAGGAAGGCCCGGACGCGGGTGACGAAGGCTTCGGTCTGCTCGTAGACGACGACGTGGCCGGTGTCGAACTCGTCGTAGGTGCTGCCGGCGATGGCCGCGTGGAGGGCGCGGGAGTTGGCGGCCGGGACGGTGGCGTCCTGTCGGCAGCCGAGGACGAGGGTGTCGGCCGTGATGCGGGGGAGCAGGTGCCGGATGTCCAAGCGCAGGTTGAGCGCGATCTGGCGGAGGGTGTCGGGGGTGGGCTGCATGAAGGCGGCGTTGGCTTCGACGGCGTCGCGGCCGATGGTGTTGAGGTGGTCGCGGCTGAACGCGGTGAGGGTGGCGTAGCGGCCGAAGGCCGCGGGGTTGTCGGCGACGGCCAGCCACACGGTCATCATGTTCCGCAGGTATTCGTCGTCCGGGTCGGACCAGCCGGCCACCAGGACGAGGCGGTCCACGAGGTCGGGGCGGAGTGCGGCGGCCGCGGCGGCGGCGACCGCGCCGAGGGAGAAGCCGAGCACGTCGACGGGGTGTCCGCCCGCGTCCTCGATCACCGCGACGATTTCGGCGGCGAGCTGCTCGATGGCGAGGTCGCCGTCGTTGTCGGACACGTCTTCGACGCCGGAGCCGGACAGGTCGGGCAGGTGCACGGTGTGCCGGTCGGTGAAGGACGGGACGAGCGGGTCCCACATGCCCGAGCCGCCGCCGGTGCCGTGCACCAGGACGAGGTCGCGGCCGGGCGTGGCGCCGGTGGCGGGGTGGGTCGTGTAGCGGATGCGGGCGCTGCCGACGGTGAGCGGCTTGGCGGCGGGGACGACGGTGGACGTCATGGCGGGGGCTCCTTGCGCTGCGGGGTCGTGCCGACGGGAACGACGATGGCAGCGCGTGGAGCGGGGGAGGAGCGGAGCGGTGTGGCTAGGATCCGCGGTCCCAGCCACACCGCGGGGCCGGGGGGGGGCGGGGGGCCCCCCCCCCGGGGGGGGGGGGCGGCGCCGGGGGGGCCGGGGGGCCGGCGGCGCGCCCCCCGACGGCCGGGGC
>NZ_JBMULZ010000005.1:444928-521281 GCF_049534875.1 Uniformispora flossi
CGGCGGGGGGGGGGGGGGGGGGGGGGGGCGGGGGGGGGGGGGGGGGCGCCCCCGGGGGCCCCCCCCCCCCCGGGGGGGGGGGGGGGGCGGGGGCCCCCCCCCACCGGGGTGGCCGTGCCGGACGAGGCGGCGACGGGGGCGCCTTCGCCTCGCCCGGCTCGGGCCTCGGCGGTTCAGCGGGCGGTGAAGCCGCCGTCGATGGCGATGGCGGCGCCGGTGACGAACGAGGCTTCGTCGCTGAGCAGGTACGCGATCAGCGGGGCGATCTCGTCCGGCTGGGCGATCCGGTTGACCGGGTGCAGTGCGGCGATCGCCGCGGCAGCCTCGTCGGTGGTCATCATCGTGGCGCGGGACAGCGGCGTGTCGACGCCGCCGGTGGTGAGGGCGTTGACGCGGATGCCGCGCTCGGCGTTCTCCAGGGCGGCGGCCCGGGTGAGGCCGACGACGCCGTGCTTGGCGGCGACGTACGGCGCGACCTGCGCCATGCCGACGACGCCGAGGTTGGACGCGTTGTTGACGATCGCGCCGCCGCCGGACGCGAGGATCGCCGGGACCTGGTACTTGAGGCCGTAGAAGACGCTGGTGAGGTTGTGGCCGATCTCGGCGTGCCAGGCGTCGGCGGGGATGCCTTCCAGCGGGCCGCCCGCGTTGACGCCGCCGGCGTTGTTGAACGCGCCGTCCAGGCGGCCGAATTCGGCGACGGTCGCGGCGACCGCGGCCTCCGCGTCCTCGGCCGCCGTGAAGTCCGCGGCGACGAAGAGGACCTGGGCTCCGGTGGCGGCGCGGAGTTCGGCGGCGGCCTGCTCGCCGACGTCCTTGCGGCGGCCGGCGATGGCGACCGCGGCGCCTTCGGCGGCCAGACGCCGGGCCGCGGCGAGCCCGATGCCCGAGGTGCCGCCGGTGACGAGGACGGCCTTGCCGGCCATGCGGGCGGAGACGGGGGCGGGGAGGGGAGTGGACATGCTGCTGCCTTCCGAACAGGGCTTTCGCGCAGAGGATTTCGGTGTCGCAGCCGGGCCCGGCTCGTGATCACGTCCTCTACTTTGCGGTACCTCGGCGGGGGCCGCTGGCGGGAATCGGACGGGGCGTGGGCCGCCGGACGACACCCCGGAAGCCGCGAAGGAAGCCGCGAAGGAAGACCCGGAAGACCTCGGAAGGCTGTGGAAGGCCGGGGAAGGCCGCGGAAGAACACCGGGAACGCCGGAACCCGGCTCGCCGAGGCGAGCCGGGTTCCCGGTGAGGCAGGTCCTCCGCGCGTCTTACGCGGCCGTCGTGAACTCCGGCTCCTCGGCCGCGGCCTCGTCCGCCGGGTCGGCGATGGTGTCCGGCACGCCGCGCAGCCCGTAGGCGGCCGCGACCGCGGTGACCAGGGCGAGCCCGGCGCTGATCAGTGCGGTGACGTGCATGCCGCCCACGAAGGCGCTGCGGGCGGCGTCGCCGACCGCGCCGGCCAGGTCGGCCGGCAGGTGCGCGGCGCCGGCCAGCGCGCCGCCGAGCGATTCGCGGGCGCCGTCGGCGGTGCCGGCGGGCGTCCCGGCGGGCAGGTCCAGGTTGGTGCGGTACACGCTGTTGAGGACCGAGCCGAGGACCGCCATGCCGAGTGCGCCGCCGAGTTCGGTGGCCGTCTCGGAGATCGCGGACGCCGCTCCGGCGCGCTCCTTCGGCACCGCGGCCAGGACGGTGTCGGCGGTGACCGTCAGCGCCATGCCCATGCCCGTGCCGACCGGCAGCATCGCGGCGACCAGCACGGCGTAGTGGGCCTCGGTGCCGGTCAGCAGGTACAGCGAGAAGCCGGCCGACGAGACGAGCAGGCCGAGGGCGACGGTGTTGCCGCGGCCGATGCGGGTGATGAGCGCGGCGGCGAGGGCGCCGCCGGCCATCGCGGCGACCGCGCCGGGCAGTCCGGCGAGGCCGGCCTTGAGCGGGGACCAGCCGAGCACCGACTGGAAGTACTGGGCGAAGATCAGCGACTGAGCGACCAGGGCGAACATCGCGAACGCGTTGGCGGCGATCGATCCGGCGAAGGCCCGCTCCCGGAACAGCGCGAGGTCGATGAGCGGCGAGGCGACCCGGGACTGGCGGCGCACGAAGAGGAAGGCGGCGGCGATGCCGATCAGCGCGGCGACGGCGACCTGGGGCTGCGCGATGCCGCTGTGCGCGGCTTCCTTGACCGCGTAGACCAGGCCGAGCACGGCGGCGATGGACAGCGGGACGCTGGGCAGGTCGAGGCGTCCGGGGTTCGGGTTGCGGGATTCCGGCAGGACGACCGCGCCCGCGACGAGGATCGCGGCCATGATCGGCAGGTTGATCAGGAACACCGACCCCCACCAGAAGTGGTCGAGGACGAGGCCGCCGAGGAGCGGGCCGAGGCCCACGCCGGCGCCGCTGATGCCGCTCCAGATGCCGACCGCGGCGGTGCGTTCCTTCGGGTCGGTGAAGACGTTGCGGATGAGGGACAGCGTGGACGGCATGATCGTGGCGCCCGCCACGCCCAGCAGGGCGCGGGCGGCGATGAGCATTTCCGGGCTGGACGCGTAGGCGGTGAGCGCGGACGCGGCGGCGAATCCGGCGGTGCCGATGAGCAGGAGCCGCTTCCGGCCGATGCGGTCGCCGAGCCAGCCCATCGTGACGAGCAGGCCGGCCAGGGCGAAGCCGTAGCCGTCGGCGATCCACAGCAACTGGGTGGCGGACGGGTCGAGGTCGTCGACGAGGCCGGGGATGGCCAGGTGCAGGGCGCCCATGTCGATGGTCAGGACGAGCACCGCCAGGCAGCCGACGGCGAGCGTCCCCCACTTGCGGGCCGGGGAAATCTGCGAGGTCTCCATGCCGAGAAGACTCGCGGGGGCCGCTGACCGGACGGTGACCGCGCGCTGACCGGGCCGGCCGACGGCTGGTCAGCGGGCACCCGGAGCGGTAAGGGTGGGGCCAGACCCACCCAACCCCGGGGCCCCAGCGCAATGCCCCCACCCCCGCGCCGTAGGCAGACTTACCCGTGTCGGAGCAAGAAACCTCGCAGGTCGGGGCCCACGCCGAGGAGGCAGCAGTGAGTGCAAGCGGAGTCGCGCGGCGGATCCGCGTCGGGTGGGTCGACGCGTGGCGCGGGCTGTGGCTGGTGGCGCCGATGACGGTGGGCCTGGTGCTGTTCGTGCTCACCGTGGTGTTCCTGCCGCTGATGGTCCTCGGGATCGGTGTGCTGCTGGTCCCCGTCTTCGTGGCGGCGACCCGCGCCCTTGCGGACACCGCGCGGCGCCGGGCCGAGAAGAACGGCGTGCCGATCGCCCGCCCGTACCGTCCCGAGCCGAAGTACGCCCGCGGCATCGTCGGTCAGGTCCAGCGCTGCCGCGCCCTGCTGGGCGACCCCGCGACGTGGCGCGACCTGGTCTGGCTGCTGGCCGAATTCGTGATCGGCATGGTCCTGGGCATCCTCGCGCTCGGGTTCATCGCCGAGGGCGTGTTCGGGCTGCTCCAGCCGTGGCTGTGGAAGACGATCACGGACGCCGGCGACAGCGGCTGGTACACGTTCGTCAAGGTCGACAGCGACAGCCGTGCCTGGCTCGCGGCGCTGGTCGGCGTGGCGTACATCGTGATCGGTTTCTGGATCGCCCCGAAGATGCTCCAGGTCCACGCGAAGTGGTCGCACACGCTCCTCGCGCCCACCCGCAAGGCCGAGATGGAGCTGCGGGTGCGCCACCTGACCGAGACCCGTACCGACGCGGTCGACGCGTCCGCCGCGGAACTGCGCCGCATCGAGCGGGACTTGCACGACGGTGCGCAGGCACGGCTGGTCGCTATGGGCATGAACCTGGGTGCCGCCGAGCAGTTGATGGACTCGAACCCGGACGCGGCCCGTGCGCTGCTGTCCGAGACCCGCGAGGCGTCCGCCAAGGCGCTCAACGAACTCCGGGACCTGGTGCGGGGAATCCACCCGCCGGTGCTCGCCGACCGGGGCTTGGGCGACGCGGTGCGGACGATCGCGCTGGAGAACCCGCTCGAGGTCGAGGTCACCGTGGCGATCCCGGGCCGACTGGAGGCTCCGGTGGAGTCCGCGGCGTACTTCGCGGTCACCGAGGTGCTGACGAACGCGACCAAGCACGCGGGGGCTTCGCACGTGTGGATCGACTTGCGGCACCGCGCCGGGCGGCTGCGCATCGAGGTGGTCGACGACGGCCGCGGCGGTGCGGACTTCGCCAAGGGCACGGGTTTGCGCGGGATCGAGCGGCGACTGGGTACATTCGACGGGACCATCGCCCTCGATTCACCGAAGGGCGGCCCGACGACGGTGACCATGGAGCTGCCGTGCGAGTTGTCCTCGCCGAAGATCTCGCCCTCCTGAGGGACGGGCTGGTGCGGCTTCTCGAAGCCCACGGTTTCGAGATCGCCGCGGCGGTGGACAACGGGCCGGAACTCCTCAAGGCCCTGATCGAGCAGCGCCCCGACGTGGCTGTCGTCGACGTACGACTGCCCCCCACGTTCACCGACGAGGGCCTCCAGGCCGCCCTGGAGGCCCGTCGGCGTGTCCCGGGCCTGCCGGTGCTGGTGCTGTCGCAGTACGTGGAGCAGCTGTACGCGCGCGAGCTCCTCGCCGACGGCTCCGGCGGTGTCGGCTACCTCCTCAAGGACCGGGTCTTCGACACCGCGCAGTTCGTGGACGCGGTGCACCGGGTCGCGGCCGGCGGCACGGCGATGGACCCCGAGGTGATCGCGAAGCTGCTGACGCGCACCGAGCAGCGCCACGAGCCGCTCGGGCGGCTGACCGAGCGGGAGCGCGACGTGCTCAAGCTGATGGCCGAGGGCCGGTCGAACGCGGCGATCGCCAAGCAGCTCTTCGTGTCCGAGGGCGCGGTCAGCAAGCACACGACGAGCATCTTCGGGAAGCTCGCCATCACCGCTTCGGACGACGACAACCGCCGGGTCATGGCGGTGCTCGCGTACCTCGGGGCGTAGCCCCGGCAGCGCGCGGGAAACGTTCTCCGAAGCCGACCGGTTGGAGGCGGCGCCGGGCTCTTTCGTCCTGGGGGACGAACGCCGTCTACTCCCCTCGTAGTAGCCCTCTCCGAGCGCTTCTGCGGGCGGGGTGCGCGCCTCTCCTACAGCGGTTGGAACTTCGCTGACCTGCGGCTTTTCGGATTGTGCCAGACCCTTGCGGGTGTCTACCTTCGATGCTGACACCACCAGCGCTCTCCCCGGCGGACGCCAGTCGCCGAGCTTTGTGAATCGGATCACAAACCCGGTTCGCGGGCGGGGCGGGCGGACGCAGGACGAATGGAGAGCACATGTTCGGACGACTCGGAAGGCTCGTCGTCCACAATCCGTGGAAGGTGATCGGCATCTGGCTGGTCGCCGCCGTGGCGCTGGTCGCGTTCGCGCCCAAGCTGTCGGACATCACCAACCAGGACACGGCGAGCTTCCTGCCCGACAAGTACGAGTCGGTCCAGGCGGCCGACCTCGCCGAGAAGCAGTTCCCGCAGTCCAAGGACCAGAGCGCGCTGACCGTGTTCAAGCGCGCCGACGGCGGGGCGCTCACGGCGGCGGACGAGGCCAAGATCAAGGAGATCGCGGCCAAGCTCCAGGCGGAGAAGGTCAAGCCGGTCGCGTCCGGTACCGCCCGCCCGGCCGGCGAGGTCAGCGGTGTCGGTCCGCTCCAGGTGTCCGAGAACAAGAAGATCGGCCTGGTCGACTTCAGCATCGCGGGCGACGCCCAGGACAAGAAGGTCAACGAGGCCGTCAAGGACCTGCGCGACGCCACGAAGCCGCTGGTGGAAGGCACCGGCCTCAAGTACGGCTATACCGGCGGTCCGGCGATGATGCTGGACAACGAGGACGCCTTCAAGAAGGCCGAGGCGATCGTCGGCATAGTCACGATCGTCCTGATCATCGTGCTGCTGCTGCTCATCTACCGCAGCCCGGTCGCGGCCTTCCTGCCGATCATCGTGGTCGGCATCGTGGCGATGGTGGCCCCGGCGGTGATCGCACTGCTGGGCAAGGCGTTCGACTTCCAGGTCGAACAGTCGCTCCAGACGATGCTCATCGTGGTGCTCTTCGGCATCGGCACGGACTACATCCTCTTCCTGCTGTTCCGCTATCGCGAACGGCTGCGAGCGGGCGACGACAAGAAGCAGGCCATGATCGTGGCCGTCGAGCGCGTCGGCGAGGCCATCGCCTCCGCCGCGGGCGCCGTCGTCATCGCGTTCGGCGCGATGCTCCTGGCCTCGCTCGGCAGCTTCAAGTCGATGGGCCCGGGCCTGGCCATCGCGGTCATCGTCATGGCGATCGCCGGCCTCACCCTGGTTCCCGCGGTCGTCTCGCTGCTCGGCCCGAAGGTGTTCTGGCCGTCGAAGGGCTGGCAGCAGCAGCCGCAGGGCACCACGTTCCACAAGCTCGGCAAGATGACCGGCAACAAGCCGGTCGCCGTCGCGGTGGTGTCCGGCGTGATCATGGTCGCGCTCGCCTCCGGCGTGCTCGGCTTCAAGGCGGACTACGACCAGATCGGCCAGCTGCCGAGCGGCACCGAGTCGGCCAAGGCCATGAAGGACATGCAGACCGGCTTCCCGGCCGGCACGCTCAACCCGACCCAGGTCTTCATCGCGTCCAAGGACGGCAAGCCGCTCGACCGGAACGCCGCCGAGCAGTTCGCGGTGGGCCTCAAGGGTGCGGACGGCGTCGGCGGCGTCAACGTGGTCGACCCGGAGGACCCGGCCAAGCTCCACGTGAACTACAGCAAGGACGGCCTCTACGGCGAGATCAAGCTGGTCCTGAAGGAGAGCCCGTACACCAACGCGGCCCTCGACACGATCAAGCCGCTCCGCGCCACGGCCGACGCGCAGGCTCCGGCCGACACGGACGTCCTGGTCGGCGGTGCCACCGGTTCGTTCGCGGACGTCCGCGACGCCACCAACCGCGACATGAAGGTCATCTTCCCGGTCGCGGGGCTGCTGATCGCGCTGATCCTGGGCCTGCTGCTGCGCAGCCTCGTGGCACCCTGGTACCTGATCCTCGCGGTCGTCCTCGGCTACGCGGCCACGCTCGGCGCGACGGTGTTCGTGTTCCAGGGCCTCGCCGACCACGCGGGCGTGATGTTCATGCTGCCGATCATGATCTACATGTTCGTGGTCGCGATCGGCACGGACTACAACATCCTCATGATCGCCCGATTGCGCGAGGAAGCGCAGGAAGGCCACGAGCCACGGAAGGCCGCGGCACTCGCGGTCGAGCACGCCGGACCGTCCATCGCGGCGGCAGGTGTCATCCTGGCGGGGACGTTCGCATCGCTCATGTTCGCCGGCGTCAGCATGATGATGGAGATGGGCTTCGCGGTCGCGGTGGGCATCTGCATCTCGGCCTTCGTGATGTCGATGTTCCTGGTGCCCGCGGTCACCGCGCTCATCGGCCACAAGGCCTGGTGGCCGGGCCACGCCGACCGGCCCAAGGCCGGCCACGGCGGCGGACACGGCGAGGAAGACCGGGAACCGGTGCTCGCCGGCCGGTGATCCACGGCTGACGGAACCGAAGGAGCAGGACATGCAGTACCAGGACGGCCCCGTACGCAGCGGCGTGCGGGGCCGTCCTGCGTCCGCGCCCACCGCCCCCGCGGCAGGCGCCCCCGTCGTCCCGCAGCTTCCGGAGCCCGCCGAACCGTCCGGGCCGCCGATGCCCGGCGGGCCGCGGTGGCGCTGGCAGGAACGCTGCGGCGCGATCCGCAACCACCCCTGGATGTCGGACATCCTCGTGGTCGCCATGGTCATCGCGGTGACCGTCGGCGGCGCCATCGCGCCATCCCAGAAACCCCACGTACCGGGCGCCCCCAACGGGCTCAACCTCACCATCGCGGTGCTGAGCTGCCTGGCGCTTCTGCGCCGCCGCCAGCACCCCCTGATCGTCCTCGCGATCACCGAACTCGCGCAGCTCGCCTACCTCGTCGCGGACGGCCGCGACGGGTCGATCCTGCTGCCGACCCTGATCGCGCTCTACACGGTCGCCTCCCGGGAGGGCCTGCGCCGCGGCCTGTGGATCGCCTCCGCGGTCGCGGTCGCGCACACCGTGATCCGCCTCGCCGTGCTCGCCTCGGCGTTCGTGCGGCCGGAGAACTACCTGTCGGTGGTGTGGCTGTACCTGCCCGTCGCCGTCGGGGAAGCGGTCCGTGCCAAGCGGGCCTACTGGGCCGAGGTGCAGGCCCGCCTCGCCCGCGCCGACCGCGAGCGCGAGGAAGAGGCCGCCCGCCGGGTCACCGCCGAACGCATGCGCATCGCCCGCGAGCTGCACGACGTCGTGGCGCACAGCATCGCGATGATCAACATCCAGGCGGGCGTCGCCGCACACGTCATCGAGCAGGACGTCGGCCAGGCCCGCCAAGCGCTCGTGCACATCAAGGAAGCCAGCCGCGACGCGCTCGCCGAACTCCGCACCACCCTGGGCGTGCTGCGGCAGGACGGGGAGAGCGACCACCCGACCGAGCCGATGCCCGGAGCGGACGGCATCGAGTCGCTGGTCGCGTCGTACCGCACGGCAGGACTGCCGGTGCAGTTGGAGATCGCCGGGGCGCCGCGGCCGCTGCCCGCGCCCGTCGGACTGGCGCTGTACCGGATCGTGCAGGAGTCGCTGACCAACGCGGTCAAGCACGCCGGGCCCGGCGCGCAGGCCGCCGTACGCATCCGGTACGTGCCGCACGAGGTGGACGTCGAGGTCGCCGACGACGGCCGCGGCGCGTCCGCCGGCCCGGGCACCGGCACCGGGCACGGCCTCCTCGGCATGCGGGAACGCGCGACCGCGGTCGGCGGCACGCTGCGCGCCGGACCCGGCGCGGACCGCGGCTACCTGGTCGCGGCGCTGCTGCCGACCGGCGGCGCGCCGCCCTCGTCCGCGGTGGCCCCCGCGGCCCCCTCAGCCTCCGCGAGCGGTGCGGACGCCCCCGCGTCCGCGGCCGCCGCGGCAACGGAAGGAAACACATGGTCCGGGTCCTGATCGCGGACGACCAGTCGCTCGTGCGCGCCGGCTTCAAGGTGCTCATCGGCTCCGATCCCGAACTCGAGGTGGTCGGCGAAGCGGCGACCGGCGCCGATGCGGTCAGACTGGCGCGCGAGACCCGCGCCGACGTCGTCCTCATGGACATCCGCATGCCGGAGATGGACGGCCTCGAAGCGACCCGCCGGATCGTCGGGGACGAGGACCTGGCCGGGGTGAAGGTGCTGGTGCTCACCACGTTCGAAGTCGACGACTACGTGTTCGAGGCGCTGCGCGCGGGCGCCAGCGGCTTCCTGGTCAAGGACACCGAACCGGCCGACCTGCTGCGCGCCATCAAGACCGTCGCGGCGGGCGAGTCGCTACTCTCGCCGGGCGCCACACGCGCGCTGGTGGGCCGGTTCCTGTCCCAGCCCGAGCCGAAGGTCGCGGCCCCGGACCGGCTGACCGCGCTGACCGACCGGGAACGCGAGGTGCTGGCACTGGTGGCGTCCGGAATGAGCAACGACGAGATCGCCGAGCACTTGTTCGTGTCCCCGCTGACCGCGAAGACCCACGTCAGCCGCGCGATGGTGAAACTGGGCGCCCGCGACCGGGCGCAACTGGTCGTGATCGCCTACGAGTCGGGGGTGGTCCGGCCGGGGCCGGGGGCGGGCTGACGGCGGGATGGGGGACGGGTTGTCCACAGGCCGGGTTTTCGTGGTGGACCACCGGAGGGCGGGTGCGAGAGGGTCGCCGGGTCGGAAGGAGATCCGACGGCGGCGGGGGTGGGGGAGGGGCCTTCGCAGAGACTCCGACCGGAGACGGTGGGAGACATCCCATGGCGTTGGGGTGTCAAGCTGCGGTGAGGTTGGTGTGGTGGGCCCAGGCGGTGGCTTCGTCGTAGTGGGTGTGTGTTCTGAGGTATCCGTGGAGGATGCCGACGAGGCGGTTGCCGAGTTGGCGTAGGGCGGGGTTGTAGCACCTGCCCCGGTTCCGCGGCCTGCCCGGGCATGCCGGGCAATGAGCGCGGGCAGCCTCGACGCCTTCCGGAAGCCGGGGCGCGGCGAGTTTGCGGCCTGCGGAAGACCCAGCTCGCGCTCTCATGGACCCACTGCTCACACCGCCACAACCCCGCGGCGGGCACGCCATCCCATCAGCAGTCGGCCTCCCGGCCACAACCGGTAAGAGACACGGTCTCCCACCAGAACTCCCACGGCTCAGGAGGGTGCGGTGCTCACCTGCCGGCGGCCACTCATCGAGGTTCCGACTACGACTCGATGAACCCCATGAGGGAGGGCCCTATTCGGGTGTTGCTCCACCCTGTCCTCGCGCATGAACCGCTCCCGCAATCGGAATGATCTCTTCAGGATCGGGAATCGCGGCGTCGGCGTCAGTCCCGCCAACGCCGCCGGGTCCCGCGGGACGGCACGGACAGCCTGGGAGCGGCAGCATGCGGGAAGTGGTCAAGAAGACGGCTCGCGCGATCCTGCTCGACGACGAGGACCGGCTGGTGCTGATCAAGCGCACCAAGCCGGGGCGGACGCCGTACTGGATCACGCCGGGCGGCGGCGTCGAGGACGGCGACACCACCGTCGTGGCGGGGTTGCGGCGCGAGGTGCTGGAAGAGCTGGGCGGGAAACTCGCCTCGTGTGTCCCGGCGTTCGTGGACACGGTGCCGGAACCCGGCGGCGGCGTGAAGGTGCAGCACTTCTTCGCGTGCCGACTGGAGTCCGTCGATCCGTCGCTGCGGCACGGCCCCGAAGTCGACGAGCCCAACGGCATGTACGAAGTCGTGCGGGTGCCGTTCACTCCCGAGGGCCTGGCCACCGTCGACGTCGTGCCCGCCACGCTCGCGGCCTACCTGACAGCGAACATCGAAGGCATCCTCACCTTGCTCCGCCGCGACCTGCAGTAGGCCCCGCCCACCTAAACCGCCCGCACAGCCGGGAAGTTCACCAGCCGGCCGCGCGCGAAACCAGCCGCGCGTGCAGCTGCGCGAGGTGCGGCCGGCTCAGCTCTCCCGTGCGCACGGCGAGGAACAGCGTGCTCAGCGGCGGGATTTCCGGTTCCAGCAAGGCCACCAGCGCACCGCTGCCGAGCGCTTCGGCGCACAGGTAGCGCGGCAGCACGGCGATGCCCGCGCCGGCGAGCGCGCAGTCGACGACGGCCCGCAGGTCCGGCACGACGAGCGCGGCCGGCGTGGTCGGCTTGGTGTCGAACACGCTGGCCCAGTACCGCTCGACGAGGGTCTGCTCCTCGTTGTCGGCGACCAGCGGCACGCCGTCCAGCGCGAGGTGGCCTTCGGCTTCCAGCCGGTGGCAGGGCAGGCGTTCGGCCCACGCCGGGGCGCCGACCAGCACGTACTCCTCGTCGGCGAGCGGTGTGGCGGTGATGCCGCGGACCCGTGGCCGGACGTCGGATATGACGATGTCGTGGCGGGCCGCGGCCAGGCCGGTGAGCAGGTCGTCGCCGGATCCGAGGCTCACCCGCAGGCGCAGTCCGCGGCGCACCAGGTCGGCGAGCGCGGGGAGCACGAGCCGTCCGGTGATCTCCGGGGGGCCCGCCAAGTGCACGGTCTGGCGCAGCGGGTCGGTGCCGAGTACGTCGCGCGCGGTGATTTCTTCCAGCGCGTCCAGGTGCGGGGCGAGTTTGGCGGCGAGTTCGTCGGCGACGGTGGTGGGGGTGACGCCGCGCGGCAGCCGCTGGAACAGCTGGCGGCCGACCTGCTTTTCGAGGCTGCGGATCTGTGCGGTGATCGCGGGCTGCGAGAGGTCGAGCAGGTGTGCGGCGCGCGTGAAGGATCCGGCCCGGTGGACGGCCAGGAACGTGCGCAGCAAAGTCAGATCCACGAACCCCCCTGCCGTTCGTTCCCCCACCGGATACCCACCGGGATATGTCTGCCCGGATTCGTGTGGTGAAACACTGTTGAAGTGCGGTCCCCGCCAAGACCAGAGTCATCCTGGGCGGGCCCGGAGGGCGCGAACAAGTCGTTGTGCACCGGATCCTGGGGTATTGACCGGAAACCGCGCAGGGTTGACGTGATCTTGTAATCGGGGCGCCCGGTCCACCGGGCCGACGGGTTGGCCCGGCGGTTCAGCCCAGGGCTTTGGCCAGCGCCTGGGTGACGTCGGCGAGCAGGTCGGGGGTGTCCTCGCAGCCCGCGGAGAAGCGCACGAAGCCTGCCGGGATGTCGTCGCCGGGCCAGCGGCCGCGGCGTTCGGCGATGCTGTGCACCCCGCCGAAACTGGTGGCCTCGGCGACCAGGTCGAGGGCGGCGAGGAAGCGCTGGGCGGTGTCCGCGTCCGGCAGCGTGAAGACGACGATGCAGCCGGGGCGGCGCATCTGCCGGGATGCGAGGGCATATGCCGCGTCGCCGGGCAGGCCGGGGTAGCGCACGTCGGCGACGCCCGGGTGGGCGCTGAGGAGTTCGGCCAGTGCGGTGGCGTTCTGGGTCTGCCGGTCGACGCGCAGGTGCAGGGTGGCCAGCGAGCGGTGCGCGAGCCACGCTTCCATCGGGCCGGGGATGCCGCCGGTCATGGTGCGCCAGGCGCGGATCCGGTCGCCGAGCGCGGGGTCGGCGGAGGCCACGTAGCCGAGCAGGACGTCGGAGTGGCCGGTGAGGGCCTTGGTGCCGCTGGCGACGGACAGGTCGGCGCCGAGCACGAGGGGGAGCTGGCCGAGCGGTGTGGCGAGGGTGTTGTCGACCGCGACGAGCGCGCCGTGGCGGTGCGCGAGTTCGGCGATCGCGGGGATGTCGCAGACGTCGAGGCCGGGGTTGCTGGGGGTTTCCAGCCACACCAGGTCGGCGTCCGGGACGGTCGCGGCGAGGGCCGCGGTATCGGTGCGGACATGTCGGACGGTCACCCCGCGGTCGGCGAGGTGGGCGCCCACCGTGCGGGTGGCCGGGTAGCCGTCGGCGGGGAGGACGACGGTGTGCCCGGGCTGTGCGAGGGCGAGCAGCGCGCCGGAGACCGCGGCCATGCCGGACCCGAAGGAGACGGCTGCGGCGGCTCCTTCGAGGTCGGCCAGCGCGGTCTCCAGCGCGGTCCACGTCGGGTTGGCGAAACGGCCGTACTGGTAGGGGCCGTCGGGGTCGCCGCTCATGTGGAAGGTACTGGCGAACACCGGGCCGTCGGCGAACGGGCCGCCCGGCCGGCCCGGCGGGTGTCCGGCATGGATCGCGCGGGTGCCTTCCGACGTCACGGTCCCTCCTCGGGAATGTTTCACGTGAAACGGCGACGGGCCGGTTGCCCGGCCGCCACGGGTCAGTCGCGGTCGAAGATCAGGTTGAGCGCCCAGCTGACGAGCGACACGCACAGCGCGCCGAGCAGGGCGGGCCAGAACCCGTCCACGTGGAAGCTCAAGTCGAGCTTGCCGGAGACCCACGACGTCAGCCACAGCATGAGCGCGTTGATCACGAAGGTGATCAGGCCCAGGGTGAGGATGAACAGAGGCAGTGAGAACAGTTTGACGAGCGGCTTGATCAGCACGTTGATGACGCCGAAGATCGCCGCGACGATCAGCACCGTGCCGGCTTTGTTGCCCCACGAGTCACCCGTGATGTTGACACCGCTGACCACCAGTGTGGTGATCCAAATGGCCGCCGCGTTGGCGAGCAGTTTGACGAGAAGGCTCTTCATACACCCGATCGTGTCAGGTGCGGCCGTCTGGCGGGAGGCGCCGAAAGTCCCGATGCGCTGCTGTGGCCCAACAGTGGCGCAACGGTGGTGCACTGCCGGGCACGCGGCGGAGAGGTGTGTGCGTCCGGGTGCCGTATCTTCGGGCCCGGGGTGCCCGGTGGGGGCCCGCGGACGGTGGAGGAGTGGCGCGCGGTGAAGGTGTTCCGACTCGACGACCTGGATCTGGAGCGGGCGCAGGAACGCGGGGCCTACCTGCGGTTCCTGAACGAGCGCCACTTCTCGATGGGGCTGTACGCGCTGGAGCCCGGCGAGGTCGACACCCAGAAGCCGCACGGCCAGGACGAGGTCTACGTCGTGGTCAGCGGCCGGGCGAGCCTGACCGTGGGCGACGAGGTGACGGATGTCGCACGCGGCAGCGTGGTGTTCGTGGCGGCCGGCGTCGAGCACCGTTTCCACCGGATCACCGAGGCGCTGCGCGTGCTGGTCTTCTTCTCCCCGCCCGAGTCCTGACCCGCCCGAGTCCCGACCGATCGGGGTCCCGACCCGCGGCACTCCCGACCCGTCGCCCGACGGCCCCGTTAGGCTGAACGGGCACCGGGCCGAGGCGCGGCCGGTGCGCGGCAAGGAAAGGCAGGCAGGGCACACCATGGCGTTCCGCGACGAACTGTGGGCGGCGATCGAGGACGTGTACGCGGAGATCCTCGCGCACCCGTTCCTCCAGGGCCTGACCGGCGGCACCCTGCCCGCCGAGGCGTTCCGCCACTACGTCGTGCAGGACTCGCACTACCTGCGCGACTACGCCCGCGCGCTCGCGGTGTGCGCCGCCAAGGCGCCGGACGAGGACGCCGTCCGCCAGTTCGCCGCGGATGCTGCCGGGGCGATCGCCGCCGAGCAGGCGATGCACGCGGACTTCCTGGCCGCGTACGGGACTTCCGCCGAAGTGGCGGCCACCGAACCGGTGCTGCCCGCCACCCGCGCGTACACCAGCTACCTGCTCGCGGCTTCCTACGGCGGCTCGTTCGCCGAAGGCCTCGGCGCGGTGCTGCCCTGCTACTGGATCTACGCCCGGGTCGGCGAGGCGCTGTTGGAGAAGTCCTCGCCGAACCCGCTGTACGCGCACTGGATTTCCACCTACGGCGACGAGGCGTTCCAGCAGACCGTGGAGGCCGTGCTGGAGCTGACCGACCGGGTCGGCGCGGACCTCGGTGCCACCGAACGCGCCCGCGTGATCCAGCACTTCGTCACGACGTCGAAGTACGAGTGGATGTTCTGGGACGCCGCGTGGCGCCGCGAGGCCTGGCCGGTCTGAGCCGGGTTTCCGGTACGGGAACCACACACGGGGGTGTCGCGTCCCCGGTAACGGGCAGATAACGAGTACTGCACCGGCGCTCCGTACACGCCGAAATATCGGGTGGCCAGGGGCGCTTGCATGGACCGTAAGACCGTCCGCGACCGCGTCTGGGGGATGCCATGGGTTCCGTACCCGAGTGGCTGCGCCTGGGGATACCGCTGCTCGTCCTGCTCGGCATAGCCGGGCTGCTCGTCTGGGTGATCGGCGCGTTCCTCGGGTTCATCGTGAAACTGCTGGTGGGTTCGCTGATCGTGATCGGGTTCGTGGCGCTGCTGACGCATTCCGGGGTCACCGGAACGGCGCGCGGCGACCGGATGCGCTGACCGTCGGGGAGACCACGGCACCGTAAGTCCGATAAGCCCGATAAGTCCGAAAAGCCTGATGAGCCCGACAGGCACGGCAAGCACGGCAAGCACGGCAAGCACGGCAAGCACGGCAAGCACGACAGGCCCGCGGGCGGCGAGCCCGTCCCGAAGGAAGGCCCGCCGCTCGCGGCGGCAGATCAGGGGCGGACTACTTGCGGGTGATGTTCCGCCCGTCCTGCCCGGCGTCGCCCTGCACCGGGATCGCCTGGGCTTCCGGCTTGCCGTGCTTGGCGATCTTGCCCGGGGCCTCCGGTGCCCCGTTGACGGCCGTCCCGTCCGTGTTCATCGCGGCGAGCATCTGACGGGCGAGGCCCAGGCCGGTGCCGCCGAGGGTGAGCGCCTTGGCGAACATGTCCGCCATGCCGTCGGCACCGTTGAGCAGCACCATGTGGTCGACGTTGCCGAACGCTTCCGCGCCCGCCCGGACGATGTCCGGCCAGTTCTCCGCCAACTGCTGCGCGATGACCGCTTCCTGGTTCTCCGCCAGCGCCGCGGCACGCGCCTTGATCGCTTCCGCCTCGGCCAGACCCTGGGCCTTGGCCGCCTCGGCTTCCGCAAGGCCCTGCGCCTTTGCCGCCTCGGCCTCCGCGAGGCCGCGGGCCCGCGCGGCGTCCGCGTCGGCCGCACCCATCGCCCGGGTGGCTTCGGCCTGCGCGAGGCCGCGCACCTTGGCCGACTCGGCTTCCGCGCTCGCCGCCGTCTTCACCCGGGTCGCCTCGGCGGCCGCGGCCAGCTCGGTCTCGCGGGCCTTCGCCTGCGCGGCGGAGATCCGCGCGTCGCGGTCCGCTTCGGCGATGGTGCGGGTCTGGTAGGCCTGCGCGTCGGCGGGCTTGCGGACGTCCGCCTGGAGCTGCTGCTCGCGCCGCTGCGCTTCCAGCTCGGCGGCCCGCGTCTCCTGCACGATGACTTCCTGCCGCGCGGCGGCCTCGGCCAGTGGGCCGGCCTGCTTGGCCTCGGCCGCGGCCTTGTCCATCTCGGCCTGGTACCCGGCCTGCTGCACCCAGCTGTTGCGGGTCGCCTCGGCCTTGCGGGCCGCGGCCTCCTGCTCGGCCTCGGTCGCGTCCCGGTCGGCGAGCGCCTGCGCGATGCGCGCGTCGCGTTCCACGGCTGCCGCGTGCGGCCGTGCGAGGTTGCCGATGTACCCGGTCGGGTCCTCGATCTCCTGGATCTGGAGCGAGTCGATGATGAGGCCGAGCTTCTCCATCTCGGAGCCGGACGACGCGCGGGTCTGCTCGGTCAGCTTCTCCCGCTCGCGGATCAGCTCCTCGACGGTCAGCCCGCCGACGATCGACCGCAGATGGCCCGCGAACACGCTGTGCACGCGGTCCGTCATCAGCTTCTGCTGGTCGAGGAAGCGGCGCGCCGCGTTGGCGATCGAGATGTAGTCGTCGCCGACCTTGAAGATGACCACGCCGCGCAGGTGCACCGGGATGCCCTGCTTGGTCACGCAGTCCACCGCGAGGTCCGCGGCATTGAGGTCGAGCGACAGCTTGCGCACCGCCTGGACGCCGGGCAGCACGAGCGTCCCGCGGCCGGTGACGATGCGGAACCCGAGGCCCTCCGAGAGGCCCTCGTTGCGGTGCCGGGAACCGGAGATCAGCAGCGCCTCGTTGGGCTCCGCCACCCGCCACATGAGTTTGAACACGATGACGACCACGAGCAGCAGGATCACTGCTGCCACGATGAGGCCGACGGCCATCGGACTGTCCCCCTTCGGACTTCCCTGTGCGCCACTGAGCGGCTGGCTGCGCGCTGACCAGGTGGCGCGTCTGGATTGTGCTCCTGGCGATCGCGCCAAGACAGGGGGAAATCCGTTCCTTGACCCCCGGGGAACAGGGTCGATGGATCTCCCTCACCCCGACGGCGCACGGCTGTGGCGCACGTCACACGGATGGGCGGCTTCGGCTGTCACGGTCGCGGGTTCCCGCTTGTCCCATGGACATGACCGACACCAAGAACGTGCTGCTGGCAGGGGCGACCGGCGTCTTCGGACGGCAGGTCGCCGAGGCTCTCGCCGCCGCGGGCCACACCGTGCTCGGGCTCGGCCGCGGACCGGGCAACGACGTGCGCGCCGACCTGACCGACCGCGACGCGCTGCTGCGCGCCGTGGACGGCCTCGCGGTCGACACCGTCGTGCACGCCGCGACCGCGCTCGCCCGCCCACCCATGCGGCACCGCGACATGGCCGCCACCGACGTGCTGCGCACGGCCGGCACCCGCAACCTCGTCGAGGCCGCGCAGGCCGTCGGGGCGCGCCGGATGATCTCCGAGTCGATGGTTTTCGGCTACGGCTACCGCGACTTCGGCGACCGCGTCCTCACCGAGGACACCGACGTCTACGGCCCCACCGGCCAGCCGCCCGCCTGCCAACGCCACCTCGACGCCATGCGCGTCAAGGAGGAACTCATGCTCGGCACACCCGGCATCGAAGGCATCGGGCTGCGCTTCGGCCTCTTCTACGGCGCGGGCGGAACCGACGCGCTGGTCGCGATGTTGCGCAAGCGCAAGCTGCCCGCGGTGAAGGACCAGGGGCGGGTGCTGCCGTGGATCAACCTCGCGGACGCGGCGCGGGCCGTCGCCCTGGCGGTGGACGGAGGTGTGCCGGGAGAGGCGTACAACATCGTCGACGACACGCCGCTGGGGTTCGGTGCGCACGTCCGCGCGGTCGCCGCGGCGTTCGGGACGCCGAAGCCGCTCGACGTGCCCGGGTGGCTGATGCGGCCGTACTCCTACGCGCACACCATGGTCACCACGAACATGCGCGTGTCCCACGCCAAGGCCGCCGCCGGGCTCGGCTGGCGCCCGGAGTTCCCGGACTGCGCCGCCGGGCTTCGGGATCTTGCCGCGCGCTGACCGGGAATGCCACGGTGAGGAGCATGACGGACGGCATGACGAACGGCATGACGGAGGACGTGTTCGCCGCGCATCGGCGGCTGCTGTTCGGGACCGCCTACCGGCTGACCGGCAGCGTCGCCGACGCGGAGGACATCGTCCAGGACGCGTGGCTGAAATGGCACGGCGTGGACCAAGGCACGGTGGAGCACCCGAAGGCGTACCTGGTGCGCACGGTGACCAACCTGAGCCTGAACCGCATGACGTCCGCGAGGGCCGTCCGCG
Organism: Uniformispora flossi; assembly: GCF_049534875.1. NCBI lineage: Bacteria > Bacillati > Actinomycetota > Actinomycetes > Kitasatosporales > Streptomycetaceae > Uniformispora > Uniformispora flossi. The sequence continues at coordinate 463,339 of NZ_JBMULZ010000005.1, forward strand.
AGTCCTATGTCGGGCCGTGGCTGCCCGAACCGCTCCTCACGTCGCCCGACGTCGCCGAGGAGGCGGAATTGGCGGACACCGTCTCGATGGCGGTCCTCGTCGTCTTGCAGACCCTGACCCCGGCCGAACGCGCGGTCTTCATGCTGCGCGAGGTCTTCGGCTACTCGCACGCCGAGATCGCCGAGGTGATCGGCAAGTCCGAGGCCACGACACGCCAACTCGCGCACCGGGCCCGGGCCCACGTGCAGGCCCGGCGCCCGCGCTTCACCCCCGACCCGGGCGAGCAGCGGCGCATCGCGGAGAAGTTCCGCGACGCGTGCGCGGACGGCGACCTCAACGGTGTCCTCGCCATGCTGGCCCCAGACGTCACGTCGTGGTCGGACGGCGGCGGCGTGGTCACCGCCGCGCGGCGCCCGCTGCACGGCCCCGACCACGTCGGCCGGTGGATCCTCGGCGTGCTCGCCAAGCCGTCGCTGGCCGGCATCGAGCTGCACCTGGCCGAGATCAACGGCGAGTCCGGCGTCCTTGCGCGGTACGCGGGCACCGCGGTCGGCGCGTTCACCTTCGACACCGACGACACCGGGCTCATCACCGCGCTGCGTTTCCAGGTCAATCCGGCGAAGGTGCAGGGCCTGCAGGGCGACGGGTGACCGGCGGGCGCGCGGACCGGCTCGTATCCTCGACGGGATGTCCGATTCGCCCGAGGTCCGTGTCCCGTCGCCGCTCGCCGAGCTGACCGACGAGCGCTTCGCGTCCCGCGGGGTGCGGCTGTGGCTCAAGCGCGACGACCTGATCCACCCGGAGCTGCCGGGCAACAAGTGGCGCAAGCTGAAGCACAACCTCGCCGACGCCCGCGCCGGCGGCCACCGGACGCTGCTCACGTTCGGCGGCGCCTACTCGAACCACATCCGCGCGACGGCAGCGGCCGGGGCACTCTACGGGTTCGCCACCGTCGGCGTGATCCGCGGGGACGAACTCGTCGGCCGGCCGCTCAACCCGTCGCTCGCCTTCGCCGCCGCGCGCGGCATGCGGCTGGTCTTCGTCGACCGCGGCACCTACCGCCGCCGCGCCGACCCCGACTTCGCCGCCGAACTCGCGGCCGCCCACGGTGATTTCTTCCTGCTCCCGGAAGGCGGCAGCAACGCGGCCGCGGTCCGCGGCTGCGCGGAACTCCCCGCCGAGATCGACGTCGAGCACCACGTGGTCGCGGTGGCCTGCGGCACGGGAGGCACCCTCGCCGGGATCGCCGCCGGCCTCGCGCCGGCACGCACCGCCCTGGGCGTCGCCGTGCTCAAAGGCGGCTTCCTCTCCGGCGAAGTCGCCGCGTCGCAGCACGCCGCCTACGGCCGCGCGACGGCGAACTGGCGCGTCGAAGACGACTTCCACCACGGCGGCTACGCCCGCACCACCCCGGAACTCCTGCACTTCATCGACGACTTCCGGGCCCGGCACGGCGTGGCCCCGGACGAGACCTACGTCGGCAAACTGCTCTACGCCCTGACCGCGCTCGCGGAACGCGGCGCGTTCCCCCCGGGGACCGGCATCGTCGCGGTGAAGACCGGCTGACCGGCCGGGATCAGGAGTCGTCCGCGCACGTGACGAGGTGGCCGGTCGGCACGGTCGCGGCGATGGCGCAGCCGGGCGGCAGGATCGGCAGCGGCCTGGGGCGCGCCGGGTCCGGAGTCTCGTCGCGCGGGTGGTAGATGCCTGCCGAGGCGAGCGAGGTGCCGAGGCCGCGGTCGCCCAGATATATGGTGCAGATCGTCCGCGCTTCCCAGGCGAAGCACGCGAAATCCGTCGCGCGGACGAGCGCGCTCGTGCGCGGATCTTGGCCGCGTGCCTTCAGCGCGAGGGCGACTTTGGTGGCCGGCATGGTGTCCTCGGGAAAGTCCGGCATGGCGGGGACGGCGGGCCCCGCCGAGGCTGTCGGCGTTGCCGGGGGAGGCTCGGAAGGCGTTTCACCAAGGGCGGCCTCGGGTGGTGCGGCATCCACGGCTGCGGTGGTCGCGGGGGCGTCCGCCGGGCTCGGTGTGCCCGCGCCGGTGAGGGCGTGGGCGACACCTCGCGCGGATCGTCCGCGGCCTGCGTCCCGCCCGTCCGGGAGCAGCCAGCGGCGAGGAGTCCGGCCACGAGCAGCACGGAGAGGCTCGTCCGACTGCCGCGGGGGCGGCGATCGGTGTGATGCGGCAGTGCCATCGTCGGTTGCTCCCCCAAGTCCGGTCCGCGGGCGCGGCGCGAGGCCGTGATCATGCCCGGTCGGACACACCGGCACCAGAGCATCCGGCGGTGCTGCCCCGCGTTACTCCGGAATCAGGGCCAGCGGCCGCACCGGCGCCCCCGTCGCGCCGACGATCGGCAACGGGGCGAGCACCAGCAGGCATTCGCCGACGCCGGCGTCCAGGAGTTCGTTCAGCCGCATCGTCTCGACGATGTGGATCCCCGCTTCGACGAGCAGGATGCGGTGCACGGGCAGCGGCGCCGGGCCCAGCCCCGCGGCGATGCGTTCGAACGCGAGGGTCTCGCCGCCGACGATGCGGACGCCGCGCGACGCGAGCCAGTGGGCGGCGTCCGGGCCCGGCCCGGGGACGCCGTCGCGCATCCCCGTGAACACGTCGTACTGGTCCCACACGCGCGACCAGCCGGTGGCGATCAGCACGGCCTGCCCGGGTCGCACATCGGAGCCGGCGAGTGCTTCCGCGCGGGAGAGGTCGTGGGCCGTGATCTCGTATCCGGGCGGCAGGACGTCGACGCCGTACAGCCGCGGCACGTCCAGGACGACCGCGCGGCCGACGTACGGCCGGAACGCTTCGATGCCGTGCGCCGACAGCCCGTGGCCGCTCTGCGCGTCCGCGGCCGCGATGCCGCCGTGCAGCACCCCGTCCTGCGCGACGTGGCCGAGCGCGTCGACGTGCGTGCCGACATGCCCGCCGGTGATGACGATCTCGCTCGCGTCCGAGCTGCCGTCGGGGCGGACGTAGTCGCCGTGCCGGCGGTCCGGCACGAGCCGGAACGGGGGATGGTTCGCGGGCTGCGGCATGCCGCGCCGCAGCGGTTGGGCAAGGTCGAGGACGCGCGATTCGGCCAGCCGGTACCCGTCGATGTAAGCCATACATCTCTCCCGTCCGGACCGCTACGCTTCGGAGCGACGCCGACCCACGGAGGCTCCCGTGTCCCAAGTCAGCGAGCGCGAAACCCCGGGCGGCCCCGCCCCGGACGGCCCCGACCTGGCCGACCCCGCGGACAACCTCAGGTCGTTCGTGCGCGCCCGGGCGAGCACCGGGCCCGAGGACACCGTCGTGTGGTGGACCGGCAACGTGCACAGCCAGGCGCCCGGCGAGAACCACCGGCATCTGTTCCGGTTCGAGGGCTTCAACGTGGGCCGCATGGTCGAGGTCGACGGCGGCTGGCGCTTCCTGGCCCGCGAGGCGGCGTTCTACCAGGACCCGCGCACCGGCGGGATCCTCGACTCCTGGACCGACCCGGACACCGGCGCCGAGCACGAGGTCCTGCACATCTGGAACGACCCGGTGAACCAGGACCTGCTGCTCGACGGGCCGCGCGGCCCGTGGCGGGCGCCGGTCACCGAAGTCGGCGGCGACGTGATGTGGGCGCAGGACATCCTGCTCGCCTACCCGTCCCCGCTGCCGGTGGCGGCCTACCCGGACAACTCCGCCGACGACGTCTACCGGGCCGCCGAACTGTTCCAGTTCTTCTGCCGCCGCGCCGACCTCGACGCGGCCGACCTGCCGTCGGTGCCGTGCCATTTCTCGTGGACGCGCCTGGCGCCGTGGCTGCCGTGGATGCGCCGCGGCGCCCGCCCCGGCGGACTGGTCTACCACTGCCACGGGGCCAAGCTCGGCGGCTACGACGAGCTGCCCGAGCACCTGCGCAAGTACGTCGCCGCCCACGATCCGAAGTTCGCGCATTCGCCCGAGGAGTGGTCGGCGCCCAACGAGACCAGCTGGACGTACTTCCGCAAGCGTCACCCGCAAGGCTGACGCGGAAGGGGTACGGCCGCCCGGGTCGGCGCGCAATTGGACAAGCGCCGCCGATCTGGGAGAGAAACGTACGTGCAGACCTCGCGGATCCGATCGCTGACGTTTCCCGGGCAGCGTGGGACGGGAGCGGCCCGGGCGCCGCGGGACTTCGTCGCCCGCCCGACGCCGTACCTGCTCGCCGTCGTGTTCTTCGGCGTATACACGCTCATCTCGGTGCTGCGTTTCCGGCACGTCGAGAACCCGTCGTGGGACCTGGCGATCTTCGAGCAGGCCGTGAAGGCCTACGCGCACTTCGACGCGCCGATCGTGGACGTCCGCCAACCCGGCATGAACCAGCTCGGCGACCACTTCAGCCCGATCCTGGCCACCCTCGCCCCGTTCTACCGGGTGTTCCCGTCGGCGGTCACGCTGCTCGTCGGGCAGGCGGTGCTCTTCGCGCTCGCGGTGATCCCGGTCACCCGGGTGGCGACGCATTTCCTCGGGTCCGGGCGCGGCACGGCCATCGGGATCGCCTACGGCCTGTCGTGGGGCGTGCAGCGGGCGGTCGACTTCGACTTCCACGAGATCGCCTTCGCCGTCCCGATCCTCGCCTTCCTGCTGGAAGCCCTGCTCCGCGAGCGCTGGCTCGCCGCGGTGCTCTGGTGCCTGCCGCTGCTGCTGGTCAAGGAAGACCTCGGCCTGACCGTCGGCGCGGTCGGCATCTACCTGCTGACCCGGCGCCAGTGGCGGCTCGGCGCCGCCGTGATGGTGATCGGCGCGGCGGTGATGGCACTGACCGTCTACGTGCTGATCCCTGCGCTCAACCCGGACGGCGTCTACGACCAGGGCAAGAGCGCGGGCGGCGGATCGCTGTTCGGGATCTTCGGCGGCTTCCCGAAGGACCTGTTCTGGCCGTGGATCAAGGTCAAGACCCTGCTGTGGGTGTTCGGCGCGGTCGGGTTCCTCGCGCTGCGCTCGCCCGTCGCGATCATCGCCGCCCCCACGCTCACCTGGCGCCTGCTGTCCGACACCCCGAACCACTGGGGCCAGGACTGGCACTACAACGCGGTGCTGATGCCGATCGTGTTCGTCGCCCTCGTCGACGCGATCCGGCGGTCGGCCGATTCGCCGCGGCCGTGGATGCGCACGTGGGCCCGGAACGTGCCGAGCGCGGCGCTCGGCGCGTCGCTCGCGCTGTGCGCGGTGCTGCCGGCGGCGAAGCTCATCGAGCCCGACGAGTACAAGACGCCGCCGCGGCTGCCCGCCGCGGAAGCGGCCGTCCGGCACGTGGCCGAGGGCGCGACCGTGGAGACCGACCTCGGGCTGATCTCCCAGCTGCCGTCCCGGGCGCACGTGTACTGGATCGGCGCGACCGGCGGCGTGATCCCGGACTACGTCGCCGTCAACCGGCCCCCGGCGTTCGGCGACGAGGAACGCCGCCGGCTGCTGGAGGACGCGTCGGCACGGCATCCGGGTGCGACGTACCGGATCGTCTTCGACGACACGTTCGTCATCCTGCAACGCGTGACGTGACCAGCGGCAGGCCGTCCGGCCGCGGTCAGCGGCGCCGGATCGCCCCGGCCAGCGCCCGCACCCGCGCCGAGCAGCGGCGGGCGTCCTCCGGCCCGGCGAGTTCGCGCCAGGCCCGGGTGTGCGCGGTGGCCAGCGCGTCCGCCGCGGCTTCGGTGACCGCGTTCCAGCACGGTATTTGGCGGGCCCAGTTCTCCGCGTCGGCGGCGGTGTGGCCGTTCTCCATGAGGCGCAGCACGGTGTAGGCCACGTCGAGCCAGGCCGGGCCGCGCGTGGCGTACGCCCAGTCGACCAGGTAGGCGCGCTGCCCGTCGGCCAGCAGGTTGTGCGGGTTGAGATCGGTGTGCACGAGGGCGTCGCCGTCGAGCAGCGCGAGCGACGTGGTGTCCAGATAGGTCGCCCAGCGGTCGGCGGCCCGGGCCAGCGGCACGCCGGCGCCGGGCGGGGGCAGGTCGCCGAGGCGGCGCAGCGCGTCGGCGACCTGCGGCAGGTCACGGGAGCCGGGGGAGAAGTCGGCGTGGTCGGCGTCCACGAACTCGAACACCAGCACGTCCCACCCGCACCGGCGGATGTGCCGGACCAGGCGCGGCGACAGCCCGGTGACGTAGGGCGCGACCGACGCCTCGACGTGCTGCTGCGGGACGGCGGGATGCCCCGCGCGGACACCCTTGGCGAAATAGCTGCCGTGCGCGGTGCCGAGCGCGGCGGCGAAGTCGCAGCTGAAGCCCGCCCACACCGTCGCGGCATCGCCGACCCGGCCGACGGCGGCTTCCACACAGGCCCGGATCGGCGGTTCCAACTCCGCCCACGGCACCCGCGGCGCGGTGGCGAACCCCGCCGGCGGCGGCGGGACCCGGAGGGTCATGCGGCGTCGCCGTCACCCTCGGCGGGCGGTAGCGGAGGGACGGGGCGGAGCGGCGACATCGTCGTTCCGCACAGGCGGCAGCGCTTTTTTCCGCTCCAGTCGACCCAGTCGTGCGGCGGACACGGATCGGGCACGGCATCTCACCCCCTTGCGCGGCCGCGGCCTCGGCCTTCGTGGCAGGTCCCGGAAGACGGGTTTCGGCCATCCGGTTCGCCTCCGAGCATCGCCCGCGCACCGGGCGTGAGACAAGGGGCGCGCAAAACCGGTGGAATGCGCCGGGGGCGGGCCCCGAGACTGGGCGGCGCGATGAATGAAGCGAACACCTTCCCGTACCGCCAGATCCGGGCGCGGTACGGCGACGAGACGATCACCGTCTACCAGGCCTACAAACCGCAGATCGCGACGTACGCCGCCCGCGAAGGACGGTTCCCGGACACCTGGAGCCGGTCCCGGATGACCTGGGTCAAGCCCAGTTTCCTGTGGATGATGTACCGCTCCGGCTGGGCGACGAAGAAGCTGCAAGAGCACGTGCTGGCCTTGGAGATCACCCGCGCGGGCTTCGACGAGGCGCTCGCCGGCGCGTGCCTGAGCCACTACGACACGAGCGTGTACCCGGACCGGGACACGTGGGGACGGCGCCTGCATCGGACCACCGTGCGGATCCAGTGGGACCCGGAACGCGACCTGCACCTGCGGCCCTTGGAGCACCGCTCCCTGCAACTCGGCCTCGCCGGCCGGGCGACGCGGGACTATGCGGACGCGTGGCTGGTCGGTGTCACCGACGTGACGGACCTCGCGCACGAGATCCAGGGCCTCGTCCGTTCCCGCGACCTCGCCGCGGCGTCGGCGCTGCTGCCCGCGGAACGCCCCTACGAGTTGAGCGACGAGCTGGCCGCGACGATCGGCGCGACGCCCCGTCAGTCGCCTTCGGCGTGAGGGAACTGCGGCGGCTCGGTGGGCTTGGGCGGCACGACGGGCTGCCGCTGCCGCTGCCGCCGCTTCTGCTCGGCGAGCAGTGATTCGCCGAGCGGCACGAGGCTGATCAGCATCGCGAGGATCGTGAAGGTGAGGCAGAGCCAGGCACCGGCGGAGATTTCGAAGGTGCCGCCGACGGCGCGCACCGGGTTGCCGATCATGGCGTCGAGCGTGGTGATCACGATGATGATGACGAGCATGGCCGTGAACGCCGGTATCGCGGCGAACGCCAGCCGCGATGGCCGCCGAAGAACAAGTGCCCAGCCTGCCAACGCGACGACGGCGACCAGCATGATCACCAGGATGATCGGCGCGGCGGGCAGAACCTCCCGATTGAAGCCGTCCCAACTGACCGATTCGCCGCGGAACCGGCTCGTCTGCCAGTCGACGAACATCATCGCGACGGCCAGCACCCCGCAGAACATGACGGCGGCCGCGGGCCACTCGGTCCGCACATCGAACCGATCCGACGCGCGTTCCACCGGGACCCCGTACGAACCGGGCGGCCCCGGCGGAGGCGGAGGCACCGCGGGCCGCTCGACCCCGGCCGATCCGGCCATGCCCGCCCCGAGGGGCTCGGGCGCGGGCGGCGGGGGAGGCGCCCCGTCCCCGGGCGGGGTGGGCGGCGGATGCGGGGGAGGGGGCGGGGGCGCAGCACCGGCTTGGGAGGGCGCCGCGCCGGGCGCGGGAGCGCGCTCGTGGGGCGGCGCGCTTTCCGGCCGGGGCGGCTCTTCGCCGGGGGCGGGAGCCCGCTCGTGCTGCGGGGGCGCCATACCGGGCGCGGAGGGGCCGGTTTCCGGCGGTTCACCGGGCGCGGCCTCCTCGCCGGAAGGCCGCGCCGAAGACCCGTCGCCCGGATCGGCGCCCGCGGCCCGGGCCGCCTGTGCATGCCCGGCGCCCTTCGGGGCTCCGGCATCGCTCTCGTTGCCTTCCGGCCTGTCGGGCTCCGGCTGCTCACGAGACGCATCGAACCGTTCGCTGTCCATACAAACCACGCTAGGCCGCCCACCCCACCCACGCAGTCCGACCGAGCAGCGACGCGTGCGGCGCCCGGCGCTCAGGGTTGCCCCCGGACCGCTCGCGGCGTCTCCTCCGTGGGCCTGCCCAGTGGAGACCGGGTGCGCGACGGTCGACGCGGTCGGGGCGCGCTTCCGCGTCGTTCGCTTAACGGCGACGTGAGCGCTGGCACTGCGCGGCTGCGTGCGCGAGCCGCGCGCCGGGCCGACCCCGCAGGTGGTGCCGCGCCGGGTGCGTCCGCGCGGCAACCTGCGCGTCGGCAGCCCTCGCCCGCGGGCTGCCATCGCGGCGGCTTGGCCGCTACGCCTGCCCGCTTCCTGTGCGCCCACCCGCCCGATGTCCCGACTCCCGCGGCGGCTCCTCTCCTCTCTTCTCCTCTCTTCGCACCCCCTCGTCCCCTTTCGGCGTGATGTCCGACACCCGTCGGCATGGCCGATCGGCCCGGTCGGGGAGCCTCGCGGCGGGGCGGGGCTTGGCCGGTGGCCCGGTTGGTGGGCGGGGTGCCGGGCGGGGAGCGGGGGCGGGGGAGATGCTTGATATTGACAAGCTCTTGCGAGTGGGAGAAATTCGACTCTGCCAAGTACCCGCGTGGTGCGCGGGCTGCGAGGCCTCGCCGGGTCGCGCGGGCCGGGCCTAGTAAGGAGCCGATGACGTGCATCTCGCCCCAACACCTGCGCAGGACGCCCTGCGCGCCGAGCTGCGGGAGTATTTCGCCCGCCTGATCACCCCGGACGTCCGCCGCGCACTCGAAGCCGAAGGCGAGCAGGGCGGCGAGACGACCCGCCGCATCCGCCGTCAGCTGGGGGCGGACGGCTGGCTGGGCATCGGCTGGCCGGTCGAGTACGGGGGCCAGGGCAAGGGCCCGGAGATGCAGTTCATCTTCTTCGACGAGGCCTACCGCGCCGGTGCCCCGGTCTCCATGGTGACCCTCAACACCGTCGGCCCGACGCTGATCAAGTACGGCAGCGACGAGCAGAAGCAGTACTTCCTGCCGAAGATCCTGGCCGGCGAGATCATCTTCGCGATCGGCTACAGCGAGCCCTCCGCCGGCACCGACCTCGCGTCGCTGCAGACCAAGGCGGTCCGCGAGGGCGACGAGTGGGTCATCAACGGCCAGAAGATCTTCACCAGCACCGCGCAGGGCGCGGACTGGATCTGGCTGGCCTGCCGCACCGACACCGAGGCGCCCAAGCACAAGGGCATCACGATGATCCTGGTGCCCACGAACGACCCCGGTTTCGCGTGGACCCCGATCGTCACCGTCGGCGGCATGACCACGACGGCGACCTACTACGACAACATCCGCGTCCCGTACACGAACCTCGTGTACGAGGAGAACCGCGGCTGGAACCTCATCACCAACCAGCTCAACCACGAGCGCGTCGCGCTCGCCGCGCTGGGCATGCAGGCCGAGGACTTCTTCGACGAGGTCCTGGCCTGGGCCAAGGAGACCGAGGTCGAGGACGGCGTCCGCGTCATCGACCAGCCGTGGGTGCAGCTCAAGTTCGCGGAGACGTACGCCCGCCTGTCCGCGGTGCGCATGTTCAGCTGGCGGCTCGTCCACGACGTCGGCAACAACACGCTGAACGCCGGCGACGCCTCGGGCGTCAAGTTCTTCGGTACCGAGGGTGCGATCGAGGTGTACCGGAACCTCATGGAGATCGTCGGCCCCGACGCCCTGCTGCGGCCCGGCGCGCCGGGCGCGTTCAGCGACGGCTACCTGGAGGCCATGAACCGCCGGGCGCAGATCAATACGTTCGGCGGCGGCGTCAGCGAGGTCCAGCGCGAGATCGTCGCCATGGTGCGGCTCGGGATGACGAAGGTGAAGCGGTGACCACAGTAGAAGAGAAGGCCGACTTCCTCGCGCGGCTCAAGGAGTTCGAAGGCGTCCACGCCGAGTCCGGCATCCTCGGGCTCGACCCGGTCAACGGGCCGATGATCCGGCACTGGGCCGAGGCGATGGGCGACACCAACCCGGTCTACACCGACCCGGACTTCGCCAAGACCACGCACTTCGGCGAGGTCGTCGCGCCCGCGACGATGCTGCAGGTGTGGACGATGCGCGGCCTGGCCGGCGGCGCCCCGGGCGGCAGCGAAAGCCCCGTGCAGAAGCTGTACGACCTGATCCTGGACGCCGGCTTCGGCTCGGTCGTGGCGACCAACTGCGAGCAGGAGTACGTCCGCCCGCTCACCCTCGGCGAGTCGATCGAGTTCGACCAGCTCATCGAGACGGTGTCGGAGGAGAAGACGACCGGCCTCGGCGTCGGCCACTTCATCACCACGCTGATGAACATCTTCGTGCGCGGCGCGGAAGGCGAGCGCGAGCTGGTCGGCACGCACCGCTTCCGCATCCTGCGGTACCGCCCGCACCCGAAGAAGCCCGCCGCGGCCCCCGCCGCCGAGCGCCGCCCGCGCCCGCGCCGCGTCGTCAACCGCGACAACAAGGCGTTCTGGGACGGCATCGACGCCGGGCAGCTGCTGATCCAGCGCTGTACGAAGTGCGACACGCTGCGGCTGCCGTTCGGCCCGGGCTGCAACAACTGCGCGTCGCTGGAATGGGACACCGTCGAGTCGGCCGGCAACGGCACGATCTACTCGCACGTGACCATGCACTACCCCAAGTTCGAGGCGTTCGACATGCCGTACGCGGTCGCGCTCATCGAACTCGACGAGGGCGTCCGCACGCTGTCCAACATCGTCGGCATTCCGCACGACGAGGTGCGCATCGGCATGCGCGTCAAGCTGGAGTTCGTGGAGCACGACCCGGGTCTGAAGCTGCCGGTGTTCCGGCCGGTCGACGCGGCGCAGGAGGCCTGACCATGGACTTCAACCTCACCGAGGACCAGAAGGCGCTGGCCGGCCTGGCCGGCGAGATCTTCGAGGCGCGGTCCACGCACGACCGCATGAAGCAGCTCAAGGCGTCCGGGCTGGAGTTCGACGCCGACCTGTGGCGCCAGGTCGCCGACTCCGGCCTGGCCGGCGCGGTCATCGACGAGAAGCACGACGGCGGCGGCCTCGGCATGGTCGGCCTTGCGCTGCTCCTGGAGCAGCAGGGCCGGTTCACCGCGCAGGTGCCGCTGCTCGACACGCTCGTCTACGGCCTGCTGCCGCTGCTCCGGTTCGGCTCCGAGGACGCCATCGCGGCGGACCTGCCGGCGCTGCTGGACGGCTCGCGGATCGTCGCGGGTGCCATCGCGGAGACCGGCAACGGCCTGCCCGGCACCCCCAGGACGACCGCGCGCGAGGCGGACGGCGGCTACGTCCTGGACGGCGTCAAGCGCGCCGTGCCGTGGGCGCAGGTCGCCAACCGGATCCTGGTGACGGCGAACCTGGACGGCACGACCGCGGTGTTCGTGGTCGACCCGGCCGCCGACGGGGTCACCGTCGAGGCCGCGCCGACGACCGCTCCGTGGGCGTCCGGCAACGTGGTGCTCGCCGGTGCCGCGGCGCAGCCGGTCGGCGACGTGGCCGACGGCCCGGCCGCCGCGGCGTGGATCGTGGACCGGGCGCGGGTCGCGCTCGCCGCGCTCCAGGTCGGCGTGTGCGCGCAGGGCGTCACCCGCACCGTCGACTACGTGAAGACCCGCGAGCAGTTCGGCGTGCCGCTGTCCACCAAGCAGGGTGTGATGATGCGGGCCGCCGACGCTTACATGGACACCGAGGCCATCCGCGTCACGGCGCTGGAGGCCGCGTGGCGCATGGACCAGGGCGAGGCGGCGACCGAGCAGGCGCTGGTCGCGCGCTGGTGGGCGTCCGAGGGCGGCAAGCGCGTCGTGCACGCGTGCCAGCACCTGCACGGCGGCATGGGGTCGGATATCGACCACCCCATCCACCGGCACTTCCTGTGGGGGCGTCAGATCGATGCGACGCTCGGCACCGGAATCCAGCAACTGGCCACGCTCGGTGCACTGTTCGCGAGCGGCGCGGGGAATTCCAAGGGAGTAGGGGCATGACCAACCTGACGAGCCGGACGTACGACGAGGTCAACGTCGGCGACGAACTGCCCGAGCTGGTCGTCCCGCTGACCCGCACGTTCATCACCGCGACGGCGATCGCCACGCGCGACTACCAGGACGTCCACCACGACCCGGGCCTCGCGCAGGCCAAGGGCTCGCCGGACATCTTCATGAACATCCTGACCAGCAACGGCCTCGTGGGCCGCATGGTCACCGACTGGGGCGGTCCGGAGACCGAGCTGCGCAAGGTCGCCATCCGCCTCGGTGCTCCGAACTACCCGGGCGACACGATGACGATCACCGGCAAGGTCACCGCGAAGGCCGACGGCCTGGTCGAGGTGTCCGTGGTCGGGGCGAACAAGCTCGGCAACCACGTGACGGGGACTGTGACCGTCGCGCTCCCGGGAGGGCAGGCATGAGCCTCAAGCACGCGGACAACCTCAAGGGCAAAGCGGCGATCGCCGGTATCGGGGCGACCGAGTTCTCCAAGGAATCCGGCCGGTCCGAGCTGCGGCTGGCCGCCGAGGCGGTCGGCGCGGCGCTCGACGACGCGGGCCTGAAGCCGTCGGACGTCGACGGCCTGGTGACCTTCACGATGGACACCAACCCGGAGATCTCCGTCGCGCAGGCGTGCGGCATCGGCGACCTGTCGTTCTTCAGCCGGGTGAACTTCGGCGGCGGCGCGGCGTGCGGCACCGTCGCGCACGCGGCGATGGCGGTCGCCACCGGCGTGGCCGACGTGGTGGTCTGCTACCGCGCGTTCAACGAGCGGTCGGGCCGCCGGTTCGGCTCGGGCGTGCTGGAGCGCGAGCCCAGCGCCGAGGGTGTGGCGATCGGCTGGAACATGCCGTACGGCCTGCTCACCCCCGCGTCGTGGGTCGCCATGTTCGCGCAGCGCTACCTGCACGTGTACGGCGCCACCACCGAGGCGTTCGGCCACGTCGCGATCGCGGACCGGGCGCACGCCGCGACCAACCCGGCGGCGTACTTCTACGGCAAACCGATCACCATGGAAGACCACCAGAACGCGCGCCGCATCGTCGAGCCGCTCGGTCTGCTGGACTGCTGCCAGGAGACCGACGGCGCCCAGGCGATCGTCGTGGTCAGCTCGGAGCGCGCGAAGGACCTGCGGCAGTCGCCCGCCGTCATCACCGCGGCGGCGCAGGGCGCGGGCCGCAACCAGGAGATGATGACCTCCTTCTACCGCGACGGGATGACCGGTCTCGCGGAGATGCAGGTCGTCGCCAAGCAGCTGTGGCAGACGTCCGGGCTCACCCCGGACGACATCCAGACGGCGGTGCTGTACGACCACTTCACGCCGTTCGTGCTGATGCAGCTGGAGGAGTTCGGCTTCTGCGGCCGCGGCGAGGCGCCGGGGTTCGTGGCCGACAACAACCTCATGCTGGGCGGCAAGCTGCCGACGAACACGCACGGCGGCCAGCTGGGCGAGGCGTACCTGCACGGCATGAACGGCATCGCCGAGGGTGTCCGGCAGATCCGCGGCGCGTCGGTGAACCAGGTCGAGGACGTGCACAACGTGCTGGTCACGGCCGGCACCGGTGTGCCGACGTCCGGGCTGATCCTCAGCCAGGCCTGATCCGGGACCGCCCCGGGACGCGCCCGCGGGCGGGACCGGCGGCGGGACCGGCGGAGCAGGGCATTGCGGGCGCCGGAGGCGAACAGCCTCCGGCGCCCGCGTCGTTCCCCCGGACGGCCCAACAGGCGGGCCGGCCCGGCGTGTTGCTGATGATTTGTCGCTTTTCGTGAGCGGCCGGTCGCAAGGTGGTGGGGTGCGTCCTCACTTCCGTGCCGGAATTGCCGGTCTCGTCGTCCTCGCCCTGGTCGGCTTCGCCGTTCCGTCCGCCGCTGCGGCGTCCGGCGAGCCCAAGCCCGCATCTGCCGCGTCCGCCCCCAAGGCATCGGTGATGCGGTCCGTCGCCGCTCCGGGGTTCGACACCTGCGAAGCGCCGTCCGTCGCCGCGATGGACGCGTGGCGCGCGTCGCCGTACAAGGCGGTCGGGATCTACGTCGGCGGCGCCAACCGGGCGTGCGCGAACGCCGGCCTGACCCAGGACTGGGTGCGCCAGGTGCACGCGCAAGGCTGGGACTTCCTGCCGGTCTACGTCGGCGCCCAGGCGTCCTGCACGGCTTCGACGAAGGCGGTGCGCATCGACCCGGCCCGGTCGTGGGACATGGGCCGGGAGGACGCCGACGACGCGGTCGACCGCGCCGCCGCGCTGGGTCTCAAGGAAGGCAGCGCGCTGTACTTCGACATGGAGGCGTACGACAACCGCAACGCCGACTGCAGTCGCGACGTGCTGAACTTCGTGTCCGCGTGGACCCTCCGGGTGCACGAACGCGGCTACGTCGCGGGCTACTACAGCAGCCTCGACTCCGGCATCGAGGATGTGCTCAAGGCGGACGGCACCCGGCTGCTGCCCGACGCGCTCTGGTACGCCCGCTGGGACGACCGGGCCGTCACCTCGGGCGACGGTGCCATCCCGGACGGCGCCTGGCTGGGCCGCCGCGTGCACCAGTACGCCGGCAACGTGAAGGAGACCTACGGCGGGGTGGCGATCACCATCGACCGGAACGAGCTGGCGGGGCCGGTGGCAGTGCTCTGACCGCGGGCCGCAGCGCCTCCGGCCCGGCGGGCAGGGCGCCGCGTTCCGGTGCGGCGGCCGCGGCGATCTCCGCCGGCCGGGCGGGCGGCTCGCGGAATCCGGCCCAGGGCTCGCGGGCGTCGCGCGGCGCGGGCAGGTAGTCGACCGGCATTCGCGGGGTCGGGATGCTGCGGCTCATGTCGCCTACGAGCAGCGCGAGTTCGGTGGCCAGGTCGACGGCGTGCCGGTCGCCGGGGTGCTCGCGTATCCACCAGCACATGATCTGCACGATTGGGCCGGCCGCGTCGGGGTGCCCGAGGATCGCGCTCCGGGCGGCGACCGGGCGCGGCGGGTGCGCGTGGCCGATGCGGAACCACGTGCCGTCGCGGAATCCCAGAGCGGGATGGCCGAGTGCGTCGGGGAGGACGACGTCGAAGGCGGCCAGGGGCGGCTCGGGGGGAGACGCGAAAGGGGGAGTGTGCGTCGCGTACATGCCGCTCATCCTCGTTGCTGCCGTACGGGGGCATTAGCCCGAACGGTCGAATTGGCACAGTTTTTCACTCGTTCGTAGGCATTGCCGTGACCTCCACGACGCGAGTCCCGTCACACCCCTCCCGGGGATCTTGATTCCGGTTGCTTGCCACAACTAACGCCGCTACCTTTAGTTGCACGAAACAATGATGGGGTGGAGCATGCGCGTCTCGGCGAGTGACACAACGTCAGAAAGACCTGCCGGCACGGAAACTCCCGTGGCCGGCGAGTTCACGCACCGTCAGATCATGCGTGTGATGAGCGTGTTGCTCGTCTCGCTGTTCGTGGCCTGTATATCCGGCACGGTCATCAGCACGGCCCTGCCCACGATCGTCGGCGACCTCGGCGGGCAGAACCAGCTCGCCTGGGTGGCGAGCGCGGGCCTGCTCACCACCACGGCCTCGACGCCGCTGTGGGGCAAGCTGTCCGACCTGTACGGCCGCAAGCGACTGTTCCGCATCGCGCTGATCGTCTTCGCGCTCTCCTCGGCACTCGCCGGCTTCTCGCAGAGCATGAGCCAGCTCATCGCCGCCCGCGCCGCCCAGGGCGTCGGCGTCGGCGGCATCACCGCGATGACCCAGGCGATCATGGCCGACGTCACCACGCCGCGCACCCGCGGCCGCTACTCCGGCTGGATCGGCTCGGCGTTCGGCGTCGCGACCGTCGCGGGCCCCCTCATCGGCGGCTTCCTCGTCGGCTCCGACGCGCTCGGCTGGCGCTGGTGCTTCTACGTCGGCATCCCGTTCGCGGTCGCCGCGCTCGTCATGGTCGAGCGCGTGCTGAAGCTCCCGCACGTCCGCCGCGAAGCGCACGTCGACTACCTCGGGGCGGCGCTGATCACCGGCGCGGTCACCTCGATCCTGCTGGCGCTGTCGCTCGGCGGGCAGAAGTGGGCGTGGAACTCCGCGACCACCTACACGCTCGTGCTGCTCGCGGTGGCCCTCGGCGGCGGCGCGGTGTGGCAGGAACGCCGTGCGGTCCAGCCGATCCTGCCGCCGCACCTGTTCCGCAGCCGGACCTTCAAGCTCGCCGGCACCGGCTCGTTCTTCGTCGGCTTCGCGATGTTCGGCGCGATGATCTACCTGCCGCAGTACCTGCAGATCGTGCGCGGCATGAGCCCGACCCGCTCCGGCCTGATGACCCTCCCGATGGTGCTCGGCATGCTCGGCGCATCCGTCACCTCCGGCCGCCTGATCACGCAGTTCGGCCGCTGGAAGGCCTTCCCGATGATCGGCCTGCCGATGATCGCGCTCGGCATGTTCCTGCTGTCCTCGCTGCACCGCGGCACGCCGCTCGCACTCGCCGGGCTCTACATGCTCGTCCTCGGCGTCGGCTTGGGCCTGTCGTCGCAGGTCCTCGTGCTGGCCATCCAGAACGACGCGAACAAGGACGACATCGGCATCGCCACCTCCGCCGCGTCGTTCTTCCGCTCGATGGGCGGCGCCGTCGGCGTGGCCGTCCTCGGCGCGATCCTCAGCAACCGGCTCGCCGCGGACATCCCGAACCTGATGAAGGAACGCCACGTCGCGCCGCCGCCCGGCACCGACGTCGGCCACCTGCTGGGCAGCCCGTCCGCCATCCACGCCCTGGACGCCCCGCTGCGCGGCGCCGTCCTGGACGGTTTCCTGGAAGGCCTGCACACCGTCTTCCTGATCGCCACGCCGGTGACGCTGCTCGGCTTCCTCGCGGTGCTCGCCATCCGCGAGACCGCCCTGCGCGGCAAGGACGACCCCGAAGACGGGCCCGCGGAGGTCCTCGAAGCCCGCGAACCCCGCGAACCGGCCGCCACTTCGGCGACGGACCTGGAAAAGGCCGCCACCCGGGGCTGACAAGCCGCGATATGCCCAGCAGAATCCTGGGTACCCGCCGGTAGCACCGGGGCCGCGCGCCGAGCGCGCGCCCCGGTCTCGGCACACCCGCGCACCCCGCGCACCCGACCCGGGAGGTCTGACGATGCTGAGCACGATGCAGGACGTGCCGCTGACGATCACCAGGATCATGCAGCACGGCACCACCGTGCACGGCACGTCCGAAGTGGTCACGTGGACCGGCGCCGAACCGCGCCGCGCCACCTACGCCGAGGTCGGGCGGCGCACCGCGCAGCTCGCGCACGCGCTGCGCGGACTGGGCATCACCGGCGACCAGCGCGTCGCCACGTTCCTGTGGAACAACCAGGAGCACCTGGAGTGCTACCTCGCGGTCCCGTCGATGGGCGCCGTGCTGCACACCCTCAACCTGCGGCTGCCCGCCGACCAACTGATCTACATCGCCAACCACGCGGACGACAAGGTCCTGGTGGTCGACGGCAGCCTCGTCCCGCTCTTCGCCCCCGCACTCCCGCACCTGGCGACCATCGAGCACGTGGTCGTCACCGGCGACGCCGACCTCGCGCCGCTCGAAGGCCAGGGCAAGCAGATCCACCGCTACGACGACCTCATCGCCGGCCAGCCCACCGATTTCCCGTGGGCCGAGGACATCGACGAACGCACCGCCGCCGCGATGTGCTACACGAGCGGGACCACCGGAAACCCCAAGGGCGTGGTCTACAGCCACCGTTCCACTTACCTGCACAGCATGCAGGTGTGCATGGTGGAGGGCTTCGGCCTCGGCCCGACCGACAAGGTGCTGCCGGTCGTGCCGATGTTCCACGTCAACGCGTGGGGCCTTCCGTACGCGGCGATGCTCTCCGGCGCGTCGATCCTCATGCCGGACCGCTTCCTCCAGCCCGAGCCGCTCGCCGCGATGATCGCCGCCGAGAAGCCCAGCATCGCCGCCGCCGTGCCGACGATCTGGACCGGCCTGCTCGACCACCTCGACCAGCACAAGACCGACGTGTCGTCGCTGCGCGAGGTCGTGGTCGGCGGATCGGCGTGCCCGCCCGCGCTGATGGAGGCGTTCGAGGAGCGGCACGGCGTCCGCATCATCCACGCGTGGGGCATGACCGAGACGTCGCCGCTGGGCACCGTGGCGCGGCCGCCGGCCGGGCTCGACCGCGAGGCGGAGATGGCGTACCGCGTCACCCAGGGCCGGCTGCCCGCGTCGGTGCAGGCCCGGCTGGTCGGCCCGGACGGCACGTTCATGCCGCACGACGGGGAATCGGTCGGCGAACTCGAAGTCCGCGGCCCGTGGATCGCGGGCGGCTACGTCGGCGGGGAGACCGGCGCCGACTCGGCGGAAGGCGACCGGTTCCACGACGGCTGGCTGCGCACCGGCGACGTCGGCACGCTCACCCCGGACGGCTTCCTCCGGCTGACCGACCGCGCCAAGGACGTCATCAAGTCCGGCGGCGAATGGATTTCGTCGGTCGAGCTGGAGAACCTCCTGATGGCGCACCCGGACGTCGCCGAGGCGGCCGTGGTCGGCGTCCCGGACGAGAAGTGGGGCGAACGCCCGCTCGCCACGGTGGTGCTGCGGCCCGGCGCCACGGCCGGGCTCGCCGAGCTGCGCGAGTTCCTCGCGGCGCGCGTCGCACGGTGGCAGGTGCCGGAGCGGTGGAGCATCGTCCAGGCGGTGCCGAAGACCAGCGTCGGCAAGTTCGACAAGAAGGTGATCCGGCGCCAGTACGGCGACGACGAGCTGGACGTCGTGTCGCTCTGACCCGGTCGGCGGAAAACCCGAAGGGCCCGGCGCGACGCCGGGCCCTTTCCGTTGTTCCGGGTGCTGCTCAGACCACCGACGCGATCTTGGTGAGCAGGTCGACCACGCGCTGCTGGACGTCCTCGCGGGTCGAGCGCTCGGCGAGGAACAGCACGGTCTCGCCGGTCCGCAGCCGGTGCAGGTCGTCCTGCGCTATGTCGACCGTCGTGTAGACGACGATCGGCGTGGAGTGCAGGCGCTGGTTGTTGCGCAGCCAGTCGACGATGCCGAGGCGGCGCCGCCGCACCAGCATGAGGTCGAGCACCACGAGGTTCGGCTCGACGCTGGACGCCTTCGACACCGCCTCGCTCTCCGAGGTGACGTGCGCGACGTCCATGCCGCGCCGCATCAGCGACGCCGTGAACGCGGCCGCGATGTCCGCATTGCCCTCGACGAGCAGCACACGCGATGCGTGCGCGGCACTGTCTGCGGGCGCCAGCGACCGCAGCAGCACCGCCGGGTCGGCGCCGAACGCCGCTTCCCGGGTGGCCTGCTGGAGTCCCGCGGTGACCAGGACGGGGATCTCCGCCGCGGTCGCCGCGGTCCGCAGCGACTGCAGCGCCGTGCGGGTGATCGGCCCGGTCAGCGGGTCCACGAACAGCGCGGCCGGATGGCCCGCCGCGCTCGCGTCGACCTCGTCGCGGGACCGCACCAGCACCGGGTCCCAGCCGCGCGCGGTCAACGCACCGGCGGTCGCCTGGTCGGGCGCGGGCCACACCAGCAGACGCCGCGGACGGCCGTCCGGTGCGGGCGCGACCATCGCCGGGTAGTCCGGGTCCAGCGCCGCGAGTTCGCCGGGCGGCACGGGGGCTTCCGGCTGCGCGGCGGCACGCCGACGCCGTCCCGGCAGCGCGGGGCCGGAACCCGGCGGCGGGGACACCGGAGTGATCGGACCGCTGTCGGGGCCGTTGCCGTATCCGGTCTGGTGGCCGGGGTCGTAGCCGGGCGCGGCGGGCGGCGCGGCCGGCATCGGCGGGATCGCCTGCGGCGTCCCGGGCTGCGGCGGCAGGTCGGTGGGCGGCGCCGGTATCGGCGGCATCAGCGCGGTCGGCGCGTCCCCGGCCGACGGGTTCGGCGGCGGCGTCTCGGCCCGGTCCTGCACGCTCGTCGAGCGGCCGCCCGGGCCGGAGCGCGGCTGGGACGGTATCGACGCGGGCGGAACCGACAGGTGGTGCCGGGCCCGGGCCATGTGCCGGGTGTGGTGCCCGTTGGTGCGCGCGGGCGCACCGCGCCGGGTGACGGCGGGGCGCTCGCCGCTGCGGTTGACCGCGGGCGTGCTGCCGCTCGGCGGGCCTTCCGCGCCCGGTGCTTCGGCGGTGGGGTAGGCGCCGCTGTCGTGGCCCTGCTGCGGACCGGGCAGCGCGGGACCCCCGTAGTGCGGGCCGGCGGGAAGGCCGTACGGCCCCTGCGGGCCGGGGAGTTGCGGCTGCTGGGACGGCGGACCGCCGTGCGGGGCCTGCGGCGCGTGCTGCTGACCCGCCCCGGGCGGGAAAGCGCCGGGGCCGGGCAGGTAGCGGCCGGGGGCGTGCGGATCGCTGCCGTCGTCCGGCTGACCCGGGGCGTGCTGGGCGGCCGCGCCGGGGTACGCCGGACCGGCCGGGTATCCGCCGGGCTCGGGCGCGTACACCGGACCGCCGCCATGCCGACCCGGAAGGGAGTGCGGGCCGGACTGGTCGCCGGGGTATCCGGCGGGCGGGGGAGCGGACTGCGGGCCCTGCTGCGGAACGGGGTGCGGGCCGGACTGCGGCTGCGGGCCGTACCCGTCCGGGGCGTACGGCGTCGGCGCGCCGGGTGCGGGCGGCAGCGCGTGGCCGCCGCTGTGGTCCGGAGCCGCGCCGGGCGTGCTCTCGGCGGCGGGCGCCGGCAGCGGTCCTTCCGGACGCGGCCCTTCCAGCGCGAACGGGCCGTGCGCGGCGGGCGGCCTGGCCGCCTGCCCGGCGTGGTCGGCCGCGTTGTCGGCGTTGTCCGCTTCGGTGTGCGCGCCGGAGGCTTGGAGGGCGCGCCGGCCGCGGCGTCCGCCCGAGGCGGGCACCAGCGGTACGGACGGCGGGCCGCCCGCGGCCGCCGATTGGCCGGCCGGGAGCGCGATCGGCTTGGCGGGAACGGGCAGCGGCGGCACCGGCGGCACGGCGGGGGTCGCGGGGGCGAGCCGGGCGGCCCGGGGGCCGGAGTCCCCGGGGGTCCGCACCGCGACCTCGGCGCCACCGCCGGACGCACCGGCCGGCGGGGCGGCTTCGGCGTCGCCCGGGGCGTCCGAGGTCTCGGACTTCGCGTCTTGGCCGGCGGTGTCCTTCGGGTCCGCGGCAGTCTCGTCGGCCTCGGCAGCGGAGCTCTCGGGCTTGTCGTCGGGTTTGTCGCCGGTCTTCTCGTCCGGCTTCCCGGTCTTCGCCTTCGCCGCGTCGTCCTGCGGCGTGGCGGCGGTGCCGGGGCGGACGGCCGGGGTCGTGCGGGCCCGTTTGCGGGCGCGCACATGCGCGTTGCCGTCCGAGCCCTCCTGCGGACGGGCCTTCTCCGCGGCGTCCTTGTCGGCCGGCAGCTCGACCACATAGACGCTCTGGTCGTCTTCCGTCGTGTGCTCGACCGTGCCGCCGTGCGCCTCGACCACCGTGCGGGCGAGCGGCACGTGCACCGAACTCCCGCGGCTGGCGGGGCCGCGCACCTCGATGCGGGCCTTCCCGTCGCGCTCTTCGGCGGCGACGACGACGGTCGCGCCCTTCTCGACGGCGCCCACGGTGTCCGCGAGCAGGTGCCCGAGCGCCCGTGTCATCGCGTCGACGTCGGCCTGCACGCCCACCGGGGCGGCGGTCAGGGAGAACTGCACGCCTGCCGCGCGCGCCGGGTAGGTCACCGTCTCCAGCGCCCGGTCGAGCAGGTCGTCGACGGTCGCCGCGGTGCGCTCCGCGGCCGGCTTGTCCTCGCCGGCCTGGTGCTGCAGCACTTCGCCGGCCAGCCCGGCCAGCTCCTCGAGGTCGCTCGCGACCTGCCGCACCACGCGGCGGGCGCTCGGGCCGAGTTCACCGATGCTGCCGTCCGCGAGCGTCTTGAGCCGGGCCCGTCCGGCCTCGATCCGCGCCACCAGCTCGGCCTGCACCAGCTCGACGAGCTGCTCGCGGCGCTCGCCCAGCGCGCGTTCCCGCGACGTGTCGGTGAACGTCATGACCGCGCCGACGACCGTCTCGCCGAGCAGGATCGGCGCGGTCGTCATCTCGACCGGCACCGCTTCGCCGTCGCCGCGCCACAGCACCTGGTCGCGCAGCCGCTGCTTGCGGCCGGACTTCAGGGTGATCAGTGCCGGGCACTCGTCGGCGGGCAGCGGCGAGCCGTCCGCCTTCTTCGGCTGGAGGAGTTCGTGCAGGGACCGGCCGCCCAGATCGCTGGCCCGGTGCCGCAGGATCCGCGCGGCGGCCGGGTTCGCCAGCACGATCGACCCGTCGGAGTCGATGCCGATGATGCCTTCGGACGCGGCGCGCAGGATCATCTCGGTCTGCCGCTGCTGGCGCTGCAGCTCGGACTCGACGTCGAGGGAGTCGCTGAGGTCGCGGACGACGATCATGAGGAGTTCGTCGTCGTAGGCGCCGGGCAGGTTCGCGCTGGTGACCTCGACCGGCATGAGCGAGCCGTCGGTGCGGCGCGCGGTCATGCGGGCGGGCTTCGTCCGGCTGTCCTGCTCCACGGCGCGGACCGACCCGGGGATGCGGCTGCGGTCGAAGGTCGGCAGGAGGTCGAGCAACCCGCGTCCGACGATCGGGGTGCCGGGGGCTTCCAACGCCTCCAGCGCCATCGCGTTCGCGTTGACGACCGTGCCGTTGCGGTTCACGAGCAGCAGGGCGTCCGGCAGTGCGTCGAGTATGGCGGCGAGGCGAGCAGCGCCCCGAGATGGCCTGCTGCTCACGAAGCGCGTACCTCCTCAACGTCCCCTGGACTGTGCCGACGGCCCATCCTTGCCCGTCCCCCCGAGGCATGTCACGACCGACTATCCCATTGTTTTTGCAGTCGTGTTGACCTGGCAGGTAATCTATCCGCCGTCGGGTTACACCGATGGAGGCTTCGCCTAGTCTGGTCTATGGCGCCGCACTGCTAATGCGGTTTGGGTAACCAACCCCATCCCGGGTTCAAATCCCGGAGCCTCCGCTCTGAACAGCCCGTCCGGTCCGCCGGACGGGCTGTTTTGTGTGCCCGCCCGGCCCCGGATCGGTTCGTACCGTAGCCGTGCCGGTACGGCACGTGTGCCGCGACGCCCTGATTGTCCGTCAAGTCCATTGGGCGGCGGATGCCTTGCCGTTGTCCTTGCGCCGGCCCGCGCAGGTCGCCCGGCCGCGTCGTCCGGGTGTGATCCACGCCGCACAAAACCCGCCTTCCGTACCAGTGCACCAAACCCAGCATTTCGCTCTGAGCGAACACGACGGGCGTGGCGCGGGCCGGGGCGGGCCCGGGGGGCGGCTCGCTGTGGGTGCGGTGGTGTCGTCGGCCATGGCTCCGGGAGCGACGGAGAGGGTGCTGCGGGGTGGGCCGGCGGAATCACGGCGCGCGTGTGGCCCCCGTCTCATCGGCGTGTCCCATCGGCGCGTCCGGCCGGTGTATCCGAGGTCGCCGGACTCCCAAAATGCCCCAAACACGCAGCTCAACCCCCATACCGTTACCCCGTCGCTAATCGATTTCATGCCCGGCGGGAGTTCCTGTATTGTTCTTCTCGTCGCAACGACAAGCGCTCGTAGCTCAACGGATAGAGCATCTGACTACGGATCAGAAGGTTGCAGGTTCGAATCCTGCCGAGCGCACCAGCGAAGAGGCCCTCTCGAGTGATCGAG
The DNA here is from genome assembly GCF_049534875.1 of Uniformispora flossi. NCBI lineage: Bacteria > Bacillati > Actinomycetota > Actinomycetes > Kitasatosporales > Streptomycetaceae > Uniformispora > Uniformispora flossi. The sequence goes on from NZ_JBMULZ010000005.1 coordinate 487,237, forward strand.
AGGGCCTCTTGCTTTGCGTGGGCTGCCAACGCCGTAACCGGGTGCGGCAATTGGGCGGTCGGGGACAGCCCGACGTGGCACGCTCGCGGCATGCGGATCGCAGGGGACGGCTCGGCGGTGGTGGGACGCCTGGTGCTCGTGAACGAGTTCGTGGCCGGGGACCGCGCGTTCGTGTTGGCGAGGCCGTTGTTCCTGCGGGCGGACGACCGGGTGGTGTTCTCGCCCCGCGGGGTGGCGGTCACGTCGGCGTCAGGGGCGTCGTCCAGGCCGGCCGGGAGTCCGGAGCGGCGCTGCCGGATTCGGTGATCCCGTCGTTCGGCCCGGCATCGGCTCGGCATGGGCACGGCATCGGCTCGTCGTCGACCTCGGCTGCCGGTCCCGCCGAGCCGCGCGTGGGGCCCGGTCCGCGTCGTGGCAAGCTGGCCGCATGGGGCTGTTCACCGTGGACGAAGCGCGCGAGGCGCTCGCCGAGATGCTGCCGACCCTCGACGAGATCGTCGTGGTGCGCGGGCAGGCCGCCGAGTTGGCCGCGGATCTGGCGGACGCGGGCGGCCCGACCCCGCACGGCGGGCTTCCCGAGCTGAAGGGGATGCACGCGCGGCTCGACGAGCTGATGACGGACGTCCAGCAGTCCGGGGCCGAGCTGAAGGGGTTCGCGCCGCTGCTGGTGGACTTCCCGTCGGAGATCGACGGCGTCGCGGTGCTGCTCTGCTGGCTCGAGGGCGACCGCGAACTCGCCTGGTACCACCGCGAGGACCTGGGCTTCGCGGGACGCCGCCCGCTCGCCTGACCCGCGTCGCTACTTCTCCTCCGCCGCGATCTCGTCGATCCAGGCGGTGAGCCGCGCGCCCTGCACCGTCATGATCTCCGGGTCGCGGAACGTGTTGGCCAGCAGCGACATCCCCTGGTACCCGGCCACCAGGGCGACCGCCGCGTCGTGCGCGTCTTCCCGGCCCAACGCGCCGAACTGCACGGCTGCCCAGTCCACCAACTCCCGCATCACGTCCGCGGCTTCGCGGTCGAGGCCGTCGTCGCGCTTGTCGAGTTCGGAGGCCAGGGTGCCGAACGGGCATCCGTAGCGGGCGGCCACGTCGCGCTGGTCGACCCACCCCGCGATCAGGGCCTTGAGGCGCGCGGCCGGGTCCGGCTCGCGGTCGAGGATCTCGGTCAGTGCGCCGAGTCGGCTGCGGTGCTCGCCGATCGCGGCCTGGACGAGCTGGTCCTTGGTCTTGAAGTAGTAGTAGACGTTCCCGACCGGCACGTCCGCCGCCTGGGCGATGTCCGCGATCGTCGTCTTCTCGACGCCTTGCCGGTGCAGGACGTCGGTCGTCGCCGCGATCAGGCGTTCGCGCTTGCCGGACCGTTTGCGGGCCGGCACGGCCTCGGGCCTGTCGCCGGCGGTTGATGCGGTGCTGCGGGCCATCGCGAGTGCTGCTCCTCGGGGCGAGTCAGTTGTCCGACTAAAAACACTCTAGACAGCGCTCGCGCAGGGCGGCTACCTTCGTCGCATCGGAAGTTAGTTGGATGACTAACTAAGAGAACGCAGGGAGAACTGCCGTGATCGTGGTGACGGGTGCGACGGGCAATGTCGGGCGTGCGCTGGTGGAGCTGCTCGTGGCGGCGGGCGAGGACGTCGTCGGGGTGGCGCGCTATGCGCCCGACGGCGGGCTGCCCGGCGGTGCGGCGTTCCGCGCCGGGGACCTCGGTGATCCCGGCGGGTTGAAGGAGGTGTTCGCGGGCGCCGATGCGGCGTTCCTGCTGGTGGCGGGGGACAACCCGGCCGCGGTGGTGGACGCGGCGCGGTCCGCCGGGGTGCGGCGGCTGGTGCTGCTGTCCTCGCAGGGGGCCGGCACGCGGCCGGACGCCTATGCGCACGCGGTCGCGTACGAGCAGGCCGTCCGCGCGTCGGGCCTCGTGTGGACGGTGCTCCGTCCCGGCGGCTTCGCCAGCAACGCGTTCCAGTGGGCCGAAGGGGTGCGTGCGGCGCGGACGGTCGCCGCGCCGTTCGGGGATGTGGCGCTGCCGGCCGTGCACCCGGCCGATCTCGCCGAGGCGGCCGCCGTGGTGCTGCGCGGCGACGGGCACGCCGGGCAGGTGTACGAGCTGACCGGCGGCGAGGCGCTGACCCCGCGCGAGCGGGTCCGGGTGCTCGCCGACGTGCTCGGCGAGCCGGTCCGGTACGTCGAACAGTCCCGCGCCGAAGCCGCCGAGCAGCTCGCCCGGTTCATGCCGCCGCCGGTGCTCGAGGCGACCCTCGGCATCCTCGGTGCCCCGACCGGCCACGAGCGCACCCCGGCGCCGGACTTGGCCCGGCTCCTCGGCCGCGCGCCGCGCACGTTCGCCGACTGGGCCGCCGCGAACGCCGACGCTTTCCGCTGACGCGGCGCCGGGGCGCGGTCCCTGCGTTCGGGCGTATCTCGCCCCGGATGCGGGCGCCCGCCCCGGTCTCGTCTTGCGGGGCCGCGGGCAGCCTGATGTAGTCGATTTGTCATATTTTGACCATCGCTCGACGCGTCATGCGGTCGGCGACGGCCACCGGCGGCAGACGACGAAAGCTGGGTGCCATGCAGAACGATATGGAGACCCCTCCGACCCTCGGTGCCTACCTGGACCGGGTGGCCCGCAGCGCGTGGCAGGCGATGCTGATCATGGGCATCGCGTCCTTCGCGCTGGGGCTGATCGTGCTGATCTGGCCGGGCCCGTCGCTGCGCGTGGTCGGCGTGCTGTTCGGCGTCTACCTGCTGGTGAGCGGTGTGTTCCAGCTGGTGGCCGCGTTCGGCGACCACCTGTCGACGGCGATGCGCATCCTGGCGTTCATCAGCGGTGCACTGTCGATCATGCTGGGCCTGTTCTGCTTCCGCGGGACGCTGGAGTCGATCCTGCTGCTCGCGCTGTGGATCGGCATCGGCTGGCTGTTCCGCGGCATCACGCAGGTGATGGCCGCGGCGATGGATCCGACCGTGCCGAGCCGCGGGTGGCAGGTGTTCGTCGGCGTCGTCACGTTCCTGGGCGGCATCGTGCTGCTGGCGGCGCCGTTCGACTCGATCAAGGTGCTGGCGGTCGTGGTCGGCATCTGGCTGATGGTGGTCGGCATCACCGAGTTCGTCACCGGCATCGCCCTGCGCAGGCACACCCGGCACCTGTCCGAACGCGAGTGGCGGTCGACGGGGTCGGGGACCCGCATCGAGGGCTGATCCCGCGCGGCATGCGCACACCGAGGGTGTCGTTCCCGGACCACCGGGGCGGCACCCTCGTCAGGTTCGCCACCACGGTGCGCGGATCACGTCGCTCTCCGCGGCGGCGCAGTCCAGGCCGTTGGCGATTTCGCGGGCGCCGGTGTCCCAGCCGACGATGCCGTTGCCGACCCGGTCGAGTTCGATGAGGCGGGCGCGGTGCGGGCCTTGGCCGTAGTCGACCGAGCAGTGCACGACGGGTGCCCAGGCGCGCCCGTCGAAGGCGTCGGCGAGGGCGACGACGGGGAGGACGACCGCGGTGAGGACGAGGGCGGCGAGGTGTCCGGCCGTGGTGCTGCGGCGTTCCCAGGTGGTCGAGGCCGCGCGCCGTTCGGGGTGGTTCCCGCGGCGTCCCGCGCGGTATTCGACGACGACGCCGTGCCGCAGGACGGCCGAGGCCGCGGCGGTGAAGAGCGCCCACCACGGGCCGAAGAACACCCCGACGAGCACGCCGTACGCGATCGGCGAGGCGAACGCCAGGGTCAGCACGCGGGCTCTGGACGCCGCGTCGTCGCCGCGGGGGATGGCGCCGCGGGCCGCGAAGTAGCCGAAGCTGATCCGGGACACCACGATGGCCAGCAGCGAGGCGAACGCCGGGTCGCTCAGCATTATCCCGACGACGATGTTGGGCCAGTTGGCGAGGCCCATGGTGGTGACGATGTCGCGGGTCGCGGTGCCTTCGCCGACCGTCCAGGCGACCTTCAGCGCGGGCAGCGTGAGGATCACGAGCAGGAGCACGCTGTGGCCGGGGCCGCCGCGCTTGTCGAGGGCGCGGTCCGGGGCGGGCACCTCGGATTTGTCCTGACTGCCGTCGTCTGAGGGGTTTGCTCCTGGCGTCACAGCCGCAGGATAGGAACCGCGTCCCGTCCGGGCGTGGAGCGGCGCGCGGCGGCGCGGAGCGTCACCCGTGCCGCGTTGCTCCGTGGGGGCGCAGGACGCCGACCGCGGCGTGGCCGAGTTCGGTCAGCAAGTCGTCGAACGGGAGCGGCAGCTCGGTGCCGTCGGCGAGGCGGCGTTCGCTGTCCGCGAGGGTCCCGGTGACCAGCAGCTGCATGAGCCGCAGGCGGGCGCTGTGCACGGCCGGGGGCGTGTGGGGCTCGGCCGCGGCGAGGGCGTCCGCGATGAGGGCGGTGACCGCGCGCATGCCGCCGGCGAAGTCCGCTTCCAGGGGCGGCGTCAGCACCTCGCCTTCGAGGGTGAAGCGGTGGATGAAGCGGGCGTAGTGCCCGTCGTGGGAGCCGTCGCGCATCGCCTCGGCGAGCGGGCGCAGGTACACGTCGACGAGGCCGGCCAGGTCGGTGCGGCGGTCCTCGGGCAGCGCCGCGAGGAGGGCGAGGCGGCGCCGGTTGAGCGGGGCGAGGCGGTCTTCGTAGAGCGCCCGGACCAGCGCGTCTCGGGTGCCGAAGTGGTACTGCACGGCCGAGTTGTTGCGCTGCCCGGCGGCCGCGCCGATTTCGCGCAGCGATACCGCGGCGACGCCGCGCTCGGCGAAGAGGCGTTCCGCGGCGTCGAGGAGCCGGGCGCGGGTGCGGGTCTTGACATCCACGCGACGAGTGTAAGACATTCCGTCTCAGAAACCGTTAAGACGACCTGTCTCAAATTGCGTGCGACGTTGGAGTGCCCGTGTTCGACATCCGCCCCCTCACCCCCGCGATCGGTGCCGAAGTGGCCGGTATCGACCTGAACGACGACCTCGGACCGGACGCCTACGCGGCGCTGACCGAGGCGCTGCACACCCACCAGGTCCTGTTCTTCCGCGGCCAGGACATCGACGCGTACCGCCAGCGCGACTTCGCGGCCGGCTTCGGGACGCTCCAGCGGTTCCCGTTCGGCCACCCGCCCGCGCCTGACCTGCCCGAGGTCATGGTGCTGGCCACCGGCGACGGCCCCAAGCAGTCGAATGCGGACATCTGGCACAGCGACGCGACGTTCATGGCGCGTCCGCCGCTCGGCACGATGCTGCGCGCGGTGTCGCTGCCCCCGCTCGGCGGCGACACGCTGTGGGCGGACATGGAGAGCGCGTACGCCGCGCTGTCCGCCCCGATGCGCGCCCTGCTCGACGGCCTCACGGCCGAACACGACTTCACCAAGTCGCGCACCCACCGCGGCGGCGACCCCGACGCGCTGCCCGTGGTCGCCCACCCGGTCGTGCGTACCCACCCGGTCACCGGCCGCCGCTGCCTGTACGTGAACCGGATCTTCACCACCCGCATCGTCGAACTCGACGAACGCGAGAACGAACTGCTGCTGCCGTTCCTCTTCGACCACGTGACCCGCCCGGACTTCCAGGTGCGGTTCGGCTGGCGGCCGGGCGACATCGCGTTCTGGGACAACCGCAGCACGCAGCACTACGCGGTCTACGACTACCAAGCCCCGCGCGTCATGCACCGGATCGTCATCGAGGGCGACGAACCCCGCTGACCTCGGACCCGCCGCGGCCGCGATCGCGGCCGCCACCCCCGCCTGTCTTTCCGCCCCACCTTCGAGGAGCCCCGATGATCCCTGCGTTCCGAAGACTGCCCGCCGCGCCCGGTCTCACCCGGCGCGCCTTCTCCGCCGGCGTGCTCACCTCCGCCCTCGCCGCCTCGGCCGCCGCGTGCGGCGGGTCCGGCGGCTCCGGCGGGAAGTCCGCAGCGCGGAGCGGGCAGGCACCGACCGCCGCCGCGGTGCGCGGCGGCACCGCGACGCTGGTGATGTCGCTGGAAGCCAACGGCTTCGACCCGGCACTGGTGAACCCGACCGGGATCACCTACGGCACCCGCATGGCCGCGGTGTTCGACGTGCTCGTGTACGCCGACCAGCACACCGGCGAAGTCCGGCCGCAGCTCGCCGAGTCGCTGACCAGCCCGGACGGCGGGACGACGTGGGTGCTCAAGCTCCGCCCCGGTGTGCTCTTCTCGGACGGCACGACGCTGGACGCCGACGCGGTGCGCTTCAACTGGGCCCGCCTCGCCGACCCCGGCGTCCGCTCCCCGCAGTTCCGGGCGGCCAAGGATCTGAAACTGGCGGTCACCGACCCGGTCACACTGACCGTCACACTGCCCGCGCCCAACCCGCACTTCGCGTCGGTCGTGGCGCGCAGCATGGCGTTCGTCGGCTCGCCGAAGGCGATCAGCGCGGACCCGAAGGCGTTCGCGGCCGCGCCGGTCGGCGCCGGGCCGTTCGTGGTGGCGTCGTGGCTGCGGGGCAGCCAGACGACGTTCGACCGCAACCCGCACTACTGGCAGTCCGGGCGCCCGTTCCTGGACAAGCTGGTGGTCAAGACGGTCGCCGACGAGCAGCAGCAGTTGTCGACGGTGTCGACCGGCGGCGCGGACCTGCTGCTCGGCTCGGCGCTGCCCGGTGCCGAGGTCGCCCGGGACGCGGCGGGCGTGTCCGTCGCGTCGACCGTGCTCGCGGGCGGCTACCTCATCGTCTTCAACACCACCCGCGCGCCGTTCGACGACGTGCGGGCGCGGCAGGCGTTCGCCGCCGCGCTGGACAGCGGCGAACTGGTCAAGACGGTCTACGGCCACGGCGCGGCGGGCACGACCGGCTTGTTCCCGGCGGACAGCCCCTACGCCGACCCGGCCGCCGTCCAGCCCGGTCCGGACCGTGCGCGGGCGCAGACCCTGCTGGACGAACTGGCGGCCGCCGGGAAGCCGTTGGCGTTCTCGTTCACCGCGGTGAACAGCCCCGTGTCGCGGAAGATCGCCGAGTTCGTGCAGAGCCGCCTGGGCACGCTGAAGAACGTGCGGATGGACGTGAAGGGTGTGGACGGCCCCGCGTACCAGAGCAGTGTCATCGTCAACCGCGACTTCGACGCGTCGCTGTACTCGATCTCCTTCACCGATCCCGAGCCGGCGCTGTCCGATCTGCTGCGCACCGGCGGTCCGGCGAACCTGGGCGGCTGGACGGACGCGGAGGCCGACGCCGCGATCGACGAGGCACGCGCGGCGAGTGACCCGGCGGTGCGCAAGGCCGCGTACGGGCGCGTGCAGAAGCGCGTCGCCGAGCAAGTGCCGGTGTGGACGTACCTGAACGCGTGCTCCTACACGGCCTACCGCAAGAACATCACCGGCATCGAGATGTTCGGCGACGCCTGTCTGCTGCCGGACCGGCTGGGCCGGGCGGGCTGAGCCTGCCGGGCCGGCCGCGCGGGATCGGGGGCGTCCGGCGTCCGGCCCTCCGAGGCGAGCGGTGTGGCGTCGGGCCCGCTAGCGTGCGGGACGGGCCCGGCGCCGCGGGCCCGACCGCCGTCCCGTACCTCGGAGGCCACGTTGTTCGATGCGTCCACCGTCGCCCGCCTGCGTGCCGAGACACCGGGGTGCGCGCATGTCACGCACCTCAACAACGCCGGAGCGGCGCTGCCGCCGACCGCGGTGACCGAGGCGGTCGTCGGGCACCTGCGGTTGGAAGAGCGGATCGGCGGCTACGAGGCGGCGGCCGCGGCGGCGGAACGGATCGACCACACGTACGACGCGCTCGCGCGGCTCGTCAACGCCGACCGCAACGAGATCGCCTGCGTGGAGAACGCCACCCGGGCCTGGGACATGGCCTTCTACGCATTGCGCTGGCAGCCCGGCGACCGCATCCTGACCTGCCGTTCCGAGTACGCGAGCAACGCGATCGCGTACCTCCAGACCGCCCGCCGCCACGGGGTGTCCGTCGAGGCCGTGCCCGACGATGCCTCCGGGCAGATCGACGTCGACGCGCTGCGCGCGATGATCGACGAGCGGGTGAAACTGATCGCCATCACCCACATCCCGACCCAGGGCGGCCTGGTGAACCCGGCCGCGGCGGTCGGCAAGGCGGCGCGCGAGGCCGGGGTCCTCTACCTGCTGGACGCCTGCCAGTCCGTCGGCCAGCTCCCGGTCGACGTCGCCGAGATCGGCTGCGACCTGCTGAGCGCGACCGGCCGCAAGTTCCTGCGCGGGCCGCGCGGGACCGGCTTCCTGTACTGCTCGTCGCGGGTCCTGGAAGACCTCGAACCGCCTTTCCTCGATCTGCACGCGGCCACCTGGACCAGCCCGGACACGTACGAAATCCGCGGCGACGCCCGCCGCTTCGAGACCTGGGAGACCAACTACGCGGGCAAGATCGGCCTCGGCACCGCCGTCGACTACGCGCTCGGACTCGGCCTGGACGGCATCGGCGCCCGGGTGGCCGCCCTGGGCGAGTCGCTGCGCGCGGCCCTGGCCGAACGGCCCGGCGTCACGGTGCGCGACCTGGGGGCGCGGCGCTGCGGCATCGTGTCGTTCACCGTCGAAGGCGTGGACGGCGCGGAGGTCGCCCGGCACCTCGCGGCACACAAGGTCAACGTGTCGGTGTCGGTCGGCGACTACGCGCAATGGGACCTGCGGGCGCGCGGCCTGGCCTCGGTGGTGCGCGCGTCCGCGCACTACTACAACACCGAGGACGAGATCGCCCTGCTCGCCGCCTCGCTGCCCGCGCCGCGCGTCGGACGGACGGACCGGGCGGGTTAGGCAGGTAGGCCGATCGGGCAGTTCGTCGGCGCCGGACCGATGAGTCGGCGGTGGTCGGGCAGTCGGTACTGGTGACAGCTCGTTCCCACCTCGGAGGAGAATCCGATGAGCGGCGAAATCGTCACGTGCCTGTGGTTCGACGGCAAGGCGCAGGAAGCGGCCGAGTTCTACCTGTCGGTGTTCAAGGACGGCAGCATCGGCCGGGTCGCGCACTACAACGATGCCGGCCCCGGCGAGCCGGGCTCGGTGATGGTGGTCGAGTTCACCGTCAACGGGCAGAAGTTCGTGGGCCTGAACGGCGGACCCGAGTTCACCTTCAACGAGGCCGTCTCGTTCCAGATCCCGTGCGCCGACCAGGCGGAGGCCGACTACTTCTGGGAGAAGCTCACCGACGGCGGCGAGGAAGGGCCGTGCGGGTGGCTCAAGGACCGCTTCGGGCTGTCCTGGCAGGTCTTCCCGTCCGAGGTGCTCGACCTGGTCGCCGACCCGGACCCGGCCAAGGCCAAGCGGGCCACCGAAGCGATGTACCGGATGAAGAAGATCGACCTCGAGACCATCCGCAAGGCGCACGCGGGGCAGTGACCACGGGTGCCCGCCGGGTGGTCGCCGGTCAGGTGAGGCGGCCGATCAGCAGCGCGACGTCGTCCTCCGGATCGGCCGGGAGCACCCGCAAGGCGGCCTCCCGCAGCCGGTTCGGGGACGCGTCCGCGCCTTCGGCGTCGAGGACGCCGGTCAGGTCGTCGATGCCGGTGTCGATGTCGCGGCCGCGGCGTTCCACCAGGCCGTCGGAGTAGAGCACGACGGTCGAGCCCGGTGCGACGCTGTACGACGTCTGCTCGAAGGTGATGCCGCCGAGGCCGAGCAACGCGTTCGCGGGGCCGCCGAGCACGCGCGGGCGTTCGCCGGGGGACAGCAGCAGCGGCGGGGGGTGCCCGGCGCGGGCCCAGGTGAGCGTGCGGTCCTTCGGGTCGTAGACGGTGTAGACGCAGCTGGCGAGTTCGCCGTCCACCGCGAAGTCGTCCATCAGCGAGTCGACGTGCGCGAGCAGCGCGGCAGGCGGGAGTTCGAGGCGGGCGACCGCGCGCACGGCGACCCGCAACTGGCCCATCAGCGCGGCGGCTTGCAGGCCGTGGCCGGTGACGTCGCCGACCACCATCGCCACGCAGCCTTCGGACAGCGGGATGACGTCGTACCAGTCGCCGCCCGCCAGGCGCCCGGCGCGGGCGGGCTGGTAGGCGTACGCGAACGACAGCCCCGGGGCCTCCGGCAGGTCACGCGGCAGCAGATGCCGCTGCAGGGTGCGGACGGCGTGCCGCTGCCGCACGTGCGCCTGCGCGTTGTCGATCGACGACGCCGCCCGCAGCCCGAGTTCCTCGGCGGTCTGCAGGTCGTCGGCTTCGAACGGCGGGCTGCCGGCCAGCCGGGCGAACATCGTCATGCCGATCGCGCGGCCGCGCGCGATGAGCGGCGCGACGATGCGCGAGTGCATGCCGGCCTTGAGCAGGTGGGTGCGCAGCGGCGGCGCGTCGGGGGTGGCCTGGCCGATGACGGTCGGGGTCTCGCGCGGGTCGACGCCGCTGAGTTCGGCGCGCTGGCGGCGCAGCGCGGCGCGGACTTCGGGCGGGACCGGGAACGGGCGGCCGTAGTCGCGCGGGGACAGTACGGGCAGGTCGGGGATCTTCGGGTCGACGACGGCGGCGACGGTGCGCAGCAGCGTGCCGGGCGGCGGGTCGAATCCGTGTTCGGGGAGCATGCTGATCGGCACCGGGGCGTCGAACAGGCCGACGGCGGCCGCGTCGGCGAACGACGGCACGACGACCAGCGGCACCTGCTCGGCGCAGCCGACGACGTCGCGGCTGAAGCCCATGCGCAGCTCGGCCTCGTTGACCAGGGCGAGCCGGGCGCGGACCTGCTCCATGCGGGTGAGCGCGGAGGTGTCGCCGGTGATGTCGGTGAAGGTGATGCCGACGCCGCGCACGCCGCCGTCGCCGCGCAGCGGCCATATGGCGAAGCTGCACACGTACGAATGGGCCACACCGGTCACCCGGCCGCGGATCACCCGGTCGACGTGGGGTTCGCCGGTCTTGTCGGCGCGCAGCAGCGACGCGAGGACTTCGGGGTGCGAGAGCGGGCCGGAGACCTCGTGCGCACGGGTGCCGGGCAGGGTGTCGGCGGGGACGCCGTGCAGGTCGGCGAGGGCGCGGTTGACGGCCAGGACGGTGCCGTCCGGGGCGAGGATGCCCAGCCCGAACGGGCAGTCCGCGAACATCGCGTCGGACGCGCTTTCCTGCCACCACTCACCCACGGCCCATGCCTTCGCATCCTCGAGATCGCCCTGTGTGTGACCATCGTCGCCGACGCGGAGGAGGTCGGCTACGGGGTGTCGCCTCAGTGTCGCATCTAATGGGGAAGCCGATGTGGGCACGTTAATCCGCCGGGCCGGGCGCCGGTAACGCGCCAACCGGGCGAAATTGCCGCTCGGTCGCCGGGGGTGGTCGGGGGCCGCCGCCGGGAAACGATCGTTTTCGTCCGGGGATGTTGTGGTTCGTTCGTGCCCGGGAACCCTGGCCGGGACGCCCGGAGATTCCGCGCCGGGCGGCTATCACCCCCCAGGAGGAGAGCCATGCAGCGTTTCACCGACCGCAAGGTCCTGGTCACCGGCGGTGGATCGGGCATCGGGCAGGCGACCGTGCTGCGGCTGCTGGCGGAGGGCGCCACGGTCGCCGCGGCGGACATCGCGCAGCCGGGCCTCGACGACACCGCGGCGAAGGCGGACCGGGCCGGTGCCGAAGGGCGGCTGGTCACCATCGTGGTGGACATCGGCGACGAGGAGTCGGTCCGTGCGTCGGTGCCCGCCGCCATCCGCGACCTCGGCGGGCTCGATGTGCTGGTCAACGCGGCCGGGATCCTGCGGTCGGTGCACACCGAGCAGATGACGCTGGACGCCTGGAACCAGGTCATCGGCGTCAACCTCACCGGCACCTTCCTGGTCACCCGTGAGGCGCTGCCCGCGCTGCTCGCCACCGGCGGCGGCGTGGTGGTCAACTTCAGCTCCACGTCGGCGTCGTTCGCGCACCCCTATATGGCGGCGTACGCGGCGAGCAAGGGCGGCGTGCAGTCGTTCACCCACGCCATCGCCGCGGAGTACGCCAAGCAGGGCCTCCGCGCCGTGTGCGTCGCGCCGGGATCGATCAGCAGCGGCATGACCGACGCGTCCGGCAAGAGCGGCCAGAGCCTCGGCCCGGGCCTGCCCGCGGACGCCGACATGGCGCTGTTCGCCAAGCTCACCCCGGCGATCAACCCCGACAACACCCAGTTCGGCTTCGCCGGGCCGGAGCGCATCGCCGGTGTCATCGCGATGCTCGCCTCGGACGACGGCGCGTTCGTCACCGGCACCGAGATCCGTGTCGACGGCGGCACCCACATGTGACCCGACTACCGCGCGCCGCCGTGGTTACTCCGCCGGGAGTACTGCCCCGCGGAGTAGCCGCCCGGCCGCGCCACCCGCCGCAGTACCCGCCCAATCGGTCGCCCGCCCGACGAACCGATGCCTTTCCGCCGGAAGCCTGGACAGCAGGAAATCCACCGGCCGACGCGGAAGGCGGGCGCTCATGGAAGCGCGGGAACGACCGGCATCACCACCGAGCACGGCACCCCCGTCCCGCACCACGGGGCAGCGGAAATGGCTGTGGGGGACGCTCGCCGTGTGGGTCCTCCTCGTGGTGGCCCTCGGCCCCCTTGCGGGCAAGCTCAACGGCGAGCAGAAGAACGACGCGGTGTCCTACCTGCCCGCCGGCGCGCAGTCGACGAAAGTCGCCGACGTCCTCGCCGACCTGCCCGGCGGCAGCACCACCGACATCGCCGTGGTCTACCACCGCGACAGCGGCCTGACCCCGGCCGACCGCGACGCCGCCGACGCGCAGGCCCGCGAGATCGCCGCCGAATTCCAGGCCGTCGGCGGCCAAGCACCACCGCCCGCGGCCGCGCACGACGGCCGGACCGCCGTCTACACCTTCCAACTCGGGGAGAGCGCCGGACTGCGCGCCGACGTCGTCGACGACGTCCGCGCCCTGACCGAGCACCACCCCGCGGGGCTGGACGTCCTGGTCGGCGGCCCCGGCGCGACCGGCGCGGACATGGACGAAGTGTTCGGCTCCCTCGACGGCACGCTCATGCTGGTCACCGTCCTCGTCGTGACCGTGCTGCTGATCGCCACCTACCGCAGCCCGTTCCTGTGGCTGGTGCCGCTGCTGTGCGTCGGCGTCGCCGCCGCGGCGTCCCGCGGACTCACCTACCTGCTGGTCAAAGCCACCGGTCTGACCGTCACCGGGCAGAGCGGCGGCATCATGACCGTCCTCGTGTTCGGCGCGGGCACCGACTACGCGCTGCTCCTCATCGCCCGCTACCGCGACGAACTGCGACGCACCGAACGCCCCTACGACGCCATGCGCATCGCCCTGCGCGGCTGCGGCCCGGCGCTGCTCGCCTCCGCGGGCACCGTCGTCGCCGGCCTGACCTGCCTGCTCGCCGCCGACATGAACAACATGCGCGGCCTCGGCCCGGTCGGCGCCGTCGGCGTGGTCAGCGCCCTCGTGGTGATGACGACCCTGCTCCCGGCCGCCCTCGTGCTGCTCGGACGCCGGGTGTTCTGGCCGCTGATCCCCGCCTACGGCACCCAGGACAAGCCGCGGCGCAGCGCCTACGCCCGCATCGGCGTCTTCGTCGCGCGCCGCCCCGCCGGCATCCTCGTCGGCGGCGGCATCCTCCTGGGCGCGCTCGCCTTCGGCACCCTGGCCATGCCCGGCAACCTCAACCTCGCCGACGGCTTCACCAAGACCCCCGAGTCGGTCAGCGCGGCGAAGGTCATGGCCCAGGCGTTCCCGGAACGCGGCAGCCAGCCGATCGACGTCATCGCCCCGGCCGGCCGGGCCGCCGACGCCGTCGCCCGCGCCGCCGCCACCGAGGGCGTGGCGGACGCCCGGCTCGGCCGCTCCGCGGACGGCTGGACCGAGATCACCGTGCACGCCAAGGACCGCCCGGAATCCGCGGGCGAACGTGCCACCGTCGAACGGCTCCGCGACCGGCTCGACGCCGTCCCGGGCGCCGCCGTCGGCGGCCAGACCGCGCAGCGCATCGACCAGGAGCACGCCAACGCCCGCGACCGCATGGTGGTCGTGCCGCTGGTCCTCGCCGCGGTGCTGCTCATCCTGGTCGCGCTGCTGCGCAGCCTGGTGGCGCCGCTGATCCTGGTGTCCGCGGTGGCGCTGGTGTGGGGGGCCGCGCTGGGGCTCGGCGCGCTGGTCTTCGAGCCGGTGTTCGGGTTCGCCGGCGTCGACCCGGCGCTGCCGCTGCTGACCTTCGTGTTCCTCGTCGCGCTCGGCGTCGACTACGGCATCTTCCTGATGCACCGCATGCGCGAGGAAGTGCACGCCGGACTGCCGGCCGAGCGGGCCGTGCTGCCCGCGCTCACCTCGACCGGCGGGGTCATCGCGTCGGCCGGGTTCGTGCTCGCCGCGACGTTCTCGGTGCTGACCGTGCTGCCGCTGGTGCTGCTCGTCGAGGTCGGCTTCGTCATCGCCGTCGGGGTGCTGCTCGACACCTTCGTGGTGCGGACGTTCCTGGTCACCGCGGCAAGCCTGCTGCTCGGCCGCCGCGTGTGGTGGCCGGGTCCGTTGGCCAAGTCCCGCCCGGAGGTGCCGGCGGCGACCCGTCCGGACGACCGGTCGCCCATGATGGCCGGGTGAAAAGCCTCCGCGAACAGGCGAGCAGGGCGTCCGCCGACGCCCTGCTCGCCCTTGCTCTCGCCTTCGGTTCGGCAGGTGCGGCGCTCCGCTGGCCCGGCGACCGGCCTACCGACGGCCTCGGCATCGCCCTGCTGATGACGGCGAACCTGCTGGTGGCGTTCCGGCGGTGGCGCGCGGGTTGGACGCTCGTCGCCGTGATCGCGGTGATCCTGCCGTACCACATCCTCGGCTACCGGCACGAGGCCGCGGTGCCCGGCGCGCTGCTCGCGCTGGGCAGCTTCGCCGCCGAAGTCCGGCGGACGAAGGCGCTGCTCGTCGGCCTCGGCCTGGCGGTCATCGGGCTGTCCAGCATGATCTACATCCAGGACGGCCGCATCGACGCCGGACACCTCGGCGCGGCCGGCTGGATCTTCGCCTCGGCGGTCGCCGGGCAGGCGTGGCGCGCCAACAAGAACTACGTCGGCTCGATCATCGACCGCGCGGAACGCGCCGAACGCACCCGCGAGGAAGAGGCCCTGCGCCGGGTCGCCGAGGAACGGGTGCGCATCGCCCGCGACCTGCACGACGTGCTGGCGCACAGCATCACGCTGATCGGCGTCCAGGCCGGGGTCGCCGCGCACTTGGCCCGCCGGCCGCAGCCCGAAGGGCCGGTGCTGGCCGACGCGCTGGAGACCATCGCGGACAGTTGCCGGGCGGCGCGCGCCGAGGTGCGGGCGACGTTGCGGGTGCTCCGCGACGAGGGCGAGGAACCGGAGCACGGCGCCGTGCCGGGGCTGTCCGGGCTCGCCGACCTGGCCGACGCGGTGCGGGCGACCGGACTGGA
This sequence comes from Uniformispora flossi, assembly GCF_049534875.1. NCBI lineage: Bacteria > Bacillati > Actinomycetota > Actinomycetes > Kitasatosporales > Streptomycetaceae > Uniformispora > Uniformispora flossi. Next base: position 502,502 of record NZ_JBMULZ010000005.1, read on the forward strand.
GGTCGCGCTGGCGGTGCAGGTGGAGCCGGGCGAGGTGGGGCCGGCTGTCGGGGTGGCGGCGTACCGGATCGTGCAGGAGGCACTGACCAACGTCGTGCGGCATGCGAAGGCCGACCGGGTGCGGGTCGACGCGGTGCGCGAAGGCGGGACGCTGCGGCTGACCGTCGTCGACGACGGCGTGGGCACCGTCGCCCGGCACGGCGAAGCGGCGGACGGGGCGGGGGGCTTCGGGATCCTCGGGATGTCGGAACGGGCGCGGAGCGTCGGCGGGATGGTGAGCGCCTGGCCCGGAGAAGACGGCGGATTCCGGGTGGAGGCGTGGCTGCCCGTCGGCGACGCCCGGCCGGACGAAGGACCGGTGCCTAGGGTGGGGCATGCCGGGGCCGTGCCGCCGTCCCGTCCCGGTGCGGGAACTGCTCCCCTGTCCCCTCGTGATCCGGAGGTCCGATGACGAACCCGCTGCGGGTCCTGCTGGCGGACGACCAGACACTGGTGCGTTCCGCGTTCGCGATGCTGGTCGCGTCCGCGCCCGACATGGACGTGGCCGGTGAAGCCGAGAACGGCCTGCGCGCCGTCGAAATGACCCGCGAACTGCGGCCCGACGTCGTGGTGATGGACATCCGCATGCCCGGCCTGGACGGCATCGAGGCGACCCGGCGGATCGCCGAGGCGCCGGACCTCGCCGACGTGCGGGTGCTGGTGCTCACCACGTTCGACGACGACGAGAACGTGCTGGCCGCCCTGCGCGCGGGCGCCGCCGGGTTCCTGGTCAAGGACACCCGCCCCGCCGAGCTCCTGGACGCCATCCGCGTGGTGGCCGCGGGCGACGCCCTGCTGTCGCCCGGTCCGACCGCGCGGCTGATCGCCCGCGTCGTGCGGCTGCCCGACGCGGTGTCCGTGCCGGGCGGCGCCGCCGGGAAACGGCTCGACGAACTGTCGGCGCGCGAACGCGAAGTCCTCGCGCTGGTCGGCCGCGGACTCAACAACGCGGAGGTCGCGGGCGTGCTCGACCTGAGCCCGCTGACCGTGAAGACGCACGTCAGCCGGGTCATGGGCAAGCTGCGGGTCCGCGACCGGCCGCAGCTCGTGGTGGCGGCCTACGAGTCGGGGCTGGTGCGGCCGGGGGAGTAGCGGCCGCGGCGCCGCCTCAGGTGCGGCGTTCGTAGGCGCGGATGAACACCCGCACCCCGGCGTCGACGAGAGCGTCCTGTTCCGCCGGGTCCAGCGGCCGGGCGCCGGAGAAGCTGCGGGCGCCGACCTCGCTGCCGGCCAGCAGCATCAGGTGTGAGGCGGCCTGGAGGGGATCGGGGACGTCCAGCAGACCGGCGTCGTCGAGTGCGGCGAGGCGGTCCGCCAGCGCCTGCTGCACCGGGCGGGGGCCCGCGTCCTGCCACGCGTCCAGGACCTCGTCCGACAAGTGCAGGACTTCGGCCTGGATCTGCCGGACGACGGCGAAGTGGTCGGGGAAGTCGCGGCGCGACCCGACGAGGGCGCGGGCGAACGCGCGCAGGTCGCGGTCCAGATCGGTGACGTTACCCAAGTACCGCTCGACGACGGCCAGATGCGTCTCCCGGACGCGCGCCGCGCTCTCCGCGATGACGGTGCGGAACAGCTCGTCCTTGTCGGTGAAGTGGTTGTAGATGGTCCGCGTGGAGACGTCCGCTTCCTTGGCGATCTCGCCGATGCTCGCGCGCGTGTACCCCTCGCGGCCGAAGACGCGCAGGGCGCCGTCGGTGATGGCCTGGCGCTTCTCGCGGAGGCCGCGCCGGGGGCGGGCGGCGGACGCGGTCGGTTCGCTCATGAGGCAGCTCCTCCAAGAAAAGTGCAATGGTCGTTGTAATGAGTGCAATGCACGTTGTACTTTACCTGAGGCGAAGGCGGAACGGCCGCCTGCCGCCGACAACCGAGGAGCACGCCATGACCGCGATCACCAGCACCACGCCCACCACCGCAGCTGCCGCCGCCGGTCCGCTTCGGATGGTCGTCGTGGTCGGCAGCAACCGCGACGGCCGCATCGGCGGCGTCGTCGCCGACTGGTTCGTCGGGCAGGCGCGGGCCGGTGGGTGGGAGGTCGACGTCGTCGACCTGGCCGACACTCCGCTGCCCGCCGCGATCCTCCCTCCGGGCACGTCGGATGCGCCCGAAGTCGTCGGCCTCGGGGAGCGCTTGGCGGCGGCGGACGCGTTCGCCGTGGTCACACCGGAGTACAACCACAGCTTCCCCGCGGTGCTCAAGCACGCGATCGACCTGTTCCGCGAGGAGTGGCGCGCCAAGCCGGTGGCGTTCGTGTCGTACGGCGGAATGGGCGGCGGCCTGCGCGCGGTCGAGCAACTGCGGCTGGTATTCGCCGAACTGCACGCGGTGTCGATGCGCGACTCGGTGAGCTTCCACGGGGTGTGGAGCCTGTTCGACGAGGACGGCGTGCCCGTCGACCAGGCCGGGACGAACGCGGCGGCCAAGGGCATGCTCGGGCAACTGGACTGGTGGGGGCGGACGTTGCGGGAGGGCCGCGCGGTCCGGCCGTACGACGTGTGATCGGTCGCCGTCCGCTGCTCGTCTTCCGACTCGTCTGTGCTTGGGGGGTTCCGCCATGTCTGCGCACATGCTGAGGACGTCTGTGCGGCCGCGGGGTGCCGCTGCCGAGGCGGCGCGCCCGCGTCCCGGTCTTGCTCTCGCCGTCGTGCTGTTCGGATATCTCGTGCTGCCGATGGCGATGTCCGGCACGACGGTGGCGGTGCCGCGGATCGGCGCCGATCTGGGGGCCTCGGGCCCGGCGCTGCAGTGGATCGTCACCGGTTACTTCCTCGCCGCGTCGTCGTTCATGCTGGTGGCGGGATCTCTGGGGGACCTGTTCGGGCGGCGTCGCCTGTACCGGATCGGCGCGTTCGTCTACCTGGCGGGCAGCTTCGCGGCTGCCGCCGCGCCGAGCATCGTGGTCCTGGACGCCGCGCGGATTCTCACCGGGCTCGGGGGCGCCGGGGTGATGGCGGGCGGCGGCGCGATCCTGGCGACCACGTTCACCGGAGCGGCGCGGACCCGGGCGTTCGCGGCGATGGGGACGACGTCGGGTATCGGGCTGGCGGCCGGGCCGACGACGGCGGGGTGGCTGGTCGAGGCGCTGGACTGGCGGATGACGTTCGCGCTGTTCGGGACCGCCGGGCTGGTTCTGGCCGCGGGGACGTGGGCGCTGGCGGAGTCGAAGGCGGAGACCCGTCCGACGGTCGACCGCGCGGGGATCGCCACGTTCATAGGCGGGCTGGTGCTGGTCATGTTCGCCATCACGCAGGGGTCGCAGGCCGGCTGGGGGAGCGCGCGAGTGGTGCTGCCGGCGGTCGCCGGGATGGGGTTGCTGGCCGGGTTCGTGGTCGTGGAACGGCGTGTGGCGCGGCCGATGCTGGACCTCCGGTTGCTCAAGAACCGGCGGTTCACCGGGTGGCTCCTGGCGGCGCTGACGGTGACGGCCGGTTTCGGCGGACTGCTGGCGAACCTGCCGACGTTCTTGCAGGCCGTCAATGGTGCGAGCACGGGCGAGGCGGGGCTGACGATGCTGCTGCCGACGGTTCCGGTGCTGGTCATGCCGACGGTGTCGGCGCGGCTGGTGGCACGGGGCGTGGTGGCTCCACGGACGCTGGTCACCGCGGCGCTGCTGCTCATCGCCGCGGGCAACGCGTGGCTGACCGTGCTGCACCCGGGCATCGGGGCCCTCGGCTTGGCCGGGCCGCTGGTGACGGTCGGGGTCGGGATGGGGCTGTCCCCCGGGATGATCGACGCGCAGGTGATGGACCAGGTGGAGCCGTCCCGGGCCGGGATGGCGGCCGGACTGCTCAACACGGTGCGCGGCACGACGCAGGCGCTCACGCTGGCCGTGTTCGGCTCGGCGTTGATCAGCGTGCTGCGCTCGCACGTCGGCGGGGCGGCGGACCGGGTGGCGACGGGCGACTTGCCGTCCGGCGCGGAGCGGATGCGCATGGCCGCGGAGTTGAGCAGCGCGTGGCACACGGTCGCGGTGGGCGTGGCGGGGGTTGTCGTGATGGGCGCGGTGGGTGTGTGGATCCTGTTGGGAAACGCCACACGCGCGTCCCGGACGAGGGACTTCGCAGGCCGGACCGCGGCGTCGGACCGCCCGTAGCATCGGCCCCATGACCACGAATCCCGTCCGCGTCCTGCTGATCAGCAGCAGTCTCCGCGCCGGAGCCGGCAGCACCAGTCTGCTGCAGACGGTGCCGGAAGTCGTCAATCCCGCGGAGGTCCGGGCCGACATGTACTTCGGCATGGCCGCCCTGCCGCACTTCAACCCGGACGACGACTTCGACCCTGTGCCCCCTCCCGTCGCCCGGCTGCGCGCCGCGATCGCCGAAGCCGACGCCCTGCTCTTCGCGACGCCGGAGTACGCCGGCAACCTCCCCGGCTCGTTCAAGAACCTGCTCGACTGGACGGTCGGCAGCAACGACATCGGCGGCAAACCCTGCGCGTGCCTCAACACCGCGGCACCCGGCCGCGGCGGCGGCGCGGACGCGGCTCTGCGCGGCGTCCTCGGCTACACCGACGCGGACCTCGTCGCCGACGCAAGCGTGCGGATCTCGGTAGGCCGCGACGCGATCGACACCGAGCACGGGACGGTCTCGGACCCGGATGCGCGCAAGGCCCTGGCCGCCGCGGTCGAAACACTCGTCGCGTACGTACGCGGCGTCAGGCCGTAGCGGCCTCGACGGCTTCGGCCGCCTTGCGGCGGAGCGGCGGCAGCGTCGGGGGCGGCTGCTTGCGGGGCGGGAGTTCGCCGAGCAGTTCGGTGGCCGCCGCGGTGACCGCCGTCACCGCCCGTTCGAACGCTTCTTCGGTGGCCGCGGACGTCTTCTGCACACCGCTGATCTTGCGGACGAACTGCCGCGCCGCCGCCTCGATCTCCTCGGCGGTGGCGGCCGGCTCCAACCCGCGCAGTGTCGTGATGTTCCTGCACATGCCAGCCAGCCTAAAACGCCGGACGGACAACGGCAGGGCACCGCACGGCCGGGGGACCGACCGCCTGTAGCAGCCCCGGCTCCCGCACCGCTTCGCTTCTCAGCCGCTCTCCGCTGCGGCCACCGGTCCCCGCCGGTCCCACCCCGCCGCCCGCACGTGCGCATGGACCGTCCCCGGGACCGCCTCCTCCCCGCACGTCCCGCACATCAGTGCCGGGGCGAACTCGTGGTCCTGGTGGGTGTACGCCACCGGTGGTTCCTCGCTCACCCACCGGTCGCCCCACGCCGCCAGCATCTGCAGCACCGGGAGGAGGTCCGTGCCGGGCGCGGTGAGGTGGTACTCGAAGCGCGGCGGGCGGTCCTGGTACGGGCGGCGTTCCAGGACGCCGACCGCTTCGAGAGACCGCAGCCGGGTGGTGAGGATGTCGCGTGGTGCGCCGGTGTTGCGGGCGATGGCGTCGAAGCGCCGGTTGCCGAGGGCGACCTCGCGGACCGCGAGGAGGGCCCACTTCTCCCCGACCAGGGCCAGCGCGGCCGCGATCGAGCACGGCCGCCCGGGAGTCTGCGGATGCGGGAGGCGCGGCGCGGCCGAGGCGAGGGAATCCATGCCACAAGGTTGTCATTTCCAACCCACTGGCGCTACCGTCGGACACGTGGTGAGTTGGATTTTCCAACCATCAACCACCCGCAGCACCTTCATGCCGTGACCCGGCTCCTGCCGCCGGCTCGCGGACCGTCCGTCCGAAAGGCGGCACACCATGACCGAGGCGTACATCGTCGACGCCATCCGCACCCCCGTCGGCAAACGCAACGGCGCCCTCGCCGACGTCCACCCCGCCGACCTGGGCGCGCACATCCTGGGCAGCCTCGTCTCGCGCACCGGCATCGACCCGGCCGCGGTGGACGATGTGATCTTCGGCTGCCTCGACGTCATCGGCCCGCAGGCGGGCAACATCGCGCGGACGTCCTGGCTGTCCGCCGGCCTCCCGTCCTCGGTGCCCGGCACCACCATCGACCGCCAGTGCGGCTCGTCCCAGCAGGCCGTGCACTTCGCCGCGCAGGCCGTGATGAGCGGCACCGCGGACGTGGTCGTCGCGGGCGGCGTGCAGAACATGAGCATGATCCCGATCTCCGCGTCGCTGCGCGCCGGACGCGAGTTCGGGTTCGCCAACCCCTACGACCGCGCGGTGGGCTGGCAGAAGCGCTTCGGCGGCCAGGAGATCAGCCAGTTCCGTGCCGCCGAACTGATCGCCGAGAAGTGGGGCATCTCCCGCGCCGAAATGGAGGAGTTCGCGGTCGCGTCGCACGAGCGCGCGCTGCGGGCCCGCGCCGAAGGCCGGTTCGACCGGGAGATCGTGCCGTTTCGGATCCGGGACGACGAAGGACCGCGCGTCCCGGACCGGGACAAGATCCGCTCGCTGCCCGCGCTGCGGCCCGACGGCCGGATCACCGCCGCGCTGGCCAGCCAGATCTCGGACGGCGCGTCCGCCACCCTGATCGTGTCCGAACGCGCGCTCCGCGAGCACGGCCTCACACCGCGCGCCCGCATCCACCACCTGACCGTGCTCGGCGACGACCCGGTGTACATGCTCACCGGTCCGATCCCGGCCACCGCCCGTGCCTTGGAACGCACCGGACTCACCATCGACGACATCGACGTCGTCGAGATCAATGAGGCCTTCGCGTCGGTCGTGCTCGCCTGGCAGCGCGAGATCGGCGCCGACCTCGCCAAGGTCAACGTCAACGGCGGCGCGATCGCCCTCGGACACCCGCTGGGCGCCAGCGGCACCAAGCTGTTCGCCACGATGCTCAACGAACTTGAGCGCACCGGCGGCCGTTACGGCCTCCAGACCATGTGCGAAGGCGGCGGCATGGCCAACGTGACGATCATCGAACGCCTCTGACCGTCCGGCCCTGACCTCCCACCGCCGGCGAGAACCCGCCCGCACCCGCGAGGGGCCGGGCGGGTTCCCGCGTTTCCCGTGGCGAGCCGGACGGTCAGTCTTCGACGTACGTCAGCCAGTGCGTGTAGCGCTCGTCGGTGCCGGTCACGGCGGCCTGGTAGCCGTCCTGGATCTTGCGGGTCACCGGCCCCGGGGCGAACGCGCGGCCGTCCATCTCGCCGACCGGCACCACGTCGGCGGCCGTGCCGCACACGAAGAGCTCGTCGGCGGTGTAGAGGTCGGAGCGCAGCAAATTCTCCACGCGCGTCTCCAGGCCGAGGTCCGCGGCGAGGGTCCGCACCGTGTCCATGGTCAGACCGCGCAGCGCGCCGGCGGAGGCGGGCGGCGTGTACAGGACGCCGCCGCGCACGGCGAAGATGTTGGCGGCCGTGCACTCGCTGACGTAGCCGTCCGCGTTGAGCAGCACGGCCTCGTCGTAACCCGCGTTGATCGCCTCGGTCTTGGCGAGCGTGGAGTTGAGGTACCCCGCGGTCGCCTTGGCGGCCGGCGGAAGCGCGTTCGGGTCGTTGCGCCGCCACGAACAGGTCTTCAGCCGGATGCCGCGCTCGGCTGCCTCGGCGCCCAGGTAGGCGCCCCACTCCCACGCCGCGATGGACACCGTCATCGGCGCGTCCGGGCGCAGCACCGGCCCCATGTCGCCGTAGCCGACCGCGGCCAGGTGCCGCAGGTAGCAGGAACCGATGGCGTTCGCGCGCAGCAGGTCGAGCGTCGCGGTGTGCAACTCGGCGACACTGTAAGGGAGTTCCATGCCGAGGATGCGCGCGCTCGCGCCGAGCCGGACGAGGTGGTCGTCGAGCCGGAACACGGCAAGCCCGCGCGGCGTGACATGCGCCCGGGTGCCCTCCAGCACGCCGGTTCCGTAGTGCAGGGCGTGGGTGAGGACGTGCACCTTGGCGTCGGCCCAAGGCACCAGTGCGCCGTCCATCCAGATCCAGTCAGCCTCGGGCAGTGCCACGGTCGCCTCCTCGCTCGCCGCGAAGTGGATCATTCATGCGCGGATAAATGGTCCACTTCCTTGAGTGGCACATTACGGCGCGGCTGAATAGTCCACTAGTCGTTGCCCGGAATATGGGACGGCGGATGCGGCCGATGACCCGAAGAGCGCGGGAAGCAACACCGGATGCCGGCGAACCGGCCGGTTCGGTCCTCAGCTCGCGCGGTGTGCGGCCCAGGCGGCCGCGAGCATGGCCACCGCTTCCGTCAGCACCGGCTCGGGCCAGGCGAAGCTCAGCCGGATGCGGTCGTCGCCCGCGCCGCTGCCCGGCGGTGCGAACACCGCGCCGGGCGAGACCGCGACGCCGTGCCGCATCGCGGTCGCGGCGAACTCCTCGCCGTCGGCGCCCGGCAGGCGCACCCAGAGCGACATGCCGCCCTGCGGCAACGTCCACGACCAAGACGGGAGTTGCTCGGCAAGCAGGCCGGCCAGGCAGTCGCGGCGGACGCGCAGCCGCTCCCGCCAGGCAGCCTGCCGGACCGCCGCGTCGGGGTCTGCCAGCAGGGCCACCGCGAGCCGCTGGTCGAGCGCCGAACTCGCCAGGTCCGTCCGCTGCTTCGCCACCGCGAGCGGCCCGAACACCTGCCGCGGCGCGGCGATCCAGCCGACCCGCAGGCCACCCCACAGGGTCTTGGACAGCGACCCCAGGCACACGGTGTGGTCGGGCGCGTAAGCCGCTGCCGACGCGACCGGGCCGGCGTCCTCGGCCAGCACCAGGTCGGCCAGCGTGCGGTCTTCGACCAGCAGGGTGTCCGCGTCCCGGACGATTCCGGCGAGGGCCTTGGCGCGGCGCTCGGCGGTCACCGAGCCGGTCGGGTTGTGCACGGGCATGGTGAACGCATAGGCGGGCCGGTGCTCGGCGACGGCTTCGGCGAACGCGGCGGGGGAGAAGCCGTAGCGGTCGCCGTGGACCGCGACCGGCACCCCGCCGAACCGTTCGATCGCGGCGAGCATCCCCGGATAGGTGGCGTGCTCGACGAGGACCCGGTCGCCGGGCTGCAGCAGCGCGTCGGCGACCAGGTGGAGTGCCTGCTGGGCGCCCGAGGTCACCAGCAGCAGGTCGGGCCCGTACGCGCCCGGCGCGGCGTGCTCGGCGAGGAGCCCGCGCAGCCGGGAGTCGCCGAGGAACGCGTAGCCGTCCGCCGGGTGGGCGTCGAGCAGGTCCTCCACCGCCAGGTCGAGCCGCGGCAGCAGCGACGGGTCGGGCACCACCGATTTGGCGAGGTCGACGACCACGGTGCCCTCGCGCAGCCAGCGCCGGAAGATCGGCTGCGGCCCCGGCGCGGCGGCCCTGACGTAGGTGCCGCTGCCGTGCCGGCGCTCCACCAGCCCGGCGGCCGCCAACTGGTCGAACGCGGACGCGACCGTGCCGCGGCTGACGCCCAGTGCCGCGCCCAGCACGCGCTCGGCGGGCAGCCGGGTCGCGGGCCGCAGGTCGCCCGAACGGATCAGCGAGTCGAGGGCGCCGGCGAGGCGTTCGCCGCGCGACCGGCGCTCGTTGCGCCGGGGCCGCCGCAGCCGCTCGCCGACGAGCACGGCGAACCGATCGACGTCCACGCTGACTCCGTCCGTACCCGGCGCCCGGGCCGGGCTGCCGCCCGGCCGGGACGCGCGTCCCCGATCCGGGGCCGTGCCGTGTCCGGCCGCCGTTCGGCGCGGCGGCCGTTTTTCCGACCGCAGCGTACTCGGCCGCCGCTCGGGGGCCCGGCGGGTCAGTCCTCGGTCACGTCCACGAAGAAGCCGGTCATCTGCACCGGCTCGCCCGTCGCGTCGAGAGTCACTTCGCCGACCACGGCGACGGTGCGCGTGGTGCCGTCGGCGAGGAGCAGCCGGTGGCGCGAGGTGAACGGTTCGCCGTCCACGTCGCCGCCCGCGAAGGTCCGCGGACCGGGGGACTCGGCGGGATCACCCGCGCCTGTGCCCGCGGCCGAGCCGCCGGCCGCCGTGTCGTCCGGGTGCCTCAAGGAGAGCATCAGCCGGGTGCTCGGCCGGACGCTGTCCGGCGCGAGGCCGAGGATGCGGTACGTCTCGGGGGACCACCACCACGAGTCCGTCTGCAAGTTCCAGGTGTACGAGCCGGTCGGCAGCCCGGTGCCCGCGTCCAGCGCGGGCACCATGCGGCGCGGCACCGGCAGGATCCCGGTCAGCCCGGTGACCTCCAGCAGCCGCACGACCCGCGGCCCGGCCGCGACCAGGTCGAGCCGGCCGCCCGCGGCCATGGCACTGCGGCGCAGGCGTAACAGCATGTGGATGCCGCTGGAGTCCATGAAGTCCACGGCGGCCAGGTCCAACTCGACGCGGATGCGTCCGGCGGCGATCTGGTGCGCCGTCAGTTCCTCGATGCGGGGGCCGCTGTCCATGTCGATCTCGCCGCCGACGTGCACGCGGGCGCGATCGGGAGCGGGCACGGTGACCCGCACCGTGAACAAGGGCGGATTTGCGCCCGTGGTCACCAGGGCCTCCTCAGGTGGGTTCCGGAACTGTTCGTGCGCGGGGCGCGCGTGGCGAGGCGCGGCTCGGGCGCACCGGAACCGGCGGAGAGCCGGGCGGAGCGACGGCCGCGCGGGGACGGACGGTTCGGTCGGGACGGGATCCTGTGGCGGCAGGGTTTGGTGACGGCCTTGATGCTACGCCCGAACGGGCGTTTGCAGCCGCTGTTCGAGCGCTGTTCGGTCATCGAGTCCACGCCTTCCCCCCATCCCTTGAGGGAAATATGTCATCAAATACGGCGGGTTCGGTGAAAAGCCGCAACAATCGGGCAATGATTCGTTCTCGGGCGGTACCGCCGACGCCTCGCGCGTTCGGGTGACCCGGACCGAGCCGTTCGTCCGCACGCGCCGGGAGGTCCGCTTGTCCGTACACCAGCACGCGCCGCATGCGCCCCGCTGGGGGGTGCTGCGCACCAAACCGGTCGACGCGATCCTCGCGGAGAGCGGCCACGGCGGCGTCGATGGCACGGAAGGCACCGGCCTCAAAAGGACGATGGGTCTCCTGACCCTCACCTTCTTCAGCGTCGGTGCGACGCTCGGCACCGGCATCTTCGTGGTGCTCAGCGAAGCGGTGCCCAAGGCCGGACCCGCGGTCATGCTCTCCTTCGTCCTGGCTGCCGTCACCGCGCTGTTCTCGGCCCTGTCCTACGCCGAACTCGCGGGCACCATCCCGGTCTCCGGCTCGTCCTACTCCTACGCCTACGCCACCCTCGGCGAAGGCATCGCGTGGGTCTGCGGCTGGTGCCTCCTGCTCGAGTACGGCGTGTCGATCTCCGCCGTCGCCGTCGGCTGGGGCCAGTACGTCAACGAACTCCTCGACTCGGCCTTCGGCGTCAGCCTCCCGGCGGCCATCGCCAACCCGCCCGGCGAGAACGGCGGTGTCGTCAACATCCCCGCCGTCATCGTCGTCGCCCTGGCCACCGTGCTGCTGGTGCGCGGCGTGTCGGAGAGCGCCAAGGCGAACACCATCATGGTGTTCATCAAGCTCGCGACGCTCGCGTTCTTCTGCGCCGTCGCGTTCACCGCGTTCGACTCGGGCAACCTCGCCCCGTTCGCCCCGCTCGGCTGGGCCGGCGTGAGCGCGGGCGCGTCGCAGGTGTTCTTTTCCTACATCGGCTTCGACGCCGCCTCGACCGCGGGTGAGGAAGCCAAGAACCCGCGCCGCGACCTGCCCCTCGCGATCCTGTTCTCGCTGTTGATCGTGACCATCGTGTACGTCGTCGTCGCGCTCGCCGCCCTCGGCGCCATGCCCTGGACGGAGTTCGCCGACGCCGAAGCCACCCTCGCCAAGATCGTCACCGACGTCACCGGCGGCTCGTGGGCGTCGATCATCCTGTCCGCGGGCGCGATCATCTCCATCGCCTCGGTCGTCCTGACCGTGCTCTACGGCCAGACCCGCATCCTCTTCGCGATGTCCCGCGACGGCCTGATCCCGCCGATCTTCGCCAAGGTCGACCGCCGCACCCAGAGCCCCGTGCCGAACACGCTGATCACCGGCTTCTTCGTGGCCCTGATCGCCGCCGCGTTCCCGCTCAAATACCTGGCCGAAGCCACCAGCATCGGCACGCTGTTCGCGTTCGCCATCGTCAACATCGGCGTCATCGTGCTCCGCCGCACCCGGCCCGAGCTGCCGCGCAGCTTCAAGACCCCGCTGTTCCCGCTGACCCCCATCGCGGGCGTCGGCTTCTGCTGCTACCTCATCTCGCAGCTCTCCTCGAAGACCTGGGCGGTCTTCGCGGGCTGGCTCGCCGTCGGCGTGCTCGTGTACTGGCTGTACGGCTACCGGCATTCGCAATGGGGCGACAAGCCGCCCAAGACGTGGGACTCCGGCGACGGAGGAGTGCGGGAGCCGCAATCGTGAGCGGCCTGACCGTGCTGGTCGGCTGCATGGCCGACGAACGCGGCGACGACGCGGTCGCCTTGGCCGGCGCGGTCGCCCGGCAGGCCGGGGCCGAGGTCACCCTTGCGTACGTCCAGCCCGACAACTGGCCGGGCACCGGCGTGGGCGCCGTGGACGTGGAATGGGAGGCGTACCTGCGTGCCGAGGCGGACGCGGTGCTCGGCGGCGCGGAGCGCCGACTGCGCACCGTCGCCCCGGACGTGCGCTACGACCGCGTCGTCACCGCCCACCGCGGCAGCGGCCGCGGCCTCGGCGAACTCGCCGAACGCCGCGGCGCCGGCCTGGTCGTCATCGGCTCGGCCCCGCACGGGAAGCCGGGCCGCATCGCGGTCGGCAGCACCGCCGACCAGTTGCTGCACGGCTCGCCGGTCCCCGTCGCGCTGGCCCCCTGGGGTTACGCGGCCGCGGTGCCCGAACGCATCACCCGGACCACGCTGGCCTTCCACCGCTCCACCCGTTCGGCGGCCACGCTGAGCTGCGGCATGCTGCTCCGCGACCGGCTGGACACCGAGATGCGGCTGCTCACCGTGCTCGTCCGGCCGCCGCGGATGTACTCGGGCCTGCAGCACCGGGGCGTGGAAGAGCAGATGCTGCAGGTCGCCCGGGACCAGATGGCCGCGGACCTCGCCGAGGCGGAAGCCGACCTGCGCGTCGACGCGGTGTGCGAACTGGTCGAAGGCGACGATGTCGCGGCGGCCTTGTCGGAAGCGGACTGGGGCGACGAGGTGCTGGTCTGCTCGGCCACCGACGCGGGGCCGCTGACCCGGGTGTTCATCGGCGACGTGTCGCTGAAGATCGTGCGCTCGGCGCAGGTCCCCGTGGTGGTGTTCCCGCGGGGAGCCCGCCTGGACGGATGGCGCTGAGGCGCTACTTGCCGCGCACCGCCGCGATCGCCCGCCACCAGGCCTCCACCGGCTCCTTCAACGCCGGCTCCACGAACTGCCCGGGCCGCGGGACCGCCACGGCCACCCCGCGGCGTTCGCTCTCGGCCAGGACCCGTTCGGCCGGGGCGTGCCACGCATGCGGTGCCAGGTCGAACGTCCCCCAGTGGATGGGCAGCAGCACCGCACCCGTCAGGTCGATGTGCGCCTGCACGGCCTCCTCGGGGTCGAGGTGCACTTCCGGCCACGCGTCGCAGTACGCGCCCGCCTGGATCATCGTCAGGTCGAACGGCCCGTAGGCGTCCGCGATGTCCGCGAACCCCGGGAAGTAGCCCGTGTCCCCGCTGTGGAAAACCCGGTGCATCGGCCCCGACACCACCCACGACGCCCACAGCACCGTGCCCAGCACCCGCGCACCCCGATTGCAGTAGTGCCGCGCGGGCGTCGCGGTGAACTGGAGGCCGGCGATCTCCGCCGACTCGTGCCAGTCCAACTCCAGGATCCGCTCCGGAGGCACACCCCACCGCTCCAAGTGCGCCCCCAGCCCCAGCGGCACCGCGAACTGCGTGTCGCGGAGCGCCAGCGCCTTCACGGTCGCCATGTCCAGGTGGTCGTAGTGGTCGTGCGAGATGACCACCGCGTCGAGGTAGGGGAGTTCCGACCACCGCATCGGCATCGGGTGCAGCCGGGCGGGGCCGAACGCCGCCGACGGCGAGCAGCGCGTGCTCCACATCGGGTCGAACAGCACCCGGCGCCCGTCGATCTCGACCAGCACCGTGGCATGCCCCAGCCAGGTCGCCCGCAGCCCCGACTCGGGCCCGTCCGCGTAGTCCGCTGCGCGGCGCACCGTCAGCGGGATCTCGCCGGTCGGCCGGCGCAGCCCGGCCGCTTCGCGCTGCGCGCGCAGCATGAGGCGCACCGCACCGTCGGTGGAGCGCCGGGTCGGCACCGGATTGCGGAAGGCTCCGTCCACGAAATGCGGCGAACGCCGGACGCGAGCGAGGCGCTCCCCGGCGGGGCGGGCGCCCAGGGCTGCTGGCCACTGCGGCGCGAAGGCTTGCCCGGTCACACGGTCTCCTGCGTGGTACGGGGCGCCGACCCGGCCGCCAGGGGTACCGCACGGACCGTCGTCGCCGATCATCGGGATGGGGGGAGACTAACCCTCAGGCCACGGCTGAAACGTCGTCCACAGGGAGGGCCGTTCCGGGGGCCGTCCTCCGGGTGGAGTAGCCGATTCCGTCCTCCTCCCGGAGCCCAGCGCTTGTCGGCCTCGGCCTCTAGGCTCGTCGCATCGCCGCTCGGGAGTGACGGGATGTCAACTCCTCTATGTGCGGCGGCACTTCCCCAAAATCTGCGGAGATGTCTCCGATATCCCGTATTGCCGAGCAGCCGAGGAGAACGCGGCCATGACGGACTCGACCACGTACCTGGAACTGTCGGAGGACGGCGGAGGCTCGCACAAGTTCTACGAGGTCGTGGTCTCCGGCGCGGACGTGACCATCACGTACGGCCGTATCGGCGACTCCGGCAAGGCCACCACCAAGACCCACCCGACGGTTGCCAAGGCCGTCGCGGAAGCGGCCAAGAAGATCGGCGAGAAGAAGCGCAAGGGCTACGAGGAGGCCGTCCGCGGCGTCCGCAAGCGCCGCTCGGTCACCCGCCGCCCCTCGGTCCCGACCTCGTCCTCCTCGTCGCGCACCCCGTCCAACGTCAAGCGAGCCCCGGTGCTGTGGAAGTACAACTCCGGCTCCCCGGCCTTCGGCGTCTTCGTCGACGGCGACCGCGCCATGGTCGGCAACGAACGCGGCGACGTGTGGACGCTCACCCACGAGGGCGAGGTCGTCAACCGCTACAAGCTCCCCGACGGCGTGAAGTGCATCGTCGGCGACGACTCGTGGATCTACGCCGGCTGCGACGACGGCAACGTGTACGACATCGGCGGCAAGGCCCCGCGCGTGGCCTACGAGATCGCCGACGACATCGACATCTACTGGCTCGACATCCACGACGGCACCCTCGGCGTTTCCGACGCCAACGGCGGCATCACCGCGATCGACCACGAGGACGAGTCGCTGTGGGCGGAGAAGGGCCGCGGCACCGGCGCGTGGATGGTGCGCTGCGACGCCGACGGCATCTACCACGGCCACTCGGCGGGCGTGGAGATGTTCACCCGCTCCGGTGAGTTCAAGTGGCACCGGAAGACCCAGGGCTCGGTGCTGTTCGGCTGGCAGGAGCGCGACGACGTCTACGCGGGCACGTCGGGCAACAAGGTCCACCGCATCCGCAAGTCCGACGGCGAGATGCTCGCGACCTACGACTGCAACGCGTCGGTCTTCAGCTGCGCGACCGCACGCGACGGCGAGTACGTGTTCGCGGGCGACAGCTCCTCGTCGATCTACTGCTTCAAGGCGGACGGCACCCGGCTGTGGAAGCTGTCCACGGGCTGCGGTGCGGCGTACTCGATGCAGTACCACGAGGAACGCCTCTACATCGTGACCACCGGCGGCCAGCTCGCCTGCATCGACGTCAGCGAGGCGGCCATCCAGGCGGCCCAGGGCGGCACCGTGCCGCAGGTGCGCGACGTCAAGCTCGCGACGCTCGACGCGGTCGTGCCGACGAACGACGTCGAGACCACGAGCGACGCGGGCACCGGTGTCGTCGTCGAGTGCATCGAGACCAACGGCCGGCTGCGTGTGCACGTGGTGTCGGCGGGCTACGAGTCGGGCTGGAACGTGCAGTTCCCGAAGAACGTCCGGGTCGCCGGCGCCCGCTACGTCGTCGACGCGGTCCGCGAGTCCGGCCAGGGCGGCTTCTACCGCGCGCACGGCGAGATCAAGCGCCTGGTCTGACCCGATCCGAAGCCGCGGCGGCTCCGCGGGCAAAGGCCGAGGCCCGGCACCGATCTCCGGTGCCGGGCCTCGCCCGTCGTCCGCCGCCCGCTCGCCGCGGGCCTCAGTCCTTGCCGCTGTTGCGCCCGGCGTTGCCGCCCGCCTTGCTGCCGACCGGCTGCTTCGGCTCGGCCTCGTGTCCCGCGGCCCGGTCGGCCGCCGGGTCCGAGGGCTTGTCCGCGGGCTTCTCGCCCGCCTCATCCGACGGCTCACCCGAGGCCGTCCCCGACCCGCCGGACTTCCCGGTGGCCTTCGCCGTGGCGGCCTTCGCCTTGCCCGTGGCGGCCTTGGCCTTGCCCTTGACCTTCGCCGCCATGCTGCGCTGCGCTTCCGCGATGTGCGCGACCTTCTCCTCGTGCCGGCGGCCGAACAGCGACGGCAGGCTCGGCGCCTCGAGGAAGCCCTCCGCCCGCGCCGACGCCAGGCCGATGCGCGGCAGTTCGCTGGCCTTGCGGAAGCACAGGTAGCGCGGCTCCCAGATCGGCCGGTACTTGGCGTTCGCCCGGTACAGCGACTCGATCTGCCACCAGCGCGAGAAGAACGTCAGCACGGCCTTCCACAGCCGCAGCACCGGGCCGGCGCCGAGCTTCGAGCCGCGCTCGAAGACCGAGCGGAACATCGCGAAGTTCAGCGAGATCTGCTCGACGTCGAACTGCTTCGCCTGCGCGATCACGTCGAGGATCATGAACTCCAGCAGGCCGTTCTCCGACTCGCGGTCGCGGCGCATCAGGTCCAGCGAGATCCCGTGCGGGCCCCACGGCACGAAGCTCAGCACCGCGCGCAGCTTGCCCTCGTTGTCGGTGCACTCGACCATCAGGCAGCGGCCGTCGTCCGGGTCGCCGAGGCGGCCCAGCGCCATCGAGAAGCCGCGCTCGGTCTCGCCGTCCCGCCAGTGGTCGGCGAGGTCGAGCAGCTCGCTCATTTCCGCTATCGGGATGTCCTCGTGGCGGCGGATGCGCGTCGTGTACCCGGCGCGCTTCACCCGGTTGTACGCCTGCCGGACCACCCGCATCGCGCGGCCGTCGAGGCTGAACTCGTCGACCTCGACGATCGCCTCGTCGCCGAGTTCGAGCGCGTCGAGGCCGTGCCGGGCGAAGATGGTGCCGGCTTCCTCGCTGGCGCCCATGACGGCCGGGACCCACGCGTTCTCGCGGGCTTCCTCCAGCCACGGCTCGATGGCGCCGGGCCAGGCCTCCGGGTCGCCGATCGGGTCGCCGGACGCCAGCGACACCCCGCCGACCACGCGGTAGGCGACCGCGGCCTTGCCGCTCGGCGACCACATCACGGCCTTGTCGCGGCGCAGGGCGAAGTAGCCGAGCGAGTCGCGCTCGCCCCACTTGTCGAGCAGCTCGCGCAGCCGGACTTCGTCTTCGGCGCGCAGCAGCTCGGTGCCCTTGGGAGCGCGGAAGAGGACGTAGAGCACGAGGAGGAACAGGAGCGTCGCGGCGACGTTGATGACGATGTCGGTGGCGCGCGGGACCAGGATCTTGCTGTCGAACTCGGCGTCGCGGGCGAGCGTGAACAGCCGCAGGATCGTGTACCGGATCTTCGTGCCGGCCGACGCCTCGCCGATCTTGTCGGTGAGCGAGACGAGGACGGTGCCGAGGCCGACGATCAGGGCCAGGCCGGTCAGGGCGACCGCGCCGGCCTTGAAGACGTTGCCGTGCTCGCCGCGGGCGTAGAACTCGCGGCGGCTGAGCGCCAGCGCGATCACCGGGATCAGCGTGATGCCGGCGGAGATCCAGTTGAACGGGTGCTGCCGGAAGTCGGGCAGCGCCGCGAGCACCCACACGTAGAGCGCGAAGGTGGGCAGCATCAGGATCGCGGTGAACATCCACGCGACGCGTTTGCGGCGGTTCAGCATGACCGCGAGGAAGATCGCCAGCGATGCCGTGGTGAAGCTGGTGGTCAGCAGGAACGGCGTGAAGTACTCGCCGGAGTTGTGGTGCCGGACACGGTTGCGCAGCGGCACCATGATCGCGGACAGCAGGTCGAACGTCGCCACCAGCCGCAGGTACCAGATGAGCACCCGGGACGCGGCGTACTGGACGCGGTCCGCGCGGGTTGTCGGCTCGCAGGAGGGTTTGCTGCTGCTCATGCCCTCACCTCGGTGCCAAGGGCGTGAGGCTGGTGGAGGTTCATGGGGGACAGCTCCTCAAAGCGGGCATGCCGGTAGGGCGACGTCCCGCGGGGTCCGCGGCTTACCGGACCGGGCGGGGGATTTGTCCGCGATTCTGCGGACGCTACGAGCGTAGGACGCAACAGCCTGTCTGCTCGTGAGCACACAGATGTAATCGTCGTCATCCGCAAGGAGGATGCCCTATACGCCGTACGGAGTACCAGAGGGGGTCCGTACTCACTCGGCAGTACGCCGCGAAATACCGGCATCACGCAACATTCTCCCCCACATGCCGCCGCACCGCCGAAACCGTGCGTCGGCCGCCTGCATCGCCACCGTTCGGCGGGCGCCCCTCCCCGGATGCCCCCGAATGTCCGGCCTATGGAGCGGACGGTACGTACGACGCACCCCGAACGCGGAGGGTTGCATGCGTTTTTTCTCCGGATGATCCCCCGGATGCCGCGCCGGGCGTTTCCGGTCCTGCACATGCCGTCGGCCCGGCCCCGAAGCGGGGCCGGGGCGGCGGGGGGGGGGGGGTTGAAGAGCCCCCGGCGGCCCCCCCCCCCCGGGGGGCGGGGGGGGGCGCC
>NZ_JBMULZ010000005.1:521291-548095 GCF_049534875.1 Uniformispora flossi
GCTGTGGGTTTTTTTTTTTTTTTTTTTTCTCCGGCGTCCCCGGCGCGGGGGGGCGGGGGTTCGTCCCCGCCCCCCCCCGCGCCGCCCCCCCCCCCCCGCGGGCCCCCCCCCCCCCGGGAAGGGGGGATTACAGACCGCCGAGGCCGCCCAGCCCGCCGAGTGCCGAGGTGGCCGCCGCGGGGGCGCCGATCGGCGACTGGACGTGCGCCGGAGCCTCCACGGGGGTGCCCGCGGCGGGTGCCGCCGCCGGCCGGCCCGCGGGGGCGGCCTCGGTGGCCTGCGTGGCGGCGGGCAGCGTGTTGTCGACGGTCTTGCTCGCGGACTCGGCCGAGTGGCCGACCGCGTTGGTGGCGCCCGGGAGCTGGTCGGTGACCGTGGAGGGGTCCGGGGCGGTCAGCCCGTTCAGCCCGCCGAGGCCGCCGAGCGGGTTGTCCGCGGCGTGGGCCGACGCAGCGCCCATCAGCGGCACCACACCCGCCGCGGCGATCAGCAAAGCGGTCCGGGCCACGCGGCGCGTCTTGGGGGACATCGTGCTCCTCACGGTCGAACATCGGTTCATCGGTTGCAGCAGATGCCGATCCCATTACGGGAACGGCACAGTGCCTACCGCTCGACCGGGCGGGGAGATGCGGGTGCGCCGGGCAAAGGCTTGGCAATGCCTTGGGTTGCCACCCGGGTTACCCCCGTCATTTTGTGGAGAGCTGTCGAATCCTCCGGCGGATCCATGGCGTGTCTCGACCGTCCGGATCGTTGGTGCCGTCGGGGTCGCCGCCCCGGTTCCGGGCGTTGGGCACCTTGGCCGGCGGGATGCCGCCGGCCGGGCCGGCGAAGGCGCTCCGCCCGGTCAGCACGTACTGCACCGCGAAGCCGATGGAGATGACCACGACGCCGCCGACCGCGTCCAGGATGTAGTGGTTCGCCGTCGACATGACCACGAACGTCGTGGTGAGCGGGTAGAGCAGCCCGGCCGCCCGCATCCACCGGCGCGGGGCCAGCGCGAAGATCACCAGGCCGCACCACAGGGCCCAGCCGACGTGCAGGGACGGCATGGCCGCGTACTGGTTGGAGATCTGGGTGAGCGCGCCGAAATCCGGGTTGGCCAGGTCCTGCGGGCCGTGCACGGTGTCGATGTAGTCGAAGCCGGGCATCAGGCGCGGCGGCGCAAGCGGGTACAGCCAGAACCCGACGAGGCCGGTCGCGGTGGCGACGCACAGCACGGTGCGCGCCGAGCGGTACTGCGCGGGGCGCGTGATGTACAGCCAGGCCAGCAGGCTGAGCGGGACCAGGAAGTGGAACGTCTCGTAGAAGAACCCGGTGCACGACTTGAGCCAGTCGACCTTCGCGGTGAAGTGGTTGAGGCTGTGCTCGATGTCGATGTGCAGCGCCTTCTCCACGCCGATGACCTGGCGGCCGTGCTCCTCCGCGGTCGCGCGCTGGTCGGGGACCGAGGCGCGGATGAACGAATAGAAGGAGTAGCCGACCCGGATCAGGATCAGTTCCAGGATCAGGTTGGGCTTCGACAGCACCCGCAGGCCGTCCGGGAGCAGCGGGATGCGCCGCCCCGGCGTCCGGGCGGGGGCCGGCTCCGGCATCGTGGCGACCCAGTGCGGCGAGGACCTGAGCAGGAACGGCATCGCGACGGCGGCCAGCACGGCGAGCAGCAGCGGCGAGTTGTCGGCGATGGCCCGCGTCACGGCGAGGTTGCCCGGCAGTATTTCGTCGCTGTGGAAGAGCATCACCGCGGCGGCGAGCAGCGGCCACACCATGCGGTCGGCGCGGCCCTTGCCCAGCCGGCCCGCGGCGGCGAGCAGGATCCACAGCTGCTGGTGCTGCCACGACATCGGCGACACCGCGACGACGAGGCAGCCGACGATGGCGGCGGCCAGGACGGCCTGGTCGTCGCGGGCGTACGTCACCGCGCGCTTGAGGCCGAACCAGACGAGCGGCACGGCGAGGGCTGCGAGCACCGCGTATTCGGCGGGGCCGGTGAGCCCGATCCGCAGGAGCAGCCCGTGCAGCGACTGGTTGGCCAGGGCGTCGGCGGGTCCGCCGAGTCCGGCGCCGGCGATGTGGTGGACCCAGTAGGTCAGCGAGTCGTCGGGAAGCGCGGCCCAGGCCAGCGCGGTTCCGGCGGCGAAGGTGCCCGCGGACGTCAGCGCGGCGTTGCGCCGCCCGGTCAGCCACAGGAACGGCGCGAAGAGCAGCATGACCGGCTGGAGCGCCATCGCGACGCCGGCCGCGACCCCGGCGGCCCGTACCGGTTCGCGGGACAGGCACGCGGGCAGCACGAGCAGCACCGGAAGCAGGCTGATCTGGCCCAGGGTCAGGTTGCCGCGCACCGGCAGCGACAGGAACATCAGCGAGATCAGCACGGGGGCGGCGAACAGCCGGGCGCGACGGCCCGAGGTCGCGGTCACGCTCCGAGCGACCAGTACGCCGACGGCGGCGACGATCAGCAGGGTCGTTATGGTCCAGACGACGCCGAGGGTCTCTTCGGCGGCCTTCGTCAGCGGCCGCAGCACAAGGCCGGCGAAGGGGGTCCCGGTGAACGGTCCCCCGGCTGCGTCGCCGTCGTAGAGCGACCCGGGCAGGTGGAGGACACCGCCGGTGCCGAGCCAGGTCTCGAGGTCGGCCAGCCGCCGGCCCGGCGGGAGGCGGAGTGTGTGGGCCGCCTGGCGGGCCGCCAGAAGCGCCGCGAGGAGCCAGAGGGCCGCCGGAGCGAGGGGGATTCTGGTCCGCCGCACGTCCGCGGGATTCCTGCCCCCCGTCCGAGTCATGTGCCGTCTCCCCTGGTCGATCCGATCGGCCGGTCCGGGCGGGGTACGTCCGGGTCGGCCGCCGCCGTTTCCCGGGCGTCCGCACGTGGTCGCGCGTCCGTCGGGACGGGCGCCTCCGCCACGATGTCATCGCGTCGGCGGTTGGGAAAGCAGGGCCCGCCGGGACACGCCATCCCCGTATTCTCGACCAGACCAGGACGTGCCGCAGAACCGCTCGGCGCGCCGGACCGGCAGGCTGGAGGGCCGCGACCGTGC
This sequence comes from Uniformispora flossi, assembly GCF_049534875.1. Classification (NCBI taxonomy): domain Bacteria; kingdom Bacillati; phylum Actinomycetota; class Actinomycetes; order Kitasatosporales; family Streptomycetaceae; genus Uniformispora; species Uniformispora flossi. The sequence goes on from NZ_JBMULZ010000005.1 coordinate 524,324, forward strand.
ACGACGTCATGTTCCGGACCGCGACGGACACCGACATTCCGGCCCTGGTGGCGCTCGTCGAATCGGCGTACCGCGGCGATTCGAGCCGCCGCGGATGGACCACCGAAGCGGACCTGCTGCACGGGCAGCGGACCGATCCGGAGGGCGTCGCCGAGGTCCTCGCCAAGCCGGACAGCCGGATGCTGGTCGCGCTGCGCGGCGACGTGCTCGCGGGCTGCTGCCAACTGGAGCGACGGCCCGAAGGCGTGGCCTATTTCGGCATGTTCGCGGTCGACCCGGAGCGGCAGGGCGGCGGTTTGGGGCGGCGTGTCCTGGCCGAGGCGGAGCGGATTGCGGCGGCCGAGTGGGGCAGCGGCGAGATGCACATGACGGTGATCAGGCAGCGTGCCGATCTCATCGCCTGGTACGTGCGCCGGGGGTATGCGCAAACCGGCCGGATGTCGCCCTTCCCATACGGCGACGAGCGTTTCGGGCGTCCGCAGGTGGATGATCTCGAATTCGAACTTTTGGTGAAAATCTTGCCGAAGCCTTAGTCGGCTTTGCCTGCCGCGGCGGATTCCGCCGGGCGTGTCCCCGGTTCACCCGGCCGCGCCGCGGCGGTACCGGGTGCGGGGACCGGTGCGGTCCCGAGCCTGGCCTGGAAAGCGGGCACGTCGTCGCGCAGCCGCCGCCCGGTGAGCGCCTGTTGGAGGAACACCGCGCCGGTCACCGCGGCCGCGGCGCCGACGCCGTCGAGGATCCAGTGGTTCGCCGTGCCGACGACCACGAACGCGGTTGCGCACGGGTAGAGCACCGCGAGCGCCTTGAGCCACCGCGACCGGGCCACGCAGACCACGGCGACCGCGCACCACAGCGCCCAGCCGATGTGCAGCGACGGCATCGCGGCGTAGCTGTTGATGAGCTGCGTGGCGAAGATGTAGCTGCGCGGCCCGTCCGGCAGCGACGCGACCATGCCGCTGCCCGGGTACAGCCGCGGCGGGCACAGCGGGAACAGCCAGAACCCGACGAGGGCGAGGCCGGTCGTGAAGGCCAGCACCGTGCGTGCGGTGCGGTAGCGCGTGGGGTGCCATATATAGAGCCACGCCAGGACCGCGACGGGCACCGTGTAGTGCAGCTCCCGGTAGTAGTCGAGCATCAGCTCGAACAGCCGCGTCGACTTCAGGGCCAGCCGGTTGACCGCGGGCTCGATGTTGAAGCGGAAGAACTGCTCCACGTCGACGACCAGGTCGGCGTTGTCGATCGCCTGGTCGCGCTGGTGCGGGATGCTCGTCCGCAGATCGCCGCGGATGTTCTGGTAGATCCAGTAGCCGGCCCGGATCAGCAGCAGTTCGAGGAGCAGGTTGGGGCGCGTCACCGGCCGGGCGAGCGAGGGCAGCAGCGCGCGGCGTCCGGCGGGCGGAGGCTCGGCGCGGCGCAGCCCCCAGTGCGGGTCGGCGCGGGAGCGGAACGGCAGCGCACACGCCGCGGCGACGGCCACCAGCGTGGGGACGTTGCCCAGCACGATGGACAGGTTCGCGTCGATGCGAGGGTCGATGGCGTCCGCGGGCACCGCGAGCGCGGTGAGGATCAGCACGGGCCAGACGGGGCGCTCTTCGGGGCGGGTGCCCAGGCGGCCGCCGAGGGCGAGCGGCAGCCACAGGAGTTCGTACGACCAGGACACCGGCAGCGCGGCGATCCCCGCGCACGCGGCGACGGCGATCGCGAGCAGCGGTTGCCCGTCGGCGTGGAAGCGCGCCGCGCGGCGCAGCGCGAGGACGCCGGCGGCGGCACCGAACAGCAGGGCCGCGGCGGTGAGTGCGGGGGTGTCGGCGCCGGTGATGCCGTGCGCGTATTCGCCGGCGATGCGCAGGAGCGTGCCGTGCACCGACGCGTCGGGGGTGTCCCCGGCGAGGTAGCGGTCGGTGAGCAGTGGGCGCCAGGACGATCCGGGCAGCCCGTCGAGCGCGGCCAGGGGCAGCACGGTGGCGGCGGCCGCGCCGGTGCCGAGGAGGGCGGCGCGGCGGCGGCCGGTGAACCACAGCAGGGGGAGTGCGGCGAGCGCGACGGGGTCGAAGGCTGCGGCGACGCCGCTGGCGAGGCCGCGCACCCGGCGCGGGGTGCGGCCGAGTGCGTCCGCGCACACGCCGGCGATGGCGGCGAAGACCAGGGGAGCGGTGTCGATTCCGTCGCGCACCGGTGCGGAACGCACCGCGAGGACGGCGGCCGCGGCGGCCGCGAGAAGGCCCAGGACGGTGGAGGGGACCTGCCGGGACCCGATCCGATGATCCGTCAGGTCGCGCATCCGGCCAACAGTACCGATGCCGCAACTCGGGCTCGCGGTCCGGGCTTTACCCAGCCGCAGCGGACGTGTTCGTGACAGCATGGCGTAGCGGGCAAGCGCAGGACCGGACGCCGTGGGGGAGTGGGAATCGTGTCGCAGCAGGAACCGCCGTACGGCCAGTCACCCTACGGGCAGCAGCCTTACGGACAGCAGCCGCACGGCCAGGGCCAAGGCGGCCAAGGCCAGGGCGGGAACCCGGCACCCGGGCCGTACGGCGCGCCCGGCTCCGGGTCGGGGCCGGGGCAGTACCCGGGCCAGGATCCGTACGGGTCGCAGCCGTACGGAGCGCAGCAGGGCGGTGCGCCGCAGTACGGCGAGCAGTCCTACGGCGACCCGTACAACCCGCAGCCGCCGCGTCGTTCGGGCCGCAGCCCGCTGATCACGCTGGTGCTGGCGCTCGTTGTGGTCGCGGCCATCGTGACCGGCGTCATCCTGGCCACCAAGGACGACGGCGGGGACGGCACGCCCGAGAAGTCGAAGACGCCGGGCAACCAGATTCCCGGGCTGCCCAGCGGCCTGCCCAGCGACCTGCTTCCGGGTGGCGGCCTGCCGACGGACTTGCTGCCGAGTGGAATTCCGTCGGACCTGATCGGCGGCCTCGGCGGCTGACCGCCGCCGCGGCAACACGCGGTGCGGTGTGGTGGGGCCGAAGTGCGCCGGATGAGTGACTGATCGGCGTGGTTTGACGCCAATAGTCCGTATTGTCGCGCCAGTTCCCTAGCGTCGAGCACCATGTATCGACGGATTGTCAGATCTTCGGTCCACGCGACGGCCGCCACCGTCCTCGCCCTGCTCGCCGGGGGCTTGGCGGCCACCCCCGCCCACGCCGTCCCCGACACCGTCTGGGATCGCCTCGCGATGTGCGAGAGCAGCGGACGCTGGGACATCAACACCGGCAACGGCTACTACGGCGGCCTGCAGATCCAGCCCTCCACCTGGGACGAAGCGGGCGGCACGGACTACGCGCCCCTCCCGCACCAGGCGACCCGCCGCGAGCAGATCACCGTCGCCGAGAAGATCCTGCGCATGCAGGGCTGGGGCGCATGGCCGCAGTGCGCGCGCCAACTCGACCTCTACTCCGTGCCGATCACCACGACCTACGTCGTCCAGCCCGGCGACTCGCTGTCCGGCCTCGCCGCCCGGTTCGACGTGGCCGGCGGCTGGCCCGCGCTCTACGAGATGAACCGCGACGCCATCGGCCCCGACCCGGACCGGCTCCTCGCCGGCACCCGCATCGAGATTCCCTGATCCGCCCGGCCCCGTCCGCGCGGCCATCTATCCTGGGTGACTTGCCGATCAACCGCCCGGATGGAGGGTCAGCGGCCGGATGAAACTGCTGCACGCTGCCGACCTGCACATCGACAGCCCGCTGCGCGGGCTGTCCCGGTATCCGGGGGCTCCGGTCGACGTCTTCCGCGGCGCCGCCCGCGAGGCGCTCGCGAACCTCGTCGACTTCGCGCTCGCCGAGGACGTCGGCGCCCTGCTCCTCGCCGGCGACGTCTACGACGGCGACTGGAAGGACTACCGCACCGGCCTGTACTTCACCGCGCAGATGCAGCGGCTGCGCGACGCCGGCATCCGGGTCTACATGGTCGCGGGCAACCACGACGCGCAGAGCAAGATCACCAAGGAACTCCGGCTCCCCGCCAACGTGCACCGGTTCTCCACCGCCCGTCCGGAGACCGTCGAGGACCACGAGCTGGGGATCGCGGTGCACGGCCAGGGCTTCGCCGACCGCGACATCCAGGACAACCTCGCCGCCGAATACCCCAAGGCCCGCGACGGCTACTTCAACGTCGGCCTGCTGCACACCGCCCTGCAAGGCGCCGAAGGCCACGACATGTACGCGCCGTGCCGCGTCGAAGACCTCACCGCCCGTGGCTACGACTACTGGGCGCTCGGCCACATCCACGCCCGCACCGTCGTCCGGGCCGGCGACCCGTGGATCGTGTTCCCCGGCAACCTGCAGGGCCGCCACGCCCGCGAGACCGGCCCCAAGGGCGCGACGCTGATCACCGTCGGCGGCGCCGACCCCGACGTCCGCCACCACGACCTCGACGCGGTCCGCTGGGAACACCTCCACGTCGACGTCTCCGGCGTGTCCGACGACAGCGGCGTCCTGGGACTCGCCGAACAGGCCATGCGCGGCGCCACGCGCGACGCCGACGGCCGCCCGCTCGCGGTGCGCATCAGCTTCACCGGCACCTCCGACGCCCACGAACTCCTGTGGCGCGACCGGGAACGCATCGACAACGAACTCCGCGCCGCGGCCATCGACATGGACGACCTGTGGGTCGAACGGATCCGCGTCGCCACCTCCCGCGTGACCGCCGACGAGGACGCCGCCGACACCACCGCGCTGCTCGGCGACGTGCGCCGCACCGCCTCCGCCCTCGGCGGCGATTCGGCGGCCCTGGAAAAGCTCGTGCGCGGCCTGCCCGGGCTCCGCGGCGCCGGCGGTGCGGTCGACGGCGACGGCACCGGCGTGGACGACCCGGCCTGGCGGAGCCGGGTCTTCGACGAAGCGGTCGACCTGCTCGCCGCCATGCTCGGCGGCGGCGCCCGCCCGGGAGGGGACGCGTGAGGATCGACCGGCTCGACCTGCTCGCCTTCGGCTGCTTCACCGACCGCACCCTCGACCTGTCCGCCCCCGGCGTGCACGTCATCGCGGGCCCCAACGAGGCGGGCAAGTCCACTGCTCGGCACGCCATCGGCCAACTGCTGTACGGCATCGGCGAACGCAGCCCCTACGGCTTCGTACACCCGCTCGCCGAACTCCGCCTGGGCGCCCTGATCAGGGACGCGCACGGCGCGCCCCTGGAGATCGTCCGCCACAAGCGCCGCAAGAACCCGCTGTGCGCACCCGACGGGACGCCGCTGGACGAACGCGAACTCGCGCGCGCGCTCGCCGACGTCCCCGCCGACGAGTTCCACGACGTGTTCTCCCTCGACCACGCGGAACTCCGACGCGGCGGAAAGGACTTGCTCGACGGCAAGGGCGACGTCGGCCGTGCCCTGTTCGAGTCGCGGTCCAGCAGCCGCCTCGCCGACGTGCAGGACGAACTCCAAAAGGAATCCGCCGCGCTGTGGCTCAAGGGCGGCCAGAAGCCCCGCATCAACCACGGCGCCAAACGGATCACCGAACTCCAGCGCGAGGTCCGCAGCCTCGCCCTCGAACCCCGCGAATTCGCGGCCGCCGAAAAGGCCGTTACCCGAGCCGAGGAAGAACACGCGCGCCTGGAGAGCGACTTGCGGGACGTCCGGGCCCGGCATGCCGCCCTCGCCCGGGTCCGTGCCGCACTGCCGCAGCTCGAACAGCGCCGCGAACTCCGCGCCGCCCGTGAGCAACTCGCGGGCTCCGGAAGCACCGTCGCGGACAACGTCGTCGACGAACTCGACCGGGTCACCGCCCGCCTCCGCAAAGCCGCCGACGAAACCGCACACGACCGCGCCGCGCTGATCGACACCGAAACCGACCTCTGCGCGCTGCCCGCCGACACCGCGCACCTCGACCACGCAGACGCGCTGGAAGCCCTGTCCGCCGAGGTCAGCGCGATCCGCGAGGCCGAGAAACAGATCGGCCTGGCCGAAGAAGAGCTCTGGGCACAGCGGCGCGCCGCCGAGGAACTCCTCGACGGAGTCCGCCCCGGACGCACGCTCGACGACCCGGGCGCCTACCGCATCGACAAGGCCACCGTCGACCGCATCGCCGCGCTGCGCCGCGACCTCGCCGGCCACGACACGGCACTGGCCGCCGCGCTGGAGCAGGAAACCCGGCGTGCCGCCAAGCTCGACGCCGCGCGGGCCGCGCTGGCCGAGGCCCCGTCAGCGGCCGACGCCGCCGCGTTGCAAGCCCTGCTGCATGCGGTCCCCGAAGGCTTCGCCGGGGATCTGGCCCGCGCCGAACAGCAGGTCGCCGACCGGCAGGCAAAGTGCGACGCCCTGCGCGCCCGCCACGGCCTGACCGGCCTCGACGACGACGCGATCGTGCGCCTCCCGCTTCCGGCCCGCGAGCAGATCGACGAACACCGTGCCGCGCTCGACACCCTCCGCGGCCGCGAGGACACGCTCGCGGCCCGCCGCGCGGAGACCGCCGAACGCCTGGACACCGCGCGCGAAGACCTGCAGCGGGTGCTGCGCGGCACCGCGCCGCCGACCCCGGACGAACTCGCCGCAGCCCGCAAGGAACGCGACGACTGGTGGGCGGACCTCGAAGCCGCCGCGCAGCCGACCGACGAACTCAAGGCCTCCTACCGGCAGTCCGTCCTGCACGCCGACAAGCTGGCCGACCGGCTGTGGGAGCACGCGGAAGACTCGCTGCGCCGCCTCGACCTGGAGTCCGCGATCGGACACGAATCCAGGCGCCTCGCCGCCCACGACGCCGACCTCGCGGACCTCGCCCGGACCCGGGACGACCTGGCCGCGCACTGGGCCGCGCTGTGGGAGCCGAGCGGCGTCGCCGCACCCGAGCCCGCCGCGGCCCCGCAGCTCGCCGACGGCGTCCGCGACCTGGCCGTCCTGATCGACGAAGCCCGCGCGTCCCGGCACGCCCTCGACGCGCTCCGCGAGGAGGAATCCGCGCTCGTCGCCCGGTTCCGCGCCGAACTGGAGAACGCCGGGGAGCCCACCGAGGCCACCGCGCTGCGCGAGCTGTCCGGTCTCGCCGACCTGCGCATCGACGCCGCCGCCGAAGCGCTCCGCGAGCGCGGCCGCGCCGAAGCCGCCGAACGCGCCGCGCTCGACGAACTCGAGGAGGCCCGCGAGGACGTCCGCCGCGCCGAGGCCGCCCGGGCCGCCTGGGAGACCGCCTGGGCCGACGTGGTCGGCGGCCTCGGACTCGACGGCCACGACCCGGACGCGCTGGCCGCCGCCGTGGAGACCCTTGAATCGGTCGCCCGGGACGCCGACGCCCTCGCCGACGCCGCCCGCCGCCGCGACGCCGCGGCTGCCCGGGTCGCCGACTTCGACCAGCGGCTCACGACGCTGCTGACCACCGCCTGGGGCACCGAACCGGCCGACGGCGACGTCCGGTTCGTCCAGCTCGCCGAGCACCACGCGGCCCTCGCCGCGGCGCGCACCGCCCGCGACACCCGGCAGTTGCTGACCGCGCAGGCCGACAAGCTGCGCCGCCGGATCGAGAACGGCGAGGCCGTGGCCGCGGACGCCGCCACGGAACTCGCCGCGCTGGTGGCCACCGCCGGGGTGGCCGACGAGGCGGCGCTGCGGGAGGCGGTCGCCCGTACTGTCCGGCTCCGCGAAGCGACCGGCCAACTCGCCGAAGCCGACCGGCTGCTGCGCGAGGCCGGAACGCCGATCGCCGAACTGGAACGGGATGCCGAAGGCTGGTCCGCCGCCGAACTGGACGCCGAACTCATGCAACTGGCTGCCCATGTCGACCGCGCCCAGGACGCCTACGACGCGCAGGCGACCGAACTCGGCAAGGCCCGCCAGGTGCTCGCCGGCATGGACGACTCCGCCCGCGCTGCCGCGGCGCTCGAGGAAGTCTCCGCCCAGACCGCCGAACTCGGCGCCGACGTCGAGCAGTACGTCCGCGTCGAACTCGCCCGCGAAGTCCTGCGCCGCTGCATCGAGGAGTACCGCCGCGACAACCAGGGCCCCGTGCTGCGCCGCGCCGAAGAACTGTTCACCGCGCTCACCGGCGGCCGCTTCACCCGCCTGGTGGTGGACACCGAGGCGAAGAAGGGCGGTCACGTCCTCACCGCCCGCCGCGCCGGGGCCGAGGAGAACGGCGAGGCCGTCGGCGTCGAAGCGATGAGCGAAGGCACCCGCGACCAGCTCTACTTGGCCCTGCGCCTGGCGACGCTCGACCGCTACGCCGAGGTCGACCGCGCGATGCCGATCGTTCTCGACGACATCGCGATGACCTTCGACGACGGCCGCACGAGCGAACTCCTGCGCGTGCTCGACGCGATGGCGGACACCTTCCAGATCATGGTGTTCACCCACCACCTGCACCTCGGCGCGCTCGCCCGCGAAGCGCTGCCCTCCGGCCGGGCGCACGTCCACGAACTGCCCGCCTTCGCGGGCTGAGCCTGCGGCGACCGCGGATCCGGCCACGCAACGCCGCCGGATCCGCGTATCGAGTCGCGCCGCGCGTCAGAGCACCGGCCCGTCCGCCCACCGGAACACGTGCGCCAGCTTCGGCGCCACGATCGACCCCGGCATCTCGCCGTCGAACCAGCGGTCCACATACGTCCAGTGGTACGGGTGCATCAGGTACTCGCCCGTCAGCCCCGCGACGTCCGCGAACTCCTGCTCCCACACGTGCGTCCATACCGAGCCCGGCGTGGCGACCCGGCTCAGGGCCCAGCTGCGGATCGTGGTGATGTGGTCGGGCATGGCCATCACGTCGGCCTCGAAGCGGCGGACGGTCTCGTCCGGCGTCCCGGGGCGCACCGACAGCAGCAGGGTGCGCTTGACCCGCCGTCCGTCCAGGGGCACCTGCCGTACGCCGACCGGCTGCAGGGCGACGGCTTCCGCCGCGCCTTCCGGGGCCCGCTCGCCGACGGCGTCCCACGTCGCGCCCAGGCCGCCGACGCTGCCCGGAAGGTCGGGGCCGCCCACCGTGCCCGCAGGGATCGGGACGTCGGCCGCGGCCAAAGCCACCCAGCGGGTCATGCGGTCACCTCCGGTGTGTCGACGAGCCCGACGTGCCGGGTGCGGCGCACCGCGAGAGCGTCGGTGTCCGCCCAGAACGCGGCCACCGCGGGGTCCGCGCCGGCCGCCGCGCGCATGCCGAAGAAGGCTTTCGCGCCGGGGAGTTTCCACAGGGTGTGGACAGCGATCGCATCGGTGTCCACATGCTCGCGCCAGCTTTCCACCAGCGTCAGGCCGCGCTGCACCGCTCCGGGAAGATAGTCCTGCCGCCAGGCGGCCGTCCACGCGTCGACGTCGGCGCCGCGGAGCACGACGGTGTCGAGGATCCGCACGTCGCTCACAGCTTCTCCAGGACCTCGTCGCGGTACCGGGCGATCTGGTCGCGCAGCGCGTCGAGGCCGCGCGGGCCCAGCAGGCCGTCCTCGCCCGCGATACGGGGGGCGATGACCAGGCGGGACGCGCCGTGCTCGACGAACTGCCGCACCCACGCCGGGTCGTTCTCCCGCTCCCGGTCGCAGCTGCCCGGCCACGCGGTGATCTCGATGTCCGCCGCGTCCCGCCCGGCGTCCGCCGCCGAGGTTCGCAGCAGGGCCGCCTGGGTCGCGAAGTCCTCGGCGGTGATCGTGTACGGGAACCAGCCGTCGCCGATCCGCCCGGCGCGCTGCACCGCCGGGTCGCTGTTGCCGCCGAGCACCACCGGGACGGCGCCGGATTCCGGGCGCGGCAGCGAGTTGAGGCGCTCGAAGGAGACGTGCTTGCCGGAGTAAGACGCGGGTGCGTCCGCCCACAGGGCGCGCATGGCGCCGACGCACTCCTCCAGGCGGCGGCCGCGGTCGGAGTAGGAGGTGCCGACAGCCGCGTACTCCTCCTTCTGCCAGCCGATGCCGAGGCCGAGCATCAGCCGGCCGTCCGAGTGCCGGTCGATGGTCGCCGCGCGCTTGGCCAGGACGACCGGGCTGTGCAGCGGCGCGACGACCATCGCGGTGCCGAAGCGCAGCGTGCGGGACGCGCCCGCGAGGAAGGCGATGGTCTCCAACGGGTCCGGCATCGGCACATGGGTGCCGCCGCTGGGGGTGCGGCCGGAGGCGGAGTACGGGTAGAGCGGCTCGTACTCCTCGGCGATCACCACGTGCTCGACCGTCCACACCGACTCGACGCCGCATTCCTCGAGCGTCCCGGCGAGGTCGCGGAGGAATCCGCCGGAGGTCACCAACCCGTCCGCGAACGGTGCCATCATGCCGAGCTCGACCATGCCGGGTCCTTCCTCAGGCCTGCTCCGGCGTTGCCCCGCCCGCACCGGGCGGAGGGCACCGGGCGCGGGCACCGGAGCTTGTTAATCGACTCCATTAGGTAATGGAACCGATTAATATCCGAGCATGGCGACGACGACAAGACCTTCCGCGGCGGAGACTCGCGCGTGCCTGATGCGCGCGGCCGAGCGGCTGTTCGCCGAGCAGGGCGTCGACGGGGCCCGCACCCGGGACATCACCGAGCGCGCCGGGCAGGCCAACTCGTCGGCGCTGCACTACCACTTCGGGTCCCGCGCGGGTCTGCGGCGGGCGATCATGGACGCCCACCAGGAGCGGGTGGAAGCGGCTCTCGCGGCCCGGCTGGCGGATGCCGACGCGAGCGACCTCGCATCACTGGTCCGCGCCTACGTGGAGGCCGAGGCGTCCGAGCTGGCGCACGACAGCGGTCGGGACTGCCTGCGGATCGTCGGCCAGGTGGCGCACGGCACCGGTTTCCGCGACGGGCAGGCGCACGAGGCGCTGGCCGGCGGCGCGCTCTGGGGGTTGTTCACCCAGGTCGCCGTGCTGCTGGTGGCCGACGGGCTGCCCGACGCGCTCGCCAACGAGCGCGTCGAGCTGATGGTCATGCTGGTGGGGGCGGCCTTCGCGGACCGGGCGCGGCACGTCCAGAGCGGACGTGCGCGCCCGGTGCCCGGTGAGGCGTTCCGGGCCGACCTGGTCCGGGTCGTCGCGGCGATGCTCCGCGCGCCCGGACCCTGAGGGAAACCCGCGGGGTCGGCCCGGGTCCGTTGCCTGGGTTCAGTGCACCGGCTTGAGTTCGTCGTGCCGGTACAGCGGGCGCAGGCCGTTGGCGAGGCGTACGCCGTACCAGCGGTACGGGGCCACCGGCGGGCGGTGGGCGTCACCGTAGACGTTCGCCACCTCGCCGAGCTGCCCCGCGCTCAGGCCTACCTGTACCCGGACGCGTGTTCCGACCGGATAGCCCTGTCCCCAGGACTTGGACGTGGTGTCACCCATGACAGGCACCGCCCTTCTGGCCCGGTGGCCATCGGCCACGCGCGGCCGCTCCAGTACCCCCGCCCGGATGTCTTCGGCGGCAAACCCCATCAGCTTGAGCGCATTTGAGTGATTACCATCTGATTCACCCGCACTCGTGAACCGGGTGTGGGCCGTCCGGCTCAACCCGCCGCGCCGTTTCCCCCGGGCGGCGGCACACTGCGCCCGGCAACCGGGTGACCGGAACCTCGAACGGCGGTGTCCCGGGCGGCGGAGTGCGCACCCGCGGCATCGGCCACCCCCTAGGTGTCGGCCGCCGGACGGCGTCACCGGAGCGGCCGGGCGGGGGAAGCGCGCGCCAGGCCCCCCGGCGGGGGTCGGACGAGGCGTCCGATCCTCGCGCCCGCGCGCTCGGACTGACAGGCTGTCCGGGTGGATGTGCTCGTGATGATCCTCGCGGTGGCCGCCGGTCTGTCGCTCGCGGCCTGGGTATACCTCGCCCGCTTCCACGGCGGTTTCTGGAGCACCGGGGAACGGCTCGGCGGGCGCGGGCTGCTGCGCCCCGAAGATCCGCCGCCGGTGGTGATCGTCGTGCCCGCCCGCGACGAGGCGGACATCCTCGCCGGGTCGCTGCCGACGCTGCTCGCGCAGGACTACCCCGGTCCGGCCCGGGTGATCCTGGTCGACGACGGCAGCACCGACGGCACCGGCGACCTCGCCCGCTCGCTGGGCGCTGCCCCCGACGCGCGGCTGCCCCTCAGCGTCACCACTCCCGGCCCGCCGCCGCCCGGCTGGACCGGCAAGCTGTGGGCGCTGCGGCACGGCGTCGAGACCGCCGAGGCGGACGCCGGGCACGACGGCCCCGAGTACTTCCTCTTCACCGACGCCGACATCGCGCACGCCCCGGACTCCCTGACCCGCCTGGTCACCGAAGCCGACGCCCGCGTCGACTACGACGTCATCGGCACCGGACCCGCGGCGCGGCTCATGGCGCGCACCTACCCGGGCCCGTTCGCGCTGGTGTCGGTGATGGCGCGGCTGCGCGTCGACACCCGGTGGGAGCGGGTCGTCGTGCCCGCGTTCGTGTACTTCTTCGCCAAGCTGTTCCCGTTCCGCCGGGTCAACGACCCCCGCCGCCGCACCGCGGCCGCGGCCGGCGGCTGCGTGCTCGTGCGCCGCGACGCGCTGGCCCGCGCGGGCGGCATCGAGGAGATCCGCGCCGCGGTGATCGACGACGTCAGCCTCGGCACCGCGGTCAAGCGCAGCGGCGGCCGGGTGCGCCTGGTCCTGGCGGACCCGCCGGGACGGGACGGCGCCCCGGTGAACGTCACGAGCATCCGCCCCTACCCGCGCCTGGCGGACCTGTGGCGCATGGTCTCGCGCAGCGCGTTCGCGCAACTGCGGCACTCGTGGCTGCTGCTGGCCGGCACCGTCGTCGGGCTCGCGCTGATCTACCTGGCCGCGCCGGTCACGCTGCTGGTCGGGGCGATCACCGGCAACATCGTGCTGATGGTGCTCGGCGGGCTGTCGTGGGCGCTGATGACCGCGACGTACATCCCGATGGTCGTCTACTACGGACGCCCGTTCTACGAGGCCTTGCTGCTGCCCTTCGCCGCGACGCTCTACCTCGGCATGACCGTCGACTCGGCGATCCAGCACGCCCGCGGCCGCGGAGCCGCGTGGAAGGGACGCACCTACCCCGCCCCGGGCGAGACACCCGAGCCCGACCGGATCGCCTGAGCGTGCTCGCGGGCGCAGGCACGGGCACGGGCACGGGAGCGAGCGCGGGCACGGGCACAGGAGCGAGCGCGGCCGCTCCGCCGATCGCGCGGCGATCCGGAATCGCGGGCCCGGCGACCCCCTAGGCTCGACTCATGCCCGCCGACCCGCCCGCCGACGCGGGCGATTCCCCCGTGCGCCCGGCCCGGCCCGACGCCATCGCCCGGCCGTTCCGCGACGGTGTCCCCGAACACGGCCGCGTCCCCAAGTCCTACGCCGTCAAAATGCGCCTGCTCCGCCTCATGGACGAACTCGGCGAAGACGCGCTGCTCCCGCCCGAACGCGAACTCGCCGCGGAGTACGAAGTCGCCCGCAGCACCGTCCGCGCCGCGATCAACGAGCTGATCATGGAAGGGCGGCTGCGTTCCGCCCGCGGCCGCGGCACCTACGTCGCCCCGCCCAAGCTCGTCCAGCCGCTTACCCTCGCCAGCTACACCGAGTCGGTGCGCTCGATGGGCATGACGCCCGGCCGCCGCACGGTGACCCTCGAACACCACGTCGCCCAACCCGATCTGGCACGCCGACTCGCCCTCCGCACGGGCGATCTGACGGTGCATCTGGAGCGCGTGCTGCTCGCCGACGGCGAACCGATAGGGCTGGAGAGCACCTATCTGCCGCTCGACCGGTTCCCGCGGCTGCTCGAGGTGCTGCGTCCCGAAGAATCGTTGTACCGCTGCCTTCAGGACGACCTCGGCGTGGTGTTCGCCGAAGCCGACGAGACCGTCGAGACCGTGCTGGCCGCGCCCCGCGAGGCGCTGCTGCTCGGCACCAACCCGGCGATGCCGATGCTGCTGACCATGCGCACCTCGTACGACCCCGACGGGGTGCCGATCGAGCGGGTCCGCCAGCTCTTCCGTGGCGACCGCATCGGGTTCGCCACCCGGCTGCGCGCGCAATGAGCCGGGCCGCATGAGCCCGGCAGCCCCGACGGAGTCCCGCACGGGTCACGCCTCCGCCGCGCGTTGATAACGAGAAAGTAACAGGTCCGGACCTTAACGGGCTGTTCACTCGAGCGCCACACCGCCTCCGCCTGTCCGGCACCGGCCGCGCCCACGCTGGTCACCGTCCAGCCGGGACGCCGCAGCCGTGCGGGTGTCCCCGTGAACTGCCGGGAGGCGCAAGGTGCGGATCGTCGTGGTCGGGGGAGGCGTGCTCGGCACGATGCACGCGTGGGAAGCGGTCGCCCGCGGCCACGAAGTCGTGCACCTCGAGCGCGAAGCCGAGGCCCGCGGCGCCTCGGTCCGCAACTTCGGCCTGGTCTGGATCGGCGGCCGCGCCGTCGGCGCCGAACTGCGCACCGCCGTGCGCGCCCGCGAACTGTGGGAGCGCATCGGCGCGGACGTGCCCGGCGTCGGCTTCCGACCGGCCGGCTCGCTCACCGTGTGCCGCAACGCCGAGGAAGTCGCCGTCGCGGAAGCGGCGCTGACGCTGCCCGACGCCGGGGAGCGCGGCTTCAAGGTGCTCAGCACCGCCGAGGCCCGCACGCTCAACCCGGCGCTGCGCGGCACCTTCGAAGCCGCGCTGTGGTGCGCGAACGACGGCGCCGTCGAATCCCGCATCGCACTGCCCGCGCTGCGCGCCCGCCTCGCCGCGACCGGCCGCTACACCTGGCTGCCCGGCCGCGAAGTCCGCGGCCTGACCGCCGACGGCACCGGAGTCCGCGACGACCACGGCACCGAGCACCGCGGCGACGCGGTCTTCCTGTGCCCCGGCGCGAACCTGGCCGGGCTGGTGCGCGAACTCGAACCGGAGATCCCCGTCCGCCGCGTGCGGCTCCAGATGATGCAGACCGACCCGCTCGACGAGCCGCTCACCACCGCGGTCGCGGACGGCGACAGCTTCCGCTACTACCCGGCCTACGCGAGCCCCGCCCTCGACACGCTCGCCGCCGCCCACCCGCAAGGCCCCGTGCCCGCCGCGCACAAGATGCAACTCCTCATGGTGCAGCGGCTCGACGGGTCGCTGACCATCGGCGACACCCACGAATACGCCGAACCCTTCGCCTTCGACGTGGTGCACGACCCCTACGACCACCTCGTCGAGGTCGCCGAAGACCTGCTCGGCCGTCCGCTCCCCACCGTCCGCCGCCGCTGGGCCGGCGTCTACGCGCAGACCACCCCGGCCGGCGACCCGATCGTGCACCGCCGCGAAGTCGCCCCCGGAACCTGGCTGGTCACCGGCCCCGGCGGCCGCGGCATGACGTGCTCGCCGGCCATCGCCGAAGAGACCGCCGACCGCGCCGGACTCTGACCGACCCGCCCAGCCCCGCTCCCGCTGCTCCACGCCGGAAGGCCCACCACCATGACCCAGCTCGTCGTCCTCGACATGGCCGGCACGACAGTCGCCGACGACGGCCTCGTCGTCGAGGCGTTCACCCGCGCGATCGCCGCGGTCGGCGTCGACCGGGACACCCCCGACTACGACCGCATGCTCCACTACGTCCACGACACCATGGGCGAGAGCAAGATCAGTGTGTTCCGCGCGCTGCTCGACCACGACGACAAACGCGCCCGCGCCGCGAACGCCGCCTTCGAGACCGCATACGGCGACCTCGTCGCATCCGGCGCGTGCGCGCCGATTCCCGGCGCCGCCGACGCCATCGCCGAACTCCGCGGCGCGGGCGTCAAGGTCGCCCTCACCACCGGCTTCGGCCGGGACACCCAGGCCGCGATCCTCGACGCGCTCGGCTGGCAGGACATCGCGGACCTGGTGCTGTGCCCGGCCGACACCGAGCACGGCCGCGGCCGCCCCTACCCCGACCTCGTACTGACCGCCGTCCTGCGCCTCGGCGTCGACGACGTCCGCGAGGTCGCCACCGCCGGCGACACCGCCTTCGACGTGCTGTGCGGCCTGCGGTCCGGGGCGCGCATCGCGGCCGGCGTGCTCACCGGCGCCCACGACCGCACGGCACTCGCCGCGGCCGGCGCCACCCACATCCTCGACTCGGTGCGGGACCTGCCCGCACTCGTCCGCACCGGCTCGGCCGGCTGACGACGCACGACTCCCCGAAACCCCGAAAGGCACTCCGATGCGACGCATCCTCGGCTCGGTCGCCGTGGCCGGTGCGGTGGCGCTCACCGCCACGGCCTGCGGCGGCACCTCCGACAGCTCCTCCAACGCCGGCGGCACCAGCCCGCAGAGCCCCGCCGCGGCCGCCGCCGGCTGCACCGAGAAAGGCTTCACCGGCACCGCGGACGCCAAGACCGTGACCGTCTACTCGGTCGACGGACTCGGCGACTGGTACACCAAGCGCTTCGCCGAGTTCGAGAAGCAGACCGGCATCAAGGTGCAGATGGTGGAGTCCGGCTCCGGCGAGGTCGTCACCCGCATGGAGAAGGAGAAGGCCAACGTCCAAGCCGACCTGGCCGTCACCCTCCCGCCGTTCATCCAGCGTGCGGCCGCCGCCGACCTGCTGCAGACCTACACCCCGGCGTGCGCCGACAAGGTCCCCGCCGCGGGCCGCGACACCAACAACATGTACACGGCGATCAGCAACAACTACCTGTCCTGGATCTACAACCCGGACCAGGCCAAGCCCGCGCCCGCGAGCTTCAAGGACCTCCTCGACCCGCGCTTCTCCAAACGCCTGCAGTACTCGACGCCGGGCCAGGCCGGCGACGGCACCGCGGTGCTCCTCGAACTCCAGCACGTCTACGGCAAGGACGGCGCGCTCGAGTACCTCAAGCAGCTCGAAAAGAACAACGTCGGCCCGTCGTCCTCCACCGGCAAGCTCCAGCCGAAGGCGAGCAAGGGCGAACTGAGCGTGGCCAACGGCGACGTGCAGATGAACCTGGCATCCGTGCACAACGACAACTCGAACTTCAAGCTGTGGTTCCCCGCGGACGACACCGGCAAGAAGTCGACCGTCGCGCTGCCGTACTACGCGGGCGTCGCCAAGGGCGCGCCGCACGCCGACGCCGCCCGGAAGCTCCTCGACTTCCTGCTCGCCACCGACGCGCAGACCGCGCTCGGCACCGACGTCCGCGGCCTGCCGTCGCGCGAGGACGTCAAGCCCGCGGACTCCAACACCGCCGAGGTCAACGCCCTCATGCAGGGCGTCGAGGTCTACACGCCGGACTGGAACCAGGTCGTCAAGGACTTCGACGCGGACATCGCCGCGTACAACAAGGCCGTCGGCCACTGACGCACCGGCCGCGGCTCCGCGCCGGCACTCCGGTCCGGACGGAGCCGCGCCCGCCCCCGTGCGGCTCCGACCCCGCACCCGCCCCAACCTCCCTGCCCCCCACAGCCTTTCGCCAGGACGGAGGTGACCGCCCCGATGCCCGCAGTGCCCGCCGTGCCGGCCGCACCCGACAAGAAACCCGGATCGTTGATCGAGCGGCCGACCGACGACATGCCCGCGCCGCGGTCCGCCGACTCCGCCGACTCCGCCGACTCCGCGGGGCCGCCCGAACCCGCCGCCATCGGCATCACCGGCCTCACGGTCCGCTACGGCGCCGTGACGGCCCTCGACGCCCTCGACCTGCACGTCGCCCGCGGCGAAACCGTCGCCCTCCTCGGCCCGTCCGGCTCCGGCAAATCCACCGCCCTCAAGGCCGTCGCCGGATTCCTGCGGCCCACCGCGGGGCGCATCACCCTCGCCGGACGCGACGTCACCCACGAACCGCCCAACAAACGCGGCATCGGCGTCGTCGTGCAGAACTACGCGCTCTTCCCGCACATGCGCGTCGCCGACAACGTCGCCTTCGGCCTCCGCGCCCGCCGCGTGCCGCGTGCCGAGGTCGCCCGCCAGGTCGCCGAAGCCCTCGACATGGTCGGCATGGCCGCCTACGGCCGCCGCTACCCGCGCGAACTCTCCGGCGGACAGCAGCAACGCGTCGCCATCGCCCGCGCGCTCGCCATCCGGCCGCCCGTCCTGCTGCTCGACGAACCGCTGTCCGCCCTCGACGCCGCGCTGCGCGCCGACCTGCTCGGCGAACTCCAGCAACTGCGCGCCGACCTGCCGGACGTGGCGATCATGTACGTCACCCACGACCAGACCGAAGCCCTTGCCCTCGCCGACCGCATCGCGGTCATGCGCGACGCGCGGCTCGTCGACCTCGACGCCACCGGCCGCCTCTACCGCCGCCCGCCGAGCCCGTTCACCGCGGCCTTCCTCGGCGCCGCCAACCTGCTCCCGGCGCGCGTGCTCCGCGACTGCGCGGCGGACGCGGCGGGCACCCAAGCCCGGGTCGGCAGCCTGACCGTCGCCGTCGACCCGTCCCGCGCGTTCCGGCCGGACGACGACGCCCTGCTGGTCGCCCGGCCGCACACGCTCACCGTCGCCGCACCGGACGCCCCCGGCGTACTGCGCGCCCGCCTGACCGGCACGCAGTGGCGCGGCGCCACCTACCGGCTTACCTGCCTGCTCGACGACCCGGCCGGCACCGAAGTCCGGTGCGACGTGCCGTCCTTGGACGGCGTTCCGAGCCTCGGTGCGGCGATCGGCATTGCGCTGCCCGACGCCCCCTGCGTCCTCGTCCCCGCGGAGGCGGGCACGTGACCACGACCCTCGCCGCGGCCCCGACGGCCCCGGCCGCCGAAGCACCGCCTGCGGCCGCCGCACGGCCGCGCCGAACGGGCGCCCTGTGGCTGCTCCCGCCGCTCCTGCTCGTCGGCGGGTTCTTCCTCTATCCGCTCGCGCTCACCGTCAAGCAGTCGTTCGTCGGCAAGGACGGCGACGTCGGCCTCCAGGTCTGGCGCGACACCCTCGACTCGCCGGAATTCACCGACGCGCTCTGGCACACCGTGAAAATCGCGGTGCTGTCCACGCTCGGCTGCCTGGTCCTCGGCTTCTTCCTCGCCGTGGTGCTGAGCTTCGTGCCGTTCCCCGGCGCCCGGCTGGTCGCCCGGCTCGTCGACACGATCCTCGCGTTCCCGTCGTTCCTGATCGCGCTCGCCTTCACGTTCCTCTACGGCACCGTCGGCGTCGTCAACGCGGTCGCCGACGACCTGGGCGCCGGACAACCACTGGTCGGCTTCCTCTACTCCCCGTGGTGCGTGATCTTCGCGGAGATCACCTTCTACACGCCGTTCGTGATGCGCCCGCTCATGGCCGCCTTCGCCCTCGTGCCCCGCGAACGCCTCGACGTCGCGGCGAGCCTGGGCGCGTCCCCGTGGCGCGTCATCCGGCAGATCCTGCTGCCGGAAGCCCTGCCCGCGCTCGCCGCCGGCGGCAGCCTCACGCTGCTGCTCACCCTCAACGAGTTCGGCATCGTGCTCTTCATCGGCGCCAAAGACGTCACGACACTTCCCATGCTCGTCCACGCCAAGGGCGCCGTGACCTTCGACTACCCCGGCGCGTGCGTCGTCGCGGTCGTCGAAGTCGCTCTGTCCCTCGCGCTGTACGGGCTCTACCGGTTCGTTTTCTCGAGGACGGGGGCAGCTCGTGCTGGTGTGGTCGCGTAGCGGACGCCTCGCGGTCTGGGGCCTGTTCGCCCTCGTCTTCGTCCCGGTCGTGCTCGGACCGCTCGCCATCCTCGTCCTCGCCGCCTTCGCCGGCGACTGGAACTCCGTCCTGCCCGGTTCGTGGACCACGCAGCACATCCGCGACGCGACCGGCGGCACCAACCTCGACAGCGTGATCGTCAGCATCGAGACCGCGCTGCTCGCCGGAACCATCGCCGTGGTCGTCGGCACGTGGGCCGCGATCGCCGCCCGCAACGCCCCGCGCCCGCTGCGCCGGCTCACCGACGCGGTGTTCCACCTGCCGGTCGCGGTGCCGTCGGTCGTCGTCGGCCTGGGCATGCTCGTCGCCTTCAGCGACGGCCCGGTCCTGCTCAACGGCACCAAATGGATCGTCATCGCCGCACACGCGGTGCTCGTGGTCGCGTTCGCCTACTCCACGGTGTCCGCGGGCCTGGACCGCACCGACCGCATCTACGCCGACGCGGCGGCGAGCCTCGGCGCCGCGCCGTGGCGCGTCCTGCTCCGGGTGCGCCTGCCCATGCTGATGCCGTCGATCTCCGCCGCGGCGAGCCTGGCCCTGGCCCTGTCCATGGGCGAAGTCGGCGCCACGATCATGGTCTACCCGGCCGACTGGCGGACCCTGCCGGTCTCCGTCTTCACGCTCACCGACCGCGGCAAGGTCTTCCTGGGCTCCGCGGTCACGCTGACGCTACTGCTCGCCACGCTCGTGCTGCTGACCGTCGTCGGCATGCTGCGCGGCAAGGTCGAGGAACGGCGCTAGCGCGGGCCCTGGGCCCGGCCGCTTCGCGGCCCCTGCCACCTAGCGGCGTTCGAAGACCTTCGGCGGCGGCTTCGGGGAGGCCTGGGCGGTGGCGTCCAGGACCACCTGGGCGCCGCCGGTGAACGCCGCCAGCTCGCCGCCGTCCTCCACCCGGCCCGGGAACGGGTCCGAGGCCGTGCGCCGGCTCAGATCCGCGAGCGGGAGTTCGCGGCGCGACGCGACCACCACGACGTTGCCGAAACGGCGGCCGCGGAGCACCGCCGGGTCGGCGATCAGCAGCACATGCGGGAACAGCGCGGCAATGGTCGCCACTTGGGAGCGGACGAAGTCCAGGCGCCCGCCGTCGGCCAGATTCGCGGCGTACACGCCTTCGGGCCGGAGCGTCCGTACGACCTCTTCGACGAACTCCAACGACGTCAGGTGCGGCGGCACTTGCGATCCGCTGTAGGCGTCCACGACGGCGAGGTCGAAGAACCCGTCCGGCGCCTTCGCTGCGATCGCCCGCGCGTCCCCGTTGCGGACCCGGATGTGCGCGTTCTTGTCCAGCGGCAGGTACTCCCGCACGAACGCGATCAGCCGCGCGTCGATCTCCACGACCTGCTGCCGGGAGCGCGGACGGCTGGCCGAAATGTAGCGGGGAAGCGTCAGCGCGCCGCCGCCGAGATGCAGCGCCTGGATCGGCGTCCGCGGGGGAGCGCACAGGTCGGCGATGTGGCCGAGACGCCGGATGTACTCGAATTCCAGCCATGTCGGATCGTCGAGATCCACGTGCGACTGCGGTGCTCCGTCGGTGTAGAGCGTCCAGGCCCGCGACCGGTCGGGGTCCGGCTCCAGCGCCGCCTCCCCCGCGTCCACCTCGGCGCGGATCGGATCGGGCACACCCCGGCTGCGTCGCGGTTTTTCGGCCATGTGACCAAGTATCGGCAAAGCGCGGGCCCGGGGCACGGCCGTGCCCCGGGCCCGCGCGGTGCGGACTACTTGCCGTTCTTGACGAACTTCTCCAGCTTGTGGTCGTCGCCGCCGCCGTACGTGCGGTTCGAGTCGACCGCGCCCACGGTGATGTGGCCCTGGTTCAGCAGCGTCCAGTCGGCGTTGCGCTTCTCCTCCGGACGGCAGAACGTGCCCGGTGCGGCGCAGTCGCCCATGCCGATGGCGAACGTGTCGCCGGTCGGGACGTAGGTCACCGGCACCACCGTCTCGGTGCCGATCTCCGCCCACACCGGGCGGCCCGGGTTCCGGCCCTCGACCGCGTTCGGGTAGTTCACGCTCACCACGAACTTGTCGGTCAGCAGGTCCTTCTGCTTCAGACCGGCGACGAACCCGGGGATGAAGTCCGCGAACGCGCGGTAGGTCCGCTCGGTCACCTTGAAGGTGTCCATGTCCATGCCGGCGCTCAGCGCGATGGCCGGGACCCCGTTGTCGATGCCGGCGATCGCCGCACCGAGGGTGCCGGAGTCGTTGGTCACCGAGGCGACGTTCGGACCGGAGTTCGCGCCGGTCACCACCAGGTCGGGGCCGTTCTTCCAGCCGACCTTGGCGGCCAGGCCGCCGCGGACCGCGAGGCGGACGGTGTCCGCCGGGGTCGCGCTCGGCGTCGTCGGTCCGCACGGGGCGGAACCCTTGCACACGCCGAACACCACGCCCTTGCTCGGCGCGCCGGCGCAGTCGTTCTCGAAGCCGGCCGGCAGCGCGGTGCGCTGGGACACGGTGAGCGCGCCGGAGCCGGTCGCGCTGGTGCCCGCGCCGCTCATGTACGCCCACGGAGCCATGACGACGACGTCGGCACCGGCCGCGCACAGCGCGCGGCGGACCTCGTAGAGGCCGCGGCCGTCGGCGCCGTCGGGGCGCGCCATCTGCATCGAGTCGTCGTTGCTCAGCAGGATCTTCATGCCGGCGACGGACGGGCGGTCGTTGCCCTGGTGGTCCCAAGGCGCCGCACCCGCCGCGCCGGTCAGGGACAGGACGAGCGCGCCGGCGCCGACAGCGGCTGCGGGCACGGCGAAGAAACGCTTCTTCATCTGCATGGGTATCGGCCAACTCCGACGTCGGGAGAGCGTTCGGACGGCGACGGCAGGGGCGGCTGCCGAGGCGGAACGCTCGGGTCCGGATGACCGTAGAGCGAATCCCTAACGCCAGCTAGGTTTGTAATCAGAGCGTGATCGAAAGACTTCTCCCGCAGGTCGGTGGGGCGCGGAAACGCCGCCGGGCCCGACCGCGGAGCTGCGGTCGGGCCCGGCGGCGTGCTGTCGGGACAAGCAAAGGGAACGGGGTCAGCCGTCCGCGGTGAACTGGCCGCCCGCGAGCCGCGGGCTCGCTTCGACGGGGAGGACCTCCCAGGTCATCCGCTCGGCGGCGAAGAAGCACTGCGAGCGGCCGACGATGTCCACCGCGTCGACCGGCTCGTACTGGCTGGGCCCGTCCACCGGGTCGAGGTCGAGATAGAGCAGCTCGCCGTGCGCCGTGTCGGCGAAGCGGGACACGACCGGGTCGAAATAGAGCATTCCGGAGAACCCCTTGCCGTGTTCGATCCGGTAGTCGCGGAGCCCGGACAGGCGGAACTCGACCGGCGTCCACGGCCAGCCGTGCTCGCGGTCGCGCGCGTCGACCAGCACACGGGCGACGGCACCGCCCGGCGTGAACGGGTCGTCGATGCTCACATGGGTGACGCAGCCGTTTTCGAAGTCGTACTCGGCGAGCAGGTCGCCCAGAGTCTCTGGCGTGAGCAGCGGCATCGGCTCTTCAAGTCCTCCGGTCGATGTCGTATGACGACACCATGATGGGACCTGCGGCGCCGCCGTCTCCTCTCTGTCTACTCCCTGCACCTACTCCCCGCGGGTGAATCAGGTCCGCGAACCGGCCGCCCGGCGGCAGGTGTCCGACCTGCGGCGATCGGTCCGGGAAGCCCGGGAAGCCCGGTGTACCGGGCCGGCGCGGCAGGCAAACCTCGATTTGCGGCCGAGTGACGACGTGGGTACAGTCATCCCACCGCACAGCAGGGAGACCCGAGACTGCGTGTGTCCGGACCTCGTCCGGAGCGCACGTTGGCTGGTCCCGCGAGCGGTGATCAGCAAGACCTCGAACGAAGTACGACGCGCTATCGGCGCTTCGTGCTCGTTTGCCTGTGCCTGTGGATCTCTCCGGACTCGCACCGGAACGCAGCTCGTCACCGCCGATTAGGCGAAACGAAATGCGATCCGCTAAAGTTTGGAGCGCCGCAGGAAAAGCCCGCAAGGGAATATCCGAAGGCGAAAGCGGAAAGCGAAGCGGGCCGAAAGGATCTGCTAAGCTGGAGGCGCCGGAAGAAAAGCCGAAAGGCGGTTCGGAAGGCCGGCGGAAAGCGAAATCAGACCGGAAACGGTGTGATACGCTGGAAGCGCAGAAACAAAGAAACACAGTAAAAACGAAGAAGCGAAACGCCCGGAGAGACCGGTGAAAGGGTCTCAAAGGAAGCGTCCGTTCCTTGAGAACTCAACAGCGTGCCAAAAGTCAACGCCAAAGAATATCCCCGGCGTTCACGACGAAGCGGACCGTCCGGTCTGTGGAGTGTGTTCGCAGGGATTCCTTTGAAAAAATCCTCCGGCTGGTCAGCGGCCGGGGGTCACAGCAAGGACGCAAGCGCA
>NZ_JBMULZ010000006.1:0-407431 GCF_049534875.1 Uniformispora flossi
AGGAACCACCCGCTCGAACAGCTCGTACAACTCGTCCGGCACCAAACGCTCAACCATCGACACCAGCCCAGGCTACCGAGCCAAATGAGATGACGTCTAAAGGAGACCCGCACCATGGCAAAGCTTCCCGAGACCATCACGCTCGCCTACGACCT
Source organism: Uniformispora flossi (assembly GCF_049534875.1). Taxonomy (NCBI): domain Bacteria; kingdom Bacillati; phylum Actinomycetota; class Actinomycetes; order Kitasatosporales; family Streptomycetaceae; genus Uniformispora; species Uniformispora flossi. The sequence goes on from NZ_JBMULZ010000006.1 coordinate 156, forward strand.
GACCCCGTACCCCGTCGGCATCCCCGTCTCGCCGACGCACCGCATCCTCGCGGACCGGAACGCCACCGTCGCCGAGGTCACTCTGCACCGCGGCGGCTACTTCGGCGAGACCATCCGCGTCACCGGCTCGTCCAAGCGCGCCCCCGGCGACCCGCACAATCCGGCGCTCGGCGAAGCCCTCGCCCTCTCGCGTGCGTACGCCGCCCTCGCCGAGAAGCTCGCCGAGGCCCTGTGAGCAGCGCCGAACGGCGGCCCGCGGCCGCGCACATCGTCATCGCCGCGCTCAACGCCATCGACTGGCAGCAGCAACTCGACACCTAGTTCGCTGAATTCGACGACACCGGCGACGCCCGACGCGACATCGCTGCCGCCCTCGACACCGCCGAAGTCCGCATCACATGGCCCGGCCGGTTCTCGACGTGGAGCACCACCCTCAACACCACGGAGTGGGGTGGCGGTGCCGGCTAAGCATCCGGACGACAAGGCCCGGCTGCGCTCCTTCGTCGAACTCAAAGACGGCCACTGGTTGTGGACCGGCAGCACCAACCGGAAGGGCTACGGGCGCTTCTGGTTCCAGGGGCGCAGCGAGGAAGCGCACCGGGTCGCCTACGAACTCTTCGTAGGGCCGATACCTGACGGGTTGCAGATCGACCACGTCTGCCGAGTACGGCCGTGCGTGAACCCTGAGCACCTCGAACCGGTCACTCATGAGGAGAACTACCGGCGCGGCAATGGAGTGTTCGGGCCGCCTCCCTTCGAGCGCTGCCGCTCGGGACGGCATCTCATGTCGCAGACGCGCGTCTTCCGGGGCATCAAGAACCCTCGTCCGCGTTGCGGGGTCTGCGAACAGGAACGCATACAGAGCTACAAAAGCAAGAAGGGAAGGTGATGCAGGGAGATGGGCAAGATCTACATCTCCGGTTTACGGCCCCATGACAGGCATACCGGAGCACAACTACCCAGCGTTCCACCGGGCCGAGGAGCGGCTGAAGGAGCGCGGCTGGGACGTCACGAATCCCGCGCGCCACTTTGACGGCGACACAGACCGCGACTACGACGAGTACATACGGGCCGACCTCACCGAGCTTGTAGACCCGCACGTGATCGCGATTTTCATGCTCGAAGGCTGGCAGAACTCCAACGGCGCCCGCCTTGAACACGCCATCGCGCGCAACCTCGGGCTCCAAGTCCTCAGCGCAGCAGCAGATGCCGCCGCGCAGCCGATCGAGCTGGAAGCGCAGCAGCTCGTGCGCAACGGGGCCCGGCAGCAGGTGTACGGGCACCCGCGGAGCGACTTCCAGCGGACGGCCGGCATCTGGTCCGGTTACCTCTCGGCGAAGCTCCGCGAGCCCATCGCCCCCGAAGACGTGGCCCTGATGATGGCCGGACTCAAAATGTCGCGGCTCGCCGCAACGCCCGGCCACCGGGGACTCCATCGTGGACCTGGTCGGCTACGCCATCTGCTTCGACCGGCTCAGCGAACCCGGGGTGCCGCGACACGCTTGAATGGGGGAAGATGGTCGTGTATACGACAAGAGTCACGAGGAGAATTAATTGCCTACGAAAAACCACGATAAGGTGAAAGTTGAATACTCGATCTTTGGGATCGAAGATGATGAAATTAATCCATTAGTGCCATGGATTCACATCGAGCTGCCACGCTACGGATTCCGCACCGGCCTTGGCGGCGCGGTCATCGTTAGCGGGATTCAGGAACATGACGCGCACGTGGAACTGATGCACGAGCCTCCGGGAGACTACGACGCAGAGTGGGAATTTTTAGGAGAACAGGAGTACCAAACTACGTCAGGGGAAGTCCGGGCGTGGACTCTACTCTCCGGGCCCACAGACGTGAAAATCACCCTCAACAGTCGATCGCGATATTCCATGCACGTATATCGACGCAAAATGGTTGACAGTGCGGGCACCCCCGGAGAGAAATACAATATTCACTTTTGCGAATCTTGAAGTTGGGGCCCCGCGCCCCATGGCCAGCGCGGGGCCCCAATTCTGGAGCTTAGTAAGCCCAGACGTAGAACGGGTCCAGGTGCAGGGTCCGGGCCTTCAGGTAACAGTCGGCCAGGTAGAAGCCACCTTTGCTGTTCTCACCCCCGGGTATATATTTTACGGAAAAGTCCCCTCCGGAATTTCCACCCTCGCGGGTGGAATTGAACGGGAATTCGTCGCATTCCTCGCCCGGTTGATGCGGCGGAAGCAGCGCACATTCGCGATTCTTCGCGTTCGTGTTACCGCGTTCCACTTGGCCGGCCTCGTCGTTCCATGCTGCGTAGTTACGTTCCAAGGGGAACGCCGAAGCCTCGTCGCTGACAAGCGTGTTGAAGTTTCCGGGCGCACTGGGATAGGCGTCGTAAAACTCCTTGATGTGCTGTGAGACCGCGTTGTAGTCGGTGCCCGTAACGCGGTGCGGGAACACTTTGTAGACCAGCGGGAAGGACGACGCGAGCTTCTGCGAGAAGTATGGAGCGGAGTCCTGTCGCACCGTATTCGCCGCGCCCCACGCCCACTCCGCATTTGGCGCATCCGGGGTAATCGTGGCAATATTCACGCCAGTCATGTTCCGCAATTCGATGAAGTCGCCAGTCTCGGGACACTTAACGTTCCAGGTCGCGTATCCCGATGGATTCGACCACTCGCTGACGGTCAAGACGGCAGGGTTCTGACTGTCCTGAATTTGGCACTCACCGCCGGTTCCGTTGTCGAGCACGAGGCCGGTCTCAAGACGCGAGTTAACGTTGAAATCCCCCGACGGCTTGAAATTGTACGCAGTGAACTTAACTCCAAAGTCTCGTGATCCGCCTTGCACTCTGGCTGTAGTAACCTGCGTCCAGGTGAGCGTTCCCTTTACCTGGTTACCCACGCCCCAGACCGAGATGCCGTTGATTCGATGGCACCAGTTCCAAGTATTTCCGTACTCCCCGCCGTCATCGGCAGCCCCGGGAGCCGTCTTGCATTTCTCTAGGTCGTCGTCAAGAGTCGACGCTACGGGAGGCGGCTCCTGTTCGGCCGGGTCGACGATAACGAATTCTCCCAGCTGCTTTCGCTTAACTGAGATTTCATCCTCTGTGGTGGCTGACTGCGGTCGAACTTTGGAGCTTAGCCCGAAGCTCTGGAGCAGCGTCGCGCGGTCAATTGTGCTTCCGACTGGCGGCGGGACAACCTCGTCGTAGGTCGTGATGGTCTGGGACCATTTTTGGGGTTGAGCCTGGGCTGAGGGCGCTGCCATAACTGCGCCAGAGATCATGGTTAACGTTGCCGCAAGGCAACCAATTGCCTTTTTCCTGATCAACGAATCTCTCCCCATCGCGATGGCGTCTTTGCGCCCACGGTAGGAGGCTCAGCGAGCCTTTGCGCAAAACAGTTGGTTTCAAACCATCCATTTTGCGCGGCAAAATGCGTATCAAAATTCGCGCAAAATTGCGCAAATCATCAGCTTCTCCCTGCGTCTCCGGCACGTGCGCACGCACCCGTCACCACGCTCCACAGAAAGGCCGTACGTCCCGATGCCTGACATCTACTCGTACAACGTGCTCGTCCGCGTCGACATCGACCGTGAGGCCTGGCGCAACAGCGGGGGCGGCGACCGGCCCTCCCGCGCCGAAGTCGCCCAGCGCCTCAACGAACACCTCGGCGGCCTACCCGGCGTCCAATCCGCCGAGGTGTTCCGCGTCTACGGCCGCAGCACGAAAGACGACGACGGATGAGCGACGACAAGCCGACCTGCGGTGAGCCGAGCGACCACTACGCAGGCTTCACCGCCGAATCGAGGCACTGTGACTGCCTCTGCCCGAAGTGCACATCCGACGACGGCGAACAGTGCCTCTGCGCTTGGTGCAATGACGTCGGACACGACCACGGGGCGCGCAACGAAACAGCGCTCAACGCCCGCCTCACCGCGGGCATCGAGCAAGTCCGACGCGGCGAAACCCACGACCTCGGCAGCTTCACCGAACGCCTCGCACCCTGCGAGAAGCGGAACCATCCCGGCTTCGAATGCAACGACGACTGCCCCGACGACGAGGAGTCACCAGGAATGGGCATGGCCCGCTGCTTCGCGACGTACACGTTCATGAGCGGGACCGTCGTCGGATGCGGTCTCGGGCCTGATCACGAAGGCCGACACAAGGGCACCGACGGCGTCACCCGCGACTACGAATGGGACGTCTTCGACGCCTACGAAGCGCGCAACAACAAGCTCGACTGGCGCCGTCGGGTCATCCGTCCGGCTGTCGACGAAGACGGAGAGGCCGGCGAGCCGAACGAAGCGCTTCGTGAAGCCGCGCAACGCCGCCGCTCGGTCGTCGCCGACGCGGTGAACCACCCCAGCCACTACAACCAGCACCCGGTGGAATGCATCGTCATCGCGGAGACGATGAGCTTCTGCCAGGGCAACGCGTTGAAGTACCTTTGGCGCGCCGGGTCCAAGGGACCCGAGATCGAAGACCTCAAAAAGGCCGCCTGGTACGTGCAACGCGAGATCGACCGCCTCGAACAAGCGCGGTCGGCCGACAGTTGATGCACGATCTCGCTGGCCAGCGCTTCGCTCGGCTCCTCGTCATCAGACGCGTGCACGACGGCAAGCGAAACGTCCGCTGGGAATGCCAATGCGACTGCGGATCAACTACTGTCGCGATCACCGGCAACCTGCTGCGCGGCCGCCATAAGAGCTGCGGCTGCCTCCGACGCGAGCGAGTCGAATGGACCTTCAGTGACGGCTATGCCCTCGTGACGGCCCCTGGGCACCCGCGAGCTGGCAGGTACACGGGCCGGGTGCGAGAACACATCCTCGTCATGGAATCGCTGCTTGGCCGCTCCCTGCTTCCCGGCGAAGAGGTCCATCACAGGAACGGCATCCGAGACGACAACCTGCCCGAAAACCTTGAGCTTTGGACAACAGGCCACCCGACCGGTGGCCGCGTTGAGGACCAAGTCGCTTGGGCCACGCAGATCCTCAGGACGTATGCGCCTGGGCTTCTACAAAACCGCGAAAGGCACGAACCCGAACCATGACCGAACCCGACACGCGCGTCTACACGGGGCCGGACAGCACTGCCTCGCACCTCCTCGCGCCCTTCGACTCCCCCAACTCGTACGCGTCCGCGCGATGCGGCCGCGAACCCGCCTGGCCCTGCCTCTGGCTCGGCACCGGCAGCCAAAACGAATACGACCACGCCGCCCGACTGCCCGCTCTGCAAGAAGTGCGGGCGGGCGGCAAGATGAGTCCGTCAATCCAGCGCCACCGCAACCGTCTTGATGACCGCCATCGTCTGTCCCGGTATGACCACGCAAGCCGGCCCCGCCCCGGTGCCGCCCTTATGGCCGCACTGTGGACTGGGCACAAGCCCGACTGACCCTGTCGGCTGCCAAGGCCGCCGCGTCGACCCCCATACGCATTGCCTTGCGCACCTAACGGCCGCCGACCGCGCGTCCTATCTCGCTGGACTGGCACCCGGTGACGACGTCGACCACCGCGGCACAACCCTCGCTCGCACGGACCTGGACGACCTCCTGGACGCTCTTTCCAACCCCGGAGCCGCCACGCCCGAGATCGGTGAGGCCGACTTCAGCGGCGCGGTGTTCACGGAAACCATCGAGTTCCGCGGCGCGAGGTTCAATGGGCAAGCTGCGTTCGCTGAGGTGACGTTCGCCGGAAACGTATGGTTCCCAGACGTGGCGTTCGCGGGAGACGCCATATTCGAAGGTGCGACGTTCAACCGCGGGGCTGATTTCCGCGATGCAACGTTCGCGCTTGACGGTCGATTTGAGGGCGCGAGGTTCACTGGCATCGCTGAGTTCCGCGGCGCGAGGTTCAACGGCGACGCTTGCTTCGAAAGCGTAACGTTCGTCGACGATGCCCGGTTTCCGAAGGCCACCTTCGAAGACTTGGCCTTTTTTGATTGCGCAACATTCGCCGATATCGCTTGGTTCGGTGACGCAACCTTCAATGGAAACGCCCGGTTTCCGAACTCAACATTCAATGCTGAAGCCGACTTCGACGGTGCAACCTTCGCCAGCGATATCGACTTTGTCGGCGCCACGTTCGGAGACATTCTGTTCCGCCGTGCGACGTTCACCCAGACGGTTGCGCTCGGACCGATGGTGTGTCAGAGGCTGAACTTGTCTGGGGCAACGTTTCGTGCGGCGCTAACCGTCGAGGTCGCGGCGACGCGTGTGGTCTGCATCCGAACCCGGTGGGAACAAACGGCAACCCTGCGCTTGCGTTACGCAGCGCTCGACCTGACCGACGCGGTCCTCACTCAACCGCTTGCTGTCACCGCTCACGCTGTTCCTTTCACACGGTGGGCAGGGGGTGGGCCCAGGCCAATCGCAGAACCCGGCCTGTCGGGATCACCCACGATCCGTGTGGAGTCGTTGCGCGGGGTAGATGCTATGCACTTGGTGCTGACTGACACTGACCTGACCGGCTGCCGCTTCGCTGGCGCCTTCCATCTAGACCAGATCCGTCTCGAGGGCGACACGGTTTTCTCAGAGCCGCCGGTCGGCTGGCGGCTGCGCTCCGGGGTTCCCGCCCGCCTGACTCGACGCCGGACCCTCGCCGAGGAGCACCACTGGCGTGCGCTGAGCCCAAACAACCCGGCCCCGCCACGCGGTTGGACGGACGGCCCCGATCATCCTGACCAGGATCTAACTCCCGGTCCGCACGACGTGGCCCCCCTCTACCGGGCGCTGCGCAAGGCGTTTGAAGATGCCAAGAACGAGCCGGACGCCGCGGACTTCTACTACGGCGAGATGGAGATGCGGCGTCACGACAAGCGGCGCCCGTTCGGAGAACGTGCGCTCATCACCGGCTACTGGCTCCTGTCCGGCTACGGCCTGCGTGCCTCCCGGGCCCTCGGATGGCTACTCGCCGCCATGACCGCCACGGTGCTCGCGATGATGCTGTGGGGCCTCCCCACGCACGACCCCAAACCCCACACCACCGGCACGCTCCCCGCCGCCGGCCAACGCGTCGACCTCGTCACCGACAACCCCGACCCCGAGCTGCACGGCTCGTACGGCAGCCGCTTCACCGAACAGCGCACCGAAAAGGCCGCGCGCGTCGTCGTCAACAGCGTCGTCTTCCGATCCAGCGGCCAGAACCTCACCGCCGCAGGCACCTACATCGAAATGCTCAGTCGATTCACCGAGCCGGTGCTGCTTGCCCTGGCAGCTCTGGCAGTTCGCGGCCGGGTCAAACGGTGACCTTACGCCACCTACTTCGCCCTTCAGCGAACCTGCGGGGCTGCGTCCTGACCGCCCGGGAAGAATCCGTGTCCCTCCCAGGCGGCCGTTAGACCTCTTTACTGCGTCCGCGCACCGAGAGGCATTGTGGCGAAAATTAGGGTGCCGCCGTTGGAATAGTCACCGTAATTGGACCCTGTGTCCGAGGTACGGCGACCGGGAACTTCTCGGCCATGGTCGCCCGATAGCGCTCGGGCCCGTCCAAGCCACTGTACTTGATGCTAATTGGGTCCGGAGAAGTGGTGCTGAGCAGCTGAGATATTGCGGCCGCAGGTTGGCCAGCAGTCTTAGACAAGACCCCCTGAGCCATCAGCTTTCCGCCGGAATTGTCCCCCTTGCCTATCTGCTGCTGCTCGTAGGGAATCGTCGAGAAAGACGACCAGCCGTCACCGCCTTTGTCCGTATGGTCCCGGTAAACGGCCGTAATGTACGTCGACCCAACTTCCAAGCGCGGCATGCCCTCGCTAGTAAACGCGGTGCGCTTTCCTTTTCGCACGATCCATCCGGACGCCGTTGCCTGCATTGTTTGCGGCGCCGCGTCAGCACCCGCACGGCTCCAAAGGACTTCCCTCACAGTCAACCTGAGGTCGCGCATAATCAGGCCCTCATGTCGCGACGCGACCTGGGTATCGGGCAGCTCACGCTCCTCGGAAACGGTGACGACGAGCACGTGATCACCATAGCTGACCCAGTCCGACGGCTCCGATGCCGGAATGAGCAGCGCCGCCTGTGCCGTTTCGACGCTGTTTCGATCACCCGGCGCCTGGCTGCATGCGGTCATTGCCAGACCGGCGGCCAATATGATTGCAAACCTGAAAAATTGGCGAAGGGAATCCACTTCCGCCACCCCCGTCAGTATGTCGCATTGATAATGTCTATGTTGCTATACCCATACCATTGATCGTTCCAGGTGTAATTCATGCAGGCAAGGCGCGCATCGTTGATGTCGAGCGCAGGGTACGCCTCTGGACCGTGCATGAGGCCGACCGCGTGCCCCATTTCGTGGCATGTCAAATATTGACTCGGGTAGTTCGTATTGAATCGGACGTAATGCTGATCGCACTTAAGGGGAGTGACGGCGTCATCACACCACGTTTGCCCGGCGACGCCCTCGTCGAGAGGCCCCGTCTGAAAGATGATATCCGTTTCTGCATCACCTTCATAGACAGGAAGTTCTCCGGTGAAATCCAAAACTGAATTGTCATTCAAGTCTTGGATTGCAGCAAGGAATCCAGTATAGCCTATTATGGGATCCGCTTGCTGATCAATTGCACCAGTCAGGTCGCGGTTATCGGTCTGGCAAATCGTGCCACCGATCACCCCATCTTGGCAGGGCCAACCATAATTAAGCGTCGGAAACATGTTATCGGTTACTGGGGCCGCGCCTGCCGATCCGCTCGAAGTGGCTATAGCCGCGAAAGAAAGCGCGATGGCCCACGCCGTGCGCGTGATACCGAAGAGTCGTTTCTTCATTGACTTCCCCCGAAATCTTTGACGACCAACCGATCATTTCAGGCTACGCGCCCCGCCCATAGGAGTTCAAGGGTAGAGAGGAATAACACCACAAGCCCCCATCTTTTATCCTCGACAACAGCGAAATTAAATAATGGGACTATCCAGCCGATATCCCCCCAAAATTCGCAATCATTCAACGGGGACACGAAGGGAACGCTGATCGAGTGGCGGAACCCCAGCAGACCGAAATCGCCGTCGTCCGCCAGCTCGACATCGCGCCCATGTCCAGCGTCACCCCGAAGCGCGTGCGCTGGCTGTGGAAGGACCGCATACCCGTCGGCGAACTCACCCTAGTGGCCGGGAAGGGCGGCATCGGGAAGTCCACGCTGCTCGCTGAATGGTGTGCGTGGATCACGACCGGCCAGATGAAGGGCGAGTACTTCGGGGAGCCCCGCGACGTCTTGTACGTCGTCAACGAAGACTCCTTGGAGTACACGGTGGTGCCGCGGCTCCTCGCGGCCGGCGCCGACCTCTCCCGCGTACACCGCGTCCGCGCGAACATCGGCGGCCGCTGGGACCGGGTCATGCTGCCGCTCGACTGCGAACGGCTCCACGAAGCCGTCAAGCACTTCGGCGCGCCCGTGGTGTTCCTCGACCCGCTGTCGTCGAACCTGACCGCGAAGAAGATCGACCAGGACGAGATGCGCGGCGCCCTCGAACGCATCCGCAAGACCGCCGAGCAGTCTGAAGGCGCTTTCGTCGGGCTCGCCCACACGAAGAAGGCGCTGACGACGAACCTCCTCGACGCGATCATGGGCTCCTCGGAGATGGCCAACGTGTCACGGTCCGTGATGGGTGCCATGCGCGACCCCGACGCCGACGACGGCTCGATCGTCCTGAGCCAGGAGAAGAACAACCTCGGGCGGCTCGACCTGCCGTCGTTCAAGTACGGCATCGCGACCGAATGGCTCGGCGACCCGCTCGACCCCGACACCATCCAGACGTCGAAGATCGTGTGGCTCGGGAAGACCGACCGCACGGTCTCCGACATGCTCGCCGAGGGCCCGCGCGAAGGCGGAAAGACGGCGCTCGCCGAGGCCGTCGATTTCGTGCGCGTCTACCTGGTGCAGGGCGGCGGCCAGGCGATGCGCGGCGAAGTCCTCCGGGACGGCCAGAAGGACGGTCACTCGCGGTCTGCGATCGAGCGGGCCGCGAAGAAGCTCGGGGTCCTGTCGACGGCGTCCGGGCAGGGCGCGATGCGGCTGTGGTCGCTGCCGGTTTCCCCGCCCGATGCGTCAGGTTCTCCCGCTGTGAGGGAATGAGGGAATTGGGGGGATTGCTCACGGCGTAGACACGGAGTGTGACAGTGAGAGAGCAATTACCCTCCGTATCCCTCAGTCACGGAGAGACATAGATAGAGGTAGATAGATATATATCTTCTTCTTCTCTTCATTCACCCCAAATCCCTGTCCCGGAGCCCCTTGAGGGACTGTCCACAGAGAGCCACCCCCGTCAACACAGCGTGACCGGTCCTTTGCGTGGTCGAACGATCACCGATCGTCCCGATCGTCGACCGGGCGCAGCAGCCACCACGGCAAGACGATCAGCCGCCCGTCACTATGCGCGCGGATCGTCGCCGAGCCATTCTCGGAACGCTCCTCAACAACGCCAATCCCACCGCCAGGCAGATGGACGATCGGATGCTCGACCCGATGCCGGACGAGCGCCGCATACGTCTCCGCGTCCGCCAGCCTCGCCAACTGCTCAAAGGTCGCCATCGTCGGCCCCTCCCCGTCCCGCCCCGGTCACTGCCGGGCACGCACCCTGACCTCTTCTCGCCCTCGGGCAACGACACGGCGGCCACGCCCCGAGGCGCTCCGGCGGTAGATCCGGCGCCGACCGGCGCGAGACTTCCGTGACTTCCGAAGGTGGGAGCGCTTGGCCGTCGGGGAGCACACCGAACGTGCGCAGGGTCATCAGGTGGTGGACCATCGTGGAGGCTCCCCGAGGTTGCCGCGGCTTCCGACAACCACGCTAGGAACCAGGCTCAATTCAGCTCCACCGTGTTCCACGGAATTCCACGCGGCTCACCCGAGAGAGTCGACGGCGGCCGCGACGAGCGACCGGGCGCGTTGGCCGTACACGGCGACCTTGCCCAGCTCGGCGAAGGCTTTCGCATACACGGCGACCTCTCCGGGGGCCGTCATCGTCACCGCTGCCGTCAGCGTTTCGACCTGCGCCTGTTCGGCGTCGTAGATCGAGAATGTTTCGACGACCCACATGTGCCGCGGCGCGGCGAGCGGGATCACGCCAATCGAGACGGTGGGGAACGCCATCGCGGACAGCAGGTAGCCGAGCTGGTCGGCCATGGCGTCGTCGTCGCCGACCCGGTGCCGCAGCACGGACTCTTCGATGAGGAACGCGAACCTGCGGCGTCCCTGCCGGAGCACGCGGGAGCGCTCCATGCGGGCTTCGACGGCGGCCAGCACGTCGTTGACCGTGCCGCGGAACTCGGTGATGTCCGTCAGCAGCGCGGTCGCGTAGCCCTCGGTCTGAAGCAGGCCGGGCACCACATTCGAGCTGTAGACGCGGAAGCTCTGAGTCCGCTCGAACAACGGGACGTACGACTCTTGGAGTCGCCGGAGCCCGGTCCGCTGTACCCGCTTCCACTGCACGTACATGGAGTCGACGGTGCGGGTCGCCGCGATCAGGTCTTCGGCCTGGTGGTCGGCGCCGCACACCCGGCACCAGATCCGGATGTCGTCGACGGACGGCAGGGTCTCGCCGTTTTCGAGCCGGGCAAGCTCGCGGCCGGACAGCGGTGCTTCTTTACGCAGCTCGCGGAGCCGGACTCCCAGCTCGTTGCGTGCGGCTTGGACGGTTGATGATGGCGAACGCGGCATCGACGGTGCGGCTTGTCAGATCCGGTACTCCGCGTGCGGTGTCGCCCGGTCCCAGACTTCGTCGAAGGCGCGGGCACAGAGCCGCAGCACCGCGGGGTCGTCGTCGACTTCGTCGCCTAGGTACGTGCCGTCTCCGGCGAAGTACCCGAACCTGACGATCGTGTCGTCGAACAGCCAGAAGTCGTTCCCGGGCATGCCGATGTCGGACGTCTTGCGCCGCGACAGCCACCGGACGTCTTCGCCTGCGTAGACGTTGGCGAACGTCCGGTCGTACAAAGCGTGCGTGTATTCGCTGACCGGTTCGGAGACGACCCGGGCCCGGCGCACGGCGACGCCGCGGGCAACGGTTTCCTGCACCAGGTCGAGCCAGGGATGCCACCACAGCTCGCGCGGGCTGTCGGCGGTGTGCCGCACGCCCGCCTTCCAGTCCGCGATGCGCTGGGCCTCGTAGGGGTCCGTGTAGGAGTCCCGCAGTTCGAGGTGCAGCGCCTGCTTACGGCACCCGGCCAGCAGTTCTTCAAACGGCGGGGCGTTCCGCAGCATCACATGCCTTTCGGATGACGTCGGCCATGCGGAAGGGCACCCGGATCACTGCTTCGGTGTCCGGAATCGGCCCCGTTTCGCGGCACTCGGCGAGCGTGGCTTCTTCGGCCTTCCAGCCTTGGATGAGGATTTCTTGCGCGTCTTCGTCGACCCAGGCGGTGGGGCAGTTCGCCCCGTCCGTGCCCGAATCTTTCCCGATGAACCGTAGACCCACTGTCGCCCCCGAGGCTCGTGTGTTCCGCAGAGTTCTACGACCCTCACGCCCTGGTGCACGCTCCGTCAAGAGCTGCGTGCGCTGAGTCGGGCCATGTCCCCCGGGAGAGTGCGTGCCGCATGAGCATCTGATCACCACGCCCGCGACGGCCCGGATCTGCCAGGCCTGCGACCGCCCGGTGCTCGCCGGGTACATGGCCGGTCTCCTGGTGGTCGCCGACCCGACCCCTCTCGACCTCGACGGCTACCGGGCGGCGTTGGTCGCGGGCCGCAAGACCGTTCGCCTGGTACGTGGGCCCGTCCACGAGATCGCCAAACACCACGGTCTCGCCGCATGAGCAAGAGGTGATCCGTATCTCGATGACGCACCGTCCGAGAAGCCGGTGCGCCGTCGAGACGCCGATGACCGAGCCAAGTCACAACCCAAGAAGATGAGAACGATGCGAAACCATCCCCAGGGCCGCGCGCCGCTCCGCGTCACCGGACCTCTGGTTTCCCACGGCATGCAAGTGCACAAGGCGTCCAGCTACGGCGAGTGGACCAACGCGCACGGCGTGATCTTCACCGACTACACCACCGCATGCGGGCACACCGGAACTCTCTCCGGCGGCTCGCCGAGCAACATCCGCCCGTCTGGCTTCGCGCAAAATGGCGAACTCTGCAAAGCCTGTTGGGGCTGACATGAACGCCACCACCCCGGCGGGTCGCTGCGAGAGCTGCGGCGGCCCGGCGCACCCGGAAGCCCCGTACTGCGCCGAGTGCATCGACTACATGGAGTCGATGCCTCCGATCACGATCGGTGGTTCGCGGCGCGGCATCCACTGGATGACCCCCGAACCGGTCGTGCTGCCGAAGGACCGAGAACGATGACCGACCTCCAAGTCGATGACTACGTCAGGCACATCGACCACCCGACAAGCAGCTTCGGAGTTATCCGGGAGATGCCCGACGACGATCACGCGACCGTCGAATGGGCGCTCATGGGCGCCGAGAACCTGCGCACCCACCACATCGCGGACCTGTTCCGCGACCGTCCCTTGAAGAAGTGAAATGCCATGACCACCACGCTGGTCGCCGAGGACTACATCGCGTCGTACGTCGACGGGCAAGCCGCCCCGTACGTGACGCGGCACCACATCGAAGAGTCTCCCGAGGATCTGGCGGCGCCTACGGTCGCCTACCACGACTCGCGGCACGAGCCGCCGACGCTCGGCGAACTCCTCCACTCCAACATCCCGGCCCCGCGGTGAGCGTGGACGGCACGGCAGAGCGCGCACGCCGACCCGCAAGGGAAAGGCCCACGGGCCCGCGCACATGGCCCCGTTTGGACATGCCGGAGTGATCACCGGCCCCTCAAGCCCGAAGGTGCACTGTTAGGGCGGCGGGTTAAGGCAGGTTCGATTCCTGCCGGGGCTTCCATCGCAAGACCAAGACCCGCAAGTGATCGGCAAGACCATGACGACCGTGAAGCAGCTCATTGAGGCGCTCGCAACGCTGCCTCCCGACGCGACTGTGATGCTCGTCAGGGATCCGGAGTGGAACGACGAGAGTCCGCTGTGGCGTATCGAGCAGGACGCGGCCGGCCCCGGGGAGTCCGCGCGGGCCGTGTACCTCCGCCCTAGCCGCTGAGACCGAAGCAAAACGACCCGCGAGTGATCGGCAAGAACGATGTCCGCTGAAACCCTGACTTGGCTGTCCGACAACACCCTGATCGGCTTCACCGAGAAGCGCGGCCACGCGTGGCACTGGCGCGAAGGCGACAACAACCACTACCCGGGCGCGGTCCCGGTGAGCGTCGTCCATGAGCGCCTGTTCGCGTGGACGGCCGTCGAGTCCCCGATGTACTACGAGTACGACGACGAGATCCGGCAGGCCGCGGGCCGCAAGGTCATCGTCCGCTCCGACAACGCCGAAGCGCTCGGCGTGTTCAAGGACGGCTACCAGCCGCACCAGTACGGCGAATGGCTCATCGACAACGTGGCCACGCTGCTGGATGCCGACCTCGGCATCGGTTCGGCTGGCCTGCTCCGCGGCGGCGCGGTCGCGTGGGTGTCCGTCGAGGTGCCCGACTCCATCACCATGCCCGAGGGTGTGGTGTTCCGCCCGAACCTGGTCGCGGCGACGAGCTTTGACGGCTCCGTGGCGACCACGTACAAGCGGGTCGTGACGAACGTCGTCTGTGACAACACGCTCGGCGCGTCGCTCCGCGAAGACGGCCAGGAATTCCGGGTGCGGCATTCGCGGAACAGCATGGGCCGCATCTCGGATGCGCGCGAAGCTCTGGCGATCGTGCACGAAGCCGCTGACGACTTCGCAGCCGAGGTCGCGCGGCTGACTGCTACCGCGGTTTCCGACCGCGAGTTCTTCGACTTCGTGGAGCAGCAGTTCGCGCCCGTCCCGAGGGACGCGAAGACGTCCCGCGGCGAGACGATCGCCCTGAACAAGCAAGCCGCGCTGAAGCGCATGTGGCGCGACGACGAGCGGGTGGCTCCCTGGCGGGGCACCGCATTCGGGGCGTGGCAGGCCGTCAACACCTACCGGCAGCACGAAGCCCCGGTTCGGGGCGGCGAGCGCGCCGAACGGTCGATGATGGCCGCGATCGACGGCCGCACGCAGAAGGCCGACGAAACCGCGCTTGCGGCTCTGGTGGCCGGGTAGCCATGGCCAGTTACTACGGGATGGGGCGCGCCGCGCGTTTCGCAGCGCCCTCTGTTCCGGCGGTGACTGAGATTGAGCCAGGCGAGATCGTCGTCAGGATCGCGCCTGGCTCGGAGCCGGACTCGCTGGGACGTGTGCAGTTCTTCGCGTTCTGGCGGGACGAGCTGCCCCGAGCGGCGTGCGGGGCCAGGTGTTCCACACCGACCCTGACTCGTTCGCTGAACGAAATATGACAGGCGGCTACCAGATCCGCCGGGACGAGTGAGAGGTCAGCGGCGCATGTGCGACAAGCATCTGTCGGTCGAGGATCTCGCGAAGCGCGAGCAGGTTCCGGTGGACACCGTCTATCAGTGGAACTACCGCCACACGGGGCCCCGGTACATGAAGGTCGGCCGGCATGTCCGCTACCGGCTCGCCGACGTCCTCAAGTGGGAGGACTCCCAGTACGTGGACGTCGAGGACGCCTCGTAAGGTTTGCGCTCTCCCCCAGCCAGGGGGCAGAGCATCGAAAAGAGTGAACGACCATGGTCCAGATATACGACCGGTGGCATCTGTCAAGACCTCCTGACGGCGCGGAACCGTGCCGCGAGCACAGCACCAAGACAAAGAAGCTCGTGCCCGGCTCCCAGCACATGAAGGGGAAGCGTTGGCAAGTCCGCTACCGGCTCAACGGCGAGCAGCCCAAGGAGAACTTTGCGACCTATCCGGCCGCCGAGTCCCGCGCTGCGGAGATCAAGACCGAGCTTGATAGGCAGACGTTCGTCGCCCCGGGTGCGGGGAAGGTCACCGTCGAATCAAGGGCTCGGGCGTTCCTGGCCGGTCTGACGAACGACCCGACGACGGTCCGCATCTGGACCGGCCACGTCGAGGCGCACATCATTCCGGCGTTCGGCGACATGGAGATGCGGGCGGTCAGGCCGTCCACGATTCAGCAAGTCGTGAAACGAATGGACGCCTCGGGCTTGGGCCCTTCGACGATCCGGGACATCCTGAGCACGCTGTCATCGATCTTCAACATCGCTGTTGAGGACGGCGTTGTGACGAAGAATCCGTGCCGGTCCAAGGTGGTGAAGCCGCCGACGCTATCGCGGCGGAAGGCGCAGCCGTGGCCGGTGGCAGACGTCTTGGCGGTGACGGAGGCTCTTCCGGAGCGATACCGGTCATTGCCGGTGGAAGCGTTCGGCTGTGGGCTTCGGCAGGGTGAGGCGTTCGGCCTTGCCGTTGACGACGTCGACTTCCTGAGGCGCGAAATGCATGTGCGCCGTCAGGTGAAGATCGTCGAAGGCAAGTTGGTGTTCGCCCTCCCGAAGGGCGGCAAGACCCGCACGGTGCCGCTGCCTGAAGAGGTCGCGAATCGGCTGAGTCTCCAACTGAGCAAGGTTCCGGCGGTCGAGGTGACGTTGCCGTGGGCGAAGCCGGACGGCAAGGAAGTAACCGTTCGGTTGATCACCACCACCGAATCCGGTGAGGCCCTGCGCCGGATGTCGTTCAACAAGACATGGATACGGGCGCTGCTCGACGCCGAGGTGACCACCGCCAAGGTGGTGCAGCGACGGCGCACCGACGAGGAGCGAGCCCGTGAAGGGTTGGGCCGGACGTCGGACTCTCGCCAGTTCGGGATGCACGCGTTGCGCCACACCTACGCGAGCGTGCTGCTCGACGCAGGCGAGAGCATCCGGACCCTGGCGGACTACTTGGGGCATGAGGATCCGGCGTTCACGCTGCGGACCTACACGCACCTGATTCCGTCGAGCCGGGCTCGGGCTCGGGCAGCCGTCGACCGCGCGTTTGAGGACGCAGCCGACGGCGCCGAGGAAACCCGAAGTGCCCTGGATGTGCCCCGCTAGGGGTTCAGGAGCACGTTTCCGCAGGTCAGGGGCCCTGCAAGTCACATATTGATCATGTGCCCCGCCAGCCCGTGGACGGCTTCCTTGACCGCCTCGCCGAGTGTCGGGTGTGCGTGCACGTTTCGGGCGATCTCGTGCACGGTCAGGTCCCACTGCTGCGCCAGGGTCAGTTCCGGCAGGAGTTCGGTGACCTCGGGGCCGATGAGGTGGGCGCCCAGCAGTTCGCCGTACTTCGCGTCGCTGAGGATCTTGACGAAGCCGACGGCCTCGCCGAGCCCGTGGGCCTTCGCGTTGGCGGTGAACGGGAACTTGGCGACCTTGACGTCGTAGCCCTGCTCGCGGGCCTGGGCCTCGGTCAGGCCGAAGCTGGCGATCTGCGGCTGGCAGTACGTCGCGCGCGGGACCATCACGTACTCGACGGGCATGGTCTCCGCGCCGCCGATGGTCTCGGATGCCACCACGCCCATCGCCTCGGCGGTGTGCGCGAGCATGAGCTTCGCCGTCACGTCGCCGATCGCGAAGATGTGCGGCACGTTGGTGCGGCAGTACGCGTCGATGTCGATCGCGCCGCGCTCGGTGAGGGCGACGCCGGTGTTCTCCAGCCCGTAGCCCGACACCCGCGGCTGGAAGCCGATCGCCTGGAGGACCTGCTCGGCTTCGAGGACCTGCGTCCGGCCCTCCTTGTCGGCGACGGTCACCCGCACGCCGGCCCCGGTCTCCTCGATCGACTGCACGCCGGTCGACGTCATCACGGTGATGCCGAGCTTGCGGTAGCGGCGGGCGAGTTCCGCGGAGACGTCCTCGTCCTCGAGCGGCACCATGCGGTCGAGGAACTCGACGACGGTGACCGCCACGCCGAAGCTGTTCATCACGTACGCGAACTCGACGCCGATCGCGCCCGCGCCCACGATGACGATGCTGGCCGGCAGTTTGTCCGCGAGGATCTGCTCCTCGTACGTCCGCACCCGGTGCGACAGCTGCGTGCCCGGCAGCAGCCGGGTCGTCGCGCCGACCGCGATGATGCAGTTGTCGAACGTGACCGTCGACGACCCGCCGTCCGCCTCGGCGACCCGGAGGGTGTGGTCGTCGAGGAACGTGCCGCGGCCGTTGTACTGCGTGATCGCGTTCTTCTTCATCAGGTAGTGGACGCCCTTGACGCGGCCGTCCGCGACCCGCCGGCTGCGCGTGAACGCCTCGCCGTAGTTGAGGTTGACGGGCCCTTCGATCTCGATGCCGAAGCCCTTGGCCTCGTGCGTGACGATGTGCGCCAGCTCGGCACTGCGCAGCAGCGCCTTGGAGGGGATACAGCCGACGTTGAGGCAGACGCCTCCCCAGTACTTCTCCTCCACGATCGCGGTGCGCAGCCCGAGCTGCGTCGCGCGGATCGCGGCGACGTAGCCGCCCGGGCCCGCTCCCAGGACCACCACGTCGTAATGTCCGTCGGCCATGCCGGATTCCCCTCTCGAACGCGACTGCGGTGCAGTCGTACGGTGCGGTCGTACAGCCGTGCTGCGGGCGGGCCGCGGTCGGCGACCGCGTGCTCGCCCTGGTTCGACGGTCCTATCCCAACATCACGCGCGGGTGCGTGCGACGCCGGGTCCGGGCCGGTGTGCGCTCGGCAACCGAAGACGCCCGGAAGCCGACCGGTCAGCGTGGGAGCCTCCGCCACAGCGGTCTGGGCATCATGCGCATTCCCGCGAATACCGGGCGCAGAGCCGCGGGCACCCAGACCTCGCCCTTGCCGCGCAGGAGGGCCTTGACGGTCGCGTCGGCGACCTGGTCGGGCGTGCTGGACAGGGGTGCCGGGGTCATGCCCTCGGTCATGCGCCCGACGACGAACCCGGGACGCACCAGCAGCAAATGGACGCCGCTGCCGGCGAGCGCGTCGGCGAGTCCGCTCGCGAAGCCGTCGAGCCCGGCCTTGGCGGAGCCGTAGACGTAGTTGGCGCGGCGGACCCGGACGCCGGCGACCGACGAGAAGACCACGAGCCGCCCGTGGCCTTGCTCCCGGAGCCGGGCGGCCAGCCGGGTGAGGATGCCGACGTGCGCGACGTAGTCGGTGTGCACGATGGCGAGTGCGTGTTCGGCGTCGGCTTCGGCGAGCGCCTGGTCGCCGAGGATGCCGAAGGCGGTGACGACCACGTCGAGGGGGCCGTACGCGGCGGCGATCCGGTCGAGGAAGGCGGCGTGCCCGCCGGTGTCGTCGGCGTCGAACTCCTCGCGCGCCACGTCGGTGGCGCCCGCGGCGCGGAGCGCGGCCTCTTCGGCGTCGAGTTCGGCGCTGCGCCGGGCGGCGAGGACGATGCGGCGGGCGCCGCGCCGGGCGAGCCGTTCGGCGACGGCGACGCCGATCTCGCTGCGGCCGCCGAGGACGAGCACCGTCCCCGGGTGCGAGCCGGGCGGAGGGGGCAGAGGACGCGAAGAAGGCGCATCATGCACGGACGGTGACGGACTACCGGTGGGAGCGGAGTTCACAGGCGACAGTCTGCCGGATACCCCCGGCGGCCCGCTGACGGGGCGTCACGCGCCGCCGTGGGGGTCTGACTGTGCGTCATCCGAACGGTCCTCGGATCGCGGCCGTGTGCCGCGCGCCTGATGGCGCAAACGGGCGGCCGAACGCAAGGTAGACGCATGATCGTCGCGCAAGGACTGACCAAAAAGTACGGCGACAAAACGGCCGTCGACCACGTCGACTTCGCCGTCCCGGCGGGTACCGTGACCGGCTTCCTGGGCCCGAACGGGGCGGGCAAGTCGACGACGATGCGGATGATCCTCGGGCTGGACCGGCCGACGTCGGGCACGGTGACGGTCAACGGCCGCCAGTACGCGGGCTTGTCGGCGCCGCTGCGCGAGGTCGGTGCGCTGCTCGACGCGAAGGCGATGCACGGCGGCCGGACGGCGTACAACCACCTGCTGTGGATGGCCGCGTCGAACCGGCTGCCGCGCCGCCGGGTGGACGAGGTGATCGACATGGTCGGGCTGCGGGAGGTCGCGCGGAAGCCGGCCCGGGGCTTCTCCCTGGGCATGGGGCAGCGGCTGGGGATTGCCGCGGCGCTGCTGGGCGACCCCGGGGTGCTGATGTTCGACGAGCCGGTCAACGGGCTCGACCCCGAGGGCATCCTGTGGATCCGCACGCTGATGAAGCAGCTCGCCGCGGAAGGCCGGACGGTGTTCGTTTCCAGCCACCTGATGAGCGAGATGGCGGTGACCGCCGACCATCTGGTGGTGATCGGCCGCGGCCGCATTCTCGCGGACACCGACATGCGGTCGTTCATCGACCAGAACTCCACGAACTACGTGCGGGTGCGCTCTCCGCAGCAGGACCGGCTGGAGACCGTCCTGCGCGAGTTCGGCTGGGAGGTCGCGGCGCTGCCGGACGGGGCGCTGCGGGTCGACGGGCCGGACACCGCGCGGGTCGGCGACGCGGCCGGCCAGGCGGGTTTGTGGCTGCACGAACTGACGCTGGTGCAGTCGTCGCTGGAGGAGGCGTTCATGCGGTTGACGGCGGAGAGCGTCGAGTACCACGCGGGGGTGCCGGGCATCCACACTCCCGCGCATCCGCCGCACGACGGCGACGGGGAAGGAGCCGCGCCGGCCCCCGGGCCGTCGACGCAGGCGCCGCGGGAGACGCAGGCGCCGCCGGGGTGGGGTCCGCCGCGGCGGGCGGGCGATGCCGGGCGCGGGCAGGGGGGCGTGTGATGACGACCGAGGTATTGCTGCCGGAGGGCGACGCCCAGCCGGAGGGGCGGATCGGGTTCGGGGCGTTCCTGAACGCCGAGTGGATCAAGATCCGTACGGTGCGGTCGACGTTCTGGACGCTGGTCGCGCTGGCCGTGGTGAGCATCGGCCTGACCGTGTTGTTCTGCGCGTTGTCCGCGAATTCAATCGCGAACGGTTCGGAGCGGGACACCCACCCGGACGAGCTGATCTCCGTCGGCGTGGTGTTCGGGCAGGTCGCGGCGCTGGTACTGGGTGTCCTGGTGATGTCGTCGGAGTATGCGACGGGGATGATCCGGGCGACGCTGACGGCGATGCCGCGGCGGACGACGGTGCTGGTCGCCAAGGCGCTGGTGCTCGCGGCGATGCTGTTCGTGATCGGCACGATCGTGGCGTTCCTCGGCTACTTCGCGGGCAACGCGTTCCTGGACGCGAAGGACATCGGGGTCCCGCTGAGCCAGGACGGCGTCGTGCGCGCGCTGATCGGCAACGGCCTGTACCTGGCGGTGCTGGGGCTGTTCGGGTTCGCGCTGGCGCTGCTGATGCGGCACACCGCGGGCGCGATCACCGTCGGCCTCGGGATGATCTTCGTGATCGGGTCGCTGGTCGGGCTGCTGCCCGGCACGTGGGGCGACTGGGTGGCGAAGCTGATGCCGGGCAACGCGGGGTCCCAGGTGACGGTCGCGCACCAGTACCACAGCGACCAGTTGGGGCCGTGGACCGGTTTCGGGGTGTTCTGCGCGGAGATCGCGGTGCTGCTGATCCTGGGCTGGATGCGGTTCACCCGCAAAGACGCGTGAGCGACGCTGAGCCGGACGGGTGAGGGGGTGTCGCTCGTCCGGGTGCCGCCCCGGCGGCGCGCCCTCGGGCGGCGCGGCACCCGGGCAGGGTGGCGGGTGTGACCGACGCACCAACCGCCCCGACGCCCCCGGACCCGGCCGCTTCCGGCGGCCCGCTGGTCGTGATGCAGGGCGTCAACAAGCACTTTGGGTCGCTGCACGTGCTGCGCGACATCGATCTCACCGTCGACGAGGGCGAGGTGGTGGTCCTCATCGGCCCGTCCGGCTCCGGCAAGTCGACGCTGTGCCGGACCATCAACCGACTGGAGACCATCGAGTCCGGCACCATCACGGTCGCCGGCCGGCCGCTGCCGGAGGAAGGCCGCGGGCTGGCCAAGCTGCGTGCCGAAGTGGGCATGGTGTTCCAGTCGTTCAACCTGTTCGCGCACAAGACCGTGCTCGACAACGTCACCCTCGCCCCGCTGCGGGTGCGGAAGATGCGCCGGGACGAGGCCGAGCGGCGGGCCCGGGCACTGCTGGACCGGGTGGGGCTGGCCGACCAGGCGGGCAAGTTCCCCGCGCAGCTGTCCGGCGGGCAGCAGCAGCGGGTGGCGATCGCGCGGTCGCTGGCGATGGATCCGAAGCTGATGCTGTTCGACGAGCCGACGTCCGCGCTCGACCCCGAGATGATCAACGAGGTCCTGGAGGTCATGCGGTCGCTCGCCGCGGAGGGCATGACGATGATCGTCGTCACCCACGAGATGGGGTTCGCCCGGTCCGCCGCGAACCGGGTCGTGTTCATGGCCGACGGGCAGATCGTCGAGGCGCGCAAGCCCGCCGAGTTCTTCGAGTCGCCGAACACCGCGCGGGCCCGCGACTTCCTGTCGAAGATCCTGCACCACTGAGGGAGACGTTCCGCATGCCCACGACTCCCCCGCGGCGGGCGGTACGGCGCGCCGCCGCATGCCTGCTGGCCGCGCTCGCCGTGCTGCCCGCCGCCGCGTGCGGCCGCTCCGGGACGCCGCCGCCCAAGGGCCCCAACCAGGGGCACCTGCCGACGTACACCGTCAACGACGCCGCGAACGTGCCCGACTCGCCGACGTGGCGGGCCGCGAAAGCCCGCGGCCACCTGGTCGTCGGCACCAAGGCCGACCAGCCGTACGTCGCGCAGCAGGACCCCGCGACCGGCTACTACTCGGGCTTCGACGTCGAGATCGCCAAGATGATCGCCGCCGACCTCGGGTTCCCCGCCGACCGCATCGAGTTCAAGACGATCACGTCGGCGAACCGCGAGACGGCCATCCAGAACGGCCAGGTCGACTACTACGCGGGCACCTACACGATCAACGACAACCGCAAGAAGGTCGTCGGGTTCGCCGGGCCGTACTACATGGCCGGACAGGGCCTGCTGGTACGCACCGACGAGAAGCACATCAACGGCATCCAGGACCTGAAAGGCAAGAAGGTCTGCTCGGTGGCCGGGTCGACGCCGTACCAGCGGCTGCAGAAGGACTATCCGCAAGTCGAGCTGGTCGGCTACGACAGCTACTCGGTGTGCGTCGACAACCTGATCAGCTACCAGGTCGCCGCGGTCAGCACCGACGACACGATCCTCAAGGGCTACGCGGCCAAGGTGCCGGACCAGCTCAAGCTCGCCGGACCGCTGTTCTCGGAGGAGCCGTACGGCATCGGCGTGCCGCGCGGCGACCGGGCGTTCCGGCTGGCCATCGACGACGCGATCGCGCACAACGAGCAGAACGGGAACTGGAAGGCCGCGTACGACGCCACGCTCGGCCTGTCCGGCGTCCCCGCGCCCGCTCCCCCGCCGATCGACCGCTACTAGCCGGCCGGGCGCCGAGAAACGCCGGGTCCCGCCGAGTCACGCCGAGAAAGCGGAAGCGATGAACGTTCTCACCGAAAACTGGCACACGTACTGGGAAGGCTTCGTCGGCACCGTCGAACTCACCGCGGCGTCGTCCGCGCTCGCGCTGCTGCTGGGGGTGCTCGTGGCGGCGTGCCGGGTGTCGCCGATCGCGCCGATGCGGCTGTTCGGCGCCACGTGGGTCAACATCCTGCGGAACACGCCGCTGACGCTGCTGTTCTTCGCCGTCGTGCTGGGGCTGCCGCGGTTCGGCATCGTGCTGCCGTTCTTCCTGTTCGCGGTCCTCACGCTCGGCTGCTACACGTCCGCGTTCATCTGCGAGGCGGTGCGGTCCGGCATCAACACCGTGCCGACCGGGCAGGGCGAGGCGGCACGCAGCCTGGGCCTGTCGTTCGGGCAGACGCTCGGCGTGATCGTGCTGCCGCAGGCGTTCCGGTCGGTGCTGCCGCCGCTCGGGTCGACGCTCATCGCGCTGGCGAAGAACTCGGCGATCGCCGGGTCGTTCAGCGTCGTCGAACTCCTGGGCACCTACCGCACGCTCAACGAACTGGGCTTCAACATCGTGTGGACGTTCGTCTGGATCGCCGTGGGCTACCTGATCATCACGCTCTCCATCAGCCTCGTGTTCCGGATCATGGAGAAGCATTGGGAGGTGGTCCGGTGAGCAGCGCGCTCTACGACCAGCCGGGACCGGCCGCACTGCGGCGCCACCGCCTGTACGGCGCCCTCGCGTCGCTGGTCCTCGCGGGGATCGTCGCGTGGATCGTCTACAAGCTGGTCGACACCGGGCAGTTCGCCGCCGAGAAGTGGAGCCCGTTCACCTACGTCGGCATCCAGGAGCTGCTGTGGCGGGGCCTCCAGCACACGCTGAAGGCGTTCGCGTGGGCGGCGGTGCTGTCGCTGGTGTTCGGCGCGGTGTTCGCGGCGGGTCGGCTGTCCGACCACCGGGTGATCCGGTGGGCGTCGACGGTGGTCGTCGAGTTCTTCCGGGCGATGCCGGTACTGGTGATGATCTTCTTCATCTTCATCGCGCTCAAGGTCGAACCGCAGTGGGCACTGATCAGCGGACTGACGCTGTACAACGGCTCGGTCCTCGCCGAGGTGTTCCGGGCGGGCGTGCACGCGGTGCCGCGCGGCCAAGGCGAGGCGGCGTACGCGCTGGGCATGCGCAAGACCCAGGTGATGAGCCACGTGCTCATCCCGCAGGGCGTCCGCACGATGCTGCCGGCGATCATCAGCCAGCTCGTCGTGGCGCTGAAGGACACCTCGCTGGGCTTCCTCATCTCCTACGAGGAGTTCCTCTACGCGGGCAAGCAGATCGCCACGAACCTCGACTACAGCCTGCCGTTCATCCCCGTCGTCATGGTCATCGCGCCGATCTACATCGGCATGTGCATGCTGCTGTCCGGACTCGCGAAGTGGGTGGAGTCCCGCGGCCGTCGGAGCAAGCGGCGCGTTCGGCCGATCGGGCGGCGTCGCACGCCTGCGGTTGCCGTACCTCCCATGCCCGGACAAAGTGGCAGTGACTGATCAAGTGTCATATCAACGTATTGGCGTTGATATGCGCTTGCTGCTGCCTATGCTTTGCGGCTGGAGTGCCATGACCATCGCCGGCGGACTCGCCCTGATCATCCTCGGCGCGATCCTCAAATACGCCATCACCTGGGACCCGACGTGGGTGAACCTCGACGTCCTCGGCACCATCCTCATGGCGGGCGGCGCGGTCGGCCTGCTCGCCGGGATCGTGGCGACCGCGCTGCGCCGCCGCTCCCGCTCCGGGGCGGACGTGTACGAGCAGCGGTACTACCGCGATCCGCCCAGCCCCTGACAGCCCCTCGCAGCCCCTGACAGCCCCTCAGGCCGCGCCCGGCCGCCTCGGGCAGTGGCGCGGAACACACCCCCGGACGGGATTCCCGTCCGGGGGTTCTTTGTTGTCCTGCTATGCCACACCGATGAGTTCGCGGCCTCGCCGCGGTCTGCAAGAGAGGAAGCCGGGTCACGTGCCGGATCGCCGGCCGGAGCAATTCCGGAGGCATAGCGGAACGGACCTTTCCTAGATGGCTCGTAGAGTCGTCCGGGACGGACGGCATGGCGGGCAGTCCCCCACCGCAAAGGTGGGGCTGGCCCCACGTCGGTTCGGCTGCCGGCCCCATGGGCCCGGCGGCCCTGGGTTTCTAGGTTTGGGGCATGGCGGACGACAGGGTCCGTCCGGGGACGAGGAGCCGTACGTGAAGACCAGCCGCAGCGCGATCCGCACCGCCGCCACCGGCACCGGCCCCGTCGCCTCGTTCGTCCGCTTCGTGGTCTTCGGCGGCGGCACCGGCATCGCGGCGAGCGGCGTCCTGGTGGTGCTCACCGCGTACTTCTCCATATCGCTGGCGATCGCCAACGCCGCGGTCACCGTCGTGTCCACGATCGCCGCCAACGAACTGCACAGCCGCATGACGTTCCGCAGCGACCGCCGCGGCTGGCGCATGCACCTCCAGTCCAGCGGCACCGCCGCGGTCAGCTACCTGTTCACCACCGCCGCCATGCTCGCCCTGCACGCCACCGCCGGATCCCCCGGCGTGATGACCGAGCAGGCCGTGTACCTGTCGGCCTCGGGCCTGGCGGGCATCGGCCGCTTCGCCGCGCTGCGCGTGTACGTCTTCGCCCGCGGCATCGGCGGCACGAGCACCGCCGCCGTCGGCCGGACGCTGACTCCGGCCATCGACCGCGGCGCGGTGACGGTCGCGGCTTGAGGCTGCCGCCTCAGCTGGTGAAGTCCCAACCGAATATCTCCGGCGGCGCCGTCGGCACCGGCGGGTCGGGCGGGTCGGGCACTTCGCCGAGTTCCGGAAACCTCCGCCGGACTTCGGCGAGGAATCCGCGGCCGTCCGAACCGAAACTGGACGCCGCCGCGTACAACGCGTCCACGGCGGCTTGCAGCGGGTCGGGCTCGGCCGCCCCGGTGAGCGCCGGCAGGGCCACCGCTTGACGGCTGATCTCGCGCGGCGCCAGGGCGGGAATGACGACCGTGGTGCGCGGCACCCCGGGGTCGCCGTACACGCGGTCGAAGGCGCGGCGGCCGTCGCCGAACGGCTCGGGCAGCGGTTCCCCCGCATCGAGCGCGTCGAGCGCGGGCGCGATCCAGTCGACCTGCGCCAACCCCGCGGCCTCGAACGCACGACGGGCGGCCCAGCGCGCGATACGGCGCTGGACCGCCGGGCCGGCCGCGTCGAGCGCGTGCACGAGGTGGACGTCGAGGACCCGCAGCCCGTGGACGTTCCCGCGGATGTTGCGCAGCCGGTCGGACGGCTCGCGACCACCCCAGACGGTGAGCTCGTACCGCCGGGCGGCTTCCCGCTGCCGCTGCCGTTCTTCCTCCGCGGCGCGCCGGGCTGCTTCGGCTCGTTCTTCGGGGGTCGGCGGGGGTGGCTGGGACCGCGCGTGGGAGTGCCAGTAGGCGGCCTGCTTGCTGGTCAGCTTGAGCACCTGGTCGGGTTCTTCCGCTGCGGGCCAGAACTGGAGCAAGTAGCTGTCGACGTGGGGCTCGCCGCTGAGCAAGACGTTCATGTCGTTGCCCGCATCCATGCCGGTGGCGCAGTAGCGGACCCGGTGCGGCGCCGCCGCCAGGGCGAACTCGCACGGAGTGCCGCCGCCCCACTGGTTGACGGACACCGTCGCGGTTTCCGGGGCGAAGGACACCTCGACGATGTCCTCCCAGTGGTCGTCCAACGCCGGGGCAGTGTCGTGGATTTCGATGGTCAGGCGGACGTGGCCGGTATGCATGCCGGTGATCAGCTGCAGGTGCCCGGGCTCGGCGGCGCCGCAGATTCCGTTCTCCTGGCCGCCGACGGCGCTGCCGAGGGATCGGGCCCAATCGTCCCGGGCATCGACGTACATCGACATGTAGGCGACATCGACGTCGCCGTCGAACACGGTTCGCACGGTTTCCCCCTTCACGCTCGCACGCGCGATTGCCGCGGCCATGATGACGGAGCGCACCGACACGCACGGTTGGTCGTTCACTCGTTCGAGAGAAACCGGAGTGGATTGGCTTGATTGCCGACGGATCGGGCGTAGCGTGCGGACGGTGTGGGGGGTCCGTCTGTACGCGCAAACCGCTCGGAGGCTGCCATGCCGGAAACCATCCTCCTCGCCGTGGGCACCCGTAAGGGCCTGTGGCTCGGTCGTTCGACCGACGGCGGCGGGGCGTGGGATTTCACCGGGCCGCACCACCCGATGACAGGGGTGTACTCGGTGCTGATCGACAAGCGGCGGGCGGAGCCGCGGGTGCTGGCGGGGGTGACCAGCGAGCATTTCGGGCCCGCGGTCGCGGCGAGCGACGACTTGGGGGCGTCGTGGGGCGAACCGCAGGTGGCGGTGGTGGCGTTCCCGAAGGACGCGGACGCGTCGGTGGAGCGGGTGTGGCAGTTGCAGCCGGGCGCGGCGCACGAGCCGGACACCGTGTATGCCGGGATCGAGCCGTCCGCGCTGTTCCGCTCGGACGACGGCGGCCGGTCGTTCGCGCTGGTCCGCGGGTTGTGGGACCACCCGCATCGGCCGCACTGGACGCCGGGGTTCGGCGGGATGGCGATCCATACGGTGCTGCCGCATCCGACGGTGCCGGGCGACATGACGGTGGCGATGTCGACGGGCGGGGTGTACCGCACGTACGACGGCGGGGTCACGTGGCAGGCGTCGAACACGGGGATCCGGGCGTACTTCCTGCCGGACGAGTATCCGGAGTTCGGCCAGTGCGTGCACAAGATCGCCCGGCATCCGGCGCGCCCGGACCGGCTGTTCCTGCAGAACCACCACGGCGTGTACCGCAGCGACGACGGCGGGGCGACGTGGCAGTCGATCGCGGACGGCCTGCCGAGCGACTTCGGCTTCCCGATCGCGGTGCATCCGCACGCGCCGGACACGGTGTTCGCGTTCCCGCTGGTCGCGGACGCGATGCGGTTCCCGCCGGAAGGCCGCTGCCGGGTGTACCGCAGCGACGACGCCGGGGAGACGTGGGAGGCGCTGTCCGCCGGGCTTCCGGAGGACGGGTTCTGGACGGGCGTGATGCGGGACGCGCTGACGGTCGACGACACCCCGGAAGCCAACGTGTACTTCGGGACGCGCTCGGGTGAGGTGTACGTCGGCCGGGATGGCGGCGCGCACTGGCACCGGGTTGCCGAGCACCTGCCGGACGTGCTGTGCGTGCGGGCGGCGACCGTGGGGTGACCGCAGGCCCCGTCCGGTCGGGTCCGCCGCGCGACGGACCCGACCGGCCCCATCCTCAGTCGGCCACCGCCTCCGCGACCAAGGCCCCGATCCGGTCGACCGCATCGGAAGGTCCGGGGAAGAACCGGTTCTTGGTCAGCGCGAAGGCGACGCCGGTCTCGGTGTCCGCATATGCGGTGCTGCCGCCCATGCCGGGCATGCCGAAGACGCTCAGGGTCCGCTGCGGGTCGGCGCCCGGGCGGCCGAGGTTGTAGCCGAGCGCCCGCGGCGCCGGGAAGCCGACCATCTGGTCGACGTCGGCGGTGGCCAACGCGGTGGCCGTGCGCAGCCGCGCGTCGGAGATCAGCCGGACGCCGTCCACCTCCCCCAGCAGCGCGGCGTACATGCGGGCGACCGCGCGGGCGGACATCGTGCCGCCCGAGGGGATGTCCGCGGTCAGCACGACCGGGTTGTTGCCGTAGTCGGCGCTGGGGGTGAGCGCGGGCGGCGTGGCCTTGACCAGCGGGAGGTCGGCAGGCATCGCCGCCATCATCGCGGCGGTCCCGGGCGCGTCCTGGAGCCGGGCGAGCCGGCTCATCTCGGATTCCGGTACGCCGAAGAACAGTTCGCCGCCGATGCCCAGCGGCTTCGCCACCTCCTCGGCGAGCACCTGCGCGATCGGCTTCCCGGTGGCCCGCCGGACGATTTCGCCCATGACGAAGCCCCAGGTCACCGCGTGGTAGCCGGTCTTGGTGCCGGGCTCCCACCACGGCTCGGCGGCGGCGATCAGGGCGCACATCCGCTCCCAGTCGGCCAGGTCCCACACGGTGAGGTCGGCCGGGAGCGCGGGGACGCCGACGGAATGGGTCAGCGCGTGCCGGACGGTCGCCTTGCCCTTGCCGTGCGCGCCGAACTCCGGCCAGAACTCCACGATCGGGGTGTCGTAGTCCAGCGCGCCGCGCTCGGCGAGGACGTGCGCCACCGTCGCGGTCACCCCCTTGGCGGTCGAGGCGCTGAAGAACGGGGTGTCCGAGGCGACCGGCCGCCCGCTCGCCGGATCCGCGACGCCCGCCACCGCATCCACGACCAGCTCTCCCTGCCGGTACACCGCGACCTGGATGCCCAGCTCGGCGCCGGACTCGACCAGTTCGTCCACGACCTGCTGCACCAGCTTCTGCATGCTGTTCCTGCCTTCCCGACCTTCGACGGCGGCGTTTCGGGGACGCCGTTCACCCGTGAGTCGGAACCGCAGGCGGAATCTTGACATCCCCACCGCGGCGGATCAGCCCGGGCGTCGCGCGGAGGTGACGAACAAGGTCACGGCGCCGAGGAACGCGCCGCGGTCCGCGCGGTCGCGGAGGTCGGCATGCCACCGAGCGGTCTGCTCGGCAGTGGCGAGGCCGGTGGCGGCCGCGTGTGCGAGTGCGGGGAGCAGCCACAGCGGCTCGGCCACGGGGAGGCTGGTGAAAGTGAGCGGGACGGCGTCGACGCGGATGTCGCGGAACCCGGCGGCGGCGAGGTCGGCCATGGTGCGGGTGCCGGCGTGTCCGTTGGCGAGGCTGTCGGTGAAGCCGGCGATCAGCGTGCGGGTGAGGGACGGGTCGCCGCAGGTCAGGACGACGGAGTCGAAGTCGGGGTCGGCGAGGACGATGCGCCCGCCGGGAACCAGGACGCGCCGGGCTTCGGCGATCGCGGCCGCCGGGTCGGCCAGGTGCAGGTAGACGCGTTCGGCCCGGTACCAGGACAACGAGCCGTCGGAGAAGGGCAGTTCGAGGGCGTCGCCGGTGGCGAACGGGAGGTCGGGGTGGCGCAGCCGGGCCGCATCGACCATCGCGGTGCTCCGGTCGACGCCGGTGCCGGAGATGCCGCGGGCGGCCAACTCGGCGAGGGCGGTGCCGGTTCCGCATCCGATGTCGGCTCCGGGGCCGTCGACTTCGGCCGCCAGGTCGTAGGTGCGGTGGCGGGCCTGCGCCATCGCGGGGAGGGCGGCGACCTGCTCCAGGTAGGACACGAAGGGGTCCGGGGCGGCCGCGTCGTCGACGGCGCTGAACTGTTCTCCCAAAATCGTCACGGGTTGTAGTCAATCACATCCATATAGTTAGTATCGGCGCTCATGGAATCCTCTGTGCTGTCCCCTGCCCGAGTGCGACGTGCCGGCGCGACGCTGGCGTTGCGCGAACTCACCGTGTCCGATGCCGATGCGTTGTCCGAGATCCTGGGCGATCCGCATGTCATGCGCCGCACTTCGTCGGGTGCGCTATCGCACGACGCCGTTGTCGAGTTGGTGCGTCAGGCCGAGGCCGAGCAGGCCGACCCGGCCCGCGTCCGTTTCTGCATGGCCATCGTCCAGCTCGCGGATGGCTACCTCGTCGGCACGGTGACCCTCGAACTCGACCGGTACTCCGCCGTCTACAGCCACACGATCATCCTGCGGCCGGGCCTGGCGAACCTCGCGGCGGGCTACGAGACGACGCAGCTCGTCCTCGGGATGGCGATCGAGGACCTCGGCGCCGAGCGCTTCTGGTGCATGGCCGCCGAGGAGAACACCATCGCCAACCGGCTGTTCCTGGCCGCGGGCGGTTCACTCGACGGCAAGATCCGGCACGTCTACTTCCGCGACGGCCACTGGTGGGACGCCAACATGTACTCCGTCCTCAAGGACGAGTGGCACGCGCGGGCGAACCTGACGCTGCGCGAGGCGCTGGCCATGCTGCGCCGGGACGGACAGGTGTCCCGGATCCCCGTGCCCGCCGGGGGCTGACCGTCCGCGTCGGGCGGACTCGCGGGGGACCGCTTAGCGGGGCTTAATGTGCGTTGCGATCTTCGTCGTTGTTCGTGCGGGGCTCGAGGGCCGAGGGTGGGAGGGCAGGAAGAGCGCCTTTCCAGGGCGCGGTCCTTTCGAGAGGGTGCGATGAGCGCGAGCGCGAGTGCGGAGTCGGACGCGCACGACGATGCGAAGGTGGCGGCTTTCCGGCTGGCGGTGATCATCGGCGGCGTGCCGGCGGATCCGGAAGGGGCCGTGCTGGGTGACTGGTTCATCCGCCGGGTGGAGGCGCATCGCGATGGGGACACGGGTGTCATCGATCTCGCCGAGCTCTGCATATCCCGGGCAGTGGCGGGTGCGGCCGTGGCAAGTCCCCCGTAGGGCAAGGAGCCTTCAGTGTATCGACAGCGCATCGACCTCCCCGCCGCCGCGGCCGGGGGCTATCAGGCGCTGGCGCGCCTCGACAGCCTGATCCGGCGGGACGGTCTGGTCGACGACCGGCTGCGGGTGCTGGTCAAGTTGCGCACGTCGCAGCTCAACGGGAGTGCCCCGCATCTGGCCGAGTACGCCGCCGACGCGCAGCGGCTCGGGGAACCGCCCGAGCGGCTGCACGAGTTGGCGGGCTGGCGCGAGTCGACGCGGTTCACCGCGTCGGAGCGTGCCGCGCTGGGGCTTGCCGACGCGGTGACGCGGCTGGGGCCCGACGGTGTCCCGGACGCGGTCTATGACGCGGCGGAAAACCTGTTCGGGCCCCAGCAGTTGGGCAACCTCATCCTGACGATTGCGGTGACGAATGCGCTGAACCGGATTGCGGTGACAGCGCGGCTGCAACGGCCGGAGTGAGGTCGGGAACCCGGGGCGGGGGCACGGTCGCGGCGTCCGAGCCCCCGCCCCGTGGCTCGGGGACGGCGTCGGGTCCGGGTTCGGACTCCGCCGCGGGCGGGGCGCCGGCCCGGACCCGCCGCACGTCGGGCGACAGCAAGGCGCCGACCGTCGCGGCGACGACCAGTCCGGAGAACGCGACCAGCGCGCCGCGCGCCCCGATGACGTCGGCCAGCGGCGCGGCCGCGACCAGCCCCAGCGGACCGAACATGAACGATCCGAGCGCGTCGTAGGCGCTGACCCGGGACAGCGCCTCGCGCGGGATCTCCCGCTGCATCGTGGTCTCCCACAGCACGCCGAACACGTCGAAAGCGGCCCCGGTGACGAACACCCCGGCGACCACGACCGCCAGTGGCGCCCCCAGGCCGAGGAGCAGGAACGGCAGCGGCACGAGCAGCACCGCGAGTGTCGCCACGAACAGCGTCCGCCGGGGCCGGATCCGGATCGCGAGGAACACCCCGGCGAAGGTGCCCAGCGCTTCGCCGATGAGCACCGCCGACCAGGCCGGCGCCCCGCCCAGGTCGGCCTTCGCGACGACAGGCCCGAGCACCCCCATGCACGCCTGCAGTCCGGCGATGACGAAGGTGAACTGCAGCACGATCACCCACAGCCACTGCCGGGACCGGAACTCCTGCCAGCCTTCCCGGAGTTCCCGCAGGGTCGAGGGGGCTTCACCGCGTGCCGCGGGCGGGACTTTCAGGCTCTTGAGCAGCAGTGCCGACGCCACGAATCCCGTGCCGTTGAGCACCAGGGCCCAGCCCGGCCCGATCAGCGCGACCGCGGCACCGGCCAGCGCCAGCCCGAGCATGCGTGCGGCGTTGACGCCGATCCGCAGCACGCCGTTCGCCGTCTGCAGGTGCTCCTCGGGGACGACGTCGGGGACGAGCCCGGTCAGTGCCGGATAGAACAGGGCGAGTGCCACGCCCGTCCCGGCGGCCGCGCCGGCGACCGCGACGACCGGCGCGTGCCCGGTCAGGAACATCGCCGCGATGGCGAAGAAGCAGACCGCGGACAGGGTTTCGGAGAACGCCATCAGCCGGGCCCGGGACATGCGGTCGGCGGTGACGCCGCCGAACAGCATCAGGGCGACTTCCGGCACCGCTTGCGCGGCCAGCACGATCGTCAGCGTCGTGGCGTTCGCTCCGGGGAGGTCCAGCACTCCGAACGCCAGCGCCACCGGTCCGAAAGCCGCGCCCAGGACCGAGAAGCTGCGCGCGGTGAACAGGATCGCGAACCGCCGGTCCCGGAACAGCTCGCGGCCGTTCACGAAGCGTCCACGGTCAGCACGACCTTGCCGCGGCCGTGCCCGCGTTCCACGAGCCGGTGCGCGTCCGCGGCGTCCGCGAGCGGGAGGACCGCGCGGAAGTGCACACGCAGTTCCCCCCGACTCCACAGGTCGGCGAGGTCGACGAGCCGGCGGGCGTCGCGGCTGGGCGTCCATTCGCGCAGTCCGAGTTCGCGTGCGGCGGCGTCGTCGATCATCGTGACGATCCGATCGCGGTCCCGGACCACTTCCACCGATGCCAGCAGGGCCTCGCGTCCGGCGCCGTCGAGGACCGCGTCCACACCGTCCGGCGCCGCGGCACGCACCCGCTCGATCAGTCCGGGACCGTAGCGGACCGGGGTGGCGCCCAGCTCGCGCAGGTAGTCGTGGTTGGCCTCGCCGGCGGTGCCGATCACCGTCGCGGCGCCCCACGCCCGCGCGATCTGCACGGCCAGCGTGCCGAGGCCGCCCGCGGCGGCGTGGATCAGGACGGTGTCACCGGGTCCGACGTTCAGCTCGCGCAGCGCCATGTGCGCGCCTTGACCGTTGCCCGGGAGGGCGGCGGCGACCGTCCACGGCATGGCGGCGGGTTTGCGGGCGAGGTTGGCGGAGGGGACGACCACGTACTCGGCATACGCGCCGAGCGTCGTGAACCCGAACACCTCGTCGCCGGCCGCGAATCCGCTGTCCGGCCCGGCTTCGTCGACGACCCCCGCGAACTCGTTGCCCGGCACCACCGGATGCTCCGGCAGGCCGGGGGTGAGACTTCGGGGAAACTCGCCGGCGCGTACGCCGGTATCGAACGGCATCACCCCGGCGGCGCGCACCGCGACGCGCACCGCGGTCGGGTCGGCGACGGGGTCGACGTGCGGGACCGGCAGGTCGACCGGGCGGAGGACGTCGGGCGGGCCGAAGTCGGTGAAGGCGACGGCGTGCATACGCGCGACGGTGTGCATGGGAGCCCCCTATCGGAGTAGATCACTCCGTTAAACTAAGACGGAGCGATCCGCTCCGCAACAGGTTTTCCGTCACACCGTCCCGCGACCCCGTCCCGAGCCGTCCCGCGCGCCTCTCCCACCCGAACGACTCCGCAGGACACACGCACCGGGTTCTGGCCCCACCCCCTGCCCCTCGGCTTTACTTCGACGACCCGCCCCATGCCGGAGGTGCTGCCGTGTACTACCCGCTGACCGTTCGGGACTTCCTGGACCGCGCGGAGCGCGTGTTCCCGGACCGGATCGCCGTCGTCGACGAGCCGGACCAGCCCGCGACGCCGCTCGGCTCCCCCACCTACCGCGACGTTGCCGCGCTCGCCCGCGCACAGGCCGCCCGGCTGGACCGGCTCGGGGTGCCGGCCGGCGGCCGGGTCGCGGTGATCTCGCAGAACTCGGCGCGGCTGTTCACGTCGTTCTTCGGCGTGTCCGGCTGGGGCCGCGTCCTCGTTCCGGTGAACTTCCGGCTGACCACGCCGGAGATCGACTACATCGTGCGGCACAGCGGCGCCGAGGTCGTCTACGCGGACCCGTCGTGTGCGGGCGTCCTCGACGGCCTCGACGTCCCGCACAAGTTCGTGCTCGGCGACGACGACGCGCTCTACCTCCACGGCGTCGAGCCGCGCCCGTGGGACGCACCCGACGAGGCCGCGACCGCGACGATCAACTACACCTCGGGAACGACCGCCCGCCCGAAGGGCGTGCAGCTCACGCACCGGAAGCTGTGGCTCAACGCCACGGTCTTCGCCCTGCACGCGGGCGTCGGCGACCGGGACGTGTACCTGCACACGCTGCCGATGTTCCACGCCAACGGCTGGGGCATGCCCTACGGCGTCACCGGCCTCGGCGGCCGCCACATCGTGCTCCGCCAGGTCGACGGCACGGAGATCCTGCGCCGCGTCGAGGAGCACGGCGTCACCCTCATGTGCGCCGCGCCCGCCGTGGTCAACGCCGTGCTGGACGCCGCGCCGCACTGGGACGGCGAGATCCCCGGCCGCGACCGGGTGCGTGTCATCTGCGCGGGCGCCCCGCCGCCGACCCGCACGATCCAGCGGATTCTCGACGATCTCGGCTGGGAGTTCATGCAGATCTACGGCCTCACCGAGACGTCCCCCGTGGTCACCGTCAACCGGATGCGCGCCGAATGGGACGGCCTCGACAGCACCGAGCGGGCCCGGCGGCTCAGCCGCGCGGGCGTCCCGGCGCTCGGCGTCCGGGTCGACGTCGACGTGGACGGCGAGGTGCTGACGGCGTCGAACCACAACCTCGACGGCTACTGGGACCAGCCGGAGGAGACCGCCAAGGCGCAGGCCGGCGGCTGGTTCCGCACCGGTGACGGCGGCTACGTCGACGACGAGGGCTATGTCGTGATCTCGGACCGGAAGAAGGACGTCATCATCTCGGGCGGCGAGAACGTGTCGTCGATCGAGGTCGAGGACGCCCTGATGTCGCATCCGGCGATCCGGGAGGTCGCGGTGATCGGCACGCCGGACGAGAAGTGGGGCGAGCTGGTGACCGCCCTGGTCGTCACCGACGGCTCGGGGGTGACGGCGGAGGAGCTGATCGCACACTGCCGCACCCGGCTCGCGGGCTACAAGTGCCCCAAGCGGGTGGACTTCGCGGAGAGTCTGCCGCGCACGGCGACGGGCAAGCTGCAGAAGTTCAAGCTGCGCGAGCCGTACTGGGCGGGGCACGACCGGCAGGTGCACTGAGCCGACCTGAGCATGCGCGGCGTCGGCGGTCCCTCCGCGGGGCCGCCGACGCGCGGGTTATGCGCCGGTCGACACGGGTATCCGCGGCGGGTTCCCACCCGGCGGAGGTCGCGTGACCGGCGTACCGCGAGCGGCGTGCCCGCTAGGCCGTCCTATCGGCCAAGTCCGCGGCCTGCCCGGATTCTTCGGCGCGGCCCGCGGGGGTGAGCGCGGCCTCGACGTCGCGCACGACGCGCCACATCGGGGTGCTGCGGCGGGCCACGAACACCACGACGTCGTCGGGTTCGGGGGCCGCGGCGCCGGCCGGGGAGCCGTCCGGGTGCCAGGCGCTGCGGACCAGGTCGAGGGCTTCGTCGACGGCGGCCCACACGTCGCCGTCGCCGTCGGCGCGCAGCCAGGAGCGCAGGGCGTGGTTGTGCGCGGCGACCACGGAGGCGGAGATGACGTCGGCGCGCAGGGTGCTCTGCGGGGAGCCGGCGAAGCGGGCGCGCAGGTAGGTGGCGAGGGCCTGCTGGTAGCGGCGGACGACGGAGAGCTCGTAGGCGCGCAGTCCGGGGACCTGGCGGGTCATGCGGTAGCGCTGGACGGAGAACGCGGGTTTGTCGGCGTAGAGCCCGAGGACCATGCGGGCGGCGTCGCAGACCTTGGCGATCGGGTCCTCGTCGTCGCGGGCCGCTTCGAGGAACTCCCGCATCTCGGTGAGCGAGTGCTCGTGGTCGGGGAAGACCACGTCTTCCTTCGTCGGGAAGTAGCGGAAGAACGAGCGCCGCCCGACGCCGGCCCGGGCCACGATGTCGTCGACCGTCGTGCCGTCGTAGCCGCGGTCCGGGAACAGCGCGAACGCCGCCTCGATCAGGGCGTCGCGCATCGGCACTTTGGTCATGGGCCCCAGCCTAGCCGAATGACACTCGATACCCTTACAGTAGGGAACTCAGTTCCCTACGCGTGTTCCGCACGGCCATGTTCCGTGCACCACCGCGTGTCCGCTCCCCCACAAGGGGCCGCGGGCACACCTGGAGTGAGGAAGCTTCATGACGACCTCCCTGCGCCGGATCGGCGTGGTCGGCGGCGGCCAGATGGGCGCCGGAATCGCCGAGGTCTGCGCCCGCGCCGGCCTGGACGTGATGGTGTGCGAGACCAGCCCGGACACCGCCGAGCAGGGCCGCAAACGGATCGCCAAATCGCTCGACCGCGCGGTGAAGGCGGGCAAGATCGACGAGCCCGAGCGGGCCAAGGCACTCGATGCCATCCGCTTCACCACGTCGCTCGCCGACTTCGCGGACCGCACGCTGGTGATCGAGGCGGCGTCCGAGAACGAGGACGTCAAGCTCGGCATCTTCACCGAACTCGACCGCGTCGTCACCGACCCGGAAGCGGTCCTCGCGTCGAACACCTCGTCGATCCCGATCATGAAGCTCGGCACCGCGACCCGGCGCCCCGAGCACGTCGCCGGCATGCACTTCTTCAACCCGGTCCCCGTGCAGCGCCTGGTCGAGGTCATCCCCTCGCTCGTCACCTCCGACGAAACCACGCGGCGCGTCGAGGAGTTCGCCACCGCGCTGCTCGGCAAGACGGTGATCCGCTCGCAGGACCGGGCCGGCTTCGTCGTCAACGCGCTGCTCGTCCCCTACCTGCTGTCCGCGGTGCGGATGCTGGAGTCCGGGTTCGCGTCCGCCGAGGACATCGACAACGGCATGGTGCTCGGCTGCGCCCACCCGCTCGGCCCGCTGCGCCTCGCCGACCTCATCGGCCTCGACACGCTCAACGCGATCGCCGAGTCGATGTACGCGGAATTCAAGGAGCCCCTGTACGCGCCGCCGCCGCTGCTCCTCCGCATGGTCGAAGCCGGGCTCATCGGCCGCAAGAGCGGCCGCGGGTTCCACGCCTACTGAGCCACGCCTCCCCCCCTTTTTCGTCCTTTTGTGCACGTCGTTGGAAGGCAGAACCTGATCATGGCCGGTCGTAGTGATTTCGATCTGTTCCGGGTCTCGGAGGAGCACGCGATGCTCCGGGACACGGTGCGCGGGTTGGCGGAGGCGAAGATCGCACCGTTCGCGGCCGACGTGGACGAAGCCGGCCGGTTCCCGCAGGAAGCCCTCGACGCGCTGCGCGCCGCGGACCTGACCGCGGTGCACATCCCCGAGGAGTACGGCGGCGCCGGTGCCGACGCCCTCGCGACGGTGATCGTGATCGAGGAGGTCGCGCGGGTGTGCGCGTCGTCGTCGCTCCTCCCGGCGGTGAACAAGCTCGGCACGATGCCGCTCATCCTGTCCGGTTCGGAGGAGCTGAAGCAGCGCTACCTCACCCCGGTCGCCGCGGGCGAGGCGATGTTCTCGTACTGCCTGTCCGAGCCCGAGGCGGGCTCGGACGCCGCGTCGATGCGCACCCGCGCGGTCCGCGACGGCGACTTCTGGGTGCTCGACGGCGTGAAGCGGTGGATCACCAACGCCGGGGTGTCCGAGTACTACACGGTCATGGCCGTCACCGACCCGGACAAGCGTTCCAAGGGCATCTCCGCGTTCGTGGTGGAGAAGTCCGACGAAGGCGTGTCGTTCGGGGCACCCGAGAAGAAGCTCGGCATCAAGGGCTCCCCCACCCGCGAGGTCTACCTCGACCGGGTGCGGATCCCGGCCGACCGCATGATCGGCGCCGAGGGCACCGGCTTCGCGACCGCGATGGCGACCCTCGACCACACCCGCGTCACCATCGCCGCCCAGGCGCTGGGCATCGCCCAGGGCGCGCTCGACTACGCCAAGCAGTACGTCCAGGAGCGCAAGCAGTTCGGCAAGGCGATCGCCGAGTTCCAGGGCATCCAGTTCATGCTCGCGGACATGGCCATGAAGCTGGAGGCCGCCCGCGCGCTGACCTACCAGGCCGCGGCGAAGTCCGAGCGCGGCGACGACGACCTCACCTTCTTCGGCGCCGCCGCCAAGTGCTACGCGTCCGACGTCGCCATGGAGATCACCGTCGACGCCATCCAGCTCCTCGGCGGCTACGGCTACACGCGGGACTACCCGGTGGAGCGCATGATGCGCGACGCGAAGATCACGCAGATCTACGAGGGCACCAACCAGGTGCAGCGGATCGTGATGGCACGGAACCTGCCCAAGTAAGCCAACCCGCAGGTCACGGCCACGCGCAGCCCCGTGGACGCTCCGTATCGCCGGATCCGTCTCCGGGGCGCAGCGCGTTCGGCGGTCGATGGGGAGGCGTTGGGGAGACGTCCCCGTCACGGCCGCGGCGGTTCCGCCGGGCGGCCGCGGAGCGCCGCGTGGTGCTGGAGGCGGGCGATGTCGTCGTGGGTGACCATGCCGACGAGGCGGCCGTCGTCCAGGACCAAGGCGGCGTGGCTGCCCGAGGTGAGGGCGGTGAGGACCTGGTCGGCGGGCTCGTCCGGGGCCAGGAGCCGGTGGACCGGGCGGGCGACGGCCTCGACGCGGGTGTCGGCGCGCAGGCGGGCGGGGACGGCGGCGAGCATGCGGAGGGTGACGACGCCGACCGGCTGACCGTCGAAGCCGACGACCGGGAAGACGGACTGCCGGGAGCCGGTGACCAGGCGTTCGGCGCAGTCGGCGACGGTGGTCCACGAGCCGACGGTGTCGGGGGCGGACGTCATGACGTCGCGCACCAGCAGCCCTTCGAGGCCGCGGCCGAGCGTGCTGCGGGCTTCCTCGCCCGCCGCGGCGCCGACCACGAACCAGCCGAGCAGCATGAACCACAGGCCGTCGGCGGTCACCCCGGTCAGCACCAGGAACGCGCCGCCGCCGATGAACACGGCGCCGAGGATCCGTCCGGCGCGGGCGGCGGCGCGCGCGGCGCGGTCGCGTTCGCCGGTGTGCCGCCACATGACGGCGCGCAGCACCCGGCCGCCGTCGAGCGGGGCGCCGGGCAGCAGGTTGAAGACGGCGAGGAGCAGGTTGGTACCGCCGGTCCAGAGCAGGGCCAGCGCGAGGACGTCGGGCAGGTCGGCGGCCGCGGCGGCATAGGCGAGTCCGACGCCGGCGGCGCCGGCCGCGAAGCTGGTCGCGGGGCCGGCCAGGGCGACGCGCAAGTCGGTACGCCAGTCCGGGGGTTCCTCTTCGAGTTCGGCGACGCCGCCGAGCAGCCACAGGGTCACGGACTTGACGCGCATGCCGTGCCGGCGGGCGACCACGGCGTGGGCGGCTTCGTGGGCGAGCAGCGAGGCCAGGAACAGCGCGCCGGTGGGGATGGCGACGGCCCACGCGACGACGGGCGACGGGTTGCCGGCGGCGGCCGGCAGGATGCGGGTGGCGAGGAGTGCCACGATCAGCCCGAAGATGGCCACCGTGGACCAGTGGGCGCCGACGGGTACGCCTCTGATGGTGCCGAGCCTGACGCTTTGCCTCATCGCCCGCTCCCGGATTTCCCCGCATCTCGCGGCGAGGCCCCGGATCCCGAGGCCCCTTACTCCAAGACTGCGTCGCCGGGACGCGGAACGGGGGCGCCGGCGGGGGCGAATTCCGCAGAGCGCGGCGATAGGCGCGCCGTTGCCGGGTTCCGCGGGGTGCCGAAGTTAGCGTGGAAGGGTGATCAACGGCGCGCACGTCATCATCTACAGCCGCGATGCCGACGCCGATCGGGCGTTCCTCAAGGACGTCCTCGGTTTCGCGCACGTCGACGCGGGCCGCGGCTGGCTGATCTTCCGGCTGCCGCCCGCGGAGGCGGCGGTGCATCCGGCCGAGGGGTTCGCGCACGAGGTGTTCCTGATGTGCGACGACGTGCGCGCGACCATGGCCGAACTGGAGGCCAAGGGAGCGGAGTTCACCGAACCGGTGACGGACGCCGGTTGGGGGCTCAAGACGTCGCTGCGGCTGCCCGGGGGCGGCGATCTGGGCCTTTACGAGCCGCGCCACCCGGTCGCGCACGACTGACCCGCTACCCGCGCGCGGCCCGGTGCCGGGTGCGTTCTACGCTCCCGCCATGCCGACCTTCGAGCTGGTCATCCGCATCGCGGCTCCGCCCGAGCGCGTGTTCGACGCGTCGCTGGACGTGGACGTGCACACGGCGTCGATGGCCGACTCCGGCGAGCGCGTCGTCGGCGGCGTGTCCGCGGGCGGCATGCGGCTGGGCGACACGGTGACGTGGCGGGCCCGGCATTTCGGGGTGTGGTGGCGGATGACCTCGGCAATCACCGCGTATGACCGGCCGGGCTTCTTCGTCGACGAACAGCAGCGCGGCCCGTTCCGGCGGTGGCGGCACGAGCACCACTTCGCCGCCGACGACGCCGCCGGGAACGGGAGCGGGACGGTGATGCGCGACGTCGTCGCGTTCACGTCCCCACTCGGCGTCCTGGGGCGCGCCGTGGACGCGCTCGTCCTGCGGCGGTACATGGTCAAGCTGATCGCCGAGCGCAACGCGCACATCAAAGCACTCGTGGAAGCCGAAGCCCGGCACTGACCCGTAGGCCGGTGCCGGCGGCACAGCCCGCTACCGGAACGCCGGGATGACCTCGCGTCCGAACAGTTTCACCATGGCGGCGATCTCGTCGAACGTGCCGAGGGACGCGCGCGCATGGTTGCCGGGCAGGCCCGCGCCGAAGGCGGCGTGGACGTGGGTGCAGCCGGTGGCGTCGGCGTAGCGGCGCACCTGCCCGATCACGTCGTCGGGGCTGCCCCACAGGAGGCGGTCGGCGGCGATCTCCTCGGCGGAGATCTTCTCCCCGGCGTCGAGGCGGGCGAACAGGGCCTTCTCGGTGTCGTCCTCGGCCGACTCGCGCCAGTGGTCCATGAGGCCGTCGACGTAGTGCGGGAGGACGTCGGCGGCGACCTGGTCGTGGTCGGTGCCGAGCCACGCGTAGCGGCGCAGGATCCAGTCGGGGCGGGTGCCGTGCGCGGCGCAGGAGGCGCGGTAGACGTCGAGGCAGGACTGGGCCTTGCCGAGGGATTGGACCGGGCCGCACAGCCAGGCGTCGCCGAGTCGGGCGGCGCGGTCGACGGCGACGTCGGCGACGCCCGCGACCCACAGCGGCGGGTGCGGGTCCTGGACCGGGCGGGGATGCACGGTGAGGTCGGGGAAGGACCAGAATTCGCCCTCCCAGCCGGTGTCCTCGGTGGTCCAGACGTGGCGGAGGATCTTCAGGGCTTCTTCCATGCGGGCGCCGCGACGGCGGAATTCCGAGCCGTGGACCTCGTACTCCAGCGGCCACCAGCCCATGCCGACGCCGAGGGAGATGCGGCCGCCGGATATCTGGTCGATGAGGGCGACCTGTTCGGCGACCCGGATCGGGTTGTGCACGGGCAACTGGAAGATGCCGGTGCCGACCCGGAGCGTGTCGGTGCGGGCGGCGACGGCGGCGAGGAAGGTGAGCGGGTCGCCGAGGTTGCCGGGCATGAAGTGGTGGTGGCCGATGGTGACCGTGTGGAAGCCGCTCGCTTCGGCGATCCGGGCGAGTTCGAAGGTCTCGCGGTAGGGGTCGCGGGCCCCGGGGTCCACGAGCAACGGCAGCGACATGGAGAAATCCACGGTCATCTCCTCTCGGCCCGCGCCGCGGCGCGGAGGTGACGGGCCATCAGACCCTGCCGCAGATCGGCCGCATGATCAACAGCCATCGGGGGCGCGGCCCGGGGCCGCGAAGGCTCGTCCGTTCGGTGGTGCTCGACCGGATTCGGCGTGACTTGGGGGCTGAGTGCGTCGTTGATTGGGACAGGTGGCTTTTGGCCACGGGTAGCCGCGAAATTCCACCCGAATGGGTCAGACGAAACCGCTCTCGCGGGTGGCGCTTGATCCTTAAGGGTGAACTGCCGCAACCAAATTGCGAGTTGCGAGTTTGTCAGGGAGCGCAGGCAGTGCCCCCGGCAGTGCCCCGGCAGCAAAGCAACACCCGCTGGATCACCCTCCTCCCGAGAAGGACTATCGATGGCCCACGTGCTCAAGAAGGTCGCCGCTTCGTCCGCCGTTGTCGCGGCAGCGGTCGGCGTCGTGGCGACGGCCGCTCCCGCCGCGATGGCGGGCGGCAACAACGGCCAGCACACCAACTTCGTCGGCAACTCGGCCAAGCAGAACGTCGGCAACACCTCGAGCGACGGCTACTTCAGCCCGAACTTCGCCCTGGTGAACGGCGGCGTGCTCGACTGCTTCGACATCCAGAAGGTCAGCGCCCAGGTCCCGGTCGGCGCTCTCATCGGCGCGGGCATCGGCGTCCAGGACCTCCTGAACAACTCGCAGAACCAGACCTGCACCAACAACTCGGTGCAGGAGAACGGCGACGGCCCGCTGTCGCACGTGCTGTCGGGGATCCTCTCCGACAACGGCTGACGCACCGGCCGATCCACGTCCGGACGGCCGGGCCCGGAACGCCGGGCCCGGCCGTCCGGACGCGCAACACCGCACCACCACCCCTCCTGCGAAATCGCGAAAAGGAATACCGATGTCCCAGACCCTCAAGAAGGTCGCTGCCTCCGCTTCCGTCGTCGCCGCTGCGGTCGGCGTGGTCGCCGCTGCCGCTCCCGCCGCGATGGCGGGCGGCAACAACGGCCAGCACACCAACTTCATCGGCAACTCGGCCAAGCAGAACATCGGCAACACCAGCACGAACGGCCTTGGCAGCCCGAACTTCGGTGTGGTCAACGGCGGCGCGCTGAACTGCTTCGATGTCCAGAAGGTCAGCGCCCAGGTGCCGGTCGGCGCGGTCGTGGGTCTGGGCGTCGGCGTCCAGGACCTGCTGAACGACTCGCAGAACCAGACCTGCACCAACAACTCGGTGCAGCAGAACGGCGACGACGTGCTCTCGCACGTCCTCTCCGACATCCTCGCCAACAACGGCTGACGCTTCGCCGTCGTCCGCCCGCCCCGCACCGCGGGGCGGGTTCGGGAGGAACACGGGCCGCCGGGTGGCTTTCGCCGCCCGGCGGCTTCGCCGTGTCCGGCCGGTCCGGGCGGACCGGTCGGCCGGAAGGGTCGGCCGGAAGGTTCAGTCGGAAGTGGTCAGTCGGAAGCGGCGCAGCGGCTCTTCGGTGCCGCGCGGACGTGCATGCGCTCGCCCTGGCGGCCGAAGAGGCTGAGGATTTCCACCGGGCGCGCGTCGGCAGGGCCGAAGCAGTGCGGCAGCCGGGTGTCGAACTCGGCGGCCTCGCCCGCGCCGAGGACGAGCGTGCGGTCGCCGACGACCAGGCGCAGGCGGCCGGCCAGGACGTACAGCCACTCGTAGCCTTCGTGGGTGACCGGCGTGCAGTCCGTCGGGCCGCCCGGCATCACCGTCTTCCAGGCCTGCAACGGCCCCGGCTGGCGGGTCAGCGGAATGACCGTGCGGTCCGGGAGCTTGTGCGGCGTCAGGCGGACCCGCGGGTCGCCGACCGCCGGGGCGCCTACGAGTTCGTCGAGCGGCACC
This sequence comes from Uniformispora flossi, assembly GCF_049534875.1. Classification (NCBI taxonomy): domain Bacteria; kingdom Bacillati; phylum Actinomycetota; class Actinomycetes; order Kitasatosporales; family Streptomycetaceae; genus Uniformispora; species Uniformispora flossi. The sequence continues at coordinate 44,567 of NZ_JBMULZ010000006.1, forward strand.
TGGTATGCCTGCGCGATCGGCAGCAGCAGCTCAAGGCTGGGCCGCCGCCCGCCGGATTCCAGGCGGGACAGCGTGCTCTTGGAGATCCCGGTCGTCTCGGCGAGCGCGGTCAGGGTCACGCCGCGGTCGGTACGGAGCCTGCGCAGGCGCGGGCCGACGCCGGACAGGGCTTCGGCGATCGGGTCGGGGCTCGGGCCGGTGCCCGTGCTGGGGTCGGTGCCGGGGTCGTCGGTGGGTTCCACGGTTCGATTGCACCCCGGGTGTTCCGGTTCCGGCAAACGCTGTTGCCGAAACCGGAACTACGCCGAATCGGCACTGCCCCGAACCGGGGCAGGGCCGAGTCGCGACGAGGTCGGCTACAACTCGTGCAACCGCCCTGCCTCGGGCCGGTACGTCCAGTGCCAGGCTTCCTGCGTCCACTGCTTCTTGAGCGCGGTGCGGTGCTTCCCGAACGCGGCCAGTCCGGTCTCGACCGCGGTCCCGAGGCCGCCGGCGAGGTCGTCGGCCGGGACGGGGACGCGGGCGAGCAGGTGCTGCTTGTCCTGCGCGAGGACGAGGTCGCCGTCGGGCGAGCAGCCGAGCAGGCTGAAGTTCTTCAGCAGGCTGAACGGCTTGATGCCGGTGGAGACCTTGGCGAGGAGTTCGCCGTCGGCGTCCCAGGCGTAGAGGCCGTAGCGGTTCAGGTGGTAGACGCGGCCGCGCGCCGGGTCGGTGGCGACCTGGTAGCACCCGCCGGTGTACGGGCTGTCCTGGTAGGCGTGCATGCCGCGGAGCTTCCCGAGGACGGCGCCCTTGTCGTCGACGAGCGCGAACGTGAACGCGTTCCCGCGGTTGCCGCTGCGGAAGAGTTCGGCGAACACGGGGACGACGAACCGGTCGTCGGCGAGCGGCTGCGGGGCGCCGAGCCACTTGCGGCGCCGCTGGTAGAGCCCCGCCCATTCCTCCGCGACGAGGTCGCCGAGGGCGGGTTCCGGGCGGTGTTCCAGGCCGACGGGGCGGCCTTCGTGCATCACGTAGGAGCTGACGTCGAGTTCCGGACCCTGGTGCTGGGGCCGCGCGTCGAGGGAGGCGAATGCGTGGATGGTCGGGCGGTCGCCTGCGGTCGGCGCGGTGTCGGCGATGCCGATCAGGTTCGCGGAGAAGTTGCCGTACTGGTTGGTGCCGTACTCGGCGGTGACGCACAGCAGGCGTCCGCCGGGTGTCACCGCGATGCGGGAGGCGAAGGGCGTGCCGGGCTCGTAGTCCTCGTAGGCGCGCCGGTGCGAGTTCTGCGTGTACGCGCCGATCTCGCGGGTCAGCTCCGCATCGAACAGGTAGGTGTTGTCGTGCCGCCCGCACAGCGCCACCGTGCCGTCGGGGAGGACGGCGAGGCGGAAGTCCCACGCGTCGCCGAACTTCGACCACCGGGTGCGGCGGCGCACGACCGCGATCGACGCCGGTTCCCCGCCGCCGTCCGCCGCGTAGCGGGCGAGGACGCTGAGGGACACCGTCCGGTCGTGCGGGTTCTCCGCGGCCTCGCCGCCGGGCTTGTAGCGGCCGAGGTGGGAGAGGACGTACAGGTCGCCGCCGGGGCCGTAGGCGGCGTCGAGGTGCTGGTAGCCCCAGCCTGCGGTGTACGGGGCGGCCAGGTCGATGGCGTACGTGTCGACGACTTCGGCAGGCAGGGGCAGCGGCAGGGTGGGAAGCATGGGGCCAGTTTGCCGGGTGGGACCGACAGCGTTCGTGCTGGTGGGGCGGCCTCCGATCGGCCGCCCCCCCCGCCCCCCGCCTCAGACCAGCGGCCGCAGTGCCGCCAGGATCCGCTCCGCGAACTCGACCCGGCAGATCACCAGATCGGGGAGCTTCGGGTCCTCGCGGTTGTAGGCGAGCGGTGAGCCGTCGATGCGGCTCGTGTGCAGTCCGGCGGCCCGGGCGACGGCGACCGGGGCCGCCGAGTCCCACTCGTACTGTCCGCCCGCGTGCACGTAGGCGTCGCTCTCGCCCAGCACTACCGACATGGCCTTCACGCCGGCCGAGCCCATCGGCACCGTGCGGGCGCCGAGAGCTTCGGTCAGGTCGCCGACGAGGGCGGGCGGACGGCTGCGGCTGACCGCGAGGCGGATCGGCTCCCCGTCGGGGCGGGCCGGGAGCGGCGGGTGGCCGTCGGCGCCGCTGGTGAGGACGGCGTCCCGGGCGGGCAGCGCGACCGCGCCCGCGGTCAGGGTGCCCCGGGACCAGAGGGCGACGTGCACGGCCCAGTCGGTCCGGCCGGGTTCGCCGTACTCGCGGGTGCCGTCGAGAGGGTCGACGATCCACACCCGGTCCGCGCCGAGCCGCACCGGGTCGTCGGCGCCTTCCTCGGACAGCACGGCGTCGTCCGGGCGGAGCCGGGCGAGCGCGGCGACGAGGAACTCGTGCGCGCCGCGGTCGCCGCGCTTGCCCGCTTCCTTGCCGCCCTCGCCGCGGAGCCCGAGCAGGATCCGCCCGGCCTCGCGGGCGAGCCACGCCGCGCAGGCGACGTCGTCCGCGTGCGGCGCGGGCCACGCCAAGGCGTCCATGTCCGCCGGCGCCTGGTCCGCACCCGCAGTGACCACTGTCTCCTCGGTCATCCCCAACCCTTCCCCGATACCTTCTTGATAAGTAACTTCATTAGAAGATACTTTGCAGGAACTGACAAGCCGTCAGGTTCGCGGCGCGGCAGCCTAACGACTGCGGTCGTGCGACGAGAATCGGAGCCCCAGTGACCTACCGGCTCACTCACTTGAAGGCCTTGGAGGCCGAGGCCATCCACATCATCCGCGAGGTCGCGGCCGAGTTCGAGAACCCCGTGCTGCTGTTCTCCGGCGGCAAGGACTCGGTGGTCATGCTGCACCTCGCGCTGAAGGCGTTCGCGCCGTGTGCGCTGCCGTTCCCCGTCATGCACGTGGACACCGGGCACAACTTCCCCGAGGTGATCGAGTTCCGCGACCGGCGGGCCGAGGAGACCGGGGTGCAGCTGGTGGTGGCTTCCGTGCAGGAGTCCATCGACAGCGGACGGGTCGTCGAGGAGAAGGGCCCGCGCGCGTCGCGCAACCGGCTGCAGACCACCACGCTGCTGGACGCGATCGAGAAGTACCGGTTCGACGCGGTGTTCGGCGGCGCCCGGCGCGACGAGGAGAAGGCCCGCGCGAAGGAGCGCGTGTTCAGCTTCCGCGACGAATTCGGCCAGTGGGACCCGAAGAACCAGCGCCCCGAGCTGTGGAACCTCTACAACGGCCGGCACCGGCACGGCGAGCACATCCGGGTCTTCCCGCTGTCCAACTGGACCGAGCTGGACATCTGGCAGTACATCGCCGAGGAGGACATCGTCCTGCCGCCGCTGTACTACGCGCACCGCCGCACCGTGTTCGAGCGGGACGGCATGCTGCTGGGCGTCACCGAGTTCCTCACGCCGCTGGACGGCGAAGAGCCGTTCGAGGAGACCGTCCGGTTCCGCACCATCGGCGACGCGACCGGCACCGGCGCGGTCCGCTCGACCGCGGCGGACGCCCGCGAAGTCGCCGCGGAGATCGCCGCGACCCGCATCACCGAGCGCGGCGCGACCCGCGCGGACGACCGGATATCCGAGGCCGGCATGGAAGACCGCAAGCGCGAAGGGTACTTCTAGACATGACCGACACCCTGTCCCCCGCCGCCGCCCCGGACACCGGCGAACGCCCCGTCGACATGCTCCGCATCGCCACCGCGGGCTCCGTCGACGACGGCAAGTCCACGCTCATCGGCCGTTTGCTCTACGACTCCAAGGGCATCTTCGACGACCAGCTCGCCTCCGTCGAGGACACCTCGCGGCGCCGCGGACACGCGCAGACCGACCTGTCGCTGCTCACCGACGGGCTGCGCGCCGAGCGCGAGCAAGGCATCACGATCGACGTGGCCTACCGGTACTTCGCCACCCCGCGGCGGAAGTTCATCATCGCGGACACCCCCGGGCACATCCAGTACACGCGCAACATGGTGACCGGCGCGTCCACCGCCGACCTCGCCATGGTGCTCGTGGACGCCCGCAAGGGCCTGCTGGAGCAGTCCCGGCGGCACGCTTTCCTCGCGTCGCTGCTGCGCATCCCGCACTTGGTGTTGTGCGTCAACAAAATGGACCTCGTCGACTATGACCAGGCCGTGTTCGAAGGCATCCGCGACGACTTCACCGCGTTCGCCGAGCGGCTCGACATCGCCGACATCACGTTCGTCCCGATGTCCGCGCTCAACGGCGACAACGTCGTCACCCGCAGCGAGAACATGTCGTGGTACGAAGGCAGTTCGCTGCTGCACCACCTGGAGAGCGTGCACATCGCGTCGGACCGCAACCTCATCGACGCCCGTTTCCCCGTGCAGTACGTGCTCCGCCCCCGCGACAGCGACTACCGCGGGTATGCCGGCACCATGACCGGCGGCGTGCTGCGCCCCGGTGACGACGTCGTGGTCCTCCCGTCCGGCCTGACCAGCCGCGTCGCGGGCATCGACGGGCCCGACGGGCCGGTCGGGGAAGCGTTCGCGCCGATGGCCGTCGCGATCCGGCTGGAAGACGAACTCGACGTGTCGCGCGGCGACATGATCTGCCGCCCGCTCAACCGGCCGCGCACCGGCCAGGACCTGCACGCGATGGTGTGCTGGCTCAGCGAGCAGGGCGACCTGCGGCCGGGTGCCACGTATGCGCTCAAGCACACCACGCGCACGGTCCGCGCCAAGGTCGGCGAGCTTCGCTACCGGCTGGACGTCAACACCGGCCACCGCGACCGCGACGCCGCCGCGCTCGGCCTCAACGAAATCGGCCGGATCACCCTCCGCGCCACCACGCCGGTCATGTACGACGCCTACCGCCGCAACCGCGCCACCGGCGGCTTCATCCTCATCGACGAAGCCACCGACAACACCGTGGCCGCCGGCATCCTGCTCGACGACGAAGGAGCCTCGTGATGACCGGCCAGGACTGGACGCCGGCCGAACCCGACGCGTGGGTCCGCGACGTCAACGCCGGACGCGTGCCGCTCCTCGCCGAGGAGTACGGCCGCCCCCTCGACGTCGCCGACCTGCTCGGCGAAGCCCGCGCGACGACCGGCCTCGACGACTTCGGCGACTTCGACTTCGGTGCCCCCGGCGGCTTCGAGGAACCGCTCCGCATCCTCGTCGACTCGATGGAGGCCGAAGGCCGCCTCAACGTCCTCGGGCGCTACGAGATCCGGCAGCAGATCCTGCGGCTGCTCCAGGTGCGCCTGCACATCGCCCGCTACCTGCGCGACGACCCGGGCGTCCTCGACGAGCCCGTCGACGCCCCGCTGTTCGTCACCGGCGCACCGCGCACCGGCACGTCGATCCTGCACGCGCTCCTCGCCCAGGACCCGGCCAACCGGGTCCCGGAAAGCTGGGAGTTCCTGCGCCCGGTGCCGCCGCCGCAGCCCGGCGGTGTCGACGAGAGCGGCGCCGACGACCCGCGGATCCCGGTGGTGAACCGCGAACTGCGGCTCACCGCGATGATCGCGCCCGGGTTCGACGCCATGCACGAACGCGGCGCGCGCATGCCGAAGGAGTGCATTTCGGCGCAGGCGATCGCCTTCCTGTCGGAGGACTTCCCGGGCAAGTTCCGGGTGCCGTCGTATGCCGCGTGGCTGGCGTCGTGCGACATGCGCCCGGCGTACCGGGCGCACAAGGTCGTGCTGCAGATCCTGCAGCGCCGCTACCCGGCGGGCCGCCGCTGGGTGCTCAAGGCACCGCCGCACCTGGGCACGCTCGACGCGCTGCTCGACACGTACCCGGACGCCCGGGTGGCGGTGACGCACCGCGACCCGCTGAAGGTCCTCGGGTCGCTGGCGAGCCTGCTGGCGACCATCCACGCGACGCACAGCGACGCCGTGGACGCGCCGGAACTCGCACGGACGCAGGTCGACTTCTACGCGGGCGTGCTCAACCGGTACACCGCGCTGCGGCGTTCGGACCGGGTGCCTGCGGAGACGTTCCACGACTCGCACTACGCGGACTTCCTGACCGACCCGATCGGCACGGTGGGCGCGCTGTACGAGCGGTTCGGGCGGGAGCTGACGGACGAGGCGAAGGACGCGATGAGCGCGTACCTGGCCGGGCGGCCGCGCGGCAAGCACGGCGCGCACACGTACCAGCTGTCCGATTTCCGGCTGGACGCGGCCGCGCTGCGCAAGGAGTTCGCGGACTACAGCGCGTACTTCGCGGTCCCCGAGGAAGGCGGTGCGGCGTGAGCGACGACCAGTCGAGTGGCGCGAGCGGGGAGCGGACGCCCGGCGCGGACGTGCTGTCCGGTGCCGCATGGCGGGAGTTCTGTGCGCGGATGGCGGATGTCGGCGACCGGATCCTGGGCCCGGAGTTCCCCGGGTCGGACCGGGACCGGGCCGAGGGCTTCCGGCATCTGGCGAACCAGGTGGCGTGCTGGCTGACGTACCAGCTGGCGGCGACGGATCCGCGGCATCCGGCGCTGTTCACGCACAACAACCTCGTCTACCGGTGGGGCGGGCCGAACGTCGACCAGAACGCACGCCGGGCGCCGGTGGCGGGGGACGGCACGTACCGGCTGAGCGTGGCGATGAACGCGTGCGAGAAGTTCATCGTGCAGATCAAAGCCGGGAACATGCACATGGGCGTGAAGGGGATCTCCGCCGAAGTCGACTCGGACGCGCTCGGCATCGGCCCCGGCGACACCGCCGAGATCCTGGTGTGCGCGGAGCGGCCGGACGGCTACGACGGCCCGTGGATCCCGCTCGCCCCGGAAGCGGCCGTGCTGCACGTGCGCGACTTCTACTACGACTGGAAGCCCGCGCAGCCCGCGATGTTCGCCCTCGAACGGCTGGACAACCAGGGCGAGCCGCATCCGCCGCTGACCCCGGAGCGGGTCGCCGAGATGCTCGACGGCGCGGCGGCGATGGTGGAGAACTCGGTCTCGTACTGGAACACGTGGGTCGAGGAGACCGCGACCGCGCAGCCGCCGAACACGTTCTCGTCACCCGACGTGGTCGAAGGCGGCGTCCAGGACGTCGTGTACGCGTTCGCGGACGTGCGGGTCGGCCCCGGCGAGGCCCTGGTCGTCGAGGTGGTGCCGGACGAGTCCGCCCAGTGGAACGCACAGCTGCAGTCGATCGGCTGGTTCGAGTCGCTGGATTTCCCGCACCGGACGACGTGTGTGAACCACCGGGAGGCGCACCGCGGCCCCGACGGGCACGCGTTCCTGGTGATCGCCGCGGCGGATCCGGGCGTGCCGAACTGGCTGGACACCGAAGGCCGCGACCGGGTGTTCTGCACGCACCGCTGGGTGGGCGTTCGGTCCCGGCCGACGGTGCGCGCTTCGCTGGTGCCTTTGGCGCAGCTCCGGGAGCACCTCCCCGCGGACACCCCGACGGTGTCGGCGGAGGAACGCGCGGCGCAAATCCGGGCCCGGGCCGCGCACGTGGCCTGGCGGTTCCGCGCCTGACGGCGCACGGACTCGGTTCACGGCTCATGCCGACGCCGTGAACCGGACCGGCGCCCGGTCCGTTCCGCTCCGAGCCGCGGAGCGGGCCGGGCGCCCCTTTGTGCCGGGCTCCGCGCTGCCGCCCGGTCCCGCCTCCTCCGGGGACGGGCAGTGCGGAGCCCGATTCCTTCGTCTTCCCCGAGGCCCCTGCTTCCGAGGCCCCTGCCTCTGGGGGCCCTGCTTCTGGGGGTCTGCTTCTGGGGCCCTGCCTCTACGCGAGCCGCGGGGCGAGTTCGGTGCAGAGCACCCGGACGTGTTCGCGGACCAGGTCCTCCGGCATGCCGCCGAGGGTGGCGAAGAACCAGATGGTGTCGACGGGGGCGTCGCCGAGGTACGCGCGGATGTCGGTCGCGGCCTGCTCCGGTGTGGCGTGCAGGAAGTGCGCGGGCTTGGCGCTCGCGCCGCGGGCGCGCCACCGTTCCGGCTTGATCGGCGGCGGCACGGGCATGTCGGTGCCTTCGACCGAGTAGCGGTGGTACTGGTTCCACTGCCGGGCGAGCGCCTCGGAGACGACGGGCCAGTCGCGTTCCGGATCGTGCGTGATCCAGCCGTTGAGCAGCCCGGCCATGCGCGCGGTGGCGGGGTCGTGGCCGCCTTCCGCGAGGCCGTTGCGGTAGGCCACGGCCAGCTCCGGGTTCGCGGACAGCAGGCTCTCGCCGAGCAGCCCGGCGCGGCGCGCGCCTTGCGGGCCTTGGTAGCCGAGCCAGATGCGGGGGCGCTCCTGGACGGGCGGCGGGGTGATGGCGCCGGTGTCCCACAGGCGGCGGATGTCGCGGGCGCGGGCGTCGGTGGCGCCGTAGCGCGCGCGGCCCTCGTCCTGCGCGTCGAACAGCGCGTACTCGGGGACGCGGTAGCCGGTGCCGAGGCCGAGTTCGAGGCGGCCGCCGGACACCAGGTCGACGATCGCGGCTTCCTCGGCGATGTGCGCGGCGTGGCGCAGCGGGGCGATGGTGACGCCGGTGCCGATCCGGGCGTTCCGGGTCCGGGCGGCGACGGCGGCGGCCATGGTGAGGGGCTGCGGGAGGTAGCCGTCCTCGAACTGGTGGTGCTCGGTGAGCCAGATCGAGTGGACGCCGAGGCGGTCGGCCTCTTCGCACAGCTCCAGCGTGAAGGCGTAGAGACTGGCCCAGTCTTGGCGTATCGGGCCGGGGTTGCGCAGGTCGAAGTAGATGCCGACGTTGACCACGGGTGTTCCTTTTCGGTCGGGCGTGCCGAGGTGCTGCTGTGCTGACGTGCTGATGTCCTGCCGTGCTGATGTCCTGCCGTGCCGATGTCCCGCTGTGCTGATGTCCTGCCGTGCCGACGTGCGGTGCTCAGTCGTTCTTCGGGGTGCGGAGGTCGTTGCCGAAGCGGGACATCGTGGCGGCGAGGGTTTCCAGGTCGCCGTCGGTCCAGGTGTCGAGGGAGCGGGCGAGCCAGTCGGACCAGACGCCGCGCAGGCCTTGGGACAGCGCGACTCCCGCGTCGGTCGCGTGCAGGAGCTGGGCGCGCCCGTCGTCGGGGTCGGCTTCCCGCCGCACCAGCCCGCCCTTGACCAGGGTGTCGACCTGCCGGCTCGCGATCGACCGGTCCTGCCCGGTCAACTCCGCCAGCGCGGAGAGGCGCAGCGGCCCGAACGCGACGATGTGCCCGAGCGCGAACGCCTCGGTGCGCGTGAGGTTGCCGCCGGCACGTGCGGCCAGCTCGCGGTGCAGGCGGGTGCTGCGGGTCGCGGCGAGCAGGGCTTCGAGCGCACGGTGCACGTTCTCCAACGAGACGTCACGCGGTGCGGGGGGTGGAGCGCTCATAATAGTTGATATACATCACGCAACTATCCGGGGGAAGATCCACTCCGGGGACGGGGCGGGTGAGAACGGACACGTGGGCGCGGCCGGCCTTCTTCGGCCTCGCGCGCTTCGCGCACCTCGCGCACAGACGCGGCAGGTCACGGCGATGTCCCCACTCGGCAACAACTCCCCCTGCCGCGCATCGTTCCACCCCCGCAGCGCTTCTTACCTTCTATAGGCGCACCGCCACCGCGGCACACTCACACCCAGGGGGACCCATGCCGGCCAAGCCCACCACACCGACCGCACCCCGCCGCCACCACGAAGCGGCCGCAGTCCGGGCCCCCGGCACGCACCCCACCCGCAGCAAACTTCGCCGCCGCCTGTCCCAGATCAGCCCCCTCCTGCAGATCGGCGCCCTGATAGCCCTCGCCCTGCTCGCGGCGAACCATCCCGACACCACCCGCGATTGGGTCGACAAGACGTGGCTGGTCATCGACCGGCTGCAGTAGGGCTTTCGCTCTGCTCCAGCGCCTCCACGACCTGCTGGTGCACGAGCAGCTCGCGGCGGCGTCCCGGACTCGTGAGCACGATCGCCTTCGCGTCACCCAGTGCCCCCGGCGCCGCGCCCAGCAACTCGTACGTCGCCAACACCGCGTCCGTTACGTCGACCCGGCGTCTGGCGAGCAGCCGCTGCACCACTTCCATGCCACCGCCGCCGGCCAGGACAGCTCGGCACTCCCCCACGAGCGCGTGGATGCGAGCTGCCCGCGTCGCGTCCATGGCGTCCCCCTCTTACGGTCAACAGCTCTGATGCTTCACCACGGCGTCGCCGGCCGCGGCGGCGGCGTAGAAGTCCTCAAGGTCCTCCAGGTCTTCGACGAGGTGTTTCGCCCAGGCGTCACTCCAGGGCGTCGAGTGTCGAAGGTCGGGGACGATTTCGGTCATGCGTTGCGGGTGGGCGGCGATCCAGGCCGCGTACTCCGCATGTGCCATCACTTCCGCGGCGGCGGCCACCGCGTCGGGCGCCAGGACCACGACGGCCACGTACTCCTCCACCTCGCCGTCCGGGTTTGTCCCCGCGTCCGTCCGAGCCTCGCCGCCGTAGACGGGCAGCGCCGCGGCGGGCTGTTCCGGGCAGCACTCGCGGAGTACCCGGTCCATCAGTCCGCTGTGGGACTCCGCGTACGCGATCTGGCCTGCCGCGCACAGGTCCGGATCTTCTTCCCTCCAGTTCAGCGTCATGTCCAGCAGTTCCTGCGGGGACGACGACGCGATCACGTCGGCTGAGGTACGCCGCCAGAAGAAGGACACGCTCACTTTGCGACTCCGCCGATCCGTAACGCCGTTGACGGTCAAGGCGACGGACTCCAGGAGTTCACCCCGACACGACGCCGTCTCGGCGGCACCGTCGGTCAGTTGCCGACCGGGCGGAAGACCTGGGCTTTGCCCTCGGGGGTGTCTTGCAGCTCGGGGGGTATGCCCGGTCGGGTCCGGTAGGCCACGCCCGAGATGGTCTGGTGACGGGGTGCGCGTCGGAGGACGGCGTTGCGCGTGGGTCCGCCGACGCGGCCGGTCGGCAAAGCGCTTCGGCGGCGGAGTTGCCGCCCTGCTCCGCGGACCGTCCCTCGGCCGAGTCCTCGTCCCCGCCGCCGAAGTTGCCGGTCATGCCGTCCGGCGAGGTGCTGACCGCGCCCCCGGCGGAGTTCCTGCAGATGCCGGTCCTGGTGACCTGCGTCGGAGGCCCCGCCGACGGGCGAACAGAGCGCCTCCCCCTCAGCCGCCTCAGGGAGACAATCAGCCTGCCTGTCAAGCTTTCGTCAAGACTGCTTGACGTCAGGGCAGCTTGACGGCACGCTCGGGTTATGACTACTCCTGACGAGCTTGAGCGGGCTTTCACGCTGATGACGGCTGCCGCACGCTACGACGCTCTGCGGACGCGCGACTCTCTCGCGTTCGGGGACGACGGAGACGCGGCGCTGAGCCGAGCGGAAGTGCTGGAGCTGCTGGCGTTGAGCGAAGTCGTCGCACGCAAGGCCGGTTACGGGCGCCAGCTGGCGGTCCGGTCGGCGCGGCAGGCGGGGGCCTCGTGGGCGCAGATCGGGGCCGCGCTCGGGACGAGCAAGCAGGCGGCCTGGGAAGCCCACAACCGGTGGATCGACGATCAGGCCAAGCAGCACGACAACCCGGGCCACCTGGGCTGGGACGCCGACGACATCGCCGCAGCCCACGCCTTGGCCGACGCCCCGGACGAGGACGCCGAGGCCGGGGACGGGGACGGGAAGCAGGACACGGGCAAGGGCGCGGGTACGGAGCGCGCGACGCCGGATCGCGCGTGAGCGGCGATCCCGCGGCGGCGTGAGGGCCGTGGCCGTCTGCGCCCGAGCCGTGTCCGGAACCGCACCACCGCCACGGCACCACACGCTCCACTCTGCGCAACGCCGCCACCTCGCGCCCGAGTTCGCCGAACTACCTCGCTCCGCAACCACACGTCTTCCCCGGGCAACCCGGACGGAGGTCAGGGCACGGACGTGGACGGGGCAGCGTCGGATCGGGCGTGAGCGGCGACCCCACGGGGGATCCGGCTTGCGACCGTCGGCGACTGAGCCGCGTCCGGCACCGATCGCCGCCCCCGCCCTCCACCGCCCAGCCCTGCCACCACACCCTCCAACCCCGCGCAGCGCCGCCTCCCCACCCCTCGTCGCCGGTCGTCGCCTCGTCCGCGATCCGCCGGCCGAACTCGTAGAACTGCGTCGCGTGCAGGATCGAGAACGGGATCGACGCATCCCTGACGAGCTGCTCGTGGGCGATCTTCGCCCGGAAGGAGCCGATGTCGTGGTGCCGGTCGTTGCCCGCCTCGCTCCGCAACCACACGTCTTCTCCCGCCCGAGCCGAACCCCTGCCTCACAACGCCGCCCGTTCACGCCACTACGCCCTGGCCGAAGCAGGGCGACGCAGACCGGAAGTCAGGGCGCCCGCGCAGGCGCGGTCCCGAGTCCGATGGCAGAGTCCGGCCAAGGCGCGCTTGGCCTCGTTGGGGGGACCAGGCCGGAGCAAATCACTGCGACAACCGACCCACTGCAGCCGGTTTGCGCATGAGCGGCGATGCCACGGCGAAGTTCAGCCATTCGTCGTCGGGCCTTCCGACGGCGCCGGGCGACTTGGGCGCGCAGTTGTCCGACGGCCGCCGCGCCGCGCGGTCGGACTCGACATCACCACGACATCAGCCCGTTGCGCGCCGACAGTTGCGCCTGAGCCGTGCCCGGAGCCGACCGCCACGGCAGCCGACCGCCACCGCAACCGACCCCGCGCACGCCTGGCACTGCGCCCCACCTCGCCTCACCACCGCACGCCCCCACCACGCCGCGGCCTGCACCGCATGCCCCGCACGCACTCCCCTCGCCGCCGCCGCATGCCCCACCACGCGCGGTCGGCAAACGCCACGGCAAGGCCACGCAGGCCACCGTGCGCGCGGCGCCCCCTTCCCTCGCCCACCACCCGCACTCGGCACCAGCCCTCCCCTCCCGCCCCTGTCGTACCCTGGCCCGCATGCAGAAAGCCGCAGGTGGGCAGTCGGGTGAGGTGTGGTCGGCGATGGTGTCGCCGCCTACCGATCGGGTGATTGCGGTGACCGAGTTTCTTGCCTCGCGGCCCGGCGAGCCGGCGACGGTGGCGGAGCTGGTGCGCCATCTGGGGTTGACGCGGGCTACGTGTCACGCGGTGTTGGCGGCCCTCGTGCGGGCGGGGTGGGTGATTCGGGATCCGGTCGACCGGACGTTCACGCCGGGTCCGGCGTTGATCGCGTTGGGGCGCTCGGCCGAGACCGGCGTGCCCGCGGCGCGCGCCGCTGATCGGGAACTGGCCGCGCTGGTCGACGAGTTGGGCATGTCGGCGTCGGTGGCGTATCCGAGCGGCGAGCACATCGTCGTGGGCGGCTACCGGGCCGCGGCCAAAGCGGAGGAGTCGGAAGGGGTGCGCGTCGGGCAGCGGATTCCCTTTGCTCCGCCGTTCGGGCCGGGGCTGGTGGCGTGGGGTACCGAGGACGACGTCGCGGAATGGCTGGCCCGTGCCCCGCAGCCGGATGCCGGGCGCGCCGACTTGTTCGCCCGGGTGCTGGCCTCGGTGCGGGCGCGCGGCTACACGATCGAGAGCCATACGCCCGCATCCGTCCGACTGCGGTCCCTGCTGGTCGAGTGGGACTCGCTGTCGCCGCGGCAGCGGCCCGCCGTCGCCGAACTGCTGTACGAGATCGGCGCGATCGACTACCTCGCCGACGACCTCAAGGAAGGCCGCACCTACCCGACCGGGGTCATGTCCGCCCCCGCCTTCACCGCCGACGGCCGCGCCGCGCTCAACATCAGCGTGTACGTGTGGGCGGAGCTCGACCCGGCGGCCATCCGCGCCGTCGGCGACCGTCTGCTGCTCGCCGCGCGCACGGTCACCAAGGAACTGCGCGGAACCCCGCCCGCCGGGTTCCCGGCCGTCAGCCGCTGATCGGGTAGTCCACGTAGCCTTCCGCGCCGCCCACGTAGAACGTCGCGGGGTCGCCGGCCGCCGGCGCGCGGTCCAGCGCGAAGCGCGTCACCAGGTCGGGGTTGGCGATGAAGCCGGCGCCGTAGGCGACCGCGTCCGCGATGCCCGCCTCGAGCGCCGCGTTGCCGGACGCCCGGTCGAAGCCGTTGTTGACGAGCACCGGCCCGTGGAACAGCTCCCGGTAGCGCCGGAACGCCGCGAAGTCCGGCCGCCCGGGCGCCTCCGGGTCCGGGCCGCGCAGGTGCAGGTACGCGACGGGCCGGTCGTTCAGCGCCGCCACCGCCGCGTCGTAGTCGGCCAACAGCGCCGCGTCCGGGCAGAACCGCTTGGCCGTCCAGTACGGCGACATCCGCACTCCCACCCGCCGCTCCCCCGGCCACGCCTCCGCGGCCGCGTCGACGATGCGCAGGAGCAGCTGCCGACGGCCTTCCGCGTCGCCGCCGTACGCGTCGGTGCGCCGGTTCAGCTGCGGGTTCAGGAACTGCGGGATCAAGTACGACCCGACCGCGTGGATCTCCACCCCGTCGAACCCGGCCCGACGGGCGTTCCGCGCCGCCGAGGCGAAGTCCTCGACGGCGGTGTCGATGTCGGCTTCGGTCATGGCGCGCGGCGTGCCAGTGGGCTGGAACCCGTCCTCGGTGTAGGCCATTTCCTCGGGGTCGACCGCCGAGGGCCCGGCGGGCCGCGCGCCGCCCAGCAGGTCCGGATGCGACGCGCCGCCGATGTGGCACAGCTGCGCGACGATCCGTCCGCCCAGTGCGTGCACCACCCCGGTGACCCGGCGCCATCCCTCGACCTGTTCCTCGGTGAACAGCCCGGGCACGTGCACGAAGCCGATCGCGCGCTCGCTCACCGACACCCCTTCGGTGACGATGAGCCCGGCCCCGGCCCGCTGCCCGTAGTAGACGGCGTGCAGGTCGGTCGGCACGAGCCCGTCGTTCTGCGCCCGGGCCCGGGTGAGCGGCGCCATGACGACCCGGTTGGGGAGGGTGAGGGATCCGAGCGTGAGGGGACGGAGGAGGGGCTGCTCCGTCCAAGCGCGGTCGGGGGCGGGCTCGGAGCCGGGGAAGGGGCCCGGGGCGGCCGGGATGCCCGGCGCCTCGGCTCCCCCCGCGGCGGGCCGGCCCGCACGGGCCGAAGCCCGTGCGGCCTCGGCCGAGGCCGCCGCCCCGGGCTCCACCGTCGTGTCGGCCGACGCCTCTGCGGTCACGACTGCCCGACCGCCGGTCTCCCCGCCCGTCCACGCCCCGTCCCCACCCCCTCCCGGGCGGCTCGCGGCCGCGTCGGAGGCGGCTTCGTCGTCGGCGTGTCGGCGGGCGTGGGTGTCGGCAGGCATGGTGATTCCTCCGTGGTGGTCATCGGCGCCGGAGTCGCCTCCCGGCGCCCCGATCCGCTGTCCCGATCACCCTCGGCCCGCGCCCGCCCACGCACGAGAGCCCGCCTGAAGCGGGTACTCGCAGGGCGACCCTCCGGCCGCCGCGACCGGTCAGAATGAACCGCATGGACGACGAACTGGGCACCTGCCTCCGCGCCTGGCGCGACCGGCTCGCCCCCGCCGAAGCCGGGGTGACCGTCGGCCCGCGCCGCCGGGCTCCCGGGCTGCGCCGTCAGGAGCTGGCCACGCTCGCCGGGTTGTCCGTCGAATACCTGGCCCGGCTGGAGCAGGGCCGCGCCGGGCGGCCGTCGGCCGAAGTCCTGGCGCCGCTCGCCCGGGCGCTCCGCCTCAGCGGCGACGAACGCGACCACCTGTTCCGGCTCGCCGGACACGCCCCGCCCGCGGCCGGCGCGCCCGGCACCCACATCACGCCCGGGCTGCACCGGATCATCGACCGGCTCGGCGACGCCGCGGTGATGGTGATGGACCGCGCTTGGACGGTCGTCCTCGCGAACCCGCCCGCCGTCGCCCTCCTGGGCCCGGAAGCCACCGGCGACGACGGCGAACGCAACGTACTGCGAAGGCACTTCCACGGGCTGCCGTCCCGCGTGACCCGGAATCCGGCCGAAGTCGCCGCGTTCCGCGCCTACGCGGTCGCCGACCTGCGCTCCGGCCTCGGCCGCTTCCCCGGCGACCGGGGACTGCGCGCCCTCGTCGAGGAACTGCGTTCCGATTTCCCCGCGTTCGCCGAGCTGTGGGCGGCGGGTGCGGTCAGCCCGAGCGCGTACCAGCCGAAGACGGTCGACCATCCCGAGGTCGGGCGCCTGACCCTGGACTGCGACGTCCTGGAAGCCACCGGAACGTCGCTCCGCCTGGTCGTCTACACGGCCCCGCCGGGATCGCCCGACCACGCGTCGCTCGCGCTGGTGTCGGCACTCGGCACCCAGCACTTCGGCGGAACGGGAGCACCCTAGGGGTTGCCGAGGCCCGCGACGGCGGCGACCTCCGCGGCGACGTCGGGCCACAGCGCGGCGGGCAGATCGTGGCCGACTCCGGGGAACGTCACCAGGCGCGCGCCGCGGATCGCCTTGGCGGTGGCGTGCGCCGCGCGGACCTTGAGGATCGGGTCCTGTTCGCCGTGCAATACCAGGGTCGGGTGGTGCAGTTCCGACAGCTTGGCACCGTGCCACTGGGCGCCGATCTGGCGGCTCTGCGCCTTCGTGTCGCGGGGCCCGCTGTCGACTTCGGCCTCGACCCATGCCCGGGCGGCCTCCTCGTCGAAGGGGTAGCCCGGGGACGCGATTCCACGCCATACCGCGAGCGAGGCCTCGATGTCGCCCTCGCGGCCTTCGGGGAACTTGGTGCGGGCCAGCTTCGCCAGCAGCCCGAAGCGCAGATAGCGCAGCACGCCGAGCCCGGCCACGTCGCTGGGGAGCGCGGCGGACGACGTGACGCTGAGGACGCGGTCGGGATGCCGCAGCGCCACCCGCTGGGCGATGAGCCCGCCCATCGAGTGCCCGAAGATGTGCGCTTGCTCCCAGCCGAGTTCGTCCATCACGGCGATGGCGTCGTCGACCATGTCCTCCGAGGTGTACGCCTCGCCGCGCTTGCCGAAGAGCGCCTTGAACGGGTTGCCGGTCTTCGTCTCCGGCATCCGGGTGGACTCGCCGGCGTCGCGCTGGTCGTAGCGGACGACCTCGAATCCGGCGTCCGCGAACGCGTCGACCAGGCCGTCGGGCCACCAGAAGCGGGCGGTGGCGAGGCCCATCACGAGGAGCAGCGGCGCTCCCGACGAGCCTTCGAGGCGGTCGTACGCGATGGCGACATCGCCGTTGCGGGCAAACTGCGTCGCCGTCCAGGAGCGGGCCGCCGGCCGCTTCGGCGCGGCTTCCCCGGCCCCGTCCGCGCGCCCAGGCCTGCCGGTCTCGGCGAATCCTCCGGTCGTGGCGGTCATGGCGCACTCCTCTCCAGGCAATCTCCGACGATCCCCGGCAACTGCGATCCTTGTTCGCAGTTACCGGGTACTACTCTACTGCATACACCGTTCGCAGAAAGAAGGAGGCGCGTGCCGTGGCCGCCGCCGACAGCATCTGGCTCCGCCCGGAACGCGCCTCGCGGGGCCCGGCGCCCGGCTACGACCGCGACGCGCTGGCCGCCGCGGGCGTCGCCCTCGCCGACGCCCAGGGCCTCTCCGCCGTCACCATCCGGGCCGTCGCGGACGCCCTGGGCGCGGGTCCCGCCTCGCTCTACCGGTACATCACCGCGCGCGAGGAGTTGGTCGAACTCATGGTCGACCGCGCCCACGCCGAGATCCGGTACCCGGAGCGCACCGGCGCGTGGCTCGACGACCTGCTTGCCCTGGCCCGGGAATCCCGCCGCGTCACCCTCGCCCACCCCTGGCTGCTCGACGCGACGGCCACCCGCACACCGATGGGCCCGAGCACCGTCGCCTACCTCGAACACGCCCTGGGCGCCCTCGCCGACGTGGACGTACCGACCCGCGACAAACTCGAAGCCATCGCCGTGCTGAGCGCCGTGGTGTCGGCACTGGCCCGCACCGAGGTGGCCCAGTCCCGGAACGGCCGCACGATCCCGGACTGGCAGCAGGCCCAGGCCGCCTACCTCACCCACATCGCCGCCGAAGGCCGCCACCCCCACCTGGCCGCCGCATTCACCCGCCAAACCCCGACCCCGGAATCGGTGGACGACCTGTTCACCCGCATCGTGACCGGCGTCCTCACGGGCCTGCTGAGGTAGCGGGACCGCAACTCGGGGGGACACGGGGGGGCTCCGGCCGGGCACCGGTAGCGTGGGGAGCTTCGCCCGGCGCTAGCCGGCGGAGTCCTCGAAGGCGAGTGCCGACGTGACCGATCCGCTCCTCCAAGACGCGCAGCTACGTCTCGACGCGGCGCTGGAGAAACTGACCGCCATGTTCCGGGGTGCCGTCGCGGCGCCCGACGAAGTCCAGTGCACATGCCACTGGGGCAGCGCCGAAGAGCTTGCCCTCCTCAAGGTGCCGGACGTGGAACTCCAGCCCGAGCGTCTGCGGCGTGCCTGGCAAGCGGCCTACTGGAAGGATCGCGGTGCGGTGCTCCGCCGCGTCCTGCCCCAGCTCGCGCGAGACCTCGCCGACCGCGAGTCCGAGTCGTTCCGATCCATGGACGACGTCGGCCTGGCCTTCGCCCGCGCCCGCTGGTCGGAGTGGCCTCCGCAACAGGTGGCGGCTGTTCGGGAGTTCCTGGACGCCTTCTGGATCCGCAGCCTCGTCACCCCGGACGGGCAAGCCGGTGATGCCCTCGCCTTTTGCGTCGAGGCTTCCGGCGAGCTGAGCCCCTGGCTCGACGTCTGGAAGGCACTCGACCATCCCGCAGCCGACCGGAATCTCGTGGAGGCCGTCGATCGTTGGCGCGCTGCCTTCCGCATCCACGAGCTTCCCTGGGTCAGCACGCATGACGAGGACGAACTGCTGGCCGTGCTCACCGCCTGGCTGACCGACCTGGGCAAGCACCCGCAAACCGGCGGCCTGCAGCGCCACGACGAGGCCGTATGAGCACCGGTCCGTGCCATGCGGAACAAACCTTTCCTATTTCGACCCTACGGTCGTCCACGAAGCCGGAAGACGACTTGTTGGGGAGCGAGCATGATCCTGATCACCGGTGCTACCGCGCACTTCGGACGCGAGACGGCCGAGGTGCTGGCCGCCTCGGGTGAGCCCGTGCGGGCGCTCAGCCGCACCCCGGAGAAGGCGGGACTGCCCGAGGGGGTCGAGGTCGTGCGCGGCGACCTGACGGACGGGGCGAGCCTGCGGCCGGCGCTTGCGGGGGTCGAGGCGGTCTTCCTGGTCCTCCCGTACGGTCTCGACCCGTCGGTGCTGCTCAAGGAGGCCGCGGCCGCCGGAGTTCGGCGTGCCGTGTTCCTGTCCTCCGGGGCGGTCGTCGACGGAGCCGCCGAGCAGGCCGACGTCATCGCGGACTACCACGCGCGCGTCGAACAGGCCGTCGTGGACGCGGGTTTCCGGTGGACGTTCCTGCGGCTGATGTTCCCCGCGATCAACACCCTGTCGTTCGCCATGCAACTCGGCGGCTCGGACACCGTGCGCGCCCCCTACGCCCGTGCCGCAGCTTCGCTGGTGCACGAGCGCGACGTCGCCGACGCGGCGGCCGCGGTCCTGACCGGCTCCGGCCATGCCGGGCAGACCTACCGGCTGGACGGCGCGCAGTTCCTCACCCAGGCCGAGCAGGTGCGGGTCTTGGGCGACGTGCTGGGACGCGACCTGGCGTTCGAGGAACTGGACGACGTCCCGGTGCGCGAGCAGATGTCCGCGTTCATGGAACCCGCTTTCGTCAACGCCCTGTTCGACCTCATGGCCGCCACCGTCGGCAACGACGCCCCCCTCGACGACGCGATCACCCGGCTCACCGGCCACCCCGCCCGCGGCTACGCCGAGTGGGTCGCCGACCACCGGGCCGACTTCAGCTGACGGAGCCCCGGCTCCCCCGATCCGGCTGCCGCCGATCGGGGGAGTCGGGCCCGCGGGAAGGCTGCGGCACCGGATTCCGGGGAACGCGCGGGCTTGTCCGCGATTCGGCATCCGAGCGCGCCGGCGCGGAAGTCGGCGCTCGGGAAAGGAGCAACCGGTGCACGCAACAGTCGGCGACCGCATCCACATGCACAGCAACACCGTCGGCCAGGCGGACCGCAGCGGCGAGATCGTCGAGGTCCGCGGCACGGACGGCGAACCGCCGTTCGTCGTCCGCTTCGAGGACGGCCACACCAGCCTTGTCTTCCCCGGCCCGGACTCGGTCGTCGAACCGGCCTCCGCCACCCCCGCAAGGGGCGGCCGCAGCTCCTGATCGTCGCCCGGTGACCAGGGGCCGCCGCGCAGGTCAGACGGGGTCCGGCGGCGTCGGCGATCTCCAGGGGCGGGGGCACTGCGGCAACGCTCGCGGCGCCCCCGCCCCGCGCCCGGACACCCGCGCCACCGATCCGCACCCGGCCGCAAACGCACACAAGAGGCCGACGCGCGCGGCAGCGCCGTGCGCGTCGGCCGAACCCGCCGTCAAGCCCCGGGCGCCGACAACAACCGGCACGTCAAAGCTCGTCGTCCGGCACCGTATGCATGGCCGCTTCCTCCGCCGTAGCCGCTCCCCCGTCGATCCCGACGTCGTGGGCGACCGTGCGCATGCCGCGCAGGCCGTCGTCGAAGTCGACGGAGAGGCGTCCCGTGCGGGCGTCGCCCACCTGGTCGTCGCGGGGTTCGCCGTCGCCGTCGGCCAGGTCGCCGATACCGTCGCCGTCCTCGGCGGCGGTGTCGGGGCGTTCGCGCGTCAGGCGCCGGTCGAGGGACTCGCCCGCGTGCTGCTCGTTCTGCGTGGTGCCGTAGTCGAGGACGGCGAGCGGGCGCTCGGGCGGTGAGTAGCCCTCGTCGAGGGTGGCGTCGAGGTCCGCCTCGTCCAGCGCGTTCTCCATGTCCAGAGCGTCGTCGGGAGGGTTGTCGACGCCGCTGTTCACCGGCTGGTAGACATCGTCGCCCCGGGCGTCGTCTGCCATGGTCGCTCCTTCCGCGCCCCGTTTTCCGTTACTCGCCCGGTACCCCGTGATCGGCCGAATGACGCCCCGCGGTGTTTTCCGGCCGCATCACACGGCCCCGTCGCGCGCCACGCCGCACGGCCACACCAGGCCGATCCGGAACGCCCCAGGTGGCGGGCGCCAGTGCCCCCGATCGTGGGTTCGGTCGTAACCCGGCGGCGGGTAACGCGTTGGACACGGCATGATCAAGCGCACTGTTGCGGCCGGCCTGCTGGTCGGCGGCATTTCCGCGGTTCTTCTGCCCGCCTCGGCCGCCCAGGCGGCCGACATGCCGTTCCCGCCCCCGAACGGCGACTGGACGGCGTCGGACATGCTCCAGCAGGGCACCGGCGAGGTGTTCACCGCGATGGGCGAGACCGTGGCCCCCGTGGGCGACACCCTCGCCCCGGCAACGCAGGCGGTGCCGGATCTCGAGACCGCCGCGCAGGCCGTCCCGCACCTCGGCGGCCTCAAGCGGGCCGTCCCGCACGTCGGCAGCCTCAAGCACGCCGTGCCGCTGCAGAACCCGCTGGGCGGCCTCGGCCTCCCGCAGTGAGCCGCGGCCGGAACCGGAGGCCCGACCGGCCCCGGCATCCGGCCGCTTCGGGAAGCCCCGGCCGCGGTACGGAGAACTCCGTACCGCGGCCGGGGCCTCTCCCGTATCCGCAGGCGAACAGGCTCAGAGCAGCTCGCCGAGCGGCACATCCGGGTCGGCCAAACGGTCCGGGTCGACCGGGCGCTTGGCGGTGATGAGGTCCCGGATCGGGTCGGTGACGTCCCAGACGTTGACGTTCATGCCGGCCAGGACGCGGCCTTCCGCGGTCCAGAAGGCGATGAACTCGCCGGAGGCGGGGTCGCCGCGGAAGACGACGCGGTCGTAGCCGCCGGGGTCGACGTAGCCGCTGTACTCCATGCCCAGGTCGTACTGGTCGGTGAAGAAGTACGGCACCCGGTCGTATACGGCGTCCTTGCCGAGCATCGACTGCGCGGCGACACGCGGCTGGTTGAGGGCGTTCGCCCAGTGCTCGACGCGCAGGTTCTTGCCGAGGAGCGGGTGGAACGCGTTGGCGACGTCGCCGGCCGCGAACACGTCCGGGTCGGAAGTCCGCAGGTGGGCATCGGTTTTGACGCCGTTGTCGACGGTGATTCCGGCAGCTTCCGCCAGTGCGGTGTTCGGGGTGATGCCGATGCCGACGATGACCGCGTCGGCGTCCACGACCGTGCCGTCGGCGAGCCGGACGCCGGTGACCTTCCCGCCGCTGCCGGTGAACTCCTCGATCCGGACGCCGAGCCGCAGGTCGACCCCGTGCGCCCGGTGCAGGTCGGCGAACACCTGCGCGACTTCCGGCCCGAGCGGCCCGAGCAGTGGCAGCTCCGCGGCCTCCAGGACGGTGATCTCCACCCCGGCGGCCCGTCCCGCGGCGGCGCATTCCAGGCCGATCCAGCCGGCGCCGACGACGGCGACCCGGTCGGCGGCCGCGAAGGTCTCCTTGATGCGGTCGCTGTCCGGGAAACGACGCAGGTAGAGGACCCCGTCGAGGTCGGCGCCGGGCACCGGGATGCGGCGCGGGCTGGAACCGGTGGCGAGGAGGAGTTTCGCGTACGGGACGGTGCTGCCGTCCGCGAGCGCGACCGTGTGCGCCGCGGGGTCGAAGGCGGTGGCGGCGGTGTCCAGGCGCAGGTCGATGTCGTGCTCGTCGTACCACTCCAGCGGGTGGACGTACGCCTTCTCGCGCTCGGTGCCCAGCAGGTAGCCCTTGGACAGCGGCGGTCTTTCGTACGGGCGTTCGCGCTCGTCGGCGAGCAGCACGACGGGGCCGTCGAACCCTTCGTCGCGAAGTGCCTCGGCGGCCTTGGCGCCGGCCAGGCCGCCCCCGACGATGACGAATGCCTGCGTTGCGCTCACTGCGTGCTCCCGATGGCGCGGGGATGAGAAAACGGCGGGCGCCCCGTGCGCGCCCTCATGCTCCCCTCCCCGCACCGCGCGGGGGCCATGCCACGGACCAGGCAAATCGGTACGTCTTGGGTCAGTACATCTTCGGTCAGCACGACTTGGGTCAGTACGACTTGGGCAAACCCAGGCTGTGCTGCGCCACGAAGTTGAGCACCATCTCGCGGCTGACCGGTGCGATGCGCGCGGCGCGGGCCGCGCCGATCATCGCGCCGAGGCCGTATTCGGACGCCAGGCCGTTGCCGCCGTGCGTCTGCACCGCCTGGTCGACGGCATGGTTGGCGGCTTCGGCGGCCGCGTACTTGGCCATGTTGGCGGCTTCGCCCGCGGCGAGGTCGTCGCCCGCGTCGTAGAGCGCGGCGGCCTTCTGGGTCATCAGGCGGGCGAGTTCGACTTCGACCTTGGCTTGGGCGAGGGGGTGAGCGATGCCCTGGTGGGCGCCGATGGGGACCTTCCACACCGTCCGCGTCCGCGCGTACTCGGCGGCCTTCTCCAGGGCGAGCCGCGCCATGCCGGTGTAGAACGACGCGACCATGATGCGTTCCGGGTTGAGTCCGGCGAAGAGCTGCTGGAGGGCGGCGTCCTCGGAGCCGACGAGGGCGTCGCCGGGGACCCGGACGTCGTCGAGGACGACCTCGAACTGCCGGTCGGTGGCGATCAGGTCCATCGGGATCGGCCGGTAGGTGAAGCCCGGTGTGTCGGTGGGGACGACGAAGAGGGCGGGCTTGAGGCGTCCGGTGCGGGCGTCCGCGAGGCGGCCGACGACGAGGACGGCGTCGGCCTGGTCGACGGCCGAGATGTAGACCTTGCGGCCGGTCAGCACCCAGTCGGTGCCGTCGCGGCGCGCGGTGGTGGTGATGTTGTGCGAGTTGGATCCGGCGTCGGGCTCGGTGATGGCGAAGGCCATCTTGAGGTCCGCGGTGGCGAACCGCGGGAGCAGCGCGTTCTTCTGTTCGTCGGTGCCGAAGCGGGCGATGACGGTCGCGCAGATCGCGGGCGAGACCACCATGAGGAGCAGCGGCACGCCGGCCGCGGCCAGTTCCTCGCAGACCGCGGCGAGGTCGCCGATGCCGCCGCCTCCGCCGCCGTATTCGGCCGGGACGTTGACGCTCAGGTAGCCGAGGGCGCCGGCCTCCTGCCACACCTCGGTGGTGTGGCCGCCGCTGCGGGCGAGGTCGAGGTAGTAGCCGTGGCCGTATGTGCGGCCGAGGGCTTGGACGGAGGCGCGCAGTGCAAGGCGTTCGTCGGACTCGGTGAAGCGGGTCACGGTGTCCTGCCTTCCGGTGCGGTGGGAGGTGCGGCGGGACTTTCGGCGGGACTTTCGGTGGGACTTTCGGCGGAAGGAGTCGCGGCGCCCGATACTGCGCCCGGTGCGGCAGGCGCGTCGGGGTGCGCGTGGACGATCGCGAGGACCGCGCCCATGTCGACCTGCTGCCCGGCGGCGACCGCGATCTCGGCGACGACACCGGCGTGCGGGGCGGTGATGCGGTGCTCCATCTTCATGGCCTCCAGCCACAGCAGCGGCTGTCCGGCGGCCACCGGGTCGCCGGGGGCGACGGCGACCCGCAGCACGGTGCCGGGCATCGGCGCCAGCAGCGAGCCTTCCGCGACGGCCGCTTCGGGGTCGCGGAACCGCGGCTGCGGTACGAGGGCGACGCCGCCGAGCGCCGAGTCGACGCACACGAGCCCCGGGTAGCGGGCCACGTCGAAGACCCGTCGGACGCCGCGCACGGTCAGCACGACGCGGTCCGGAGCCGCTTCGGCCGCGGAGACGTCGGGGAAGTCGACGGCGGAGTATCCGTCGCGCCCGCCGCGGTAGGCGACCACGTGCTCCTCGTCGCCGATCCGGTACGTCTTCCGCTGCGCCTGCGACGGCACGTTCCGCCACCCGCCGGGCAGCTGCCCGAGGACTTTGGCGTGCGCCCGGTTGTGCGCCGCGTCCGCCAGCGCCGCGGCCAGCGCGGACAGCCGCCGGGCTTCGGTGTCGGCGACCGGTGCGGCCAGGACGTCGAGGCCGTGCCGGTCGAAGAACGCCGTGTCGGTGTCGCCGGCCAGGAACGCGGGGTGGCGCAGGACGTTGACCAGCAGGTCCCGGTTGGTGGCGACGCCGTGGATGCGGGCGGCGGCCAGGGCGCCGGCGAGCGCGCGGGCGGCTTCTGCCCGGGTCGGGGCGTAGGCGACGACCTTGGCGAGCATCGGGTCGTAGTGCACGCTCACCGGGTCGCCGTCGGCGAAGCCGGCGTCGAGGCGCACGCCGGGTTCGCGCAGCACGGTGAACGCGGCGGTGGCGCGCGGCACGTCGATGCGGTGCAGGGTGCCGCTCTGCGGCTGCCAGTCGCGGGCCGGGTCTTCGGCGTAGAGCCGGACTTCGATGGCGTGGCCGTGCGCGGCGGGCTGTTCCGCGGGAAGGCGGTCGCCTTCCGCGATGCGGATCTGCAGGGCGACCAGGTCGAGGCCGGTGGTGCATTCGGTGACGGGGTGTTCGACCTGGAGGCGGGTGTTCATTTCCAGGAAGTAGAAGGCGCCGTCGGCGGTGGCGAGGAACTCGACGGTGCCCGCGCCGACGTAGCCGATGGTCGCGGCCGCGGTGCGGGCGGCGTCGAACAGCGCGGCGCGCATGCGGCCGTCGACGAACGGGGACGGGGCTTCCTCGACGACTTTCTGGTGCCGGCGCTGCAGGGAGCACTCGCGCTCCCCCACCGCCCACACGGTGCCGAACCGGTCGGCGAGGATCTGGACTTCGATGTGCCGTCCGGCTTCGACATAGCGTTCGCAGAACACCGCGGGGTCGCCGAAGGCGGAGGCGGCTTCGGCGCTCGCGCCCGCCACCGCGTCGGCCAGGTCGGCGAGGTCGCGGACGATGCGCATGCCGCGTCCGCCGCCGCCCGCGGAGGCTTTGACGAGGACGGGCAGGTCGGCGGCGGTGACCGCGGCCGGGTCGAGTTCGGGCAGCACGGGCACGCCCGCGCCGGCCATGGTCTTCTTGGCGGCGGTCTTGGAGCCCATCGCGGCGATGGCTTCGGGCGGCGGGCCGATCCAGACGAGCCCGGCGTCGAGCACCGCGCGGGCGAACTCGGCGTTCTCGGACAGGAATCCGTAGCCGGGGTGGACGGCGTCGGCGCCCGCGTCACGGGCGGCGCGGATCAGCAGGTCGGCGCGCAGGTACGTGTCCCCCGGCGCGCTGCCGGGCAGGCGGACGGCGGCGTCGGCTTCGCGGACGTGCGGCAGGCCGGCGTCCGGGTCCGCGTACACGGCGACCGTGCCGATGCCCAGGTCGGCGCATGTGCGGAAGATCCGGCGGGCGATCTCGCCGCGGTTCGCGGCCAGGACGGCAGTGATGGCGGTGACCATGGGGCGCGGCCTCACATTCGGAAGACGCCGAAGCCTTCGGCGCCTCGGTACGGAGCGTTGTGGATCGCGGACAGGCTCAGCCCGAGCACGGTGCGGGTGTCGCGCGGGTCGACGACGCCGTCGTCGTAGAGCATCCCGGACAGGAACATCGGCATCGACTGGGCTTCGATCTGGCCTTCGACGAGGGCCCGCATGGCGGCGTCGTCGGCGTCGCTGTACGGCTGTCCGCGTCCGGCGGCGGCTTCCCGGGCGACGATGGACAGCACGCCGGAGAGCTGCTGCGGGCCCATGACGGCGGATTTGGCGCTGGGCCAGGCGAACAGGAAGCGGGGTTCGTAGGCGCGGCCGCACATGCCGTAGTGGCCTGCCCCGTAGGACGCGCCGACGAGCAGCGAGATGTGCGGGACGGTGGAGTTCGCGACGGCGTTGATCATCATGGCGCCGTGTTTGATGATGCCCTGTTGCTCGTAGTCTTTGCCGACCATGTAGCCGGTCGTGTTGTGCAGGAACAGCAGCGGGGTGTCGGTCTGGTTCGCGAGCTGGATGAACTGGGCGGCTTTCTGGGACTCTTCGCTGAAGAGGACGCCGCGGGCGTTGGCGAGGATGCCGACGGGATACCCGTGGATGTCGGCCCAGCCGGTGACGAGGCTGCCGCCGTAGAGGGGCTTGAACTCGTCGAAGTCGGAGCCGTCGACGATGCGGGCGACGACGTCGCGCGGGTCGAACGGGACCTTGAGGTCGGTGGGCACGATGCCGAGCAACTCGTCCGCGTCGTGGAGCGGTTCCGCGTAGTCGGGCTTCGGCGCGGGTCCGGCTTTGCGGTGGTTGAGCCGGCGGACGATGCCGCGGCCGATGCGGATGGCGTCGGCTTCGTCGGCGGCGAGGTAGTCGGCGAGGCCGGAGCGGCGGGCGTGCATGTCGGCGCCGCCGAGGGATTCGTCGTCGGATTCCTCGCCGGTGGCCATCTTGACCAGGGGCGGGCCGCCGAGGAAGACCTTGGCGGCGTCCTTGACCATGACGACGTAGTCGGACATGCCGGGCAGGTAGGCGCCGCCCGCCGTCGAGTTGCCGAAGACCAGGGAGATCGTGGGGATGCGCGCGGCCGAGGAGCGGGTCAGGTCGCGGAAGACCCGGCCGCCGGGGATGAAGATCTCCTTCTGCGAGGGGAGGTCGGCGCCGCCGGACTCGACGAGGTTGATGAGCGGGAGCCGGTTCCGCAGGGCGATCTCGGCGGCCCGCAGCACTTTCTTGAGGCTCCATGGGTTCATTGCGCCGCCGCGGACGGTGGGGTCTCCGGCGACGACCATGCATTCGGTGCCTTCGACGACGCCGATGCCGGTGACGACGCTGCCGCCGACGGTGTACTCGCTGCCCCACGCGGCGAGCGGGGACAGTTCGAGGAAAGGTGCGTCTTCGTCGAGGAGGAGTTCGATGCGTTCGCGGGCGAGGAGCTTGCCGCGTTTGCGGTGCCGTTCGACGTACTTCGGGCCGCCGCCCGCGAGGGCTTTGGCGTGTTCGGCGTCGATCTCGTCGAGTTTGGCGAGCATCGCGTCGCGGTTGGCGCGGTAGTCGGCGGCGGTCGTGTCGACGCCGGAGTGCAGGGTCGTCACAGCAGATCCTCCGGGATGTCGGCGTAGCGGGCGCGCAGCCATTCGCCGAGGGCTTTCGCCTGCGGGTCGAAGCGGGCGTGTGCGGCGACGCCTTCGCCGAGCAGGCCGTCGACGACGAAGTTGAGGGCTTTGAGGTTGGCGAACACATGGCGTTCGACAGGGAGTTCCGCGGTCTCCGGGAGCAGGCGGCGCAGTTCGTCGACGGTCAGGTAGGCGGCGAGCCACTCCCACGCGGCGTCGGTGCGGGCCCACACGCCGAGGTTGGCGCTGCCGCCTTTGTCGCCGCTGCGGGCGCCGAGGATCAGGCCCAGGGGGACGTGGCGGGTTTTGCCTGGTGGTGGGGGCGTGGGCTGCTTCCGGTCCGCCGTCGGGCGGGGTTCCCGGGTCTCGTGCGGCGGGTCGACGGCGATGCGGCGGCCGTCGGGGAGGACGGCGGTGTGCGGGACGTCCTTGGCGTCGACGTACGCCGCGGTGAAGACGCCGTACGGGGCCGCGTCCCCCGGCGGCGCGGTGACGTGGAACCCCGGGTAGCTCGCCAGGGCGAGTTCCACGGCGGCGCCGGTGAACGCGCGGCCGACGACCGCCGGGTCGGGGTCCTTGACGGCGCAGTACAGCAGCGCGCTGGCTTCTTCCTCGGTGGCCGCGTCGGCGTGGTCGGTACGGGCGAGTGTCCAGCGCGTCTCGGCGGGCGGCCGGGCGGCGAGGGCCGCGGCCATTTGGCGTTCCACGAGGTCGGCTTTGGCGGCGATGTCGAGGCCGGTGAGGACGAAGGTGACGGCGTTGCGGTAGCCGCCGAGGGTGTTGAGGCCGACTTTGAGCCGGGGCGGCGGCGGGGTGCCGCGGACGCCGCTGATGCGGACGCGGTCGGGGCCGTCGTCGGCGAGTTCGACGGTGTCGAAGCGGGTGGTGACGTCGGGGCCGGGATAGTCGGCGCCGCCGATCTCGTACAGGAGCTGCGCGGTGACGGTGCCGAGGGTGACGGCGCCGCCGGTGCCGGGGTGCTTGGTAACGACGCTGCTGCCGTCGGCGGCGATTTCGACGAGGGGGAACGCGGGCTGGTCGGGGGCGGCGAGTCCGGTGAGTTCGGTGAAGAAGGCGTAGTTGCCGCCGGTGGCCTGCGGACCGCATTCGATGACGTGACCGGCGACGACGGCGCCGGCGAGGGCGTCGTAGTCGTCGCGGGCCCAGCCGAAGTGCGCGGCCGCGGGTCCGACGACGAGCGACGCGTCGGTGACCCGGCCGGTGACGACGATGTCGGCGCCGTTCCGCAAGCATGCGGCGATGCCCCAGGCGCCGAGGTAGGCGTTGGCGGCGAGCGGGTCGCCGAGGCCGAGTTCGACGGCGCGCGGGCGCAGGTCGTCGCCTTCGACGTGGGCGATCGCCGCGTCGACGCCGAGTTCGGCGGCGAGCTCGCGGAGCGCGGCGGCGAGACCGGCCGGGTTGAGGCCGCCGGCGTTGGCGACGATGCGGACGCCGCGGTCTTTGGCGAGGGCGAGGTTGTCGCGCATCTGGCGCAGGAAGGTGGCCGCGTAGCCGCGGTCGGGGTTCTTCAGGCGGTCGCGGGCGAGGATGAGCATGGTGAGTTCGGCGAGGTAGTCGCCGGTCAGGTAGTCCAGGTCGCCGCCGGTCAGCATCTCGCGGACCGCGGACAGGCGGTCGCCGTAGAAGCCCGACGCGTTGCCGATGCGGAGCACTGGTGTCATACGCGCGTTCCTGTTCGTCACCCGGGCGGCACTCGTGGGGCGGACGGAATCTCCGCCGACCCCGATACTTCTGCCCGCCCGGGGCCGCGGCCATGACCGGGACGCGCCGGGTGCGTGACCGTCACGCGCGCGGGTGCGGCCGAACGGCTCAGTGCGTGGGCCGGTATGCGCCCGGCGGGCTCCCCGTCCAGCGCCGGAACGCCCGCCGGAACGCGCTGGCCTCCGAATAGCCCAGCCGCCGGGCGAGGTCCTCGACGGGTTCCTCCCCGCGGGCCAGGCTGGTGATGGCGGCATCGCGCAGGAGTTCCTCGCGGATGCGGCCGACCGAGGTCTTCTCCTCGCGCAGCATCCGGCGCAGATGCTGGACGCTGACCGCCAGCCGCGCGGCGATCTCGTGCGACGTCGGCCAGGTCCCGCGCAGCCCGCCTTCGAGGATCTTGCGGACCCGGTCCGCGGTGGTGGAGCCGTGGTCGCGCGTGGCGAAGAAGTTCCCCGGCATCAGGTCGATGTACGCGAGCAGGTCCGCCTCGGAGCGCACCAAGGGCGCGGCCAGCAGGACGCTGTCGAACGTCAACGCGACCCGCTCGGCGCCGAAGAGCGGCATGCGGCCGAGGATCGGGTAGTAGTCGAGGGCGTATGCGGGCTCCGGATACGGCAGTTCCACGGCCCGCAGGGCGATTCGGCGTCCGATGAGCCACCCGGAGAAGCGGTGCGCCAGGGTCGCGACGACCTCGGCGCCCAGGTGCTCGGGATCGTCCAACGCGGACACATCCGCGGCAAGCGTGGTCTGCCCGCCGTTCTCCGTGACGGTGATCCGCGGGACACCCGCCAGCACCGCCGAGGCGTCGGCCAGCCGTCCCAACACCGTCCGCAGGTCGGGCGCGTGGATCAACGACAGTCCGATCAACCGGAACGTCCCCCGCGGCACCCGCGGTCCAAGCCCGAACAGCTCGTCGTCGGTCAGCACCAACAGCCGTCGCGCCGCCCGCCCGAACTGTCCCACGGTGATCCGCGCTTTGGCATGTCCCGCGACGTCTTCCGGAATCCCGGCGTCCCGCAGCAGCGGAACGACGTCGAACCCCCGCCGCTCGGCCACCCGCAACATGCGGTGCACGTAGTGGATGGGCACCGTCTGAGCCGACATATCCGCGGAACTTAGCACCGGTGACGGCTCCGGGACGTGCGACGTAAGCTCCCTGCGTGGCTGTGCTCTACGTCGTCGCCGGGGCCGCACCGCCGGTCGCTTCGCTGCGGCACGCCGTTCCGGCCTTGGTGGATGCGGGCTGGGACGTGTGCGTGACGCTGACACCGACCGCGGCATCGTGGCTGGCGGACGATCCGGCCGCTCCGGCGGCGGTCTGCGGGCGGCCGGTGCGGACCCGGGAGCGGCGGCTCGGCGAAGGCCGCCCGTTCCCGGCCGCCGATGCCTGCCTCGCGGCGCCTCTGACGTTCAACACGCTCAACAAATGGGCGTCGGGGATCAGCGACAACGTCGCACTGGGCACCCTCAACGAGGCGCTCGGCACCGGAGTGCCGGTCGTCGCGGCACCGTGCTTCAACGACGCGCTCGCCCGGCACCCGCAGGTCGCCCGGAGCATCCGGACGCTGCGGGGCGCGGGAGTTCGGCTCGTCGGAGATGCCGGCGGTGCCAACGCTGCCGACGGTGTTGCTTGGTGGGACGTGGTCTTGGCCGCGTTCGACGGACGCGGCTCCTGACGTCGACGGACGGGCGGCGGGAGCGCCGTGCAGGGGCGCCCCCGGCGCCCGGCGGTCAGCCCGTCGCGGGGCGCGGCGGCGCGGTGAAGCCGTACAGGTCGGCCACGTTCCGCTGGGCGATGCGGGTTGCCTCGTCGGTCGGGACGTCGGTCAGCATGCCGCCGAGCATGGTGCGGCTGCGGGGGAAGGTCGACTCGGTGTGCGGGTAGTCGGAGCCGAACATCAGAGTGTCCGTGCCGATGACGTCGCGGTTGCGGATGCCGAGGGCGTCTTCCTGGAAGGACGCGAAGCAGTTGCTGTGCCAGTAGTGGGAGGGCCGAGTGTCGGGGTCGGCGAAGCGGTGCCAGGCGCCGCGCGGGGGCCGGTCGGTGTAGGTGTAGTCCATTTGGTCGAGGAAGAACGGCAGCCAGCTCAGCTCGTGTTCGACCGTGCCGACGCGGAGGCGCGGGTGCCGTTCGAAGACGCCGGACAGGATCAGGTCGCCGAGGGCGGCGCGGACCTGCTGGTCCTTGTTGACGAAGGCGGACGGCGGGACTTCCTTGACGTCGAGGAAGAACTCGCCCGTTCGCGGGTCGGCGCGGTCGGTGCCGACGTGCAGGGACAGCGGCACGCCGAGGCCGGCGGCGGCCTCCCACAGCGGTTCGAAGGCGGGGCTGCGGTAGGGGTTCCACACGGGAGTGCGCACCGGGATCATCGCGCCGGACAGGCCGAGCCCGTGGGCGCGGCGCAGTTCGGCGGCGGCTTCGGCCGGGTCGTCGGTGTTGAGCATGGCGATCCCCTTGAGCCGCGCGGGGTCGTGCGCGCAGAAGGCGGCGAGCCAGTCGTTGTAGATCCGGGCCGCGCGGGTGAGGACGGCGCTGTCCGGGACCGCGTAGAGCACGAGGCCTTGGGACGGGTAGAGAACCGAGCCCCAGATGCCGTCGGTTTCGTTCTCGGCCAGGTAGCGGGCGGGGTCGTAGGCGCTGTCGCGGACGTCTTCGAACACGGCGGAGGTGCGGAGCTCGTCGGCGTGGCGTTCGAACCGGTCGCCGGTTTGGATGCCGAGGAACGACATGGTCTTGCGGCCCGCGACGTACCACCAGTCGCCGTCGGCTTCCCGGACGACGCGCGGAAGTTCGGTGTCCTCGGGGGCGGCGGCGGTCCACAGGTCGGGCGGTTCGATGATGTGCGAGTCGGACGAGACGATCCAGACGTCGTCGGGAAGTCCGTTCGGTGGTGTCGGGCCGGCCATGAGAGTCCTCCGATCGGGTGAGAGGCAGCGGTGCGGTGAGCGACGGCCCGGGTCAGGCGGGCGCCAGCAGGCGTCCCGGCAGCGCGGTCAGTCCCGCCGTGGCGTCGGCGCCGTCGAGGCGGATCGGCGTGCCGTTGACGAGGACGTGCACGAGGCCGGGCGGCGGGTCGGCGACCAGGCGTTCGCCGCCCGCCGGGGCGTCGGCGGCGCGGCGCGGCGGCATGGCGCGCAGTGCGTCCCAGTCGAGGACGGCGATGTCCGCGGCGGCGGCGGCCGCGATCCGACCGCGGTCGGCGAGGCCGAGCAGCGCGGCGGGTTCGCCGGTGAGCCGGTGGATGCCGGTGGCGACGTCGGTGAGGCCGCGGTCGCGGACCCAGTGGGCGAGGTAGTCGACGGGCATCTGCGCATCGCAGATCTGTCCGGTGTGCGCGCCCGCGTCGGACAGGCCGAGCACGCAGCCCTCGGCGGTGAGCAGCGTGCGCAGCGCGGCCTCGTCGTCGTTGGCGAAGGTGATGCCGAAGCGGGTGCGGAGGTCGTCGTCGAGGGCGAGGCCGATCATGACGGCGAGCGGGTCGGTGCCGCGTTCGGCGGCGAGGTCGGCGACGCGGCGGCCGATCAGGGCGGTGTGGGCGGTGCTTTCGGCGATCTCGATGTCGGCCCAGCGGGGGTTCACCCAGGTGCGGCTGTCCAGGTCGCGGAACGCGCGTTCGCGCCACGCCGGGTCGCGGTAGCGGGCGACGCGTCCGGCGGTGTCGAGCGCGGCGAGTTCGCCCCAGACCGGCACGGAGTAGAACGACGACGGGTCGGCGAGCGAGAAGCGCTGCACGATCGGGCGGCAGGTGACCTGCGGACGGACGTCCGCGCCGGCTTCGCGTCCGGCCCGGTGCACGGCGAGCTTGTCGGACCAGGGAGCGCGCGGGCTGCCTTCCGGGTAGGTGAGCAGCGCCGACCAGGTGATGGGGCGGCCGAGGCGGGGCTGGAAGTCGTACAGCCACGCGAAGTCCTCGCCGGGCGCCACGTGGCAGATGCCGCGGCCGACCTCCGCGGTGACCGCCATGAGCGCTTCGACCTCGTCCTGCGTGGCGTTCATCGACGGCACGGGGCGGCCGCGGTCGCCGATGTGGAAGCCGCTGCGGTCGGTGGAGAAGCCGAGGGCACCGGCGCGCAGGGCGTCGGCGACAAGGGTGCGCATGCGGTCGATCTCGTCGGGGGTGGCGGCGCGGTCGTGGGCGGCTTCGCCCATGGCGTGCAGGCGGACCGCGTTGTGGCCGACGTAGCCGCCGAAGTTGATGCCGACGGCGCGGCGGACCCGGCCGAGGTACTCGGGGTAGCTGGTGAACGTCCAGTCGACGCCCGCTTCGAGGGCGGGCAGCGGCATGTCTTCGACGTGTTCGAGGATGCGGAGCAGCGAGCCGCGCATGTCGGGCGGGCACGGCGCCATGGACAGGCCGCAGTTGCCGGCGACGACGCCGGTGACGCCCTGCCAGCTGGTGGGGGTGAGCCACGGGTCCCACAGGACTTGCGGGTCGTAGTGGGTGTGCAGGTCGAGGAAGCCGGGGCAGACGAGGGCACCCGAGGCGTCGAGTTCGCGCGGGGCGCGGACGGTGGGACCGATGGCGGTGATGCGGCCGGCGGCGATGCCGACGTCTGCGCGGTAGGGGGCACCGCCGGTGCCGTCCACGACGGTGCCGCCGCGGATTGCCAACTCGGGTGCGGCACCGGTGGATTCGTGGACGGACACGGGACACCTCCGGATCGGGGCGGGTTTGTGGGCGGTGCAGCTTGCGCGGTGTGCGCGAGTGAAGCAGGATCGGCTGCAATTTCCCATGCTTGCAACTTACAAATATGAGGATGTGGGCCGATGGGGCCGAGCGGGCAGGACGTGGAGACCGAGGCGCCCGAGGACGTCTGGGACGCCATCGGCACCCGGCTCGTCGACGCCGTGCTGCAGTTGCGCCGCAGTCGGCCGAGCAAGCTCCTCCAGCGCGACCTGTACCTGGTGGACGGCACGGAGCTGACCCCCGTGCAGGTCGACGCCCTGGAGTGCCTGGCGACGCGCGGCGACTGGCGCATGCACGAACTGGCCGCCCGGCTGGGCGTGGACCCGTCCACGGCGACCCGGACGGCCGACCCGCTGGTCCGCCTGGGCCTCGCCGAACGCGCCCCGGACCCGGCGAACCGCCGCTACGTGGTGGTCCGCCTCACCGCCGCGGGCCGCGGCGTGACCGCCCGGATCACCGGCGCGCGGCTCGCCCTCATGCGCGAGGTGCTGGCGCCCATGGCACCGGACGACCGGCTCCGGCTCACCGAGCTGCTCGGCCGCTACATCGACCTGGTCGAGGCGTACGCGGAAGGTGCACGCTGACCGGCCCCGATTTGCTTGACTAAGTCTTGTATGTGTGGTCCCATGCGGCATGCTCCGCGGCACCGCGGGGCGCGCCACGGCCCCCCGGTCGAGAGGAACCACGGCACAGCATGAGCGAGCAGAACGGCGCCCTCCGCCCCAAGACGTCGACCCGCGACGCCGGCGAAGCCCGCGCGGCCTTCGCCGACTGGCTGCGCGCCCGCACCGCGGACCCCGCGGCCGAGGTCGTCGACCTGGCCAGCCCGTCCGCCAACGGCATGTCCAGCGAAACGCTGCTGGTGACCGTGCGCACCACCGCGGGCGGCGAACAGCGCCTCGTCGTGCGGCTCGCCCCGCCGGAAGGCGCGGTGCCGGTGT
The DNA here is from genome assembly GCF_049534875.1 of Uniformispora flossi. Taxonomy (NCBI): domain Bacteria; kingdom Bacillati; phylum Actinomycetota; class Actinomycetes; order Kitasatosporales; family Streptomycetaceae; genus Uniformispora; species Uniformispora flossi. Next base: position 79,579 of record NZ_JBMULZ010000006.1, read on the forward strand.
TCCCGACATACGACCTCGCCGGGCAGTTCGAGACGATGCGCCTGGTCGGCGAGCTGACCGACGTGCCGGTGCCGCCGGTGCTGTGGCACGAGCCCGACGCGGGGCCGCTGGGCACGCCGTTCTTCGTGATGGAGCGCCGCGACGGCCGCGTGCCGCCCGACGTCATGCCGTACGTGTACGGCTCCTGGGTCACCGAACTGCCGGAATCGGACCGCGCGCGCATGCAGGACACGACCGTCGCGACGATCGCCGCCCTGCACGCCATCCCGGACGCCGCGACCCGGTTCGCGCTCCTCGACCGCGAGCCGGCCGACGGCCGGTCCACGCTGCGCCGCCACGTCGACGCGACGCGGGCGTACGCCGACTGGGCGATGACGGACCACCCGTCCCCGCTCATCGAGCGCGGGTTCGCCTGGCTGGAGGCGAACTGGCCCGCGGAGGAAGGCCCGACGGTGCTGTCGTGGGGCGACTCGCGGGTGGGCAACATCATGTACGGCGAGCCGGTCCCGGAGCCGGTCGCGGTGCTGGACTGGGAGATGGCCGCGCTCGGCGTGCCGGAACTCGACCTGGCGTGGCTGGCGTACCTGCACCGCATGTTCCAACTCGGCGCCGAAGCCCGCGGCATAGCCGGGCTGCCGGACTTCCTGCGGTGGTCCGACATCGCCGACCGGTACCGCGAACTCAGCGGCTACCAGCCGCGCGACGAGGACTTCTACCGTGCGTATTCGTCGCTGCGGATGGCGGTCATCACGCTGCGGACACAGTTGCGGGCGGTGCACTTCGGCGAGATCCCGATGCCGGACGACGTGGACGATCTGATCCGCGCACGGTCGGATCTGCCGGGGCTGATCGGCGGTTGATCCGCGGTCGATCTGCGGTCGATCTGCGGCCCTGCTGCCGTCGCTCCGCCACCGATGAGGTGAACGTGGGTGCGGGGTAAGGGGATTCACCCGCACCGCAATTGCGGTTGCTGTGTCATTGCTCACGACACGTATCCGCAACCGCACTGTCTGCGTGTCGCGTAGGTGGATCTTGTGCGGTGCTTCCGCCGTACGAGATCCACCGAACGGAGTCCCCCCAGATGCGTCCCCACGTTCTCCGCCGCCCCGTCGTCGCCCTCGCCGCGGGTGCCGCGCTCGTCCTCGGCGCGACCGCGTGTTCGTCCGACGACAAGAAGTCCGACGACGGCAAGGCATCGTCGTCGGCACCGGCCGCACAGCCCTCCGCCTCGGCCGCCACCTCGGCGCCGGCCGCCGGTTCCAACACGCCGTCGTCCGCCGCCACCGGCGGCACCGGCAAACCGGCCGGCGGCGCGACCCCGTCCACCAAGCCGACGCACACCGGCACGCCGTCCGGCAGCGGCACCGAGCGGACCCTCGAAGGCGCGGTCAAGTACCTGGCGCCCGGCAAGTACACGATCGACGACCAGGAGTTCCTCCTCGCCGCCGACACCAAGGTCACCGGCGGCGGGGCGATGTGCCCGGGCCCCGGCGGCATGAGCAGCAAGGACGCCAAGGGCTACGGCAACGTGCCGTGCACCGGCGACAAGTTCGAGGCGACGGCCAAGGACGCCGTGCAATACGCGTTCATCGTCAAGGTCACCCTCGACAAGAACGGGATCGCCAACACGATCACCGAGAAGATCGGCTGACCCGCACAAACCTGCCGGCACCCGGCGGGCGCCTTAGCCGTGTCCGGTGTGAAGAGCCACGGGACGCGGCCTACAACGGCACGGTGAGCTGCCGCTGGATGTGCGCGCGCAGGGTGCCGGCCATGTCCGTGGCCGGGTCGTACAGCCACTGGACCTGAAGCCCGTCCATCAGCGCCAGCAGCTGCCGGGCGGCCGTGGCCGGGTCGACGCCCGCCACGAGGTGGCCCTGGCCGCGGGCGTGCTCGTAAGCGGCCGTCGTCGCGGCGATCACCTTGCGGTAGCGCTCGGCGAAGAACGTATGGGCGGGATGATCCGGCGTCGTCGCCTCCGCCGCCAAGGACGTGAACAAGTCCACGACGACGCGCCGGTCCGCGTTCAGGGCGGCGATCTCCACCAGCCGCCGCAGCCCCTCCACACCCACCGGGTCGTCCGCGGCCATGCGCGCGCTGTCGTCCTCGTCGCGCTGCTCCAGCACCGCCAGCAACAGCGCTTCCTTGGTCGGGAAGTGGTACTTCAGACCGGGATGGGACACGCCGCAGCGCGCGGCGATCTCCCGCAAGGACGTCCCCCGGTAGCCGGACTCGCCGAACAGGGCGACGGCCTTCTCCAGGATCTCGCGCTGCCGGGCGCGCCCCTTGGCGTATCCGCGGTTCGCTTCGGCGGTCATCGTCGGTCGGCTCGCTTCCTCGCCCGGGTACGGGGACATGCGGATTCTCTCCCAGGGGTACCGGGACCTCCCGACCACCCGGCATTCTCCCGGCATTCAGGATCTCCCGCCCTCCTCGCATCCGGGGCCGCCCGGACCCTGGGCAGAATTTCTACCATGTGGTAAGTATTGCTCGACAGCCAGGCCGCACCCGGTCGGCGGGACACCGACCGCCTGCCTGCCTTCGGCCCGCCGCCTGCCACCACGGAGGAAACGCATGACGACCACACCTGCGCGGCTGGACATCCCCAAGCTGCTTGCCGACCTCACCCTGGAAGAGAAGGCCGCCCTCCTCGACGGCTCGGACTTCTGGCACACCGAACCGATCGAGCGGCTCGGCATCCCCGCGCTGATGGTCACCGACGGCCCGCACGGCCTGCGCAAGCAGCCGGAGGAAGGCGACCACCTCGGCCTGCTGGACAGCGTCGAGGCCACGTGCTTCCCGCCCGCCGCGGGCCTCGCCTCGTCGTGGGACACCGGACTGCTCGCCCGGGTCGGCGAGGCGCTGGGCCGCGAGTGCCGCAGCGAGCGCGTATCGGTGCTGCTCGGCCCGGGCGTCAACATGAAGCGCTCGCCGCTGTGCGGCCGCAACTTCGAGTACTTCTCCGAAGACCCGCTGCTGGCAGGCGAGTTGGGCGCGGCTCTGGTGAACGGCCTGCAGTCGCAGGGCGTCGGCGCGTCGCTGAAGCACTACATGGCCAACAACCAGGAGACCGACCGCATGACGGTCTCCGCCGACATGGACGAGCGCACCAAGCGCGAGATCTACCTGCCGGCGTTCGAGACCGTCGTCCGCAAGGCGCAGCCGTGGACGATCATGTCCTCGTACAACCGCCTCAACGGCACCTACGTCGCGGAGAGCCGCGAGCTGCTGACCGAGATCCTGCGCGACGAGTGGGGCTTCGAAGGTCTCGTGGTGTCCGACTGGGGCGGCGTCAGCTCGCGCCCGGAGTGCGTGGCGGCGGGCCTGGACCTGGAGATGCCGTCGTCCGGCGGTGCCGGTACGGCGCTGATCCTCGACGCCGTGCGCGACGGCCGGCTCAGCGAGGCCGACGTCGACCTGGCCGTCACCCGCGTCCTCACGCTGGTCGACCGCTCGCTGTCGGCGCTGGCCGCGGGGGCGGAGACGTACGACGCGGACGCGCACCACGCGCTCGCCCGCGAGGCGGCCGCCGCGTCCGCGGTGCTGCTGAAGAACGAGGGCGGCATCCTCCCCCTCGACGCGGACAACGGCGGGACCGTCGCCGTCATCGGCGAGTTCGCCCGCACCCCGCGCTACCAGGGCGCCGGGTCGTCGCAGGTCAACCCGACCCGTGTGGACAGCGCCCTGGAGGCGCTGCGCACCGCGCTCGAAGGCCGCCGCGAGGTCGCCTTCGCCGCGGGCTACGCGATCGAGTCGGAAGCCGCGGACCCCGCGCTCGTCGCCGAGGCGGTCGCCGCGGCCTCGGCCGCCGACGTCGTCGTGCTGTTCCTCGGCCTGCCGCCGTCGTACGAGTCCGAGGGCTACGACCGCGCCCACATGGACCTGCCCGCCCACCAGGTCGAGCTGCTGCACGCCGTCGCCGACGCCAACGCCCGAGTCGTCGTCGTGCTGTCCAACGGCTCCGTCGTGTCCGTCGCGCCGTGGCAGGACCGCGCCTCCGCCGTCCTCGAAGGCTGGCTCCTCGGCCAGGCCGGCGGCAGTGCCGTCGCGGACCTGCTGCTCGGCACCGCCAACCCGTCCGGCCGCCTCGCCGAGACCATCCCGGTCCGGTACGAGGACAACCCCACGATCGGCGCCTTCCCCGGCGAACTCGGCCACGTCCGCTACGCCGAGGGCCTGCTCATCGGCTACCGCTGGTACGACGCGCACCGCATGCCGGTCGCCTACCCGTTCGGCCACGGCCTCTCGTACACGGACTTCCGCTACGACGGGCTCACCGTCACCGTCGAGGACGGCGCCGACCCGCGGGTGACGGTGTCCCTCACGGTCACCAACACCGGCGACCGCACCGGGACCGAGACCGTGCAGGTCTACGTGACCGACCCGGAGTCCGGTGTCTACCGCCCGGAGCAGGAACTCCGCGCCTTCACCCGCGTCACCCTCGCCCCCGGCGAGAGCGCGCCGGTGGAACTCGTCCTGGAGCGCCGCGCGTTCGCCTTCTGGCACCCGACGGTGAACGCCTGGACGGTCGAGGGCGGGGCGTTCGGCATCCGCGTCGGCTCCTCGTCGCGCGACATCCGCTGCGAAACCGTCGTCGACCTCGCCGGCGACGGCCTGCGGCTGCCCCTCGCCGCGGATTCCACGGCCGAACAGTGGCTGGCCCACTCCCACGCCGGCACCTGGCTCCGCTCCACCTTCGGCGATTCCCCGTTGGCCGCCGCCCTCGGGGACCCCGACCACGGCCGGATGCTGCGCGCCATCCCCCTGTCCCGCCTTGCCCGCTTCCCCGGATTCCCGGTGGACGACGTCAAGATCGCCGAGGCGCTCGAGAAGTTCAACGGGACGCAGGGCTGATTCGCGGGGGTTCGACGCCGGGGGCGACCTGGTGAGTCACGGGGCCGCCCGGCAGCACTCGGTGCTGCCGGGCGGCCCTTTTGCGTCCTCCGCGCCGTGGAGCTGGTGGCCGGTGCGGGCTCAGGCCACGTTCCGCGGGCGGAACTGGACACTGATACGCGGACCCGCCGCCCGAGTGGTCTTCGGGACGGCGTGCTCCCACGTGCGCTGGCAGGAGCCGCCCATGACGACCAGGTCGCCGTGCCCCAGCGGCAGGCGCAGGGGCTCGGCGTCGGCGTCCCGGCGGCAGGGGCGCAGCGCGAGGTCGCGGGGCGCACCGAGGGACACGATGGCCACCATCGTGTCCTCGCGGGCGCCGCGGCCGATGCGGTCGCCGTGCCAGGCGACGCTGTCGCGGCCGTCGCGGTAGAGGCACAGCCCGGCGCTGACGAACGGCTCGCCGAGTTCCGGTGCGTAGTGCGCGGACAGGGTGTCCCGCATGCGCGCCAGCTCGGGGGCGGGGAGCGGCTCGTCCACCCGGTAGTAGGCGAGCAGCCGGGGGACGTCGACGACGCGGTCGTACATCTGCCGCCGTTCGGCCTGCCACGGGACCTCGTCGGCAAGACGCTCGAACAGCGCATCGGCCCCCGTGATCCACCCGCGCCGGACGTCCACCCACGCCCCGTCGACCAGCCGCGTCCGCACGGTGCCGGCGAGCGAGCCGATGCGGATCTCGTCGCCTTGGTCGAGCAGGGAGGCCTGGAGGTAAACGGACATATAGCCGATGCTAGCTCATGAACTCGAACGTGCGTTCTAGACGGGGGTGAGTCCCGCCATCAGGCACAACGCGGCCACCGCGCACCAGGTCACCGCTCTCGTTCGTCGGCTACTCCACTCAGAGCTTCGGTTCCAAACCGGCTTTCCGTCCCACCCGCTGCTCCCCGGCACCGGTCGCCCGGGCGCCGGGGGCGGCGGGCGCGCGCTTCTCCCGCCCCGCGCGGTTCTCGACCGGCGGTCCGGAGAATCCGCGGGCGGGCGGGCCGTCGGGAGTGGAGCCGCGGGACTTGCCGGGTTCCGGGGTCGCCGGCCGCGCTTGGGGCGACGCGGGCCGCTCCGTCGGCGCGGACTTCTCGGGCGCGGACTTCCCGGCCGCGCCCTTGTCGGCATGGAACCCGGCCGCGAACCCGCGATCGGGCCGGAACGACAACGGAACCCGTTCCGGAGCCGTCCGCTCGACGACCCCCGGACGGATGTTCCCCATCGGTCCGTCCTGGGCCTGGAATCCCGCCGGATAGAACTGGCCGTCGATGTCGAGCCGATCGGCGAAGGGCACGGGAGGCACAAAGCCGGCCGTCGGTTCCCCTTCCGCGTCGGTCAACGGCTGCAACGGCCCGGGATCGTCAGGCACTCCCGCGGCAACTTCGGCATCCGAACGGAAGCCGGGCCCGCCACGCAACCCGGCCCCGTCCTGACCGCGCACGGCAAGGGGCCGGTCCGGCTGAAAGCCGTAGGGGACGGCAGGACGCTGCGGCTCTTCCACGTCCGCCTGGGTGCCATCGGGCTCAGGGGCTTCCTGGGGTGCATCTTCAGGTGCGTCGCTCATGAGACGATCTTGCGCCGCCTGATGATCTTCCCGCCGGGTCAAGTCCCGTCGGCGCGAAATCCCCGCCGCGCCCGCGGCGGACCATCAGCAGTGGTCTTCGACGTAGACCATGCGGCGATCGGCGGCGGCACGGAACTCGTGCGCCAGGTAGCGGGTAGTGGCGCAAGGTCCGGGCGGTGACGCCCGCCATGCGGGCCACGTCCGCGATCGGCCAGTCCATCACCGCTCCTGCCGCTGTGTCGCCGGGCCGGTCGTTCCGGCCCCGGTCACGACGTGAGGAGCTGCCGTAGCGGCAACTTCAACCCCGAGAGCCGACGCGTCTCACCGCTCCCCCGCCGCCGTCGGCTCCCGTCCCGCCCCCGGCGGTCCGGCGAAGGCCTGCGCGACCGTCAGCCACTGCTCGGCGACCGGGCCCGTCGCCTTGATCGCCAGGTCGGACGGGTGGCGGCGCTGGGTGACCAGCAGGCAGAAGTCCTCGGCGGGGCCGGTCACGCGGTCGGCCGCGGACTCGTCGCCCCAGGTCCACAGGGTGCCGTCCGGGGCGGTCAGTTCGACGCGGACCGGGACTCCCGGGTCGGGGAGGCCGTGGGCGGCGAAGGAGAAGCCGCGGGTGCGGATGCCGATGTGGGCGATGTGGTGGAGGCGGGCGGTGGGCCGGCGGCGTTGGCCGAGCGCGTCGGCGACGTCCTGGCCGTGTGCCCAGGTCTCCATGATCCGCGCGGTGGCGAGCGATGCCGGTTTCATGGGCGGGCCGAACCACGGGACCGGGGTGTCCGGGGCGACGGCGGCGAGGGCGTCGGCGAGTTCCGCGCGCCCGGCTCGCCATGCGGCCAGCAGGGCGACGGCGCCCTGACGGGCGCCGTCGTCGGCCCCGTCGTCGATGAAACGCGCACCGTCGCGCCGCCGGGCTTCCTCGGCCATGGCGGTGAAGTCCGCGGGTGCGGTCACGGCCCGGACCGCCCACGCGTCGGTCCACGCGAGGTGGGCGATCTGGTGGGCGATCGTCCAGCCGACCGCCGGGGTGGGCAACGCCCAGTCCGCGGCGGGGAGGCCGGCGACGCGGGCGTCGAGGTCGGCGCCTTCCGCGGCCAGGTCGGCGAGCAGTCGGTCGAGCAGCACCAGCATCCACCTCGGTCCGGGTCGCCTACGGGTCCTCCGGACGGCTCACGGGCTCACCGGGTCACAGGTTCGCCGACGCCGCCGCCGGATCCCGCTCATCCTCCGCCGCCGCGTTCCCGGAGACAACAACCGGAGACAACAACCGGAGACAACGACCGGCGGCACGGCCCGGCGAAACGGCCAGGGCCTCAGCCCGCGTCCTCGAGCCGGAAGCCCACCTTCAGGCCCACCTGGTAGTGCTCGACCTCGCCGTCCGAGATCTGCCCGCGGATCTGCGTCACCTCGAACCAGTCGAGGTGCCGGACGGTCTGCGACGCGCGGCTGATGGCGTTGCGGATCGCGGCGTCGAGGCCTTCGTGGGACGAGCCGACGATCTCGGTCACCCGGTAGACGTGGTTGGTCATGGTGCTCTCCCGGACTTGCGGCACGAGGACGGACCCAGCAAGGACATCCCCGACGAGGACGGACCCGAAGGGCAGGCCGGCAGGCGACCGAAGACGCCGGAACGACGCCCGGATCCGCACGCGCGGCGGATCTGTCCAGTACACGCCGCACCCCCGGCCCCCGCAAAAGCACCACGCCCGCCACTGCCCGCAATTCCCTCACGAACCGCCCTTCCGGACGAACCGGCGCAGCTTGGCGAGCGTCCACGTGTTGATCACGTCGTCTTTCTCCAGCCAGCCGCGCTGCGCGCTGCCGACGCCGTAGCGGATGTACGGCAGGTGCGTGGTCGAGTGCGAGTCCGAATCGACGGCGAATTTCACGCCGTGGCGCTTGGCGCGCAGGATGTCCTCGTCGCGCAGGTCGAGGCGCTCCGGGTGGGAGTTGATCTCCAGCGCGGTGCCGGTCCGGGCGCAGGCATCGAAGACGGCGTCCCAGTCGGCGTCGATGCCGGGGCGTTTGCCGATCCGGCGGGTGGTGGGGTGGCCGATGATCGCGACGTGCGGGTTCTCGCAGGCGCGGATGAGGCGCTTGGTGATGTCGGCGCGGTTCTGGTTGAAGTGCGAGTGGATCGACGCGACGCAGATGTCGAAGCCGGCCAGGATGTCGTCGGGCCAGTCGAGGCCGCCGTCCGGGGCGATGTTGAGTTCGGTGCCGTGCAGGATGCGCATCTTGCCGTACTGGCCTTGGAGTTCGGCGATGCGTTCGCGTTGCGCGAGCATCTTCTCGGTGGTCATGCGCTGCATGACGAGGTCGGGCGCGTGGTCGGTGACGGCGTAGTAGGCGTAGCCGCGGGCGTGGGCGGCGGCGAGCATGTCTTCGAGGGAGGACAGGCCGTCGGTGAGGTTCGTGTGCGTGTGCAGGTCGCCGCGGATGTCGGCTTCGGTGACCAGGTCGGGGAGTTCGCCTCGTTGCGCGGCTTCGATTTCGCCGCGGTCTTCGCGGAGCGGCGGCGGGATCCAGGGGAGGCCGAGGCGGGCGTAGACCTCTTCTTCGGTGCGGGACGCGAGTGTTTTGCCGCTTTCGGCTTCGAACAGGCCGTACTCCGAGAGCTTGAGTTTCGCGCGGACGGCGAGTTCGCGGGTCCGGATGTTGTGGGCCTTCGATCCGGTGAAGTACTGGAGTCCGGCGCCCCACGATTCCGGCGGCAGCACACGCAGGTCGACCTGCAGGCCTTGGTCGGTGCGGATGGACGTCTTCTTGTCGCCGTGGCCGATGACTTCGGCGGTGTGGGGGAGGCCGACGAGGGCGGCCATAAAGGGGGCGGAGGATTCGGCGGCGACGAGGATGTCGACGTCGCCGATGGTTTCGCGCATGCGGCGCAGCGAGCCGGCGTAGGTGCAGCTTTCGCAGCCGTCGATCGCGGAGAGGTCGGCGACGATCTGCTCGGCGACGTCCATGGCCTTGTTGATGAGCCTGCGACCGCCGGCCTTCTTCAGGACGTCGATGCTGTGCAGGATGTTCTGCTCGGTCTTCGGGCCGAAGCCTTTGAGGCCGCGGAGGCGTTCGGCGCGAATGGCGGCGGCGAGGTCGTCGACGGAGGCGATGCCGAGTTCGTCGTACAGCATCATCGCTTTGCGCGGGCCCAGGTTGGGGATGGCGGTGAGTTCGCGGACGCCGGGCGGGATGGCGGCGCGGGCTTCGTCGATGAGGGCGACGCGGCCGGTCGTCAGGTACTCCTCGACTTTGTCGGCGATGGACTTGCCGACGTTGGGGATCTCGCGCAGGCCCTTGGCGTCGAGGGTGGCGATGTCGGCGTGGTAGCCGCCGACGGCGCGCGCGGCTTTCTCGTAGGCGCGGGCTTTGAACGCGTCGCCGCCGGTGATGGCGAGCAGGTCGGCGTATTCCTGGAGCAGTGCGGCAGCGTCGTCGTTTGCTCGTGGCATACGTCCAGGGTGCGTCGCGGCCGCCGGGCGGGCACCCCGGGCAGCGAGGTGCCCGCGCGGCGGTCGGGTGTCCTTCGCTGCGGTCAGGCGTCTTGTGCGGCGAAGCCGGTGCGCCAGCTCGGGTACTCCGGCTGCCATCCGCGCGAGCGGGCGAGGGTGTTGTCGGCGCCGCGCGCCCACGCGGGTCCGCCGCGGGTCGCGGGCGGGGCCGGGACGCCGAGGGCGCCGGCGAGGGCCGGGAGCCAGTCGCGGCCGGGTGCCGGTTCGTCGTCGGTGATGTTGACCGGGCCGCCGGGCCAGTCGAGGGCGGCGACGGCGGCGCGGGCGGCATCGGCGACGTGCACGAACGAGGAGACCGCGTCGTCGGCGTCGAGGGCGCCGAGGAACGCGGCGGCGGGGCGTCCGGCGAGCGCGTCGGCGACCGGGCCGCCGGGCGCGTACCAGGTGCCGGGGCCGTAGAGCAGCCCGTAGCGCAGGACCACGGCGGTGGGGAGTTCGGCGGCGGTGTCCTCGAGGGCGCGCACCGCGGCGACGGTGCGGGCCCGGGGTTCGTCGGCGGTGTCGTCGAGGGGGACGGATTCGGTGGCGGGGGTGTCGCCGGGCGGGTAGGCCCAGGCGATGGACTGGACGACGATCCGGTCGACGCCGGCGGCCGCGGCGGCGTCCACGAGGTTGCGGGTGCCTTCCCGGCGCAGCCGGGAGTTGGCGGCGCCGTCGGCGGCGGACAGGTCGGTCAGCTGGTGCAGGACGGCGTCGGGGCGGGCGTCGGCGACGGCGCGGCGGAGCGCGGCCGCGTCGTAGACGTCGACCTCCGCCGCGTCGGCGCCTTGGGCCCGGATCGCGGCGGTGCCGTGCGCGGTACGCGACGTGCCGGTGACGTGGTGCCCGGCGGCGTGGAGCAGGGGGACGGCCAGGCGGCCGACGGCGCCGGTGGCACCGGCCAGGAAGACGCGCATAACGGTGGTCCTTCGGGGCGGTCGTGCTCGGTCAGGTCAGCACGGGCCTGGGGCCGAACGGGGGCAGGGACGCGGTGCGGGCTTCGGCCACCGCTCGGGTGACATCGGCCGTGACGAGGTCGTGGTTGAGGGCGGCGGCGATCGCCGAGCCGTGCGCGGCGGCGGTGATCACCTGGGCGCGCGGGTCGACGGCGTTGCCCGCCGCCCAGACGCCGGGGACGCTGGTGCGGCCGGACGGGTCGACGGCGACCCAGCCGTCCGGGTTGCGGACGCAGTCGACGGCGTCGAGGAGCCCGTCGTGCGGTTCGAAGGTCGGGCCGGCGAACACCGCGGTGCGCGGGACGACGCGCCCGTCGGCGAGTTCGACGCCGCGGAGCCTTCCGCCGTCCGCGACGATGCGCTTGACCTCGCCGTCCTCGATGCGGATGCCGCGGGCGGCGAGGCGTTCGCGGTCCGCCGGGGACGGGTCGGTGCCGTGGGCGAAGTAGACGGTGTCGGGCGACCACTGGCGGACGAGCAGGGCGTGCTCGACGGAGTGCGGCTGGGTGGCGAGGACGCCGAGGGGTTGGTCGCGGACTTCGTAGCCGTGGCAGTAGGGGCAGTGCAGGACGTCGATGCCCCACCGGTCGCGCAGTCCGGGCAGGTCGGGGAGGTCGTCGCGCAGCCCGGTGGCGACGACGACATGGCGGGTGGTGAGGACGGGCCCGCCGGCCAGGTAGACGGCGAACTCGGGGTCGGTGCCGGTGTCGTGAGGGTCGAGCCGGCCGCGCGGGACGATGTCGTCGACGTGGCCGGTGAGGATTTCGACCCCGTAGCGGGCGATCTCGGCACGGCCGACGGCGAGGAAGTCGGCGGGCGGCATGCCGTCGCGGGACAGGAAGCCGTGCATCTGCGCGGCGGGGGCGTTGCGGGGCTCGCCGCCGTCGACGACGAGGACCCGGCGGCGGGCGCGGCCGAGGACGAGCGCGGTGCTCAGACCGGCGGGGCCGGCGCCGATGATCAGGGCGTCGTAGGCGGGGTGGGGGGTGTGGGCGGGGGATTCGGTGGTTGCGGCGGTTGCGGCGGTTGCGGCGGTTGCGGCGGTTGCGGCGGTTGCGGCGGTTTCAGGGTCGGCATCGGGAACGTTCGTGATCCGGTCGCTCATGGCGATCACCTCCGACGCCAGAGTGCGTGCGGCTTGCGCCTCAGACAATGTTTGTTGCCGTTTCCGGGAAACGGGGGGTGGCCGGGACGGCCGCGCCGCGGAACGAGCCCGCGACCTGGCGGGTCGCGGCGTTGATCCGGTTCCAGGCGTTGACGGAGGCGATGGCCATGACGAGGTGGGCGAGGGCGTTCTCGTCGTAGTGCGCGGCGGCTTCCGCCCAGACCTCGTCGGGGATCCCGTCGGAGGTGTCGGCCAGCCGGGTCATGGCTTCGGTGAGACGCAGGGCGGCGCGTTCCGCCGGGTCGTACCAGGGCGCGTCGCGCCAGCCGGCGACCGCCCAGATCCGCTCGGGGCTCTCCCCCGCGCGGTGCAGCCGCTCGGCGTGCATGTCGAGGCACACGGCGCAGCCGTTGATCTGACTGGCGCGGACGCGGACCAGTTCGAGGGTGGCCTCGGGGAGCACGGCGGCGACGGCGGTTTCGAGTGCTTCGAGGCCGCGGTAGGCGCCGGAGGCAAGCGTGAAGACGTGGGGCATGCGAGCCTGCATCATATTTTCCTATCCTCGATAGTTGATATCCGGAATATGGTGCCGCCGAAGCGCCGCCGTCGAGCAGCGGGTTGCCTGCCCCGGCGCCGCGGGCCGGCTACTTCAGCTCGGCGAAGCGCCGCCGGTACGCTCCCGGGCTCCCCGGCGACGCCGCCTCGACCTCGGCGCGCAGCTCGGCGAGCGTGCGTGCGGCGAGTTCGCGGCGCCAAGCGAGTTCCGCGCGGCGCATGGTCCTCGAGATCGCGCAGTGCTCGCGGTAGTCGACGCCGTCGCGTCCGGTGGGGCCGTTCCGCAGGATCTCCTGGCAGCGGAACGCCTCCTGCGGCCCCTCGATCGCGGCGACCACGTCCATCACGGTGATGTCCGCCAGGTCGCGTGCGAGCCGGAATCCGCCCCGCGGCCCGGAGGACGAGGTGAGGATCCCGGCCCGGACGAGGGCTTGGAGCTGCTTGTTGAGGTACGCGGGCGGCAGGTCGAAGATCGCCGCAAGCTTCGCGGCCGACACTGCGCCATCCGCCTCGGCCCATGCCAGGTTGAGGCAGCTGTGCAGCGCCCATTCGACGCCTTCACCCATCTGCATATCTGGATAGTACATGTCCGGGATAGCGGAGCCGCCACCCCTTTTCCGGTCACTCCTCGGCCGCCGCCCGCCGGACGAACTCCCCGAACGCGTCCGCGACCTCCCCCTCCGTCCACTGCAACGCCGGTTCCGCCACCGTCACTTCGGCGAGCGAGAGACCCGGGGCGGTCGGCTCGTGCCAACCGGCGATCAGCCATTCCCCCCGCTCCGCGGCGAACTCCAGCGTGAGGCGCTCAAGGAGTTCGGCGCGGTACGGCAGCCGGATCTGGAACTGGTGGGTGTGCGGCTGCGCCGGGTGGACGTGGGCGCCGGGGACGGAGGCGAGCGCGGCAGCCACCGTCTTGGCGTGGGCGACGCGGGCCGGGAGCAGCGGGAGGGCGTCGTCGAGTGCCGCGAGGCCCTCGGCGGCGACCGGCCACATCTGGAAGGGGAGGCCGCCGTAGCGGTGGCGCCAGACCGCGGCCTGATCGACGAACTCCGCGGGACCGGCCAGGCACGCGCCGGAGGCGGCGCCGAGGGACTTGTAGAGCGAGACGTACACCGAGTCGAACAGGTCCGCGATCTCCGCGAGTCGGCGGTCGTAGAAGGGTGCCGACTCCCACAGCCGGGCGCCGTCGAGGTGGAGGACGGCGTCGCGTTCCCGAGCGGCGTCGACGAGTTCCGTCAGCTCCTGCCACGACGGCAGCGTGAAGCCGCCCTCGCGCAGGGGAAGTTCCACGAAGACCGTGCCGACCGGCTCGGCGAGTCCGCGGATGTCGGCGGCGGTGAGCTGGGCATAGCCGCGGTGCACGACCACGGGACGCAAGCCCGACACGCTGGTCACCGCACCGCTTTCGTGGAGGATCGGGTGCGCCAAGTGGTGCATGGCGACCGCCGGAGAGCCGGTGCGCTCGGCCCAGCAGCGCAGCGCGACCTGCTGCGCCATCGTCCCGGTCGGGAACAGCAGCGCGGACTCGGTGCCGAGGAGTCCGGCGACCCGCTCCTGGAGGGCGTCGACCGGTCCCCCGTCGCCGTAGAAGTCCGGTGTCCCGCCGCTCTCGCCGAGCGCCGCGGCGGTGCGCGCGAGCCGCTCGGCGGGAGTGACCGGGCGGATTCCGGAGAGGATGCGCGGGCAGCCGCGCATGGCGTGGAAGCGGGCGGTACGGGCGTCCGTGGCGAGCGTCATCACGCCATCATGCTCGGTCGGCGGACCGGCGGCGGAGCCCGCGGCGCGAGCCCCGCCACGCCGGATCTTCGCGGGGCCATGGGAATGCCGGGGACACGGCCCGCGCTAGGTTCGGCACGAGAACCGCGGCGTGCGGCGGCACAGGGACTCGACGCGGTTCGACCGATCGGCGGAACGCGCGGGCGGCCCGGTCGCGGGCGCGCGTACGGTCTCACCCTCACATCGGACGGGCGAACGCGAAGGAACAACGTGCGCGAGCTGACAGGCGTCGTCGGCGCCGTGATCGTGCTGGGCATCTTCTCGTCGGTGGTGCGGACCCTGGTCATTCCGCGCCCGACGCCGTCGCGGTTCACCCGAGTGGTCGAATACGTGACGTACTGGCCCTTCCAACTGGCCGCCGACCGCTGCACCTCCCCCGAGGCGAAAGACCGCGTCCTCGGCCCCATCGCCCCGCTGGCGATCCTGCTCACGCTCGTCTCGTGGCTCACCGCCTTCCTGTTCGGGTACGCGCTTCTCGAAATCGCGGTCAGCAACCTGCGCATGCCCGCGGCGCTCAGCGAGGCCGGGTCCTCGCTGTTCACCCTCGGCTTCGCCAGCGGCGACCGCGGCCCGCTGACCGTGGTCGACTTCGCCGCGGCCGCCACCGGGCCGATCACCGTCGGGCTGCTGGTCGGCTACCTGCCGACCCTGTACGGCGCGTACGCCCGCCGCGAAACCGAGGTCACCCTGCTCCAGTCGCGCGCGGGCGACCCGCCGTGGGGCCCGGAAATCCTGGCCCGCTACGCCCAGGTCGAACTCCTCGACAGCCTGCCCGAGTTGTTCCGCAACTGGGAGCGGTGGGCAGCCGAGGTGAGCGAAAGCCACACCACCTACCCGGTGCTGGTCCGCTTCCGCTCGCCGCGCGCGTCGCGGAACTGGCTGGTCGCGCTGCTGGCCGTCCTCGACGCGGCGGCGCTGCAGCTCGCGTTGAACCCGTCCCGGCCGCAGGCGGAGGCGCGGTTGGGACTGCGCGCCGGGTTCGTGTGCCTGCGGGAGATCGCGGACAGCCGCGGAATCCCGTACGACGCGGACCCGTCGCCGATAGCGCCGCTGGAACTGACGTACGAGGAATTCGTGGCCGGCATCGACCACATGAAGCTCCAGGGCTTCCCGATGGAACGCAGTCCACAGGAGGCCTGGCCGCAGTTCCGCGGCTGGCGCGTCAACTACGAGAGCCTCGCCTACCGGCTGGCCCGCGACATCGACGCCGTGCCCGCGCTCTGGTCGGGCCCGCGCCGGACGAGCGCGGCGCCGGTCGCACCGCGGACACCGGTGGACCGGAGGCCGGTGGGGGTGGGCAACGAGAAGTAGCGGTCGGGGTCGGGGTCGGCGTCGGCCTGGTCGGCGGCGTCGGCCCCGTGGGCGTGAATCCTTTTCGGGTCCCGCCCCCTCTTATCCGTGAACCGACGGACGTCGGTCGGGAAACGGAGGCTGCGGTGGTCATCGCGATCGGTGTGGGCGTGGGTTTGGTGCTGCTGTGCACGTGCATGGTGGTGGTGCGGCGGAGGCGGGGATCGCGTGGGTGACGTGACGGGGACGGCGGCTTCGCCGTCGGCGGCCTGGCCCGGGGACCGGTTGGTCGCGGCAGCGCAGGGCGGCGACGTCGACGCCCTCGCGGCCCTGGTGTCCGGCGCACACCCGAACGTGCGGCGCTTCGCCCGTTCGCTGTGCGCGACACCGGAGGACGCCGAGGACGCGGCGCAGGAGGCACTGATCATCCTGTACCGCAAGATCGGCATGCTGCGGGCGTCGGGCGCGCTGGCGTCGTGGATGTTCCGGATCGTCCGCAACGAGTGCCTGCGGCGGGCGAAGACCATGCTGCGGGAACGTCCGCTGGTGGCGGACCCGACAGCGGATGCCGACGGCGGCGCGGCGGTGGAATCGGCCGAGGAAGAGGCGCTGCGGCGCTTGGAAGCCGGCCTGGTCGCGGAGGCCGTCGCCGCGCTGCCGTTGGACCAGCGCCGGGTGCTGATCATGCGCGACATCCAGGGCTACAGCGGCCGGACGGTCGCCGCGGCGCTGGGCCTCAGCACCGCGGCGATGAAGTCCCGCCTGCACCGGGCCCGGGCGACGGTCCGGCAGGCACTCGACAGGCCGGCCGATGCGGGGGCGTGAGGAGACGGTGATGGCGGGAACGAAGACGGACACGACGCGCGAGGCCGGGGCGGACGCGAGCGCCCCGCCCGGATCCGGTGGGCCGCCGGACTTCGCGAGCGCGTCCCTGCCGCGGCATCTGCTGCGCGGCGGGCTCGGGTTCGGCGCGCTGGCGGGGGCGTTCGCGCTGCTGCCGGTGCTCGGGCCGGTGAGCCTGCTGCTGTTGCCGGTGGGGCTCGTGGCGCTGCGCGGCTGTCCGATGTGCTGGGCGATCGGGCTGGCACAGACGGTGTCGCGGGGGCGCTTGCGGAAGTCGTGCGAGGACGGGCGGTGTTCGCTTTCGCGGGCGGGGTGACGGGCCTCTGACGGGCTCTGACGGGCTTCTGACCGGCTTGCTTGGGGCTCGGGAAGGTGAGGTGCGGCGGCGGCGCGGGTGCGCTCGCCGCCGCACGGTGTTTCAGGCCGCGTGCGGGATCGCAGGCGGTCGGGTGATCGGGGTCGGTTGCCGGGCGGCAGGGGTGACGGGGGTGGGGGTGACAGGGGTCTGGGTCACGGGGTTGGGGGTGACGCGGGTGGGGGTGACGCGGGTGGGCTTGGCCGTTGTCGCCGGGTGGTCGTCGCCGCGCAGGGTGCCGAGGAGGTCGGCGCGGGCCCGGGACACGCGCGAGCGGACGGTGCCGACCGGGCAGGCCAACGCGGCGGCGGCTTCCGCATAGCCGAGCCCTAGGACCTGGGTCAGCAGGAACGCGGCGCGGCGGTCCGGATCGAGCCGCCGGCACAGGTCGGCCAGCAGGATGCCCTCGTCGAAGCCGGGCAGGCCGGTGTCCTGGGCGAGTTCGACGAGGCGCGGCCAGTCCCCCGCGTCGACGGTACGCGGCCGGGCCGCGGCCGCCCGCAGCCGGTCGACGGCGACCCGGCGGGCGATGGACAGCAGCCAGGTGCGGGCCGACGATGCGCCGGTGAACCGCGGCAGCGCCGTCCATACGCGCAGATAGGTCTCCTGGGTCAGGTCGTCGGCCGCCTGGGGGTCGCTCAGGTAGGCGAGGAAGCGCCACACGTCGGCGCGGGTCGCACGGACGAACGACTCGGCGGACCGGAGGCATCCGGCGCCCGCGGCCAGGGCGAGGGCGGTGATGTCGGGGTCGTCGGCGCGGGTGGTGGGACGGTCGGCGGGGCGGTCTGCGGGGCGGGATCCGGCCTGGGTCGGCCGGGAAGAGTGGTGGGTGGCGGGCATGCTCCACGTCCTGGAACTGTGCGCGGTCGTGGCCGCCGGGAGGGCGGGGCGTCGCGCGGATGGGTGGGGGCGTGGGGGCCGTTGGGGAGCGGGGCGGGCGGCCGGGTCCGGGTGACCGGGCGGCGTGGCCGCGGTGGGACTCGGGCGGACCGACGCGGGCGGGACGGGGCAAGGTTCCGAAACCGACGCAGGCGCAAGTCGCTTCCGAACGCCGGTATCCGATACCGGAGCCGTCGGCGCCCGACTGCGGAACCCGACGCACAACCGGCACGGGCACCTGGCGGGCACCGGAGGCCGGGACGGCGTCGGCGGGCGCGTGGTCCGGTCGGGTCGGCTCGGGCTCGGCTCGGGCTCGGACCCGGCCCGGACACGGGCTCGGACCCGGCTCGGACTCGGCTCGGGCTCGGGCTCGGACCCCGGACCCGGCTCGGACTCGGCTCGGGCTCGGGCTCGGACCCCGGACCCGGCTCGGACTCGGCCTGGGCTCGAACCGACGAGGTACAGCCGCCGATACGAACCCGGCTCGGCACGAAACCGCACCTGCGCACCGCCCCCCGACACGATGTCCGACGCCGTGACGCACCGCCGAACACACCCGACCCGAACCCGACGTTCGCGTCATGCCGGACTGACGCGTGGATGCTCGACAGTCCCGGTCGCGGAATCCGTCCCGAACGCCGACGCGGTCGCGGACCGCGCCTCGGACACCAACCAGCCTCCGACCACGCCCCGCACACCGACCAGCCACGGAATCCGTCTCCAACGCCGGCCCGGTCGCGGACCGCGCCTCGGACACCAACCAGCCTCCGACCACGCCCCGCACACCGACCAGCCACGGAATCCGTCTCCAACGCCGGCCCGGTCTCCCGCCGGACCGCGTGGTCCTGCGGGGCCTGCTGACGTCGCGTAGCCCGGCCGCGCGCAGGCGGGATTCGGTCCCGTCGTCGCGGCGGGTTCGAGCCCATCCGGGAGTTCGCGTGGCCACCGGCGGCCTGCCGCGGGCGGTCTTCGGGCGTCCCGGAATCGGTCCGAGTCGGCCTACGGTCGTCTCAGACCCGGTCCGAGCCGATTCGCGATGCGGGCTCCCGCGGCGCGGACACCGATCGTTCGGCACGCCCCAGCCGTCGGACTCGCGCCGAGGCGCGGGCGGATCGTGCCCGCGAAGGCGGTGATGCCCTCACGTGCCCGGCTCGATTCCGGTGTGCCACGTCCGTCGGCGCGTTTACCCCTGTCGGTGCAAACGCGTCCGCCGGCGGGTCCGACCTCGTCCCTGCGTATACGTCCGTCGGTGCGTACGCGTCCGTCGGCCGGTCCGGCCCCGTCGACGCCGAGGCGTCGCCTACGTCCCCAAAACGGCCGGGCCCCATGGCGGCCCGCGGCGCCGTACCGGTGTGCGGAACCACGGCACCGCGACCGGTTCTTCCGCGGCTCGCGGCGCGCGGCGCGGGCTCGGCCACGGGGCGACCGTGGGTCGGCTCCAGGCCAGGAACAGGGCGACGGCGCCGCGGAGCGGCAGCGTGATCAGGGTGGCGACGCGGTGTAGCGCGCGCTCGCCGCGCCACAGCCACACCGCGGTGAGCAGCGCGGCCGCCGCGTGCAGGAGCAGCATCATGCCGCTGCTGCCGTGGTTCATCGCGGCGTGGGCGGCCGGCTGCAGACCTGCCGGGTGGCCAGGGCCGGACACGCCGTGCCCCGGGCCGAACGCGGGCGGGTTGGCGGCGAGTGCCGGGTCGAGGCCCATCGCGGCGAGGATCTCCGCGGCCGAACCGCGGTGGCTGCCGTGCGCGGGGGCCGTTCCGTCGTTGCACAGCAGCATGCGGAGCCACTGCGCTTCGATCTGATCGGGAGTCAGGGACGCGCTGGTGGGAGCGCGTTGGGCCCACGTGAACAGCGTGTGGAGTGCGGCTTGGGCAAGCAGCAGCCCGGTGCCGATGGCGGCGATGCCGCGTTCGCGCCCGGCGGCCGTCCACGCGACGACGGCCAGGACGAGGCCGGCCCCGGCCGGCGCCCACCAGGCCACCGGCGCACCGGACGCCATGGCGTGTCCGACCAACGCCAACGTGACGCATACGGCCGCGAACAGGGCGGCGCGTGCGGTGCGGAGCGGTGACCGGACAGGCATGGTGTGCCCATGCTGCCATCCGTATCGCCCGTTCGGACCAGCGGGGACACCGTGCCCGGCGGCCGTGAACTGCGTTGGAGTCGGCGGGAACTGTTCGGTGCCGGCATCCGACTACCTGGCGACATGCGGCGCGTTCCGGAAAGGCGGCAGAGCGATGGCGGCTTCGTGGGAGGGATACCGGCGTTCGGCGGCGTTCGTCGCGCTGATGCTGTGGGTGTTCGCGACGGCGCTGGTGGTCGGCCGCCTGGTCGGGCCGTCGTCGGACGGTGCGGAGGACCCGCTCCCCCGGCCGGGGCAGCCGTCGACGTCCGTCCCGGACAAGAAGGACGGCTCGGGGCACAGCCATGCCGCCCCGGGGTCCGCCGCGGTCCGGCTTCCGGTGTGATCCGCCCGGTCAGCCCCGGGCTTCGACGACGAAGAACAGGAAGCACGGGGTGGTCGCGAGGCGTTCGAAGTCGTCCGGGAACCGTTCGCGGACGGCCGGGTCGGGCCGCGGTTCGCCGACGACCGAGAGCCGGAAGCCCGCGGCGGCGAACGCGTCGATCATCCCCTGCAGCGACTTGCGCCAGAACGTCATCGGGACGGGCTTTCCGTCGGGTCCCGGCCATTCGAAGGAGTAGGGCGTGGTCGCAAAGTAGTCCGGCCGCGGGTCGCCGAACGTATAGGCGACGAACGGGTGATCGACCGAAGCGATCAGCCGCCCGCCGGACTTCAGCACGCGCCGCAGCTCGGCCAGCGTCGGTCCCCAGTCCTCCAGGTAGTGCAGGACGAGCGAGGCGACCACGTCGTCGAACGCCGCGTCGGGGAACGGCAGTGGGTCGCGCAGGTCGGCCACGTGCAGGTCCGCGTCGTCCCCGAGCCGCCGCCTGGCGAGCGCGAGCATCCCGGCGCTGGCGTCGATGCCGGTGACGACGGCGCCGCGGTCGCGGAGCGCGGCGGAGAGCGGACCGGCGCCGCAGCCGGCGTCCAGGATGCGGCGTCCGGCGACGTCGCCGACGAGGGCGAGGGTCGCGGGGCGCTCGTAGTGGGCGTTGACGAGGCTGTCCTCGGTCGCCGCCGCGTAGGCCTCGGCGAAGGTGTCGTAGTCGTTGACCGCATCCGTGGTCGGCGTGGGCTGTTCAAGCGCGTTGCTTACACGATCCATCTCGGCAACCTAGCGGTTTCCCGCGGCTGCCACGCGAGTTCGACGGCCGGCCCGTCACCCGTACCCGACGCTCGCCGACACCAACATCGCCCGGGCGGGACTGCGCAGCTGGGCTCTCAACCTCCACAACACCCTCGGCGGCCAGGGCACCTACGCAGCCACGGTCGCCATCAACCTGATAATCGGCGCCGTGGCCCCGGAGGGCGTGCCGCATCGCGCACCGGACGACATCGCCCTCGACTACGGGACGCTGCACGTCGAGCGCGCGACGGCGGAACACACTATCGGCGGCTGAGCGACCACGCCCGCGTCAGTTCGGGTGGTACGTGCTCGCAATAGCGTTCACCCACATCACCATCACGACCAGCCCAACGGACCACACCGCAACGGCGCCGTACCGCAGCGCCCGAAGGCGGGTGAACATCGCGGCCGTCCCGCCGACGGCCAGGACCGGCCCGCCGGTCCACGGAATCTGCGAGCACAGCATCTGCCCGCGCGCCGTGCAGATCAGCCCCTCGGCGGCCGAGTTGCACGGATCACTCGCCATCGCGGCCAGCGGGAGCAGCATCATGAGCACTCCCGTCGCGAACCAGAGCACCAGCAGCGTCGGAATCACCAGCATCTTGCGGCCTTTGCCGTTCCACCGCACAGCCTGCCCGGTACCGCGGTAGGCCTGCTCCCCCGTTGTCGTCATGCCTTCAGCGTCGCCGAGCGGGACGGTGTCCGGCAGGTTCCGGATACTCAACCGGGCCGACGGCGTACTCAGGTTCACGCATCGGCTCAGGCGGGGCATCACGGGTCCGGCATCGTCCGAAGCCCCGTCGAGCCCGACGTCACGACGGTGTGACAACTCCTACGGCTCGAACTTCGGCTCCTGGCCGCCGTCGGGGCTTCGGGGGCCCCGCCTGCGGTCGTTCGGGTCGGCGGGCGGATGCCCGCGGCCCGCCTGCTCGCGCGCCCCTCGTGAAGGGGCTTGCGGCGTACGGGGCTTGGCCGGCTCGCCGGGCCCGGATCCCGCGACCGCCTCGCTGATGGGGGAGTATCCGACGACGGAACCATTGACCATCCTCATGAACCGAACGTGCTGCGCGCTGCTGTTCGGGTCGTACCGCGGTGCTTCTCGAGGACGCAGGGGTGGTGCGGGGCTCGGTGGCGGAGGCGGAGTCCCCCACGCGGTCGGGTTCTCGCGGGCCGGGGACGAGGCAAGCGGCAGTCTCAGAGGCGGTGCCGCGGTGGGCGGGGGCGGCGGAGTGCCCCACATGGCTTGGGGGTCGCGGGCGGGGGGCGCCGCGGGTTCCCGGCGCAGGGCGGCTCCGAGCCGCCGCAGGACCTGCCGGAAGCCGCCCCGGCTCTCGCTCACGTGTCCCGCCGCGGTCCGTGGCCGCCGCGGGGCACGGCGCGCCTCGGACCGGGGCCCCCCGGAACTTGATCCACGTCAGCGCGTGCAGTCACCTCTCGACCCTACGAGCGCCCCGCCACCCCGACCAGGGCGAAACGCGCGGCGCCGCACGGCAGTCGCACCCCGCGGCCCGGCCCGCCACCGGCGTAGGCCACGGCCTAGCTGCTCGGCAGAGCGCGCTCCAGCAGGGGCAGCAGCCGCTCCCAGTGGCGTCGGAGGCCCTCCGGGTCGAAGGCGTCCGTGTCGGCCATCGTGAACCCGTGGATGGTCTCGTGGTAGACCTCCGACGTGTAGTCGAGCTTCGCCGCATCCAATTCCCGGTTGAGGTCGCGCAGGGCTTCCGGGCTCAGGTCGCTTGCCGCGTGGCCGAAGTGGATGGCGGCGGTGATGCGCTCGAAGGCCTCGGGGCCGTCCGCGGCCACCGGGGCGTGGAAGGCGGCGAGGGCGGCCACCCGGTCGGGGTGTGCCGCGGCGGTGCGGGTGGCGAGGAGTCCGCCGAAGCAGTAGCCGGTGACGGCCATCGGGCCCGCGGCGACTTCGGGGCGGTCGGCGAGGAAGGCGAGGTACGCGTCCGCGTCCCGGAGGGTGCGTTCGGGGGTGTGCGCCTGGATCAGCGGCATCATCTGCGCCATGAGCCCGGGGCGGTCCTCGGCTCCGATGTGCGCGGGCAGGTCGAACAGCGGGGTGGGGCCGTGCCGGTAGAACATGTTGGGGACCAGGACGTAGTAGCCGTGCCCGGCCAGTTCGAGGGCCATGTCCCGCAGCACGGGCCGGATGCCGAAGCCGTCCGGGTACATCAGCACCGCGGGGTGCCTTTCGCCGTCGGCGGGGAAAGCGGCGAAGGCGTCGGCCTGGCCGTCGGCGGTGGGGATCTGCAGGTCTTCGATGGGCATGCATGCTCCTGTCGTGGTGGGTGTGGTCCAGCCTGTGGTCACCACGACGGAGGCGGAGCCCGCTCGACCGGACCCGATCCTCGTACAGGCAAGCCGAACGGTGCGAATGATGCGGCCGATCGGCCTACACCGGCACGTCCGGTGCTCAACAGAGCACCGGGTCGCCGATCCGTGAGCGGCGCAAGGCCATCCCGGTATTCATGACTGACAACGTAGACCACGGTGCGGCGCCGACAGCGGCGACGGGCCGCGAGCCCGACGCTTTGCCTCGCCGTTCATAATTTCTCCGTCGTGGAAAACACAACCGCAAGGGGTGGGGCATGACCGCAACCAACGCCGCCGACACGTTCGGCTGGGGGATCGCAGCCACCGGGTCGATAGCCGAGACCGTCGGACGGGTGATCGCCGCCGAACCCGGCATGCGGATCGCCGCCGTCGGGTCGCGGAACAAGGACCGGGCCGCCGAGTTCGCCGCCAAGGTGGGTGCCACGACCGCGTACGGCTCGTACGCCGACATGATCGCCGACCCCGCCGTCGAAGCCGTCTACGTCGCCACCCCGCACGCGCAGCACCGCGAGATCGTCGAGGCGGCCCTCGCCGCGGGGAAGCCCGTGCTCTGCGAGAAGCCGCTCGGGGTGACCGTCGCCGAGGCCGAGGCGCTCGTCGCGCAGGCCCGCGCCGCGGACGTGTTCCTCATGGAAGCCATGTGGATGCGGTTCAACCCGCTCATCCAGCGCGTGCAGGCCACCGTCGAGTCCGGCGCGCTGGGCGATGTCCGGTCGGTGAGCGCGTCGTTCGGGTTCCCGATGCCGTACGACCCGGAGCACCGGCTGTGGAACCCCGCGCTCGGCGGCGGCGCGCTGCTCGACCTCGGCATCTACCCGGTCGCGCTGGCGTACTTGCTCCTCGGCGCCCCGGACACGATGGCCGCGGTCGGCGCGCTCGGGCCGAGCGGTGTGGACGCCGAGACCTCGCTGCTGCTCGGCTGGGAGGGCGGCGCCCGTGCGATGCTCGAAACGTCGCTCGTCAGCATGCTGCCCATGACCGCGACCGTCGTCGGCACGAAGGGCCGCATCGACATCGCGCCCGCCTTCCACGCGGCGACGCAGATCTCCGTGCACACCTACGGCGGAGACTTCGGTGCCGCCCCGGAGGAGTTCCGGATGGACTCCCCCGCCGAGGCCTACGCCGCCCAGGCCCGCGAAGTCCGCGACTGCGTGCGCGCCGGACGCGTGGAAAGCCGCATCATGCCTCTCGACGCGACGCTCGGCGTCCTGCGGATCCTGGAAGACGCACGTAGCGCACTCGGGTGACTCGGGTGACGCAGCGGGAAATCCCCCGCGTTTGCAGTCTGTCGCCGGGGACCGGCACCGCCCTAGGGTGTCGGCCCATGCGACGTATGACGAAACGACGCTGGGGCACCGCGGCGACGAGCCTTGCGTGTGCGCTGATGCTGGTCGCCGCGGTTCCGGCCTCGGCTTCGGACAGTTCGGCGGGGGCCGGAGACCCCTACTTCCCGCTCGCCGGCAACCAGGGCTACGACGTCGAACACTACGATCTGGCCCTCGACTTCACTCCTTCGTCCCACTACCTGGCCGCCCAGGCAACCATCTCCGCGCGAGCCGAGAAGGAGCTGGCGCGGTTCGACCTGGACTACTCCGGGCCGGCGATCGACCGGGTCACCGTGGACGGGCGGCCCGCCGCATTCGCCCGGGACGGCCAGGAGCTGACCGTCACCCCGGACCGCTCGCTGCGCCGCGGCAAGCACTTCACGGTGCAGGTCTGGTACCGGGGCAACCCACAGCCAATCGACGACCCCACGCTGGGGATCTACGGCTGGATAAACACCGACGACGGCGCGGTCGCGCTCAACGAGCCCGACGGCGCCCGCAGTTGGTACCCCGTCAACGACGACCTCAACGACAAGGCCACCTACACCTACCGGATCACCACCCCGAACGGCGTGGCCGCGCTGGCGAACGGCGAGCCGCAGGGCAAGCCCGACGTGCGCGGCGACAAGACGACCGCCGTGTGGAACATGCGCAAGCCGATGGCCAGCTACCTGTCGATGGTGGCGATCGGGAAGTTCGACGTGACGTCCGGCCGGATCGGGCGGCTGCCGAACATCACCGCGGTCGACCCGGGCAGCGAGGGCGACACCGCGTCGCTGGCGCCGGACACGGCGGCGGCGGTGCGGTGGGAGCAGGACACGTTCGGGAAGTACCCGTTCGACTCGGTCGGCGGGATCGTGGACCGGCTCGGCGTCGACTACGCGCTGGAGACGCAGAGCCGTCCGGTGTACGACGGCGTGCCGGACGCGGCGACGGTCGTCCACGAGATCGCCCACCAGTGGTACGGCGACGCGGTGACGCCCAAGACGTGGGCCGACATCTGGCTCAACGAAGGCTTCGCCACGTACGCCGAATGGCTGTGGGACGAGCAGCACGGCGGCCCGACCGTGCAGTCCGTCTTCGACGAGTGGTACGCCAAGCCGGCGGGCGACAGGTTCTGGAAGCTGAAGACCGCGGACCCGGGCCGGGACGAGATCTTCAGCTACAGCGCCATCTATCTGCGCGGCGGCATGACGCTGCAGGCGCTGCGGGTGACGATGGGCGACCGGGACTTCTTCACGCTGCTGCGGACCTGGGTCGACACGTACAAGTACCGCAACGCGGACACCGGTGACCTGCGGGCCTTGGCGGAGAAGATCTCGCACAAGAACCTGAAGCCGCTGTTCGACGCGTGGCTGTACAGCGAAGAGAAGCCGGCGCGGCCGTAGCGCCCGGCGGGCGGGGCTCCTCCCGGAGCCCCGCCCGCTCCGGCAAGGCGGTGCGGGACGTCGGTACCGCAAGCCCCATCGGAACGTGACGCTCCGTCAGCTCATCCTTGACGCCGTCAAGAAATACTGCCTATCGTTCCCGCGGAAACACAGCGGAAACAGCCGAACAGGTGAGGGGGCGAGGGTGGCCGTCGAGACGAGTGCGACCGGTGCCGCGATCGAAGGGCACCAGGTCCACGGCCAGGACATCCCGTGGCTGCTGCGGCACTGGGCCGACAACCGCCCCGAGCACCCCGCGCTGGTGTGGGAGCCGGGCGGCGGCGCCGAAGGGCGCACCTGGACGTACGCGGACCTGCTCACCGACACCCACCGCGTGGCCGCTGGGCTGGTCGCGCGCGGCGTCGGCCGCGGCGACAAGGTGCTCGTGCACGCGGACAACTGCCCCGAGATGGTCATCGCGTGGCTCGCCTGCGCGACCGTCGGCGCGGTGGCGGTGACCACGAACACCCGTGCGACGCCGAGCGAGATCGCCTACTTCGCGGCGCAGACCGGGTCGACGACCGCCGTCACGCAGCCGAAGTTCACCGCGGCGATCGCCGAATCCGGCGCGGAGATGCGCTGGGTCGCGGTCATCGGCCAGGACGGAGCCGACGGGGACACGTTCCCGTTCGCCGACCTGTACGGCGAGGCCGCGGACTGGACCGGACGCCCGATCGAGCCGCTGCTGCCGTTCGGCATCATGTTCACCTCCGGCACGACGAGCCGCCCGAAGGGCGTCGTGCACACGCACGCGAACGCGGTGTGGGCGAGCCGGTCCGGCCCGCGCAGCATCGACCTGGGCGCGGACGACCGCTACCTGATCTACCTGCCGTTCTTCCACGTCAACGCGCAGAGCTGGTCGTTCTTCTCGGTGCTGGGCGTCGGCGCGACCGCGGTCCTGATGCCGAAGTGGTCGACGAGCCGGTTCTGGGACGTCGTGGTGCGGTACGGCATCACGCACATTTCGCTGATGCCGTTCGCGATGGGCACCCTCGCCTCGCCCGACCGCCCGGAGTCGAAGCTCCGGGTAGGCGTGTTCGGGCAGGTGTCGGCGGCGCTGGACAAGATGCTCGGCGTCAAGGTGTACGCCGCCTACGGCATGACCGAGACGGTCATCCACGCGATCACCGGCAAGCCGTCGGAGTACCTGCCCGCCAAGTCGATGGGACGGCCCGCGCCGGGCTACGAGTTCGCCATCGTGGACAAGGACACCGGCCTGCCGTGCGCCCAGGGCGAGCCGGGCGAGCTGTGGCTGCGCGGCGAACGCGGCGTGCAGCTGTTCCTGGAGTACTACGGCAACGCCGAGGCGACCGAGGAGGCGTTCGACGGCGACTGGTTCAAGACCGGCGACATGGTGGTGCTCGGCGAGGGCGGCAACGTCTTCTACCGCGAGCGCGACAAGGACCTGCTCAAGGTCGGCGGCGAGAACGTGTCGGCGCGCGAGGTCGAGGACGTCGTCGCCACCGTGCCGGGCGTCGGCTCCGTCCAGGTGGTCGGCAAGTCGCACGACTTCCTCGACGAGGTCGTCGTCGCGTTCGTGATCCCCTCCCCCACCGCGCCCGACGAGGCCGAGCTGGAGAAGGCGATCCTGGAGCTGTGCCGGACGCGGCTGTCCGACTTCAAGGTGCCGCGCGCGGTGTACTTCGTGGACGCGTTCCCGCTCGGCACGCTCGACAAGGTGCTGAAGAAGAACCTGCGCGAGATGGCGGACGCGCGTCCCGCGGTCTGAGCGGACCTCGGCCAAGGCCCTCGGCGGACAACCGCCGGGGGCCTTCGCCGTGCCCGCTGCCGTGTCGGGTCAGGCGCGCGCTGCCGCTGCCGTGCCGGGTCAGGCGCGCGCTGCCGCTTCCCACACCTTGCGGGTCGTCCGCAACGTCGCCTCGGCGAAGTCCGGGAGCGGGGCGGCGCGCCAGGTGTCGTCGAGGAGTTCGACGCTGACCACGCCGTCGTAGCCCTTGTCGAGCAGCGCGCCGCAGAACGCCGGCAGGTCGAGGACGCCTTCGCCGGGCAGTGCGCGGCGGTGCATCGACTCGGTGTGGTGGTCGTCGTGGATCGGTTCCGGCGCGTCGGAGAACTGCACGAAGCCGACCAGGTCGAGCGGCAGGTCGCGGAGCGACTCCCAGGTGCTGGGGCCGCGGAAGAAGTGCCAGGCTTCGACCACGAGCTTGAGGGCGCCGTCGGGGAGCAGGTCGACGAGGCGGCGGGCTTCGTCGATGGAGTCGACGTCGCGGGTCGGCAGGAACTCCAGATTGAGGCCGAGTCCGGCGTCGGCGAGGGCGGCGGCGCAGTGCCGGGCGTTCGCGGCGACGGCGTCGTCGACGGGGCCGGTGACGACGGTGAGGACTTCGCGGGCGCCGACGACCGGGGCGTAGCGGAGGATGCCGGCGAGGCTGCGTTCGGTGGCGTCGCGGTCGGCGCTGATGGACAGCGAGACGATCTCGTAGCAGGGCAGGTCCGCGGCCCGCAGGGCGTCGGCGAGGGCCTCGGGCGGGGTGCCGGCGCGGTCGTGGGCGCGGACGGAGAAGACGTCGAGGCCGATGTGGTCGTAGCCGGCGGCGGCCGCGGCGGCGATCTGCGCGGGCAGGCTGGGCTCGATGCCGTAGTAGGTCGAGTGGTTGAAGGTGTTGAAGCTGTACTTCATGGGCGTCCCGGGGTCTCGTTTCTTTCATGGCTATCATAGACATGATGGCGGGGAAAGGGGCGGCGGCGGTTCGGGCCGCCGGCGCGGCTGCCGGGCCCGGCTCGGCGGCACGTCGCGGCCGGTACGCTGCCGGGGAAGGCATCCGCGCGGCGGGCCCGGGACGGCGGAGGCGGCACCGATGGTCGTGAAGATCGCGCACCGCGGCGATCCGGGGCGGATCCGGGAGAACACGCTCCCGTCGCTGGCCTCCGCGATCGACGCGGGCGGCGACTGGGTCGAAATCGACGTCAAGCTGACCCGCGACGGCGTTCCGGTACTGCTGCACGACCACACGCTGGAGCGGTTGTGGGGCGTCGACCGGCCGATCGGCGCGGTGGCGCACGCGGAACTCGACGGAGTCGGCGGCGCGGACGGGCTCCGCATCCCCACGCTGCGCGACGCGCTCGAACTCGTGGTCTCCCGCGGTGTGAAGGTCATGGTCGACCTACCGGGCGTCGCCGAAGCGCGGGCCGCGGCACGGGAAGCGCACGCTCTCGGCTGCCTGGCGGACGTCGTCTTCGCGGGCAACCTGGGCGGCTTGGCCGACGTCCGGCAGCGCGTCCCCGAGGCCGTCATCGCGATGAGCTGGTCGACGCCCCGGCTGCCCAAGCCGGAGCTGCTGCACCGCATCCGACCCGCCTACCTGAACCCGCGGCACCTGTACGCGAGCCGCCGCATGATCCGGAAGATGCGCGAGCGGGGCATCGCCCTGTCGGTCTGGACGGTCGACAACCCGCGGCGGATGGCGAAGCTGGCGGCGATGGGGGTGGACGCGATCATCACCAACGACATCCGGGCGTTGGTGGGGGTGACGGAGGGACGCCCGGCCGACCGGGGCTAGCCCGTGTCCGGTGGACTTTCGTTCGCCTGATCGAGCGGACCTTCGCTCACCGTTCTGGCGCTACTGCCCGCTACAGCCACTACTGCCGCTCGGGCGGTCCAACCGGTACACGTAGTGCAGCGGTTCGTCGATCGGGTTGTCCGGCTCCAGGTCGCCCTCCCCCACGCGGGTGAATCCGGCCTTCTCCAGCGCACGCCAGGAACGCCGGTTCGCGGCGACGACCGGGACGACGATCGCGGTCGCGTCCGCCCACTCGCGCCACGTCTTCGCGGCCATAGCGGCGATCATGGCGGGTCCGAGGCCGCAGCCGACGGCGGCGGGGTCGCCGATCAGGTAGTCGAGCATCGCGGCGCCGGCCGGGACGGCGACGATCCCGGCGAGGTCGTGGGCGTACTCGGGATAGTCGGCGACCCGGCAGCGCTGCACCAGCCCGAACGGGCGTGCGCCGCGCAAGGCGAGCCAGTCCTGCGACGGCTCTTCCCCGCGCGCCGACGGGCCGAAGTCGCGGGCGACGGCCTCGGCCGACGTCTCGTGGTGCCACCACCGCGCCACGTAGTCGTGTTCCAGCCATTCCCGCAGCAGCGGGAAGTCGGCCTCGGTCGCGCGGCGCCAGACGATGTCTTCACCGGTCGTGCGGTCCCGCGCGGAGCGGTCGGCGGGCGTGGTCATGGCCCGACGCTAGCAAGCGGTGCGGTGGCCTGCCGGGCGGATTCCGGGCCGCCGGAAAAGGAGTTGCCGCGGACGGCTGCGGTTGTTCAGGATCGTGATCATGTCGGACGTCCTGAGTCATGCCGAAGTCGAGCAGTTCGTCGCCGACGGGTTCGTGCGCGTGCCGGGGGCGTTTCCGCGCGCGCTCGCGGACGAGTGCCGGGCGTTCCTGTGGCAGGAAACCGGCTGCGATCCGGACGATCCCACGACGTGGACGCGGCCGGTGATCCGCCTGGACGGTTACGGGCAGCCGCCGTTCCAGCGCGCCGCGACGAGTCCGCGGCTGCACCGGGCGTTCGACCAACTGGTCGGGCCGGGGCGCTGGTTGCCGCGCCTGGGAATCGGCACGTTCCCGATCCGGTTCCCTCATCCGGATGATCCCGGCGACGCCGGGTGGCATGTCGACGCGAGCTATCCGGCGGACGACGGCCGGAGTTGGCGCCTCAACCTGCACTCCCGCGGGCGGGCGCTGCTGATGCTGTTCCTGTTCTCCGACGTCGGCGAGGACGACGCGCCCACGCGCATCAAGGCCGGCTCGCACCGCGACCTGCCGGCGTTCCTCGCCCCGGCCGGGGACGAGGGCCGCGACATGTTCGACCTGTGTGCGGAGATGGACGCGGCGGGGCGGCTCGACGCGCCGGAGCGGCCGACGGTGCTCGCCACCGGGGAAGCCGGGGACGTGTTCCTGTGCCACCCGTTCCTGGTGCACTCGGCGCAGCGGCACCGCGGTTCGGTGCCGAAGTTCATGGCGCAGCCGCCGCTGCTGCCGGTCGGACCGCTGCGCCTGGAGCGGCCGGACGGGGCGTACTCGCCGGTGGAGCGGGCGGTGCGGGAGGCGTTGGACTGACCGCCGCCCGCATGCTCGCCCGGAGACCGGTGGGCCGGCTCAGCGGCGGCGGGGCAGGACGCCGCGGCCGTCGCGGACTTCGAACACCAGTTGGGTTTCGGTCTGGCGGACGACCGGGTGCACGGTCACGTGTTCGAGGATCAGATCGCGGAGCTTCTCGGGGCTCTCGACGGCGACGTGCAGCAGGAAGTCGTCGTCGCCCGCCATGTGCAGGACGGTGAGGGCGCCGGGCACGTCGACGAGGTTGTCGTAGAGCGCCCGGACGAGGTCGCCTGTGTGGCTGCCCAGGCGCACTTTGATGATGGCGTTGATCGGGTGGCCGAGGGCGGCGAGGTTGAGCCGGGCGTTGATGCTCTCGATGACGCCTGCCTGGCGGAGGGCGCGGACGCGGTAGGCGCAGGTGGATTCGGCGACGCCGACGCGGGCGGCGAGGGCGGCGTTGGTCATGCGTCCGTCGTCGACGAGGGCGCCGAGGATGGCCAGGTCGGTGCCGTCCAACGGGGTGGTCGGCAGCGGGGCGGGCTTGGCGGGGTGCGGGGGTGTTTGCGGTTTCTGCGGTGGCGGGGTCGGCACGGGCGCTCCTTCCGTGGATTCTTCACCGGTTTCGGGTTCCGACCTGAACATCTTCGATCGATATTGCGCAGTATTGCGGATTCCGCGCATGGTGTCGGCATGACCTCGCCGTTTCTGCAACCCGACTCCGTCGCGGTGCACGCGGGCCGCGACGACCTGGCCGCGCTGGGCGTACATGCCCTCCCGATCGACCTGTCGTCGACGAATCCGCTGCCGGACATCGAACTCGGCGGCCTGTCCTACGAGTCCATGGCCACCGGCGGCGCACCCCATCCCGAGGGCGGCGCGGTGTATGCGCGGCTGTGGAATCCGACCGTCGCCCGCCTGGAATCCGCCCTCGCCCGGCTCGAACACACGCCGGAGGCCGTCGCGTTCTCGTCCGGCATGGCGGCACTGACCGCGGCGGTGCTGGCGATGACCGCCGAGGGACGGCGGCACGTGGTCGCGGTCCGGCCGCTGTACGGCGGCACCGACCACCTCCTCGGCTCGGGCCTGCTGGGCGCCGAGGTGACGTACTGCGACCCGGACGGCGTCCGCGCGGCACTCCGCCCCGGCGCGACCGCCCTGGTGGTGCTGGAGACCCCGGCCAACCCGACGCTCGACCTGGTCGACATCCGGTCCGCCGTCGCAGCGGCGGACGGTGTTCCGGTGCTGGTCGACAACACGTTCGCGACGCCGGTCCTGCAGAACCCGGCCGATCTCGGCGCCGCGCTGGTACTGCACAGCGCCACGAAGTACCTGGGCGGCCACGGCGACGTGGTGGCCGGCGTCATCGCGTGCGGCAGCGAACACGCCGCGGCGCTGCGCCGGGTGCGGGCGGTGACCGGGGCTCTGCTGCACCCGCTGGGGGCGTACCTCGTCCACCGGGGCCTGGCGACGTTGCCGATACGCGTACGGGCCCAGCAAGAGGGCGCGGCGCAGGTGGCGGCATGGCTGGGCGGCCACCCGGATGTGGTGGACGTGCACTACCCCGCGCTCGGCGACTTGGTCGGTCCCGGTCGGCAAATGCGGGGAACCGGCGCGATGCTCGCGGTCCGGTTGCGCGGTGGCTACGCGCAGGCGCAGCAGGTCACGTCGGCGGTACGGCTGTTCACGCACGCGGTGTCGCTCGGCGGGGTCGATTCGCTGATCCAGCACCCGGCGGCGCTCACCCACCGCCCGGTCCCGCCGGAGGCACGCCCGTCGGCGGATTTGCTGCGGTTGTCGATCGGTCTGGAAGACCCGCGGGATTTGATCGCTGATCTGGCGCGGGGGTTGGGGGCGGGAGTTTCGGGGGCGGTGACCGCCGTTCGGGAGGAAGCCGGCGCGGGGGCTGCGTGAAGGCGGGCAGCTTGAGGTTGCGGCCCCTCCTGCTGCCGGGATGACGAACCGGCTTGTGTGTCCGGGGTGTTCGTCCGGCTTCCGCTTCCCGAGTCCGCTCTTCCCCTCCGACCGCCGCCCCGGGTGCGTCGGGGGCGGCCCCAGGCGCACGGCCCGGCACGCCGTGCCGGAGCGTACCGACCCGGGATCCCACCCGTGTGGATGCCTTCCTTGCCCAGGGCTGGATGGTCCTGGTTGGTTGGCAACACGTGCTGCACGCTTGCCCCTTGGGTGCGTTTCTGCGCGGAATGCGCGGTACGTGTGAGGAGGGGCGGGGAACTTGCGCGTGCTGTTGGTGGTGGACGACCTGGACATCGGTGGGGCACAACGCCAAGTCGTGGGCCTGGCCCGCGCGCTGGCGGAGAGGGGAAACACCGTGGTGCTGGCCTGCACGACGGGCGGCGACTCGCCGATGGCGGCGTCGCTGGCGGAGGCCGGGGTGCGGGTCGAGGTGCTCGGGCGTCGGCATGTGACGAAACGCTTCAGTCCGGGCTTCGCGGCCCGCATCGCGCGGCTGGCCCGGACCGGCCGGTTCGACGTCCTGCACGGACACGTGCACGCCGCGGCGATGGCCGCCGCGGCGGCGGGACCGGCCGCCGGGGTGCCGGTGGTGGTGACGGAGCACAGCATGGCGTCGTGGCGCGGCTCGGTCGCGCGCGGCTACAGCAGACCGTTGTACCGGCGCTGCGCTGCGGTGCTGGCCGTGTCCGACGAGATAGCCCGCCGGCTGCGCACCGTCGACCGGGTGCCGCCGGGGCGGGTGGTGGTGCTGGGGACCGCGCTGTTCCCGGACTCGCGGGACCCGGCGCCGGGCTATCCGCCGGGCGCGACGTTCGGCGGGCTGCTGTCGCCGCGACAGGGCGTCCGGGTGGGCGTCGTGGCCCGGTTACAGCCGGAGAAGGGCATCGACGTCTTCCTCCACGCGGTCGCCCGGGTGGCCCCTGAACACCCGGACGCCCGGTTCACGGTGGTCGGCGACGGCGATCTGCGGGCGCCGCTGACCGCGCTGGCGGCAAGGCTCGGACTCGCGGACCACGTGCGGTTCGTAGGCGCGTGCGACCACGGAGAGGCCGCGGTGGCGGCGTTCGACGTGCTGTGCGTGCCGTCGCTGACGGAGGGCGCGCCCTTGGTGGTGCTGGAGGCGCTGACGGCGGGCGTCCCGGTGGTGGCCAGCGCGGTCGGCGCGATACCGGAACAACTGGAGAACGCGGGGCTTTTGGTCGCGCCGGGCGACCCCGCGGCGCTGGCGGAGGCGCTGCGGCGGTTGTTGGACGACGCGGGCGAACGGTTCCACCTGGGGACGGTGGCGCTGAAGCGAGCGGCTTCGCTGCCCACGGCAGGGGATGTGACGGATGCCGTGGAGGCGGTTTATCGAAGGGTGGTCGGGCGGTGACTCGCCTACAGTCCCCCCATGACCACCACCTGGCCCGCCACCACCCCCGGTCTCCTCGAACTCCCCTCCGGCCGCCTGATCCGCGGCCGAGGCCTCCGCCACGCCCTGCCCGACGGCGACCCGCCCACGTTCGCCCTCTACCTCCTCGGCAAAGAGCCTCCGCCCACCGCTTGGCCGAGCCGCTGGCTCCGCTGGCCCGACTTCCGCCTGCCCGCCGACCGCGCCGACGCCGCAAGCGCGTTCGCGGACGCGCTCGCCCGCACCGCCACCGACCGGGTCGAGGTCGCCTGCGGCGGCGGCCGAGGGCGTACCGGCACCGCGCTCGCCTGCCTAGCCGTCCTCGACGGTGTCCCGCCCGCCGAAGCCGTCGACTTCGTCCGCCGCAACTACGACCGCCACGCCGTGGAAACCCCGTGGCAGAAGCGCTACGTGCGCGGCTTCGCCGCCTGACGACGCCTACCAGTCCACCGCGATGTACTGCGTCTCCAGGTAGTCCAGCATCCCCTCGTGTCCGCCTTCCCGGCCGATCCCGCTCTGCTTCACACCGCCGAACGGGGCGGCCGGGTCGCTGACCAGGCCGCGGTTGAGGCCGACCATGCCGGCCTCCAGGCGCTCGGACACGCGCAGTCCGCGGGCGAGGTCGCCGGTGTAGACGTATGCCACCAGCCCGAACTCCGTGCCGTTGGCCAAGCGCACGGCCTCGTCCTCGGTCTCGAAGGTGGCGATCGGCGCGACCGGCCCGAAGATCTCCTCTTTCAGCACCTCCGCGTCCGGGGCGACGTCGACCAGGACCGTCGGCGGGTAGAACCACCCGTCGCCGTCCGGCCGGTGCCCGCCCGTCAGAGCGCTCGCTCCCTGGGCGACCGCGCCGCGCACCAGCGTGTCCACCTTCTCGACCCCGGCTTCGTTGACGAGCGGCCCGACCTGGACGCCCTCGCGGGTGCCGGGGCCGACGACGAGTTCGGACATGCGTCCGGCGAGGCGACGCGCGAACTCGGCGGCGATCGGGGCCTCGCAGTAGAACCGGTTGGCGGCGGTGCAGGCCTCGCCCGCGTTGCGCATCTTGGCGATCATCGCGCCGTCGAGGGCCGCGTCGAGGTCGGCGTCGGCGAAGACCAGGAAGGGGGCGTTGCCGCCGAGTTCCATCGACGTGTTGACCACGTTGTCGGCGGCCTCCTTCAGGAGGATCCGGCCGACCTGGGTCGAGCCGGTGAACGACAGCTTGCGGACCCGGTCGTCGTGCAGCATGGCGGACACGACCTCGCCCGAACGCGTGGCGGGCAGCACGTTCACCACCCCGGGCGGAACCCCGGCCGCTTCGAGGATGCGGGCCATCGCGAGAGCCGTCAGCGGCGTGTCGCTGGCCGGCTTCAGGATCACCGTGCAGCCTGCCGCCAGCGCCGGGCCGATCTTGCGGGTCGCCATCGCGGCCGGGAAGTTCCACGGGGTGACCAGCACGCAGACCCCGACCGGATGATGCGTGACCATGATCCGGTTGGTCCCGGCCGGCGCCGTCATCAGCTCGCCCGACGCGCGGACGGCTTCCTCGGAGAACCAGCGGAAGAACTCCGCCGCGTAGGCGACCTCACCGCGCGCGTCGGGCAGCGCCTTGCCGTTCTCCAGCGACATCAGCTGTGCCAGGTCGCCGGCGTTCGCGGTCATGAGTTCGAAGGCGCGGCGCAGGATCTCGCCGCGTTCCCGCGGCGCGGCGGCGGCCCAGTCGGCGCCGGCGGCGTGTGCGGCGTCGACGGCGGCGATGGCGTCCCGGACGGTGCCGTCCGCGACCTTGGCGAGGATCTCCCCGGTGGCCGGGTCGAGGACGTCGAACCGCCCGCCGTCGGACGCGGCGACCGCCGCGCCGCCGATGTACAGGTCGGTCGGCAGCGCTCCGGTGCGGAGCCCCACGAGGTCGGTACCGGTCGGGTCGGTGCTGGACGAGTCGCTCATGCGGGGCTCCTTTCCGCTCCCACGGAATTCAGTCCGCTTTGCCACTTATATCCACCGCCCGACGCGCGGCCGCACCACCACGGCCACGGGCAAGGCCAGGCACGCCACGAACGCCCCCGCCTACTGCCGCCGCTTCCGCGTCAGCGCCAGCGCGGTCGCGTAAGCCGTCAGCACTATGCCCAGCGCCGCGTAGTACCGCAACGGCAGCGGCCCCATGCCGAGCAGCGGCGCCAGCGGGGTGATCGGCACTGCCAGCCCGATGGCGGCGAGTCCGGCCGTGGCGAGCCGGATCGGCCCGGGTGTGCGGCCTTCCGCCGCCCGGCGTCCGGTGCGCAGGAGGGTGATGACCAGCGCCTGCGTCAGCAGGTTCTCGGTGAACCATCCGGCGTGGAAGGGGTCGTCTCCGTCGGTGGCCCACCACAGGGCGCCGAAGGTGGCGATGTCGGCGGCGGCGTTGAGGCCGCCGTACGCGGTGACGAAGCGCAGGAAGCGGTCCGGCCGCAGCATGAGCGGGCGGCGGAGCGCGGCGTCCGGCGGGTTGTCGAACGCGAGCGCGAGCTGGGCGATGTCGAACAGCAGGTTCTGCACGAGGACCTGCGCGGGGAGCATCGGCAGGAACGGCAGGATCGCGCCCGCCACCAGCATCGCGATGACGTTGCCGAGGTTGGACGAGATGGTGACGCGCAGGTACGACGCGACGTTGCCGCTGCTGCGGCGACCTTCGGCGACCGTGCGGTCGATCGCGGTGAGGTCCTTGCTGGCGAGGACGACGTCGCAGGTCTCGCGGGCGACGTCGACCGCGCCGCGCGGGCACATGCCGACGTCGGCGGCGCGCAGCGCGGGCAGGTCGTTGACGCCGTCGCCGAGGAAGCCGGTGGTGTGTCCGGCGCGGCGCAGCGCGGTGACGACGCGGGCTTTGTGCGCGGGCGTGCAGCGCGCGAAGACGGTCGTGGTGCGGGCGAGCTCGGCGAGGGCGTCGTCGTCGAGGGCGTCGATGTCGCGGCCGGTGACGGCGGCGCCCGGGTCGGGGCCGAGGCCGAGCGAGCGGCATATCCGGACGGCCGTGCCGGGGTGGTCGCCGGTGAGGACTTTCACGGTGATGCCGCGTTCGGACAGTGCGGTGAGCGCGTCCGCGGCGGTGTCCGCGACGGCGTCGTGGAAGGTGACGAAGCCGACGAAGACCAGGTCGCGCTCGTCCTCGGGCGTATACGCGTCGCCGCCGGCCCGGCGTTCCGCGACCGCGACGGCCACGACACGGAGCCCTTCTTCGGCGTGCGCGGCGGCCCGCGTGAGCAGGTCGGCCCGGGTGGCGTCGTCGAGCGGGACCGCGTCGGGGAACGGGAGCGACGCGCCGCACTCCTCCGGCTCGGGCATCCGCAGCCGGGTGCACCGTTCGAGGACTTCGGCGGCAGCACCCTTGGTGACGAGAATGTGCCGCGCCCATGCCCCCGGCCGGGACACGACGGCGGTGGCGATCCGGCGCTCGGGATCGAACGGCAGGGCGTCGACCCCGTCGAAGCCGGTGTCGTCGGCGGCCGAGTCGGTGCCGAGGAGGGCTTCGTCGAGCGGGTCGGGTTCCGGAAGCTCGGCCAGGTGGACGGTCCACCAGCTGTTGAGCGCCGCCCAGCGGAGCACCGCCGGGTCGGGGCGGCCGTACGGGTCGGCGGCGCCGTCCACGATCGGCCGGTCCTGGGTGAGGGTGCCGGTCTTGTCGACGCACAGGACGTCCATCGCGCCCGCGTCGTGCAGTGCGGGCAGGCGCCGCACGATGACGTCGCTTTCCCGGGCCAGCCGGGCGGAGCCGCGGGACAGCGCGGTCGTGACGATGACCGGCAGCATCTCGGGGGTCATGCCGACGGCCACGGCGACCGCGAACGGCAGCGTTTCGAGGCCGCGCCCGCGGACCGCCGCGTTGGCCATGAGCACGAGCGGGGGCGTCAGCAGCATGAAGCGGATGAGGATCCACGAGATGCCGTCGACGGACCGGTCGAACGCGGTCGGCGCCGCCCGGGGCCGCCGTCGCCGCGGCCCCGCGGCCTGGCCGCGGGCGAACTGGGTGGCGGCGCCGGTGGCGACGACGACGGCCGTGGCGCTACCCGACGCGACGCTGCTGCCTTGGAAGCACAGATGCGGGTGGTGGAACCCCGACAGTTCGGGGGTCGCGGGCTGCCCGCCGCCCTGCCGTGGGATCACCGCCACCGGCACCTCGACAGGGTGTTTGGCGACCGGCGCGGACTCCCCCGTGAGCATGCCCTGATGCACGGTCAGGCCGGCGGCGCTGAGCAGCCGTACGTCGGCCGGGATGAGGTCGCCGGGGCCGAGGCAGACGACGTCGCCGGGGACGATCTGCTCCACGGGCACTTCGCGGGTCGCCGCGGGCCCGTCGGGGCGGCTGCGGCGGCGGACGGTGGCGGTTCCGGCGACCAGGTCGCGCAGCGCGGCGGACGCGCGTTCGGCGCGGATCTCGCCGGTGGTCCGCAGGGCGCAGCTGACCGCGACGAGGACGGTGATGACGCATGCGGTGCCCCAGGACGCGACGACCGCGGAGACCGCGCCGAGGACGAGCAGCATCATCGTGAACGGGTCGCGCAGGCTGCGGGCGACGCGGAGCAGGCCGCGGGTGGTGCGGCTTTCCGGGAGGTGGTTCTCGCCGTAGCGGGCGAGGCGGACGTCGGCTTCGGCGTCGGTGAGGCCGCGGGGTCCGGCGTCGAGGCGGCGGAGGACTTCCAGGCGGGTCAGTCCGGGGCCGGCCGCCGGAGGCGGGGCCGCGGCGGGGAGCACGGCCGCCTGGCCGTCACGCCCCCAGGCCACGGGAGCGCCTGGCGGGCGGCACGGCCTCGGCGCGGGCGGCGAGGCGGTCCATGAACCAGCGGACCATGGCGACGACGTCGGGGTCGTCGACGAGGTAGACGACGCGGCGGCCTTCACGGCGTGCGCGGACGAGGCCGGCGAGCTTGAGTTTGGCGAGGTGCTGGCTCACCGCGGGCAGCGCGCCGCCGACCCGGTCGGCGAGTCCGGTGACGTCGCTTTCGCCCTGGGTGAGCAGCCACACGATGTGCAGGCGCGCGGGCGACGCGAGGAGCGCGAACGCCGAGGCGGCTTCGGTGAGCAGGTCGGCGGAAGGGTCGTGGACTCCGCCGGGTGCTGCCGCCACCGTGTCTCCTCCGCGTCGTCGACCGGGCGGGATGCCCGACGGCTCAGTCTAGAGGGCTGTGCGCCGTCGATGGCCGTACGCCGCCGACCCCCGGGGTCTCTACACGGCGCCGCTTGGGTTGTAGAGTTGCGCAATCTGGCAAGTGTCGGCGCGCTCCGGGACCCCCCGCACGCACCGGCGCGACGACGACGGAGGGTGGCTACGCATGCTGCGCAACGGTCTCGAACCATGGCACCTGCTGATCGTCGCGGTCGTGGCGATCATGCTGTTCGGTTCCAAGCGGCTCCCCGACTCGGCCCGCGCGCTCGGCCGCTCGATGCGGATCCTCAAGAGCGAGACGCGCGCGATGAAGGCCGACGAGCAGCATGCGGTGACCGAAGGCGCCGGGCCGGTCCCGGCCCCCGAGCCGGTGCCGGCGACACCGTCGCAGAGCGTGTCCGGGCCGGGTTCCGGCAGTTCCTGAGTCGGCCGCGGGCGTGCGTCGCCCGCCGCTCCGCGCACCGGTTGGCCGGTGGCCGCACACCGCGGCGGCCGGAACCGATACGGTGCGGCCCGGCGGTTCGGCAACGCACCGGCCCGCACCAGCAATTCGAAATCCCGAGGCATACCGGAGGTAATTGATGGGCGTATCGCTGAGCAAGGGCGGCAACGTCTCGCTGAGCAAGGAGGCGCCGGGCCTGACCGCGGTCACCATCGGCCTCGGCTGGGACGTCCGGACCACGACCGGGGCGGACTTCGACCTCGACGCGTCCGCCCTGCTGTGCGACGCCGGCGGCCGGGTCCTGTCCGACCAGCACTTCGTGTTCTTCAACAACCTGAGCAGCCCGGACGGCTCGGTCGTCCACTCCGGCGACAACCTGACCGGTGGCGGCGACGGGGACGACGAGCAGATCCAGATCAACCTGGCGACGGTCCCGGCCGAGGCGGCGAAGATCGTGTTCCCGGTGTCGATCTACGACGCCGACTCGCGTTCGCAGAACTTCGGCCAGGTGCAGAACGCGTTCATCCGCGTGGTGAACCAGGCGAACAACGGCGAGCTGGCGCGCTACGACCTGACCGAGGACGCGTCGACCGAGACCGCGATGATC
The DNA here is from genome assembly GCF_049534875.1 of Uniformispora flossi. NCBI lineage: Bacteria > Bacillati > Actinomycetota > Actinomycetes > Kitasatosporales > Streptomycetaceae > Uniformispora > Uniformispora flossi. The sequence continues at coordinate 120,186 of NZ_JBMULZ010000006.1, forward strand.
TTCGGCGAGCTGTACCGCAACGGCGCGGAGTGGAAGTTCCGCGCGGTGGGCCAGGGCTACGCGTCCGGCCTCGCGGGCATCGCGAAGGACTTCGGCGTCAACGTCTGACGACCGCGCGGCTTTTCTCCGTCCCGTCCCGGGGCCGCGGCGACTTCCCCTCGCCACGGCCCCGGGACGGGCGCATTTCCGGCGTCTTCCCGGCATCTCCCGCGGGGCCTTGCGGGCATCTCCCGCCGGGCCTTGCGGGCATCTCCCGCAGCTCCGGGCAGGCATGTCTTGAACCGTTAACGCACGTGCGTTAACTTGCTCGGCATGGAGAGCCCGTCGGCCACCCGCCTGAGCCTGATGACCACCGCCGAACGCCTGTTCGCCGAACGCGGCATCAACGCCGTGTCCGCGCGCGAGATCGCCGCCGAGGCGGGACAGCGCAACACCAACGCGGTCAAGTACCACTTCGGGTCCGCCCAGGCGCTCGTCGACGCGGTCTTCCGGTTCCGCATGGAACCCCTCAACGCCCGCCGCATCGAACTCATCGCCCGCTCCGACGCCGACGGCCGCGCCGACGACCCGTACGCGCTCGCGGAAGCGTTCGTGACCCCGCTCGCCGAACTCCTCGGCGACCTCACGTCGGGCCCCGGGGGCGGCAGCTGGTACCTCCGCTTCTGCGTCCAAGCCGCCTACACCGTGCACCCCGACGTAGCCACCCCCGGCCCCGGCGACCTCGGCCGCACCCCGTGGACCACCGGGCTCAAGGAACTCAACGACCGCGCCCTGGCCCTCGGCCGCGCCACCCTTCCCGACGCGCTCGCCTGGCGCCGCTGGACCCACTTCACCGGCTTCGCCACCCACGCGCTCGCCGACCGCGAACAGCAACTCACCGGCGCCACTCCGCCACCGGACGACGCCGCCCTCTACCTCGCCGACTTGATCGACGCCGGAGCCGCGCTGCTCACCGCACCCGCCCGGCCGTCGACCCTCGCCCTCACGCCTCCGGAGGAATCCCCATGACCACGACCAGTCCCCCCGCGCGCCCAATATTCGACAACGGCCTGTCCGCCGTTCCGGTCCGCGAACTCAGCCCGAACGGCGACTACACCCCGTCCGCGCCGTACACCCTGTTCGAACTCGCCGCCTGCTCCCCCACCATCGGCGCCGAAATCGCCGGCGTCGACCTGTCCCGCCCGCTCGCCGACGACGTGCAGGCCGAACTGCACCGCGCGCTCCTCGAATGGAAGGTGCTGTTCTTCCGCAACCAGCACCTCACCGCCGAACAGCACCGCGACCTGGCGCAGCGCTGGGGCACGCCGGAAGTCCACCCGTTCCTGGCGAAGGCCGATGGCGTCCCCGAGGTCGTCCGGCTGACCCGCGGCGCCGATTCGCCGGCCGTGGAGAACGTGTGGCACTCCGACGCGTCGTTCGAGACGACACCCCCCATGGGGTCGATCCTGCGCGCGGTCCACGTCCCCGACATCGGCGGCGACACACTCTGGTCCGACATGGGCGCCGCTTACGACGGCCTCACCGACGACCTGCGCGCCCGCATCGACGGCCTCAGCGCCGTCCACGACTTCACCCAGACGTTCGGCCGCCAACTCCCGCCGGACGAACTCGCCCGCCAGCAGGAACGCTTCCCGGCCGTCGCCCACCCGGTCGTGCGCACCCACCCGGAGACCGGCCGCAAGCTGCTCTACGTCAACCGGATCTTCACCGCACACATCCCCGGCCTGTCCGCGGAGGAGAGCAACGCGCTGCTGGAGTTCCTGTACGACCAGGCCCGGCACCCGGAGTACCAGGTCCGGCTCCGCTGGCGCCCCGGCACGATCGCCTTCTGGGACAACCGCGCCACCCAGCACTACGCGAGCGCGGACTACTACCCGCACACCCGGATCATGGAACGCGTCACCATCCTCGGCGACCGCCCGTACTGACGCCTTCGCCGCACGTCGCGATACTGCACCAACGCCGCCGCCCGCCCGCGTCCAGGAACAACCAGCCGCAGTCGTCACTCGGGCACTTGCACACAGTGAACCTCCGTGCGTCCGCGAGGAGTTCGGCCGCACTGCGGGCGGCGGCATACAACGGCACCCGCAACCCCGCCGACGGCGGAAGCCGCCAACGCCCGAGCCCGTCCGGCCCCCGCGTGAACACCGCCACCTGCGCGGCATCGCGGGCGACGGCGGCGACGGCGGCGAAGGCGCGGGCATCCTCGGCGTCGGTGAGGCAGGCGTAAAGGTCCGTCCGGAAAGCCCGCGCCTCGCCCATGACCGCCTCGGCCTGCTCGGGCTGCATCCGCCCGCGTTCGACCAAGGCGGCGACGTCATGGTCGTCGACGAGATCCGCATACCCCGCCCACACCGCGAGCGTGGAGTATCCCCGCAGCCACTCCCCCCGCGGTCGCCCCGGCTTGCTCCACCCGGCGTACGTGTTGCAGAACTCCAACGCCGGATGGCCGCCGGTGTGCCACGGCAGCCACTCCCCGGCCACCCGCACGGCGTACAGTGGTGCGGGCGGCCGGTCGAGCGCGGGGTCGTCGGCAAGCACCCGCGCATGCAGATCGGCGAGCGCGGGCCCAGGGCTGAGCCCGACCCCCTCCGCAAGTTCCCGCGCCGTGTCCCGATACCGGCGAAGCGCCTCCGCCCGCCGCCCGTCCCGGTAGAGCGCGGTCATCAACGCCGCCACAAGCCGTTCATGAGACGGCAGTTCGTCCACGACCGGGACCAGATCGGCCACCACGCGCGCATGCTGCCCCATCGCCAGCCGGTCCTCGGCCCGCTGCGCCAGCGCACTCAGCCGCAGCTCGGCAAGCCGGCCCCCCAGCCGACTCCGCAGCAGCTCGTCGGCCGCGTCCGCCAACAGCGGCCCCCGCCACAACTCCAACGCGGCGTCGTGACAACGCACCCGCTCGCCGGGATCACCGGACGACGCAGCCGTGGCCACAAGATCGGCGAACTCCCGGACATCGATCCAATGCTCCGCAGGTTCGACGGAGTACCCCTCCGCCCGGGACTCGACCGCCACACCATACGGCCGGAGCGCGGCCCGCAAACGCCCGACATACGTGTGCACAGTGCCGCGCGCCGACACCGGCGCCACACCGTTCCACAGCAACTCGACGAGCCTCTCGGTCCGGACGACGTGACCCGCTTCGACCAGCAAGATCCCCAGCAGACACCGCTCTTGCCGCCGAAGCCCCAACCCCACCGGCACACCGCCATGCCGCGCTTCAAAGGACCCCAGCAGCCGAAATTCCATAGTCGTCCCCACCGTAGGCGCGGCACCGCCACCAGTCACAGGAGAGGTATTCACACCATGCGACGGTACGTCCTCACCGGCACCCCCGGCGCCGGCAAGACCGCAATCCTGCGCGGCCTGGCCGCCCGCGGCCACACGGTCGTCGAGGAAGCAGCAACCGAGGTCATCACCCGAGCCCAAGCCGCCGGCGAGGCAGAGCCATGGACCCGAGCATCCTTCATCGACGAGGTCATCACCCTGCAACGCCGGCAACAACTAGCCACCACCGACGCCGCCATCCAAATCTACGACCGCTCCCCGATCTGCACCCACGCCCTCGCCACCTACCTGGGCCACCCGGTATCGCCCGCATTGGCCGCCGAACTGGACCGGATCACGTCCCAAGCCATCTACCAGCCCCAGGTCCTCTTCATCCGCAACCTCGGCTTCTGCGAACCGACCCCCGCCCGCCGCATCACCTTCGAGGAGTCCCTCACCTTCGAACGCCTCCACGAACAGACCTACCGCACCTTCGGCTACGACCTCGTCGACATCCCGGCCGCCGACCTCTCCCGACGGATCGACTTGGTCGAAACGGTGATCTCCGGCGCCGGGTGGTGACGGACACGGCGCGTGGTCAGGTTTCGGTGAGACGCCCGTATCACCCTGGGGGGAAACCGTCCGACCGTCCTGGGAGGTTCCGTGCGTCGAGTCATTGCTGCCGTCGGGGTTGTCGCCGCCATGGTGGCCGTTGGGCCGCACGTTGCCAACGCCGAAACCCCGTCGGGCTGGGAGCCGGCGCCGGCCACCCCGCCGTACGACTGGGCCGCCGGGACGCGCTGCGACTTTCCGACGCACAGTCAGCCACTGCTCGACGAAGTCCTCCAGCGGGTCCTCGACACCTACCCCGACGGCAAGCCCAAGCTGGTCGCGTACAAAGGCCCGCTCGACATCCGGGTCACCAACACCGCCAACGGCAAGGCGACCGACGTCGACGCCGGCGGCAGCGCACTCGTCGACTACCGGCCCGACGGGTCGCAAATGTGGTACGCCTACGGGCCGGTCATGACCGGCTGGCGCGACGACGGCGGCAACATGCCCCGAGGGCTCTACCGCCTCGACGGCATCTACACCCTCGACATCACCGCCGACGGCGCCAAAACCCTCACCCTCGTCCACGGCACCGCCGAACCCCTCTGCCCGCTGATCGAATAGAGCCGTGGCGGACATTCCGTCACGTCGAAATTCGAAGTGCCGTGTCGGTTGATCGGGTGCCATGATCGCCTCGTCGTGCCGCGCTCTCAGCTCAGGGCGACGTGTCGGTGCCGGGAAAACGGGGGCGTTCATGGCAGGGATCAGCGTGTCGGTGTGTCTGCGCCCGGAAGCAGTCGACGGCAATGTGCGTGCCGCAGTCGCCGCGGCCATGGCACCGTTCGACCTGGACGCGGACAACCCTTGGCAGCGCGGCATGTGGGACTCTTGGCGCATCGTCGGCGGCAGCGACGGGGGCGGGTTTCCCGTGGTGGCGGGGTATGAAGAGGACCCGCGGCTCATCCACGACGACCCCCCGTGGAACCAGACGACCGCGCCGGTGAGTGTGCCCGGAGTGTGCGCGGGCGGGCCGCGGGCTTTGCTCGACCTCGAAGCGCCGAGGACGGCGTACGAACGTGCCGAAGCAGCTTCGTGGGACCTGTGGCAGCACCTGCTCCGGACCCACGAACCGGCGGTGCGGCTTGAGGTCTTCGTCCAGCGATGGGGGCGCGATGGCACCGAGGAGGGCTTCGAGGCACTCATGGCCGCCTATCGGGAGCAGCCGTTGATCAGTGCTTTCCTGGATCACCCGTTCAGCCTCGGCAGGGGCTCGCTGGGATACCCGTCGCCGTGGGAGCATCCGGTGATCGGGTTCACCGGCACACGCAGCGAGTATGTGGCGAGGATGACGTCCTCGATCGTGGGCTTCGACACCGACGTCGTCACGCCTGACGGCTGGTGGGTCGAGTCGGGCATGCAGCCGATTCACGCGGAATGCGAGTCTCCGTCGGCGTGTCCGCACACGTTTGCGCCCACGCCGTGGCCGGGCACCAATGCGTACTTGGCCGGCTTGCCCGACGACACTGTGATCGTACGACTGCACTGCCACGGGTGACGCCTGCGACGGCCGACTCCAAAGAAGGCGACGGGCGCGGCCACACCAGCCGCGTCCGTCGCTTCCCCAGCTCAACTCCTTAAGCAGCCGACCCCGTCAGTCCGCGGCCGACTCCCGCAGGGCCCGCATCAGCGGTGTTCCGTCGATCCAGGTCAGGGCGTCCTGGCGGCGCCTCGGGGCCGCGTAGGTGCGGATCGAGGCGGCGTTGCGTTGCAGCCAGGCAGCGACGTTCGCGCAGTAGGCCGGCGGCATTTCGCGGATCAAGGTGGTGCGGCCGTCGGAGGCGACCCACACCTCGTCCTGGTCGAGCAGCCACCGCCAGACCGCCGTGCCGCCGGGTCCGCGTCGGAGGATGGCGCGGGTGCCTGCGGCGGTCGGGCGGATCGGGCGGCCGAGGCCGGGTATCGGGGTGCCGTAGCGCACGAGGCGCCGGGCGTCGAGGGTGTCGAGGGTGCGGCCGGAGATTCCGGGCGCGCCCTGGCGGCTGTCGTAGGTGCGGACGGCGCCCGTGGAGATCCGGGCGAGCGCGCGCCGCGCGGTGGTCATGCGGACCGGGCGCCCGCGCGTCGCCCGGGTCTTGCTCGCCGCGACGGCGGATCCGGTCGTGCCCGCCGCCCTGCCGTCGGGGCTTGCGGTCGTCGTCGTGATGCCGGTGGTCTCGGTCGTGTCTGTCATCGGCAATTGCCCCCATTCCATGCCGTACTGGCCGGGATGAGAACCATTGTTCCAGCTCGCACCGACATCAGCGGGTCCCGCGGAAAGCGACAAAGCCCCCGAACCGCCCCGCGCTGCGGGGTGGTTCGGGGGCCGGGTCACATCCCCCGGGTCAGCGCATGCGGCGGCGGACCTGACGCACGATCTGGTCCTCGGCCTCGCGCTGGATGGCGCGTCCCGGATTGGTCACCATGCGAGCCAACCGGCTCGGCAGAACGCGCTGCAGAATACGGCGCAGCATGTCTCCCCCTCCTTCGTCTCCCTCTCGGGTCCCCCACTTCGGTGATGGTGACGATGACGGGCGCCGTACGGTTGCGCAAGAGGCCGAGGCAAATCCATCCGGTGCGGCCGTCAGGCCCGCAAAGCCCCGTCCGCAGCGTCCGGCATGCCGAACACCGCGAACGACCCCACCACGCCCCGGTTGAGCTTCGTCCGGTGCACCATCCGCCATGTCCCGTCGATGCGCTGCCAGCGGTCGTGGTAGTCGCCGAGGGTCGCGAACGTCAGGTCGGAATCCGGGTCGGCGGACAGGTGCATGTCGCTGACGTAGGCCCTGCTGACCGCTTCGTCGCCGGTGACGTCGACGAGGATGTTGCCGAGCAGGTGCTGCGTCCGGCCGCACGCGTCCAAGTACGAGCGGATGCACGCGATGAGCGCCTCGCTGCCCTCCAGCGGCCCCGTGCCGACGTCGGACGTCGCGTCGTCGACGAGGATCGTGCGCAGCACGTCCCAGTCGCGTTCGTCCATCGCGCGGGCGAAGCGGATCAGGGCGCGGGTGATCTCGCGTTCGGCGAGGAGGGTTTCCAGGTCCACGGGGTTCTCCTTGAGCAAGAGCGACGAGCCGAGGGGGCGGCTCAGCCCAGCCGTCCGACGATCTCGTCCGCGAACGTCCGCATGAACGCGGCCTGGTCCGGGACGAATTGGGCGACGATGATGTTGCGGACGCCGGCCTCTTCGATTTCGGCGAGGCGTTCGCGGCAGTGGCCGATCGGTCCGGCGACGGTCGAGTGGGCGGCGAGCCAGCGGGTGAGGCCGAGTTCGTCGACGAGCGCGGCGTTGTGCGCGGCGGTTTCCGGGGACGCGTGGTGCGTCGAGTCGTAGCGCCGCTTGAGTTCTTCGACCTTGGGGACGAGCGCGTCGGGCAGGCCCTTGCCTTCGGTGGTGAACCGGAAGACGTGGTTCGCCGTGCCGGCGAGCACCGAGCGGACGACGGCGATCCCGTCGTCCTCGGTCGCGTCCGGGACGATGTTGGCCATGCACCAGATCTCGAGGTCGGCGAGGTCGCGTCCGGCTTCCGCGGCGCCCGCGGCGATGTGCGCGAGGTTGCGTTCGTACGCCTCGCGGGTGAGCGAGTTCGACAGGACGACGCCGTCCGCGCTCCGCCCCGCCGCGCGCAGCGTGCGCGGCCCTTCCGCGGCCATCCACACCGGCGTCGGCCCGGGCTTCCAGCGCTGCACGAGGTCGGTGCCCTGCCACGTGGCCTTCTCGCCGCGGGTCAGCGCCCGGACCGCGGCGACGTACGACTCGGTCTCGTCGACCCGTCCCGGCCGCACCCCGATGTTGCGGAGTGCCGAGTCGCCGGACGCGATGCCGAGCACGAACCGCCCGCCGCTGAGGTGGTGCAGCGCGGACGCCGCGGACGCGGCGACCGCCGGGTGGCGGGTCATCGGGTTCGACACGGTGATGCCGAGCCGCTGCGTCGTGGTGCGCTGCGCCGCGAAGGCGAGCGACACGTACGGGTCCGCCCACAGCGACTGCGAGTCCCCCGTGGTGAGCATCGCGAACCCGCAGTCGGCGGCGACGTCGAGCCAGGCCCCGTACGCGTCGAAGTCCTTGACCGTGGTCCCGGTGGCGAACCGCATCACGCACCCTTCCCCGAAGCGGCGGCGGAAGCACCCCGCGGCGCCGGCCCCAGTCCGAGGATCGCCCGTGTGTTCCCCGCGAGGATCAGGCGCTTGTCGTCCTCGGACAACGCCGAGTCGAGGATCTGCCCGAGGACGTGGGTGCGCCGGTAGCCGAGCGGCGTGGAGTACAGGTCGGTGCCGAAGACGAGCCGGGACGCTCCGTGGCGCCGTACGAACGGCTCGACGAGGTCGAACGTGTACGCGAGCGACGTGTCGAACACCAGGTTCGGGGTGATCTCGGCCACCGACAGCGCCTGGCGGCACTGCTCGAACGACGAGAATGCGTCGAGCACCACGAACGTCGTCTCGGGGAACTCCCGGCCCAGTTCCTGGACTTTCCACAGCGCCTCGTCGGGGACGTCGCCGAGCGCGTGCACGAACGGCACGAGTCCGCGTTCCGCACACCGCCCGACGAGGGCGCGGACGAGCGGCGAGTCGGTCGAGACGCCCTGGAAGCGGGTGTGGAAGCTGATGCCGCGGAGGCCCAGTTCATGGGCGCAGCGGTCGACCTCGTCGAGCCCGGCGGGCCCGTAGAGCGGTTCGACGATGCCGACGGCGGCGGGGAACCGGTCGGGGGTGGCGTCGCGGTAGGCGGCGATGGCGTCGTTGATACGGCGCGTGTCGGCCAGGCCGGACGGGCGCAGGTAGCCGTGGCCGGGGATGACGATGGCGCGGTCGACGCCGTTGCGGTCCATCGTGGCCAGGCGTACGGCCAGCTCGTCGGCGGCCGGGTCGGTGCCCGTCGGCGTCGGGCCGAGGCCCAGCACGCCGTGCACGTCGCCGACGTGGTGGTGGCAGTCGAGGATCTCGTAGTCCGGCACGGGCCTCCTTCGAATGTTGAATATTCGACACTCTCCGTCGAGCCGCACCTTAGCCGGGTCCCCCGCAGGGTTCAACGGCCGCCGATCAACCCGCCCGCCACGAAAGCCACCACCACGAGAGCCACGGCCAAGCCGGCCGCACGCCGAGCCCGGCGACCGTCGGGCCCGGCGACCGTCGGGCCCGGCGACCGTCAGGACCCGTCGCCGCCCTCCGACGCCACCCGCTCCAGCACCACCACCGGAATGACCCGGTCGGTCCGCTCCCGGTACGCCTCGTAGTTGGGCCACAGCCCTGCCATCAGCGTCCACAGCCGCTCGCGTTCCGCGCCTTCGGCCGTGCGCGCGACGGCCGCAAAGCACTCCCCTTTGATCTGGACCTCGACCAGCGGCCGGGCGACCAGGTTGCGGTACCACTGCGGATGCGTGGGCGCGCCGCCCTGGGACGCGATCACCACATACCGGCCCTCGCCGTCGCCGTCGCCACCGTCGTCGCCGAAGATCAGCGCGGACGTGCGCGGCTCGCCGGACACCCGGCCGATCGTGGTCAGCAGCAGTGCGGTGACGCCGTTCCAGACGTAGCCGACGTCGCCGCCGGTCTCCCGGTAGCGGCGCACGTGTTCCGCGCCGACGAGCGCCAAGTCCGGTGCACGGTAAGCAGCCTCGTCGCGACCGCCGTCAGTCGTACCCATGGTTGCCCTCCCCATCGATTCACGATCAATCCCGATCCCCTGACATCGAACAATTGAGTAAATACCATCACCGTGATGCAATACCATCACCCTGCCGGGAGGAGAGCACATGCCGCGCCCCGCCCCGCCGCCCACTCCCCGGGCCGCCGAGTACTGGCGGTCCGGCGCCGACGGCGTCCTCCGCATCGCCCGCTGCGGGCCATGCGGCACGTACATCCATCCGCCACGGCCGCTGTGCCCGCAATGCCACTCCGCCGACGTGGCCTTCGCACCGGTCAGCGGCAAAGGCACGGTGTACTCCTTCACCATCAACCGCTACCAGTGGACGCCGGCGCTCGAACCCCCGTACGTCCTCGCCGAAGTCGACCTCGCCGAACAGCCCGGCCTGCGCCTCCTGACCGCCGTCGTCGGCTGCCCCGTCGACGCGGTCCGCATCGGCATGCCCGTGACAGTCGCCTTCGAACGTGCGGACGACGTCGAACACTCGGGCGACTCCGAGCCCGCAGGCGACTCCGCAGGCGACTCCGCAGGCGACTCCGCACGCGCGGGCGGGAACCCCGGCACCGTATGGATCCCGGTGTTCCGCCCATGACCGGGACGGACCCGCGGAAGCCCGAATCCGCCGCCGTCATCACCGGCATCGGCACCTCCGCCATCGGCCGTCGCCTCGGCGTCGACCCGTGGCGTCTGACCGCGGACGCCGCGCTGGCCGCGATCGCCGACGCCGGACTGACCCCCGCGGACATCGACGGCGTGTCGACGTACCCGGGCGAAATCGGCTCCACGCCCGGGATCACCGGCGCGGGCGCCGACGACGTCCGGGTCCTGCTGGGCCTGCAGCCTCGCTGGTACACCGGAGCCCGCGAACTCCCCGGCCAACTCGGCGCGGTCGTCAACGCCGTACTCGCCGTCGCGGGCGGCCTCGCGGACCACGTGCTGTGCTTCCGCACCGTCTGGGAATCCACGGCCCAGACGCAGCTCGGCGGCCGCTCGGAAACCGTCGCCGCCAGCCTCGCCCACGAACGCACCCAGTGGACGGCCCCCTACGGCGCCGGCTACGCCACCTACGGCGGCCTCCAAGCCCAGCGCTACCTCCACGACACCGGCTCCACCCGCGCCCAACTCGGCCAGGTCGCCGTCACCGCCCGCGCCCACGCGGGCCGCAACCCGCAGGCCGTGTACCGGACTCCGATGACCCTCGACGACTACCTCGGCGCCCGGATGATCTCCGACCCGCTGTGCATCTACGACTGCGATGTCCCGGTCGACGGCGCCATCGCCTTCGTCATCTCCCGCGCCGGCGGCCTCGCCGACACCCCCGGACGCTCGGTCGCCCTCGAGGCGATCGGCTCCGCACCCGGCTTCGACGCGGCCGCGGACATGCTGTGGTCGCGCACCGAACTCAAGCCCTCCGACGTCGGCATCGCCCAGCTATACGACGGCTTCTCGGTCCTCGCCCTGCGCTGGCTCGAAGCGCTGCGCCTGTGCCCGCGCGGCGACGGCGGCCGGTTCGTCGAAGGCGGCCACCGCATCGCCCTCGACGGCGAGTTGCCGCTCAACACCAACGGCGGCCAACTGTCCGCCGGACGCCTGCACGGGTTCGGCGGCCTGCACGAGGCCTGCCTGCAACTCCGCGGCGCAGCCGACGGCCGCCAAGTGACCCCTTACCCGCACGTCGCGGTGGTGAGCAGCGGAGCGGAGGCGTTCACGTCGGCCTTGCTGCTCACCTTGTGACCCATCGCCCTCGACTTGCCCACTTACGTGGAAGGACCCGTCCTGTGCTTCCCGACGGCACCAAGCTCATCTCCGCGGACGACCACATGATCGAGCCGCCGCACCTGTGGGTGGACCGGGTGCCCGCCGCGTATCGCGACCGGGCACCGCGGGTCGTCACGTCCCCGGACGGGCGCGACGCGTGGCTCTACGACGGGCAGCTCACCCATATCCCGATGGGGAGTTGCCGCCCGCTGCCCGGCCATCCGGAGGCCGGGTATCCGCCCGCGCCCGGCACCGCGAACTTCGACGAGATCCGGCCGGGCTGCTACGACCCGGTGCAGCGCGTCGCCGACATGGACGTCGACCAGGTGTGGGGGCAGCTGACGTTCCCGAACTTCGCGCGGTTCGCCGGGCACCGCTTCTTCCTCGGCGTCGACGACCTCGACGCGGGAGTGGTGTTCCTGCGCACCTACAACGACTACCTCCTCGACGAGTGGTGCGCGGTCGCCCCCGACCGCCTCTACGGCGCCGCGATCCTGCCGCTCTTCGACATCGACCTCGCGGTCGCCGAAGCCAAGCGCGTGGCGGCGAAGGGCGCCAAAGCCATCGCCTTCTCGGAGAATCCGACGGTGCTGGGCCTGCCCTCCCTGCACACCCCGCACTGGGATCCGCTGTGGGCGTTCCTGAGCGAGGCGCGGTTGCCGGTGTGCCAGCACATCGGGAGTTCGTCGCGGCTGGTGACCACATCCGACGACGCGCCGCCTGGCGTGCTGGTGACCCTGAACGGGGTCAACTCGATGATGGCGGCTGCGGATTGGCTGATGTCGGACGTCCTGGAACGGTTCCCGGGGCTGCGGGTGATCCTGTCCGAGGGGGGCGCCGGATGGATCCCCTACCTGCTGGAACGTGCCGAGAAGGCGTTCCACGACGCACGGCTGTTCCGCGACCTGTCCATCGGCCAGGCCGGGATGGGACAGCGCGCGCCGCGCGAGTTGTTCGCCGAGCACATGTTCGTGTGCCTGGTCGACGAGCAGTTCGCGCTCCGCTCGCTCGGCGACGTCCCGGTCGACAACCTCCTCTGGGAGGGCGATTTCCCGCACGGGGACGGGTGTTGGCCGGAGAACCGGGCCCGGTTGGCGGCGGCGCTGGCCGAGGTCGACGATGCGGACGCGGTCAAGATCGCGGAGACCAACTTGCGGAAGTTGCTGGGCGTATGACGTACGACGTACTCGCGGGAGTGAAGGTCGTCGAGGTGGCGATGTACGCGTTCGCGCCGTCGGCGGGTGCCGTGCTCGCCGACTGGGGTGCGGACGTCGTCAAGGTCGTACCGCCGCATACCGCCGATCCGATGAACGGCAATCCGGTGGCCGCCCTGCCGGACAAGGACGTCGGCGTGAAGTTCATGTGGGAGATCCTCAACCGCGGCAAACGCTGCATCGGCCTCGACGTGTCGACCGAGGACGGCGGCGCGCTGCTGCGCGATCTCGTCCGCGAGGCCGACGTGTTCATCACCAACCTGCTCCCGGGGGCACGGCAGCGGTTCGGCTTGGACGTCGCCGATCTGCAGGCCGTCAACCCGCGGCTGGTCTACGCCCGGGCGACCGGCCACGGCGACCGCGGCCCGGAACGCGACCGCGGCGGCTACGACATCACCGACTTCTGGAGCCGCGCGGGCGTCGGCCACGCGGCAAGCCAGGTCTCCGACGAGTTCGTGCCGCTCGCATCGCCCGCCTTCGGCGACCTCGCCTCCGGCGGCTTCCTCGCCGGCGCGATCGCCGCCGCGCTCTTCCGCCGCGAACGCACCGGCGAAGGAGCAGTCGTCGACGTGTCCCTGCTGTCGTCGGCGATGTGGGTGATGTCCCCGAACGCGGTGGCCGCGCGCCTCTACGGCGTCGAAGCCATCCCCCGTTTCCGCCACGCCGACGCCCCGAACCCCCTGGTGAACGCCTACCGCACGGCAGACGGCCGGTATCTGTACCTGTCCGGAGTGATGACCCAAGGCGCCTTCACGGCCCTGTGCTCGGCGATCGGGCGCGAAGACCTCGCGGCCGACCCGCGGTTCGCCGATGCCGAGGGCGTACTGGCCAACGCGCGTGCCTGCATCACCGAACTCGACGCGGTCTTCGCCGCCCGACCACTGGCCTTCTGGGCCGAGGCCTTGGCCGACCTCCCGATCCCGTGGACGGTCGTGCGCTCGGCCGGCGAAGCCGGTTCCGACCCGCAGGTGCTGGCCAACGACTACCTGGTCTCCGTCGAAGGTCCGTCAGGTGCCTACCCGTTGGTGCCGAGCCCGGCCCAGTTCGACGGCATCCGCCCGCACCTGAGCCGCGCCCCGGAACACGGCGAACACGGCGACGCCATAGCGAGCGAGCTCGGCCGCGACTGGGAGGAGGTCGTGCGCCTGAAGGTGGAGGGGGATCTGTTGTGACGCCGCGTCCGCACGGCGCTACTTGAGCAGCCGGACCTCCTGATGCGCGGACCAGGCGCGCAGGAGTTCGGACGATCCGAAGGTGATGTCCCACGGGTCGGTCATCTGCGCCATCGCGCCGGGCAGCGCCCGCGTGATGGCGGCGTGACGTCCGTGCGTCTCCATGCTCACGAGGCCCTTCCTCGTCGAAGCGGTCGGACACGTCATGGAGGAGCCGTCGCAACCGGCCGAGTTCGGCGTCGGTCACGGCTCGGTTCAGCGCGATGGTCAGGGTCTCCCGCCATGCGGCCGAGGCTGACCGCGGAGCCCGTCGCACCGCCGCGGGATTCTTCGCCGTCGGCGCGGCCGCGGGTCAGGCGTGGGCCGCGCCCGCGTGTTCGACCGAGAACAGCCGCTGTTCGGCGTGGTCGAGGGCGAGGCGGAGGGCGCCGAGGGCGATGGCGTCGGTGCCGAGGGCGGAGAGTTCGACGCGGGGCAGGCGCAGGCAGAACTTGGCGAGTTCGGTGCGGAGCGGTTCGATGACGTCGTCGATGCCGGTCGCCCAGCCGCCGACGACCACGATCTCCGGGTCGAGGGTGAGCACGAGTGCGGTGATGTCGTGCACGAGGCGCTGGAAGAACCGGTCGACGGCTTCGCGGGCGACCGGGTCGCCGGCGCGGGCGAGGCGGAAGACGTCGGCGACGGCGTCCTCGTCGAGCGGGACGAGGGGCGTGCCGGTGGTGGACAGCAGGCTTTCCGGCGGGGCTTGGCGGCCGAGCAGGTGCAGGGCGCCGATTTCGCCCGCGGCGCCGCCGAAGCCGCGGTGGACGCGGCCGTCGATGAGGGATCCGGCGCCGGGACTGAGGCCGGCCAGGATGAGGACGACGTCGTCGGAGCCGACGGCGACGCCCTGCCAGCGTTCGCCGATGACGGCGAGGTTGGCGTCGTTCTCGACGAAGACCGGGCAGGGCAGCGAGCGGGCGAGGCGGCCGCCGAGGTCCATGCCGGTCCAACCGGGCACCGCGGCACTGTAGGTGACGACACCTTGCCGGTCGACGATGCCGGGCGTTCCCACACCGGCCGCCCACAGGTGCTCGCGCGGGATCTTGGCGCGGCGCAGCAGGTCGTTGACGGTGCCGCGGGCGCGGTCGAGGCGTTCTTCGGCGCCGAGGCCGCCGGGAACCGCACGCGTGTGGCGGGCGACGACGGTGCCGGTGAGGTCGGCGAGGGCGCAGCGGACTTCGTGCATGCCGATGTCGAGGCCGAGGACGTGCCCGGCTTCGGCGTGGAAGCGGAAGCGCCGGGCGGGGCGGCCGCGGCGGCGTCCGGCGGTGTCCGCGTCCGCTTCGGCTTCCACGACGAGGCCGTCGTGCAGGAGGCCGTCGACGACGCCTTCCACGGTGGGGCGGGACAGGCCGGTGGCGTCCATGAGTTCGGTGACCGTCAGGTGGGCGCCGCCGCGCAGCGCGCGGAGGGTGACGGCGGAGTTGATGCGCCGCAGCAGGGACGTGTCCCCGCCCGCGGCGCCGCTCGGCGGACCGGCCACGGTGTTCGGCTCCTTCCCGTGCCGCGATCCCGCAGTGCTGTCTGGTGCTGGTGTCGGCGCTGCCCTGGTGTCGGCGGATGCTACCGGTTCAGGACGCGGAGCGGGCGACGGATACGGGTTCGTCACCGAACGCGAGACGGCAGGTGTCGGCGCGGTACGTGGCGACGACGAGGGCGGCCGTGCGGCCCTGTGCCGCGTATGCGGTGGTGACCACGAGGACGGCGCTGCCCGGAGGCCGCTCCAGGAGGCGGGCTTCCTCGGCTTCCGCGACGCCCAGTTCGACGGAGCGGGACATGCCCTCCAGCGGATGGTGCCGCAGGTGGCGCAGCACAAGGCCGGCGCGCCGGTTGTCGCCGAGGAGTTCCGGGACGCGCGGGACGACCGCGCGCGGCACGTACAGGCACTCGATGCCGACCGTTTGCCGCATCGACAGCTGCCGGCGGCGCACCCGGTGCACCATGGCGCGGGGACGCAGACCCATCTGCGCCGCGATGCGGGCGGGGACGGGGGCGGTGGTGCCGTCGACGAGCTGGCGGTCGCCGAGATCGACGCCTGGCCAGCCTTCGTTGTGGGTGCTCATCGCGATTTCCAGGCGCGGACCGGCCACGACCGTGCCCGCGCCGCGCTTGCGGTGCAGGCGCCCTTCGAGTTCGAGCTGCTCCAGGGCCTGCCGCAGCGTGGCCCGGGCCACGCCGAAGCGGGCCGACAGCTCGCGCTCGTTGGGCAGCGTCTGGCCGGCCGCGAACTCCGAGTCGATGGCCTGGAGCAGCACGGTGCGCAGGTGCCAATACTTCGGCTCGGCTGCCATTTCGACGGTCGCCGTCGTCGCCATGCCGCCCCCCTGACGGGATTTATGCTTCCCGCTTTACTAAAGGTCCTTGGTGTTATCACCGGCGACAGTACGCAGGTCCAGACCAATGGTCAAGAAGCCGGGGGGCGGCGGGACCTTCCCTACAGTTCCTTCACGAACAGCACCCGGGGCAGGCCCTCCCCGTCGTAGTCCGGCGTCGCCGGGATCCCGTCGACGTCGAGCGCACCCGGTTCGACGCGGAAGCCGAGCCGCCGGTGGTAGGCGACCGAGGCCCGGTTCGCCGGGCCCGTCAGGCACCGGACCCGGGTCCGGCCCGCCGTCCGGACCGCCGCGAAGAACCGCTCGTACATCGCCCGCCCGACCCCGGAGCCCTGCCACTCCGGGTCGACCCCCACGAAGTGGATGTACGCCTCGTCGGCGCGGTCCTGCGACAGGAACCCGACCAGGAACGCGACCAGCCGCCCCTCCCCGTCCTCCACCACCTGGCTCGTCAGGCAGAAGTGCTGCAGGAACAACCGCGGCACCAACAAGCGCCGCTGCTGCGCCCCCGCATCTCCGCCGAGTCCGCCCCACCAGTGCGTCAGCCCGTACTGCACGCGCGGGAAGTCCTCCTCGGTGGGCAGCCGGAACGTGAGCTGCGAAATGTCCGTCGTCATAGGTCCCCATCTCCTCGTGTGCCGTCGACACATGACGTGCCCGCCGCGATATGTGTGACCGTGTCGCTCCGGTCCGGTAGGCAGGAACCATGATCGCCGCAGCCGAGTCCGAGACGCCCGATCCCGTCGCAATCCAGGTCGCCGAGGAGATCGACACCGCCCTGATCGCCCTGTCCGACCCGGACCGAGCCAAAGGCACCCGGGCGTACCTGCACAGCGACCTCAACCACTACGGCGTGCCCGTCCCGGAAGTCCGCCGCATCGTCCGCGCCGCCGGCAAGACGCGCCCCACGCTCACCCACGCCGACCTCGTCGCCGTCACCCGGACCCTGTGGACGCCGACCGTCCACGAGACCCGCCTGGCCGCCTGCCTGTGGCTGGAAGCCCACACCGACCGCCTCACCCTCGACGACACCGCGCTCCTCGCCGAACTCATCGGCGAGTCCGGCACGTGGGCGCTCGTCGACGTCCTGTCCGGCTCGGTCGCGGCCCGGCTCCTCCTGCGCGAGCCCCGCACCGAGGCGGTCTACCGGGCCTGGGCGGCACAGGAGGAGATGTGGCTGCGCCGCTCCGGCATCCTCGCGTTCATGCTCGGCGTCCGCTCGGCCGACACGTTCCCCCGCTGGTTCCCCGTGCTCGGCGAGATCGCCGAGCCGCTGCTCGACGACACCCGCTTCTTCGTCCGCAAAGCGCTCGGCTGGGTCCTGCGGGAGGCGTCCAAGAAGCACCCGGACGCCGTCCTCGCCTGGACGGCCGCGCACGTCGACCGCATCAGCGGCCTGACGCTGCGCGAGGCCCCCAAACGCGTCCCGGAAGAACGCAAGGCCCCGGTCCTGCGCGCCTACCGCGAGCGTGCCTAGGCCGTTTCCGGCGGTACGACGCCGTGCGGGAGCCGGAATTAAACCGGTTGTGCGGCCGTTGAGCAGCGTCGTACGGTCGAGCGCAGCCGTCGAGGGCCACCCCTCCGACTGTCGCTGGCCCCCGCACTTCCGTCGTATTGGAGAAGGCCGTTGCTCCGTTGAGGTAGGAGACCCGCAGCCCCACGCGTCATGCGTGTGGTCTGACGCGCGATCCCGACCTCGGCAGGAGCCGTTCCTTCGACGACGCTCTCCGGTCACTCGTGCGCGCGCCTGCGGGTCTCCCTATGCCGCCCCTTTCCACGCGAGCACCCGGAGACCGTTTATGTCCAGTGCCTCCCCCACCTCCACCCTCTCCTCCATCGTCGTCACCGACCTCGACTTCGCGTGGCCGGACGGCGGAGCGGTGTTCACCGGCTTCCAGGCCGCGTTCGGCACCGGCCGCACCGGCCTGGTGGGCCTCAACGGCGCGGGAAAGTCCACGCTCCTGCGGCTCATCGCCGGCGATCTCGCCCCGACCCGCGGTTCGGTCCGCGTCACGGGCGAACTCGGCTACCTCCCGCAGAACTTGACCCTCGACACGACCGCCCGGGTGGACGCCGTCCTCGGCATCGCCGCGCAGCGCACCGCCCTACACGCGATCGAGGCGGGCGATGTCGACGAGGCGCACTTCGCCGCCGTCGGCGACGACTGGGACGTCGAGGAACGCGCCCTCGCCACCCTCGACCGGCTCGGCCTGGGCCACCTCGGCCTCGACCGCACCACCGGGCAACTGTCCGGCGGCGAATCGGTGATGCTGGCGTTGGCGGGCCAGTTGCTGCGCCACCCCGACGTCCTCATCCTCGACGAACCGACCAACAACCTCGACATCGAAGCCCGCGAACGCCTCTACGACGCCGTGGCGGCCTGGCAGGGCGTCCTCCTGGTCGTCAGCCACGACCGCGAACTCCTGGACGAGATGGACCAGATCGCCGACCTGCGGGACGGTGACGTGCGCTGGTTCGGCGGCACGTTCAGCGAGTACGAGGCCGCGTTGGAGGTGGAGCAGGATGCCGCCGAGCGCATGGTGCGCGCGGCGGAGTCCGACGTCCGCCGTCAAAGGCGCGAACTCGTCGACGCCCAGGTCAAATTGGCGCGACGCAAGCGCTACGCGCAGAAGATGTGGGACAACAAGCGCGAGCCCAAGATCGTCATGGGCATGCGCAAACGCTCCGCCGAGGTGTCCGCCGGCAAGCACAAGGCCATGCACACCGAGCGCCTCGCCGGCGCCCGGGAACGGCTGTCCGAGGCCGAGAAGGCGGTACGCGACGACGACCTGATCCGCGTCGACCTGCCGCTGACCGAGGTCCCGGAAGGCCGCAACGTGCTGTCGCTGCCGGGCGTCCGCCCGCGCTACGGCACCCGGCTCAAACTGGAGGTCCGCGGCCCCGAACGCATCGCCCTGGTCGGCCGCAACGGCGCCGGCAAGACCACGCTCCTGCGCACCATCGCCGGGCTTCTGGAGCCGGACGCGGGCGAAGTCCACGCGTTCGTGCCGATGCGGTACCTGCCGCAGCGGCTGGACCTCCTGCGGGACGAGCTGACGGTCGCGGAGAACGTCGCCCGGTTCGCGCCTGCCGCGACCGACAACGACATCCGGGCCCGGCTCGCCCGGTTCCTGTTCAAGGGCCGGCGCGCGGACCAGCGCGCCGACACGCTCTCCGGCGGGGAACGGTTCCGCGCCTCGCTGGCCTCACTGCTGCTCGCCGACCCGGCACCGCAGCTGCTGATGCTGGACGAGCCGACGAACAACCTCGACCTGGCGAGCGTCCGGCAGCTGACGACCGCGCTGGAGTCGTACCAGGGCGCGCTGATCGTGGCGAGCCACGACCTGCCGTTCCTGCGCGGTCTCGGCATCACCCGGTGGCTGCGCCTCGACGAGGACGGCCTGACCCGGGTGGACCGGATGTAGCGCGCCCTCGGCCCGAAGGCGGGCACCGGCATGTTGCGGCACCGGAATCCCGTGGCGGCGTTCGGGATTCCGGTGCCGGGGGACGGCGGCTGACCGGGCGGCTGACCGGGCGCCGCCGCCCGGTCAGCCGCCGAGCACCGGCAGCACGACGGCGCAGGTGCGCTTGGCGCGTGCGGGGTCGAGGGCGTTGAGGACTTCACGCAGGGCGACCTGGTCGTAGATGAGCGCGAGGTGGTCGGCGAAGTCGGACCAGCACGTGTCCTGCACGATGATGTTCGTCGCGTCGGGCCCGTGCAGGAACGTGCTCTCCAGCGGGGTGACCGCCCAGTCGTAGCGCGTGCTTATCACCGTGTAATGCACGCCCGGCACGGTGTCGCCGCCGGCGTTGAGCGCGTTCATGAAGTCCGAACCGGCGGTCTGCTGCACGCACGCCACACACAGCGAGGTCAGGAACCGGCTGCCGCCCGGATAGGCCTGGAGCAGGTTGAGCAGGCCCCACAGGGTGGTGCCGTGGTTCGACAGGGCGAGGCCCACGAGTTCGTGCACCTTGGCGGCGCCGCCGAGGTTCCGGATGAAGTAGCGCGGCATCATGCCGCCTTGCGAATGGCCGACGATGTCGACCTTGGGCGCGCCGGTCGCGGCGAGCACCCGGTCGACGAACGCGGCGAGCTGCCCGGCACTCGCCGGTATGTCGCCGTAGCCCTGGAACAGGTTGCCCGGCGAGCCGCCATAGTCGAGCGCGAAGACGCAGTAGCCGTTGTTGGCGAGCAGCGGCGACAGGCTCTGCCAGCTGTCCGTCATGTTGCCGAACGTGCCGTGCACGAGCACGACGGGGTACGGGTGTTCCGCGGACGGACGGCACCCGAAGTCGTTGGCACCGACCGGCGCCGAGCCCGGGTGCAGGAGCTGCGCGGCGATGCCGGCGCCGAACGAGTACGGCACCGGATAGTTCGTCGCGGCCCCCGCGGTACCGGGCACCGCGCCCAGCAGACACAACGACGCGGCAGCCGCGACGACGGTACGGCGGAGCTTGGCGCGGAGGCGCGAGGTCCGGGTGCGGGACGTGCGGGCGAACACCGTGCGAGCGGACACAGTGCAAGCGGACCAAGCGCGGGTGAGCGAGGTGCGGGTGAGCGAGGTGCGCGACCGGTGCGAGTCGGACATGGCATACCTCCCCAACGGCAAATCCGGCCCAGGCGGCCGGGCCACCCCTCCAGGGGTTACCGGAGGTTACAGTCGGCGCTCGCCGACTTCAATGCGCACTACGCACCGGTTCATGTCGACACGTGTCACATGCCGCCGGCTGCCCCGCGGCCGGCGGCCGAACGGGCCGGTCCGGCGGCGCGGGCGCCGCGGGCGCGGGCACACCGAGCACGGCAACGGCCGCGACACTGACGGAAAACAACCCGGCGGCAAGCCCCATCCGGCGAATCGGCACAGCAGCAATCCCTCTCGAATCGAACGCGGAATCACACCCGGACCCGGAACCACCTCCGGTCCCAGCCCTCAGAACGCAAAGACCTCGGCGTGCACGCGCTCTCCCGGCACCCCTGCCCGCCGCAAAGCCCGCCGGGTGGCCTTCGCCATCCCCGGAGAGCCGCACAAGTACACGTCGTGCTCGGCGATGTCCGGCACCAGCCGCCGCAAGTTCGCCGGCGTCAGCGGATTCCCGACGCCACGCGACCCGCCCACCAAGTAGTGCACGGTCCCCGCCCGTTCCCCCGCGATCCGATCCAACTCGTCGCGCAGCACCAGGTCGTCCCCACTCCGCGCCCGGTACATGAGCGTCAGGTCACCCGGCCCGCCCGGCAGCGTCTCGAACAGCGCCCGCATCGGCGTGATCCCCACCCCGCCCGCGATCAGCAGCACCTTCCGCCGCGTCCGCCGATGCGCCGTCATCGCCCCGAACGGCCCGGTGGCGACCACCCGGACACCCGGCCGCAGCCGCCGGATGCGGCGCGTATGGTCGCCGACGACGCGCACGGTGATCCGCAACGTGTCGTCCCGCACCGGCGCCGACAACGAGAACGGCAACGCGGTCCGCCACAACCTCCCGGTGACGAAACGCCACCGGAAGAACTGCCCGGACTCGGCCTGCAACGCGTCGAGTTCCCGCCCCCGCATGGTGACCGACACAACGCCCGGCCCTTCGTCCACCACACTCGTCACCCGAATGCCGTGCCGCAGCGCCGCACGCGCAGGCACCACCACGCGGTACCACAGCACCAACACCGCCACCTGCACATGCGCCAGCGTCCACACCCATGCCAGCACCGGAGCCCCGGCCAGATCAGGCCCCGCGGGCTGGTGCACAAAACCCGCCGCCGCCCCCGCATACGTCATCAAATGCAGCCCACGCCACGTCTCATGCCGCACCCGGGGCCGCACCACCCGAGCCGACACGAGCCCCACCACCACAAGCATCCCAGTCCCGACGATCGCCGCCGCCAACGCCGGATACCCGAGCAACTCCCCCACAGAGCCAATAGGTTCGGTCCCGGTATTGCGCATGTACGCACACCAGGCGAACCCCGCATGCGCCAGCACCAGCCCGATGACGATCCGCCCACCCCGCGCATGCCACCGCGCCAGCACATCCGCCCCGACCCCGTGCTCCAACGCCGGAACCCGCGCCATCAACAGAATCAGCACGAGCATCCCGAACCCGGCCGCCAAGCCCGCCAGATGCGCACACGACGCCAACAACGCATCCAGCCGCCCCACATCCGCCAGCTGCGCCGCCCACACCCCGACCACGGCCCCGCCCCCGAACACCACGCCGACCAGCAACTGCGAAGACGTGACCCGGGGGCGATGCGCACCGCGCCGAGGGGCGGTACTCGGGGACGGTCCCAGGGCTCCGCCCTCGCGGGCGCACCCCTGCGCGCTGCCGGACTCCGGTGCAAGGTCCACGTCGGCAATCGGCGACGCGGGGGGCGTGACCCGGTCCTCGGAGGTCATCGACGAGGTCAGGCCCGAGAGCGGGGGCGGAACCGGAAGCGGCGTCGCGGGCGGAATCGGAGACGCCGGCGACATCGTCGGCGGGGTCGCCGGAAGGGGTGCAGGCGAGGTCGGGTGCGAGGTCGGCGGCGGGGTCGCAGGCAGGAGCAGGGTCGCCGACGGGGGCGTCGGCGAGGTCGCGGGAGGGATTGCGGGCGAGGTCGCGGGAAGGGGTGCGGGCGACGTCATCGCCGAACTCGTCGACGACGTCGTGGAAGCCGCCGAAGTCCGCGAAGCCGCGGTCGAATGTGCCGCTGCTCCGGCCACGTCCGGGCGGTCGACATGCTCCCGGGACGCCACCGCCGCGTGCCGCCCCTGCGACCTCTCCGCGACCCCGGCGCCCTCTCCTCGCGGCCGCCGCCCCATCGGCGCGACCACCGGTCCCACCATCGGCCCCACCATCGGTCCGACCATCGGCCCGACCACCGGCCCCACCCCCGCGGGCCCCACCGCCGGCACGATCGGAATCAGCGGCCTGTCACCACCCCTCCCCACGCCCGGCACGGCACTCGCCGAAGCCACGGGCATGGCCACACCATCGCCGCCACCCGGCTTGCTGTGCCGCCCACCGCCGCCCGGACTCCGAGGAGCCACCGACTGAGGTGCCGCGGCAGCACGGTGGCGCCCCGGCGCGACCGCACCGCCACCACCGGACGCACCGGGCACACCGGAGGAGCCGCGCGTTTCACGCGGCCGAATGGCTGACTCGGACATGCCGCGAGCCTAACCATGAAACCGCCCCCCACCTGCGAAAACCCCTCCCGCAGACGGCACTTAACCGGCTCTTAACCACCCCCTGACGACCCGTTAAGTGCGGGGGGGGTAAGCCCGTCGCACGTCGACCGGCCCGCCCCGTGGCCGCCCGGCCTGCGGACGCCCCGCCCGTGGACGCCCCGCTCTGGTCGCCCGGCCCGTGGCCGCCCGGCCCCTACGCCTGGGCGCGCATCCGGCTGCCCGCGTTCGCCCGCATCGCGTCGTCCTGCTTCCAGATGTGGGTGAGTGCGGTGCTGCCGGCCGCGACGAGGCCGAAGACCAAGGCGGCCGGCCAGTGGCCCATGGCGGCGAGGCCGGTGGTGGCGGAACCGAACATGGCGATCTCGATCGCCAAACGGCCGGGGCGGGGCAGGAACTGCGGGGCGCGCGGGGCGACGAAGTTGCCCCACGTCACCGCGGCCAGGGCCGGGAAGCCGATGCCCATCACCAGGCTGCCGACCCAGCTCGATCCGAGGTCCACGCCCCACCACGCGAGCGCGGCGAGCGCACCCAGTTCCAGCAGGAATCGGACGGCCAAATTGAGTCCCCGAAGCGTCATGCCGCCATGGTGGCAGGAGGGCGGATCGTCGGGACAGACCCGGGGCCTCGGCGTGACGGGAGCCTCAAGCCGACGGCTCGGCGCCCTTGGCCGTCTTGTCCACACCCCCGGGAAACATGATCGCGCCGCACTCCTCGGCCTGCGAGTCGGCGATGCGCTGGGCGCGCAGTTCTTCGTCCCCGGGAACCTCCCCGCGCTGCGGCGGCGCGACCTGCCCCAAGGCCCGTGGCCGTGGACCGACGACACCGAGATGGCGTGTGCGGTGCATGCCGAACTCGCCGCCCACGGCACCGTCGACCGGGACCGGCTGGCCGCATCGTTCGCCCGCCACCACGACTTCGACCGCGGCTACGGGCCGACGGTGAACCGCATGCTGCGCCTGGTCCGCGAAGGCGCCGCGTGGCGGCCGCTCGCCGCCGAGCCGTTCGAGGGCCAAGGGTCGTGGGGCAACGGCGCGGCGATGCGCGTCGCACCGCTGGGCGCGTGGTTCGCCGACGATCTCGACCGGGCGGCACGCGAAGCTGCGGCGTCCGCCGAGGTCACCCACACGCACCCCGAGGGCGTCGCGGGCGCGGTCGCCGTGGCCGCCGCGACCGCACTCGTCTGCCAAGCCCCGCTCCCTGCCCGGGACTTCATGGCCGCGGTACGCGACCTCACCCCGCCCGGACTGGTCCGCGACCGCCTCGGCGCCGCGCTGGCACTCGCGGGCCGAACCGACCCCCGGGCCGTGGGCCGCAGCCTTGGCAGCGGTCGGCGGGTGAGCGCCCCGGACACCGTGCCGTTCACGATCTGGATCGCCGCGCACTACCCCGACGACTTCGCCGAAGCCCTGTGGGCGACCGCCGCGGCAGGCGGCGACGTCGACACCACGTGCGCCATCGTCGGCGGAATCCTCGGCCCGCGCACGGCGCCCCCGCAGACCTGGGCGGACACCACCGAACCCCTACCGGACTGGGCGGCGACGGAGCTTCCACCCGGTCCCGCAACCTGACCCGAGCCGCCGCGGGGGCCTGACAACGCCCACCAGCCGCACAGCCGCGCCCCGCGATCGACCGCCGCCTTGGCCAGTTCGGCGAACAACGTCAGAAACTCGCCCAGCACCGCCGCCGACACGTCCCGCATGTCCTCCGCCTCGGCCCACGCGGCGGCGACGGCCGCCAGCGTCGGCGCGTCCGCCGCCGCCAAGGCGTCCCGCAGCGTGTCGGTGACGGTGACGACCAAGGCCTCACCGGACATGTCCGACTCGGCGACGCCCGACGGCCACACGGGTCTATTCCCTTGGCAGGCAACACCATGAAGCCGTAAGCCTCGGGTCCGTCATTCCCCGGCTCCACCCGGCAGGCATCCACGTCGTCCACGGCAACGAAGTAGTCGATCAGCGTCATACCGCGATCTTC
This sequence comes from Uniformispora flossi, assembly GCF_049534875.1. Lineage (NCBI taxonomy): Bacteria > Bacillati > Actinomycetota > Actinomycetes > Kitasatosporales > Streptomycetaceae > Uniformispora > Uniformispora flossi. The sequence goes on from NZ_JBMULZ010000006.1 coordinate 145,344, forward strand.
GACACCGCCACCGACACGCGGAGGTGTCAGCCGAGTACCTCGCCCGGGGGAATGAAGGCGTCGGCACTGTTCGCGTCCTCTACGTGCCCGTACGCGTCCATGGTGATGGGGGTGGCGCGCCCGTTGGACGTGATCAGCCACGCAAGCACCTGTTCCGTCAGCGGAGTTCCGCCCGGACCTTCAGTGTGCCAATGGGCCCGCCATCCCCCGCCTGGTATCGCGCCGACCACTTGGTCCGCACTTTCGAGGTGCGAGAAGTCCTCGTAATCCGTGACCGGTCGGAGCGCGCCGCGCTTCGCGTGGACCACAAGGGCCGTTCCGGTCTCCTTGTCCCAGCCCTCGACGTTCACCTGCCGACAGATCTCAGTCTCGGTGCCGTTGAAAAACGCGAGCCATCCGGTCTGATTGAAATACTGAAGATGCACCGTCGCCATCATGGCCGTAGGGCCCGGGCATCGGCCCTCAGAGGGCTCGTCCGCTGCCCGGCCACCTACCGGTTGTGGCAGGCGTGCCACCGACTCGGCTCGCGGGCCGTGAAGACGCACGCGCTCAGCCCCGTCCGCGCCGCCTCACCGCCTGCCCGCGGCTCCCCACAACCACCGCCACCGCGGCATCTCCGTCACGATCGTCATCAGGGCGACCACCGTCGTCGGAACCGCCGGCCACACCGGCCAGGCCGACCACGAGCCGTACAGCGCCGCGAGAATGTGCGCCGCGACCAGCGCGATCGTCACCTTGCCGGACACTGGCACCAAGACCTGGCGCTTGTCGCCCGGTGTCGCGAACACCGTCGGCACGGCCACCATCATCAAACCGACGAACACCCCGAGCACGATCGACGTGTCGGCGATCGCCCACGGCAGGGCCACCCACGCTGCGATCTCCGTCAGGAACCGGAACGCCGACGGCAGCCGGTCGTCCGGTCGCGCGGCAAGCCACACAGGATCCGGCGCCGCGACGGACGCCGGACCGGATATCGGGGATTCGGTCACGGCCGGAAGCGTGCCACACCCGCCGCCGTGTCGTCACCACCCGAAACCCGGCGCGTCCACGCGGCTACCAAGCCGCCCGCCCTACTCCGGCACGACAACCGTGATCGTGCTCTCCACGTGCGCGAACCCGATCCGCTCATACGTCCGCCGCGCCGGATTCCCGTCCGTCACCGCCAGCCCCAGCGCGGACAGCCCCCCATCCGCCGCCAACGCCAACGACGCCCGCAGCGCGACCGCGCCGAGGCCCGCGTACTCCGGGTCCGCGTGCCGGAAGACCTCGGTGATCCACGGCCCGCCGAGCGGCGGTTCGCCGTCGCGGCCGCTGACCAGGGACGCCGCGACCGGCCGCGTCCCGTCGACGATCACCGTGCTGCACGCGAGCAGCGGCCCCAGCACCTGGCCGTCGAACAGCAGCGCGAGCTGAGTGCGCGCCGAGTCGAACATCTCCCCGTCCGGGTTGTCCGGGTGTCCCGGCGGATAGGCGGACATCCACAGCGACGTCAGGTCCGCCGCCTCGTGGCTCAGCGCCGACTCCAGCCGCAGCCCCGGCCGCAACTCCGGCACCGCCCACGACGGGTCCGCACGGCGCGCCGCGAAGTCCCACGAAAAGCAGTGCGCGTGCCGATGCTTGCGTGCCCCGCCGGCGAGCAGCGCCGCCCCGATTTCCTCCGGCGCACCCACCAGCCACCCGGGCATCGCGGCCAGCACCGCATCGGCGGTTTCGCGCGGCGACACCCCGTCCTTCGGCCGCAGATCGTCGGCCCACGGATGCCCCGCCCGCGTCCCCGGCACATAGTCGGCGACCGGACGCCCGGACGCGTCGTGAACGGTTCTCCGCAGCGTGATCATCCGGCCATTGTCCGTCGCCCGCCGCCACCCGACAACGCAATTCCCCGCACCCTGTGGACAGCACGAACCAAGCACCGACCAAGCACCGAGCAGGCCCCCGATCAGGCACAGGCACACAGGCACACGCACGTCTCAGGCACGACGCAAGCCCGGGACACGCCCACACGAGTGCAGCACGCGCAGCCTCCCGCCGTGCCCTCTTGACCTGAACCGCACTTCACCTTCCAGGCTGGCCGCATGACCTCCGCATCGCCGTTCACCCCGGCAGAACTCGAGTACCTCCGCACCCAGCGCCTCGGCCGCCTCGCCACCGCCGCCCCCGACGGCACGCTCCAGAACAACCCGGTCGGCTTCACCATCGACACCACACTCGGCACGATCGACATCGCCGGCTACGCCATGGGCGCGAGCCGCAAGTTCCGCAACGTCGAACAAACCCACGAAGTCGCGTTCGTCGTCGACGACATCGCCTCCGTCACCCCGTGGAAGGTGCGCGGTATCGAAATCCGCGGCACCGCCGAAGCCGTCCGCGACGCCGCCCCGCGCCGCCCCGGCCTGAGCGCGGAGATCATCCGTGTCCACCCGCGGCGCATCCTGTCCTGGGGCCTCGACCCGGACGCGGACGGCATGCAACGCCGCTCGGTCCCCGCTACGACCGCCTGACCACACCCGGCGCTCCGCACCCGAGCAAGCCAGGACAGGACACCCGGACCAGCCAGGACAGGACAAGCCGGAAGGCCCGCGGCCGCGGGCCTTCCGGGTCCCGTCGACTCTCTACCTCAGCCCACCGGCCCGCCGATGCCAGAACCCGTGGTCCATGTGCTCCCCGACGCGCCGTGTCAGCCACTCCGCGCCGTACTCGGTCAGTCCCGGCGCCCGCCCCAAGACGGCGATCACCCCGTCGGTCTCGTCGACCACGAGCGCCGGACGGGACAGGTCGGGGTCGGACCGGAAGATGATCGCGGGCGGCGTCTGCGCCATCGCGGTCTCGGTGAAGCCCCAGCCCCACCCGCGGACGATGTTCTCGTTGATGAGCCGCGTCATCTCTTCCGCCGTCGCCTCGTCGATGCACCGCGGATGCGCGGCGACACGCACGTGCCGGGCGGGAATGTCGGCCGTGACCTGGACGGGATCGTCGGGGTCGAGCCGGTCGTCGACGTAGAGGGTGACCCTCGGTGCACCCGGCACCGTCGATTCCGCGTCGCTGGCCATGGACTCCCCTGATGCGAAAGGGCCCGAAGACGTCGATCCGAAGAGACCCAGCGTACGACGGATACCACGGACAGTAATCGGCGACTCTCTACGATATGCGGGTGAATCCGGCCGGCCCATCCTGGCGACTCCAGATCACCCTCGGTTCCGGACGATCACTCCGGCCGCCGCGTCCGGCGCGCCGCCTCCGCCGCCCGCCGCAACTCCGCGATCTTGCCGACCGTCCGCCGCAACTCTGCTTCCGCATCGGCAAGTTCACGTTCGGACGGATGTTTGGGCATCGCCATCGTGACCGCCACCGACGGATCGGGCACCCCCGGGAACGGGTAGACCAGCGACCGCACCGGCGGGAACTGCACGTCCGCCGCCCGCACCACCGCATCGAAATCAACCGCCAGCCCGGCACCGCGCAGACCGGCCGTCAGCGCCCGGAGCACCTCGTCCGTACAGAGAATCCGACCACCCTCGGCCAGCACCTCCAACTGCACGAGGTCGATCCGAAACGGCGGCGTACTGTCGATATCGACGCACATTCGCCACAGGCTGCGGAGAGAGGCCGTGTGCAGCGCCTCGGTCACAAGGTCGGTCAGTGGCTGACGCGGCCTGGGCTGGTCCGTCACGCACACCTCACCACGTCCGCTGAACCATTCCCCCAGAGATGATTCCCCGTCGCAAACCGGAAACCCCCCGCACCACTCTTTCTTCGATGGATGTGTACACAGCCGGCGTCGGTGCGATCACCGAACACGCCGGACTACCCCGGCAGCCGTCCACAATTGCCTCGACGGCTCCTGGCCACACCACCGGACGGGACCACACCATGACCCGCAACCCCGCGCAACCGACCGACGGCGCCGACGACCCGGCCGCCATCCGCGCGCTCTACGCCGACTTGGCCGCCGAATTCCTGGCCCGGCCAGGCGTCGGCAGCGGCCGCATCCTGCAGAACGAGGGCCTCAGCGTCGGCGGGCGCTACTTCGCGTTCCTCAAGGACACCCGACTCGTCGTCAAGATCCCCGCGGAACAAGCGAGTTCGCTGGTCGCCGCGGAGGCTGCCGTACCCTTCGAGTCCGGCGGCCGCCCGATGCGCGAGTGGGTGTACGTCGCCCCTTGCGGCCCCGACACCGAGTCCGTCTGGCGTGGCCTCATGTCCGACGCCCACGCATACGTCTCCAGCCTCAACAGGACCAAGCGATGACCAACTGCCACCTCGCCTCCCACCCGACGGCCGACTGACCATGCTGCGCCGATCGTCACCAGAGCGCCCCGCCGGCGGTGACAGCCACATGGACGACCTGGTGCGGTTCCTCGTCGACCGCATCATGGACGACAACCATGCCTATGCCCGCGTGGCCGACACTCTGGGCGGCGAAGCCCTTCTCGACAGCCATCTCCCCATGCTCGACCTGACCGAAAGCCTGGCGCGCGACTACAAGGCCATGGATCCCGCGGACCCCCGAGCGCCCGGCCTCGCCTACGCGGTTCGTGTCCTCGCCCAGGCTTATGCCGAACACCCCGCCTACCGGCAGGAATGGCGTCCGTAGCCTGCATCGACAGCTGCGTCCATAGCGGCATCCACAGCTGCGTCCATATCCTGCGCCTGGCACCGCGCGGGGCGCCCCTCTGCGATCGGCCGTCGCGCAGATGCGCCGCACCACCGTTGTCCGGCAGTGCGGCGCATCTCGCGCAGGTCGGTCCTCCGAGCCCGGCAGCGGCGCGTACCTGCGAAACGCCGCCGCTAGGGGTCCGCCCCCTCGGCGCGTCAGGCGCCCGGTGCCGCGTCGAGCAGGGCCCGCGCGTTGACTTCGAGGTGCTGCTGCGCCTGGCGCACGGTCACCGGCGCCGGCGCGCCGGGGACCTCGCGGCTGCCGAACGACGTCGGCAGGATCTCGCCCGCGCCGAGGATCGTGCTGCCGGCCGCCTGCGCGGCGAGCACCGAGCGCAGCCGCGGCTCCAGGACGTCCCAGTCCGGGTAGTCGGCGAGCGCGGCCTTGGCCGGGTCGTGGAAGTCCGGTGCGGCGAGGCGCAGTCCGCCGCGCCGTCCGACGTCCGTCACGATGTCGCCGAACTCGGCGCAGGTCAGGGCCGCCGGCCCGGACGTCGCCCAGTAGCGCGACGGCAGTCGCCGCGGGTCGTGTACGGCCAGTGACACGAGGGCCGCGACCGCGCGCGCCACGATGTCGCGCGGCACCATGTCGACGCGCTGGTGGGGCCCGCACATCGACGTGGCGACGCCGGACAGCAGCATCTTGATGTGCTCGTGGACGAAGCCGAGTTCGGGCGTGCGCCCGGTGTCGCTGTCGCCCATGACGAGGGAGGGGCGGACGACGCAAGTGAGTGCGTCAGAAGCGGCGACCGCGCGCTCCGCGGCGACCTTCGACTCGAGGTAGGTCAGCGGCGTGACCGGGCAGGTGTCCGGGATCGCGGCGGCCGCATCGCGCGCTTGGCCGACCCGGTCCACGAACGCGCTCGACAGGTGGATCAGCGGCGCCCCCGCGGCCGCCGCCAGTTCGGCCATGCGGCGCGATCCGGACACGTTGACGCACTGGAACTCGTCGGAGTGGCCGTCGTAGCGGGCCCGCCCGGCGGCGTGCACGACGACGTCGGCACGGGCGACGAGCGCGTCCCAGGCACGGGAGTCGAGGCCGAGCCGCGGGTGGGCGAGGTCCACGGGCAGGTCTTCGTGGACGTATGCACCGGCGCGCCGCCCGCGCAGCGCCACGACGTGGAAATCGCGGCGCAGGGCGTAGGCCACGGCCTCGCCGACTATGCCGCTGGACCCGCTGAGCAGCACGACCGGCCGATCGCCGGTGGTCCGCGGTGCGGGCCCTTCGGCGTCCTCGGCGGCGGCCGGCTCCGGCAGCGGCGCGTCGCCGGCCGGAGCGGGACCGGGCAGCGCCGCCGTACCGGAAGAACGGCCTCGCGGGGCGGGCGCGGCCGCCGACGAGGGCTCCGGCACGCGGACCGGGCACAGGGGTTCGGATACGCGGGACAAGGTATTCACCTCGTTTCACCGGACTCCGCGGGATCGCGGGGCATCCACCGGGAAACGTAGGCCAGCCAGGTGACGGATGCCACTCGAACGATTACGGAAAGCGACCACCACGGGTGGACGGAAGGGGTGGTGGGCGGGCCGAAGGGTTCGGCCGCGGGGTGCGGTGACCTGGTGCGGACGGCCGGGCGGAGTGGTCGGGCCGGGGGTTGCCTTCTCGCGGACCGGCCCGTGCACCTGTCCGGGTGAATCCCGGCTCGGCACGCGTCGGGGGCGAGCCCTCGACGGGGTGCGGGGACGCAAGGTGGGGCCAACCACGCGATCGCGGTGGGATTCGTGGGCGGTGCCGGGGCTCTGCGCGGAGCACGCGGATGCGACGCCGCGGCCCACCAGAGCAAGGCAGCACAGGGCAAGGCGGCACAGGGCGGGGCAGCACAGGGCAAGGCGGCACAGGGCAGGGCAGGGCAGACGGGAGTGCGGCCGTGGGTGACGATGCCGTGCAGCGTACGAGCGACTGGATGGCGGTCGTACGGGATGACGAGCACCGGCGGGCGGACGCGTATCTGCGTGATCCGTACGCGCATCTGCTGCGCACTACCGTGGCCGAGGAGCAGGTGGCGTATCAGATCGAGCTCGGCGCGTCGGTGGGTGTGGTCGTGGGGCGGGGCGGGGCGGTTCGGGGACGCGGCTGTCGAGCGTGCCGTGGCGGCGGGGGTGCGTCAGCTGGTGCTGCTCGGGGCCGGGTCGGATCCGCGTTGCCGGCGTTTGGCGCTGCCGTCCGATCTGACCGCGTACGAGGTGGACTTGCCGGGGCAACTCGACGCCAAGGAAAGTGCGTTCGAGGCCGCGGGGCTGGTGCCGTCGGCGCCGCGCCGACGGGTCGACGCGGATCTGCGGGGTGATTGGGCGGCGGCGTTGGCGGCGGCTGGGCACGATGCCGGGCGTCCGACGGTATGGATCGCCGAAGGTTTGTTCTCCTCCTTGGATCGGGGCGACTCGATCGAACTGTTGAGCGAGATCGGCCGGTTGAGTGCGGCGGGCGGCCGGGTCGTGTTCGACGTACCGCATCCGGCGTTCGCGCGGGATCCGGCGAAGAGCGCGTTCCTGGCGTTGATGACGGAGAGCGGGTGCCCGTGGCTGGGGTTCGCGGAGCATCCGGACGTGCCGCTGCCGCCGGGCGCGTGGCGGCTCGACGCATACCTACCGCCCGACCTCGTGGCGGGCCGCTGCCCGTGGGTCCCGCCGATGCCGCAACGGCTCGCGGACAGCCACCGGTGGGTCTGGTACGCACACGCCCGGCGGTGAGGCGCACAGTCGCCGTCGCGGGGTGTGGACTCCCGCACGTGGCCGTGCGGCGGCTCCTCTAGGGTCGGGCAGATGACTTGTCGCGACCGTCGTATCCCGTTCCGCTTTTCCGCCGCTGTGGGCGGTGTCGTGGTGGCGTTGGCCGCGGCGGCGTGTACGTCGGACTCCGGCGGGTCCGGGGGGCGAATATCGGTCGAGGAGTTCGAGGGCAAGGCGAAGTCGGTGACGGCGGGCGCGCCGTGCCCGTTCGCGTTCGACGTCGCGCGGGCGTTGAAGACCGTGGGGGCGAACCGCCCGGTGGTACCGGACAGCCCGCCCGCCGAGGGCGGCTCGTCGCCGGCCGAACCGGCCCAGCCGGCCAGGCCGTCCGGCCCGACCAGCCCGGCGATGCCCGCCATTCCGGCCGTCCCGGCAAGGTCGTCGATCAGTTGCTCGTACCTCGTCGGCGATGCCGACTTGTCGCTGACCGTCATCGCCTCGCCGGCCGCGAAGACCGCACAGAACTTCGCCCTGCCGCTGCTCATGCACGACGGCGGGATGGCCATGGACCAGGCCACGACGTTCGTGTCGACGCTCCTACCGCCGGGCTCGGCCCGCGTGACACCCGGGGCGGGGACGGCGGCGTTCTACCGGGTGCCGGTCTCCGGGGACGGCGACATCGGCCTCGTCGTCGGGGTCGAAGGCCACGACGACGCGGACGCCCCGCTGCCGGACCTGACGGGCGCGCATTTGGAGACGCTGGCGATGGAGCTGGGGAAGGCCGTCAAGGGGTGAGCAAGGGGTGAGGGGGTGGGACGGCGGCGGGTCGCGCGGGGCCTGACCGACCGCCCGGCCGCCCGGCTGCCCAGCCGTCCCTCCGACTGCCTCGCTGGGCTGCCTCACGCCCCCCGGCTGCCCTTCCGACCGCCCCGCGGGACGGCCCCACCCGGCGCTCCGGTTCGGACGCTGTTCGAACGGCGGGTCGCTCGAACAGCGCCGGTGAGGGGGCGGGGCGGCGGGTGGGTGGCGCGAGGCCTGACCGGCCGCCCGGCCGCCCCTCCGACTGCTTCGCGCTGTTCGAACGACGGGTCGCTCGGACGAGAACGCAGTGTGACGTTTTCGCCGCTCGATCGTTGGCGGAACAAAAGGAGCCACGCAACGCCGCACGGGACCGGTTTCGTGGGTGACGCGCGACGGGCCGAGCCCAGGCCGAGCCCAGGCCGAGCCCAGGCCGAGCCCAGGCCGAGCCCAGGCCGGGCCCAGTCCGAGCGGGGCGGGCCAGGCCCGGCACCCCTCCACCGGCCGCGCCTCTGGCCCCTCGCCAACCGTGCCGGGTAACCTCGCAGCGAGGGCTACCCGCGAGTAGCCCGTTCCTCTGGGCGTGGGTTCGGCAAGGAGGCGCGGCGGTGGAGTTCGACGAGTACCGCAAGCACGACGCGGTGGGCCTGGCCGGGCTGGTGGCCGCGGGCGAGGTCAAGGCCACGGAGCTGCTGGAGCTGGCGATCGAGCGGGCCCAGGCGGTGAACCCGCGGATCAACGCCGTCGTCCGGCCGATGCACGACTTGGCGCGCGAGCGGGCCAAAACCTCGCTGTCCGGGCCCTTCGCCGGCGTGCCTTTCCTGATCAAGGACCTGTCGCAGGACTACGCCGGCCTCCCCACCGGCAGCGGCTCGCGCGCGCTCGCCGACTTCCCGATGCCGGACCACGCCGAGGTGGTGCGCCGCTGGCTCGACGCGGGCCTGGTGGTGTTCGGCAAGACGAACACGCCCGAGTTCGGCGCGAAGGGCATCACCGAGCCGGAGGTCAACGGCCCGACCCGCAACCCGTGGAACACCGGACACACCCCCGGCGGTTCGTCCGGCGGCTCGGCGGCCGCCGTGGCCGCGGGCGTCGTGCCGGTCGCGGGCGGCAACGACGGCGGCGGGTCGATCCGCATTCCGGCCGCCTGCTGCGGCCTGTTCGGGTTGAAGCCCGGCCGCGGCCTCGTACCGAGCGGCCCCGTCTACGCCGAAATGCTCCACGGTGCGGCCGGCCACGGCGTGCTGTCCCGCAGCGTCCGCGACACCGCGGCGATGCTCGACGTCATCGCCGGCCCGGACCCGTCCGGCCCGTACCTGCCCGCGCTGCCCGACGCGCCGTTCGCCGAACTCGCCCGCCGCGACCCCGGCCGCCTGCGCATCGGCTACGCCACCGCGTCCCCGATCGGCACCGACGTCTCCCCCGACGCGATCGCCGCCGTCGAGGACGCCGTCGCACTCCTGCGGTCCCTCGGCCACGACGTCGAGGAAGCCAAGACCGGCGTCGACGAACGCCAGCTCGCCCGCGACTTCCTCAACATGTGGTTCGCGTCCGTCGCCGCCGAAGTCGACTTCGTGCGCCGTCTCACCGGTTGCGGCGAGGACAAGTTCGAACTCGACACCCGCATCATGGCCGCCGTCGGCCGCGCCACCAGCGCCCCGTCCTACGTCGGCGCGCACAACCGCTGGAACCAGCACGCCCACCGTCTCGCCCAGTTCCACGAGACCTACGACCTGCTCCTCACCCCGACCCTCGCGCACCCGCCCGCGCGCATCGGCCAGTTGGCGACTCCGGCCTGGATGGAGACGGCGAGCCGCCTGCTCCTCGCGGTCCGCGGCGCCGGACTGCTCGCGAAGACCGACCTGGTCGACCGGATCGCGGACGAGAACCTGCGCTGGACGCCGTACACCCAGCTCGCGAACATCACCGGCCGCCCCGCGATGTCCGTGCCGACGTACTGGACGCCGAGCGGGCTGCCGCTCGGCGTCCAGTTCGTGGCCGGTCTCGGCGGCGAAGGCCTGCTGCTCGCCCTCGCCACTCAACTCGAGTCCGCACGGCCGTGGTTCGACCGCACCCCGGACCTCTGACCGGCCCGCGACATCTGTCGTCCGGCTATCCGTCTACCGTTCCGGCTCCGCCAGGAACCATCCCAGCGCCGTCGCCGCGATCGGCACGAAGCACAGGATCACGAACACGCTCTGCGGTCCCCCCGCATCCGCCGCCACGCCGAAAGCCGGTGAGATCAGCCCGCCGATGCTCACCGCGAGCCCCAGCGTGACCCCGGCCGCCGTGCCCGGCCGGGTCGGCAGATAGTCCTGCCCGAGCTTGACCAGCACCGCGAACGGAATGTTCAGCGTCAGGCCCGCCAGCACCGCGAACAGCAACGGAGCGTACGGTCCCGGCGTCAGCCGCAGCCCCACCAGCATGGGAATCACCAGCACCCCGCCGAGTTGGACGGTACGCACCAGCCCGATCCGGTCCGCGATCCGCCCGCCCAGCAGGGTGCCCAACACACCGCCGCCCAGGAACAGCGCCAGCGCGGTCCCGCCCAGCGCATGCGACGCATGCAGATGCTTGATCCAATACAGTTCGACGAACGTACTGACTCCGAAGAACGTCACCGACCGGACGACTTCGATCGCCGTCAGCACCAGGAACGGCGGCCACCGGTCAACCCCGGTCCGCGTGGCCGAAGCCTTCGCCGCGAGCACCTGCTGCCGATGCCGATTGCGGTAGAGGACGTACGCCACCAGCACCGCCGGCGGAATGAACAGCGCCGTCGAACCGACCCCCCACGCCACCAGCGCCGGAGTCGCCAGCACCGGCGCGAGGAAGAACCCGACACTGCCGCCCGCCGCGAACACGCTCATCGCCGCGGTGCTCTCCCCCGCCGCCTCCCGCGCCGACTTGCCCGCCGCCGGATGGAACATCGCCACCCCGAGCCCGGACAGCAGAATCAGCAGCCACACCCCGAAGTACGGCTGCACCAAACCCGACAGCCCGATCCCCAGCCCGGCCAACCCGACCCCGGCCGCCGCCATCCAGCCCACCCGAAGCCGGTCCACGAGAACGCCCAGGAACGGCTGCGGCACCGAACTGCCCAGCGTCGCCGCGAGCGTCAGACCCGACGCCGCCACATAGCTGTAGCCCCGGTCCAGCACGAAGTACGGCACACTCGCCGGCACCAGGCCCTGGTACAGGTCGTCGACCGCATGCGCGATCCCCCACAGCCGCATCCGCCGCCACACCGACTCGGCGGCGGCACCGTCCGGGTCCCGGGCGGCGGACACTTCCGGCCCCGCCCGCTCACCGTCCACACCGTCGAGCACCTCGCCCGGGCGGTTGTCGACATCCGTCATCACAGCTCCGTTCCTTCACCACCGGTCACGCCGGAGCACCCCTCGCGCACCCGGCCCAGACCAGCCTTCCGAAACCACCCCCCTGCGGACTGTCGGTAGTCTGACCACTTATGTCGATAACCCGCCTCCCGCTGCCCGGCCCCACCCGGGAGACGCTCGCGCACCGCCAGCGCATCGACTGGCACGACCACGCGGTCAACCAGCTCATCAGCCCCGGTATCGGCGTCCTCGTCGTCTCGACACCCACCGGAACCTGGGCCGTCCCCCCGCACCGCGCCGTCTGGATACCCGCCGGCGTCGCCCATGCACACGAGGCCCACGGCCCCAGCGAAATGCGCACCCTCTGCTTCGCCGCCGACGTCAACCCGCTGCGCCTCGACAGACCGACCGTCCTCGCCGTCAGCCCGCTGCTCCGCGAAATCGTCGCCGTCCTGACGGGCGCCGCGCACTCCACCGACGGCACGTCCCCCGACCTTCCGCCGGACCTTCCCCACGAACAGCGCCGCAATTTGGAACGCGTCGCCCTCGACCAGCTCCAACGCGTCGAAGCACTCCCGCTCGGCCTCCCCGCACCGCGCGACGCCCGGCTCCGCGACGTCGCGGCGCTGCTGACCGCGGACCCGGGCGACGGCCGGACGCTCGCCGAACTCGGCGCCGCCGTCGGCGCGTCGGAACGCACCCTGAGCCGCCTCTTCCGCGCCGAAACCGGCATGAGCTTCCCCCAGTGGCGCGCCCAACTGCGCCTGCACCACTCGCTGCGGCTTCTCGCCGGGGGCGCCCCGGTCACGTCGGTCGCGGCAGCCTGCGGTTACGCGACACCAAGCGCGTTCATCGAGTCCTTCCGCCGCGCCTTCGGCACGACCCCGGGGGCGTACCGCGGCGGCGGCGCGCACACCTGAGCGCCGCCGGGGTCAGCCGCCCCCGGGTTCAGGCCCGCACGGTCTCGGCGAACTCCAGCACCCGCGCGTTCACATACTCCGGCTTCTCCATCGCCAGCCCGTGCCCCGTCGCGGGCACCGTTTCCGCAACCGCGCCCGCGACCAGGTCCCGCACGCGGCGCTGGGCGCGGTCGACGCGCATCAGCGTGCTGCGGGCACCCAGCAGAACGAGCAACGGCACGCGGATGGAACGGAGTTCGTCGTCCGTGAAGGGCCTGGCGGCGGTGCGCCGGGGGCCGAAGCTCCGGGCCGCGATCATCAGCGGCGCCGTCAGACGCGGATCGGCGACGACCGCGCTGTTGGCCAGGACGCGCGCCGCCCAGGGCCGGGCCCGGCGCGGGAGCAAGGTGGCGAGGGCACCGCCGATGACCGTGGCGTAGAACGCCGGACGGACCTTCTCAAGGCCGCCGGGGTCGAGGACGGTCACGGTGGCGAGGCGGTCCGGGGCATGGGCGGCCTGGTTGAGGGCGAGCCAGCCGCCGTACGAGTGTCCGACGAGGTGGATCCGGTCGAGCGCCAGCCCGGCGACGACCTGGCCGAGCCACGCCGCGGCGTCGGCGGAGCCGGTGACCGGCGCGGTCTGGACGCTGCCGCCCGGGTCGTCGACGGTGTCGACGGCGTATACCGGGTGGCGTTCCGCGAATGCCGCGACCTGCGGGTACCACACGGAGCTGTTCGCGTCGCTGCCGTGCAGCAGGACGACGGGTTCGCCGGTGTCGGGCCCGTGGTGGACGACACGGGTGGTGCCGAAGTCCGTCGCGATGTCGAGTGCGCGGCGCGGCGACGGCCAGAGGGTGAGCGCTTCGGCGTAAGCGGCACGGAACCGGCCGGCGGAACGTTCGTCACGGAACCGGCCCGTCGTCGCGCGGGTGCCGGGCTCATTTTTCATGACACGAACGTACCATGATGAGAGAATAGCCCGACGGATCGGACCCGAACCCGAACCCGACCCGAGTCCGAACGTGAACCCGAGTCCGGATCCCGACGGCGCCCGACGGCGCCCCAGCCCGGAACCCGGAGAGAACGGCGGAACGAGTGCCCAAGCGCGTGGACCACGAGGAACGGCGGCAGCACATCGCGGACGCGCTGGTGCGCGTGGCCGCCCGCGACGGCCTGCACGCCGCGGGCATGCGCGAGGTGGCCGCGGAAGCGGGCATGTCGGTGCGGCTGGTGCAGTACTACTTCGAGACGAAGGACCGCCTCTTCTTCTACGCCTACCAGCGGCTCGGCGACCTCCTCGGCGCCCGCGTCCAGGCGCGGGTCCGCGCCGCGGGCAGCCACCCGGGAACCCGGGAAGTCCTGGAGGCGATGCTGCTGGAAGGCCTGCCCGACGACGGCCCCAGCCGCGACCTGCACAAGGTCTACACGGCCTACGCCACCCTCGCGCTGACCGACCGCAGCTTGGCCGAGCACGGCTTCGTCGACGGTCCGACGGCGCTCGAGCACCACCTCGTCGGCCGCCTGCGAGCGGCCCAGGACGCGGGTGAGGTCGCCCCGGAACTCGACGCCGCGGCCGAGATCGCCGGCCTCCTCGCGATGTCCGCCGGGTTGGGCACCAGCGTGCTGGTCGGCCAGCGCAGCGCCGATGCCGCCGCGGCGGTGCTCCGGCACCACCTGGACCGCATCTTCGGCACGGTCTGACACCGGGCCCGACGCAGAGGCCCCAGGAGCCCCCAAACTTCATGATGGTACGTTCGTACCCCAAAAACACGCCGGGGAAGGGACGACCGCCGTGACCCTGCTCGCCTCCGACTGCCACCTCTTCGACGCGGGCTGCGGCTTCCCCGCGCCGGGCCTGAACGTGTTCGAGTTCAAACCGCTGTTCACGATCGCGGGCTTCGGGGTCACCAAGCCGATGCTGTTGAGCCTGCTGTGCGCGGCGCTGGTGGTCGGGTTCTTCGCCGCCGCGTTCGCCCGGCCGAGGCTGGTGCCGCGCGGCATACAGAACGTCGGGGAGCTGGGCTACCTGTTCGTCCGCGACAGCATCGCCCGCGAGACGATGGGCAGGCGCGGCGACCGGTTCGTGCCGTTCCTCGTCTCGATGTTCTTCTTCTTGTGGACGATGAACCTGATGTCGATCGTCCCGCTCGCGCAGTTCCCGGTGACGTCGCGGATCGCCTATCCGGCGGTGATCGTCGGCATCGTGTGGGTCACCTACATCGTGGTCGGGATCCGCACGCAGGGCGGCTGGGGCTATCTGCGGAACATCATGTTTCCGCCAGGCCTGCCGGCGTGGGTGTACGTGCTGGTAGCGCCGTTGGAGTTCGTGCACGTGTTCGTGACGCAGCCGTTCACGCTCGCGGTGCGTCTGTTCGCCAACATGTTCGCGGGCCACATGCTGCTGGTGACGTTCTCGGTGGCGTCGTGGTACTTGCTGAGCCCGACGGTCGGGGCGCTGTTCTCGGCGACGTCGTTCGTCGTCGTGGTGCTGCTGGTCGCGTTCGAGTTGTTCATCCAGGCGCTGCAGGCGTACATCTTCACGCTGCTGGCCGCGTCGTATCTGGCGTCGTCGCTGGACGGCGGGCACTGAGCGGGACGACGACGCATGGCGTCCGGCGTCCACGCGTGGCGTCCGGCGTCGACGGGGCGTGTGGCGGGTATCGGCGCCGGTATGGCGAGTGGCACCCGAGAAGACGACGCCGACGGCACCCTTCGGCTGTTCGTCGCCGTCGATCCGCCCTCCGAGGCGAAGGCCGAACTGCGGCGCGCCTTGCGGCCGGTGGTGGCGCAGCGGCCACGGTTGCGGTGGACGGACGACGGGGCGTGGCATGTGACACTCGTGTTCCTCGGCGACGTCCCGGCCGCCACCGTGCCCGCGCTGGGCGAGGCGCTGGGTGCGGTGGCGGCGCGGCACGCGGAGTTCCATCTGATGCTGGCCGGGACCGACCGGTTCGGCGACCGCATCCTGTGGGCGGGTGTCGACGGCGACGTGCACCGGCTCCGGCTCCTCGCGGACGACGTGCGCGACGCGGTGGCGGGGTGCGGGCTGCCGGTCGAGGAGCGGCCGTTCCGGGCGCATGTCACGCTCGCCCGGTCGAGCAACGGCGACCGGCACGGGGTGGTGCCGGCCGCCGCGGCACTCGGCGGCTTCGCGGGCGAGGCGTGGCCGGTGGACCGGTTGCGGCTGGTGGGCAGCACGTACGGCCGTGAGGCGGGCCCGGTGCGCTACTCCGACGTCGCGTCGTGGCCGTTGACCGGGGCGCCGCACGTGCCGGGCTGATGATCACACCGGGTTGGGGGTTCCCCGAAACACCACACTTCCGCGCTCGCCCCGCCGCGGACAACCCGGTCATCCACAGCCCCGTGGTTGTCCACAGCCGCTGTTCCCTCACACCGGCGTCGTGGCCGGCACCAGCCGCCGTGTCCCCCCGTCCACCGCGAACGACTTCAGGTGCGTGACCGGGCTGTCGGCCTTCGTCCGGTCGGCGACCTTGTACCAGTCGAATTGGACCCGGGCCCGGGTCACGTCGAGGATGCCGCAGCCGTTGGCCTCGGCTTCGCCCCACTGCAGGTGGGGGTTCATCGCGAGGATGCCGGCCACGATCCGCGCGCCCATGCCGCCCGGGTAGATGGTCGCGAACGGTGTCGACGTGATGGCGCCGACCACGAACTGGGAGGCGACCGGCGCCCCTCCGCCGGGAGACGGGACCTCCCCCGCCCACGACGAGTGCAGGTCTCCGGTCAGGAACACCGTGTTGCGCAGATCGTGGTCGCGCAGGTGGGTGAAGAGCGCGGTCTGGTCGGCGCGGTAGCCGTCCCACTGGTCGGCGTTGAGGGTGGTCGGCGGGTTGGCCTGCCCGGTGGGCAGGATCCACGGCGCGGCCATGACCGAGCTGCCAATGAGGTGCCAGGCGGCGGGGCTGCGGGTGAGGCCGTCCTTCAGCCAGGCCATCTGCGAGGCGCCGGTGATGGTGCGGGCCGGGTCGTCGAGGGCCGCGGTGTCCGTCGGCAGCGCCTGCTGCGAGCGGAAGCTGCGCAGGTCGAGCATGGTCAGGTCGGCGAGGGTGCCGAAGGCGAGCCGCCGCTGGGTGGAGCCGGGCACGGCCTGGCGGACCGGGAGCCACTCGAAGTAGGCCTGCCGGGCGGCGGCGACCCGGGCGGCCCACGGGCCTTCGGTGGCCGGGTCGTGGTCGCGGGCGCCCCCGGACCAGGTGTCGCCGCAGGTCTCGTGGTCGTCCCAGGTCGCGATGATCGGCGCGGACGCGTGCAGGGCCTGCAGGTCCGGGTCGGTGCGGTACTCGCCGTGCCGGGTGCGGTAGTCCGCGAGGGTGCGGCACTCGGTCGCCGGGTCCATCGGCCGCACGTCGGTGCTTCCCGGGTGTCCCGCCCCGCTGCCGAACTCGTAGATGTAGTCGCCGAGGTGGATGACGGCGTCGAGGTCGGTGCGCTCCGCCAGGTGGCGGTACGCGGCGAAGTATCCGTTGCTGTAGCTCACGCACGACGCGATGCCGAAGCGCAGCCCGTCGACCTTGGCGTGCGCGGCGGGCGCGGTCCGCGTCCGGCCGACCGGCGAGACCGTGCGGCCGGCCCGGAACCGGTAGAAGTACGCGGTGCCGGGCCGCAGCCCCCGCACGTCGACGTTGACGGTGTGGTCGCGTTCCGGCCCGGTGCGGGCCGTGCCGGAGCGCACCGTGCGGCGGAACCCGCGGTCGGTCGCGATCTCCCACCCGACGTGCACGGCGGGCCCGCGGCCGCGGCCGGGCCGGCCGTCGGGTTCGGGGGTGACGCGCGTCCAGATGACGACGGCGTCGGGCAGCGGGTCGCCGGACGCGACGCCGTGCCGGAACGCTTCGGCACCGGATTGCGCGGCTGCGGCGGCGTCCGGTCCTTCGGCCGCGTGCGCGGCGGGTGCGGCGGCGGTGCCGACCGCGGCGGCACCCGACGCGGCGGCGGTGAGCCGGATGAAGTCCCGGCGTTGCAAAGGGAGTCTGGTCATGGCGCGGAAACGTAACAGCGGCGGATCACGGTCCGGAATGCTCCACGGCTGGTATTCCGATTTGCTCTGGCCAGGCAGCGTCCCGGTGGCGGGCAGCGTCCCGGTGGCGGACAGCGTCCCGGTGCCGCGCGGGTCCGGCCGGTGTGGGTGCTCGCCGCGTGTCGGTGCGGGGCGGTAGAACGTGGGGATGCCGACCGAGCACGACGTACGCGCGATGTTGCTGGACCTCCCGGAGGCCGAGGAGGTGGTCGTCGAGAACTGGGGCGACCAGCCGACCTACCGGGTGCGGAAGAAGATGTTCGCGCTGCTCGGCTACGGCGCGGACACCGTGTGCCTGAAGGCGACGCGGGAGACGCAGGCCGCGCTGGTCGAGGAGGAGCCCGACGTGTTCCTGCTGCCGCCGTTCTTCGCCCGGCACGGCTGGATCGACGTCGTCTACGCGAAGGTCACCGCCGAGGAACTGGGCGAGCTGATCGAGGACGCGTGGCGGCTGACGGCCCCGAAACGGGTGGTGAAGGCGTACGACGCGGAGCGGGAGGCCGCGGAAGACGCGTGAGCCGCATCGTGCGGAACACCACGGCGCCCGGGTGCCGGCCTCGTGAGGGAGGCCGGCACCCGGGCGCCGTTCACGTCGTGCCGCGTGGCGCGAAACGCGTGGTGCCGCGTGGTGCGTGTCAGGTCGCTCCGGTGCCGCGTTTTGTGTACCGCGTCAGAGAATTGCGCCCGGACGGTACTTTGCCGCCTCCGGGTACCGGTCGGCGACGGTGTCGACGCGGCGGACGACCTCGTCGACCTGCGCGGCCGCGGCACCGGTGAAGGCGAGGCGGTCCGCGAGGATCGCGTCGAGGTCGGTGCGGCTGAACGGGAGGCGCGCGTCCGCGGCGAGGCGGTCGAGGAGGTCGTTGCGCTCGGCGCCTTCCTCGCGCATCGCGAGGGCGGCGGCGACCGCGTTCTCCTTGATGACCTCGTGCGCGGTCTCGCGGCCGACGTCGGCGCGGACCGCGGCCATGAGGACCTTGGTGGTGCCGAGGAACGGCAGGTAGCGGTCGAGTTCGCGGGCGATGACGGCCGGGAACGCGCCGAACTCCTCGAGGACCGTCAGGAACGTCTCGACGAGGCCGTCGAAGGCGAAGAACGCGTCGGGCAGGGCGATGCGGCGCACCACCGAGCAGGACACGTCGCCTTCGTTCCACTGGTCGCCGGCGAGTTCCGCGGTCATCGACATGTAGCCGCGCAGGATGACGGTGAAGCCGTTGACGCGCTCGCACGAACGGGTGTTCATCTTGTGCGGCATCGCCGACGAGCCGACCTGGCCGGGCTGGAAGCCTTCGGTGACGAGTTCGTGGCCGGCCATCAGCCGGATCGTCTTGGCGAGCGACGACGGTCCGGCGGCGAGCTGGACGAGCGTCGACACGACGTCGAAGTCGAGCGAGCGCGGGTAGACCTGGCCGACGCTGACGAGCGTCGCGTCGAACCCGAGGTGCGTCGCGACGCGGTTCTCCAGGTCGGCGAGCTTGTCGCGGTCGCCGCCGAGGAGGTCGAGCATGTCCTGGGCGGTGCCGACGGGGCCCTTGATGCCGCGCAGCGGGTAGCGGGCGATGAGGTCCTCGAGGCGGGCGTACGCGACGAGGAGTTCGTCGGCGATGCTCGCGAACCGCTTGCCGAGGGTGGTGGCCTGTGCGGCGACGTTGTGCGAGCGGCCCGCCATGACCAGTTCGGCGTTGTCGGCGGCCAGCTCGGCGACGCGCACGAGGACGGCGACGACACGGTCCCGGACGAGGTGCAGCGACTGGCGGATCTGGAGCTGCTCGACGTTCTCGGTCAGGTCGCGGGACGTCATGCCCTTGTGCACGTGCTCGTGGCCGGCGAGGTCGTTGAACTCCTCGATGCGGGCCTTCACGTCGTGCCGGGTGACGCGCTCGCGCTCGGCGATCGAGGCGAGGTCGACGTTCTCGACGACGGCTTCGTAGTCGGCGATCGCGGACTCGGGCACGTCGATGCCGAGGTCGGCCTGCGCGCGCAGGACGGCCAGCCACAGACGGCGCTCCAGGACGACCTTGTGCTCGGGCGACCACAAGGTCGCCAGGTCGGCGGAGGCGTAGCGGTTGGCCAGGACGTTCGGGATGCGGGGCTTGCTCGCAGGCTGGGGCGTCACGTTCGGCAAGCTTAACGGCCGGGGGCGGGCGGGTCGGCGGCGGCTCGCTGGGTGGGACGCGGGCTGGGGATGACGCGACGGTAATGGGGTGCCGATTGCCGAGGCTGTGGACAACGGTTTTGCCTGGCACCCGCGCCCTGCGGAAACGTTGTGTTCCGGGGGACCCCCCAGCCCGGTGTGATCATCAGCCCGGACGTGGGGATCCCTGCGGCTCACACTCGGCTCACCCGAGCAACGCCCCCGCCAGCCGCCGCCACTCGTCGCGCGGCAGCCCGGTCGCGCCCTCGCGCGACGGCAGCACGTGCAGCGTCACCTCGTCCGCCCCCGCCGCCAGGTGCGCGCGTACCCGCTCCGCCACGGTCTCCTCGTCGCCCCACGCCACGATGGCGTCGACCAGCCGGTCGCTGCCGCCGTCCGCGATGTCGGCGTCGGTGAAGCCGAGCCGCTTCAGGCTCGCGGTGTAGTTGGCCAGCCGCAGGTACATGCCCATCGCGTCACGGGCGATCGCGCGCGCCTTGTCCGCGTCCGTCTCCAGCAGCACCTTCTGCTCCGGCGCCAGGAACGCGTCGGCGCCGAGCGCGGCCCGGGCCGACGCGGTGTGCTCCGGCGTCGTGAAGTATGGGTGCGCGCCCACGCTCCGCTCCCCCGCCAGCTCCAGCATCTTCGGGCCGAGCGCCGCCAGCACCCGCCGGTCCTTCCCGATCCCCGCGGCGTCCAGCGCGTCGAGGAACGCCCGCATCGCCGCCAGCGGCGGCAGGAACTCCATGCCTTCCCGGCGCATGAACTCGGCGTGGCTCACCCCGAGCCCGAGCAGGAACCGGCCCGGGTGCGCCTTCTCCAGCTCCTCGACGCCCGCGATGGCGTCGGCGGCCGTGAACGCGCGGATGTTGAGGATCCCGGACGCGACGCGCAGCTGTTCGGTGGCGTCCAGAATCGTACGCGCGTTCTCGAACAGGTGTCCGGGGAAGGCCCCGCCGATCCACACGGTCGAATACCCGAGCGACTCCGCTTCCGCGGCCGCCGCACCGACGTCCGGATCCGACGAGAACCGGTCGACCCGCTCCCACAGCCCGATCCGCCCGCGCACCGCAGCCCCGTCGAATCCGTTCTCGGCCCTGTTCCCGGCCATGTTCCCGGCCATACTGCCTCCCGATCGTGTGCCTTTCCGGGTGGCAACTCGGCGAGAGCGCGAGGCATTCCACGGAACCCGCGTCACCGGCGCACGTCCAGACCACCCGCGAGCACCGCACGCGCCGGGAACGCCACCGCCACGGCCGCGGCCATGAGAACTCCGCTCGCCCACAACGGCCCAAGGTCACCGACCGAACCACCCAGGCCGGCCGCCGCGATGAGCGGCCCACCGGCGGCACCGATATTCAACGCCGCCGTCGCGTAGGAACCGCCCATCGCCGGGGCACCCGCCGCCTCGTACAAGACCCGCGTGATCAGCGTGCCGCCCAACGCGAACGAGAGCGCCCCCTGCACGAACACGAGTGTCAGCAAAGCCACCGGCCGCTCCGCCAGCACCGCCAGCGCGAGCCAGCCGACAACCAGCAGCGGCCCGCAGACCGCAACCACCGGACCGGAGTTTCGGTCGGCCAAACGTCCGGCCGCTGTCACACCGACGAACGACCCGGCACCGAACAGCACCAACGCAACGGAGATCCACAGCTCGCCCAGCCCGGCCGTGTCGGTCACGACCGGAGCGAGGAACGTGAAGCTCGCGAACGTCGCCGCGTTCACCAACGCGGCAAGCAGCATGACCAGCAGCAGCCGCGGAGCCTTCAGCACACCCAACTCCGCACGCAGCGGCGACCCGCCCGTCGGCTTCTCCGGCCCGCGCCGCGCCGGAATTCCCGCCACAATCCCCAGGGCCGCAGGCACGCACAGCGCGGCAACGGCCCAGAACACCGCCCGCCACCCGAGCAGCGTCCCCAGCACGGCTCCCCCGGGAACCCCGGCAATGGTGGCCACCGTCGTCCCCGACAAGAGCACCGCCAGCGCACGCCCCTTCTTGTCGGCAGGGACCAACGACGTGGCGGTCGTCAGCGCGACCGCGAGGAACCCGGCATTGGCGAGCGCGGCAACGACCCGCGTCGCACACAGGACCGCAAAGCTCGACGTGACGGCACCCACGGCATGCGCCGCCGCGAAGACGAGGACGAACCCGAGCAGGCTCGACCGCGCGGGCCACCGCCGGGCGAGCGCGGCCATGAGCGGCGCTCCGACGACCATGCCGATCGCGAAGGCCGAGGTGAGCGCGCTCGCCGTCCCGACGGTGACGCCGAGGTCCGAGGCGAGGTCCGGCAACAGGCCGGCGAGCATGAACTCCGAGGTGCCCATGGCGCACACGGCCAGGGCAAGCAGATACAAGGGAAGGGGCATCGAGTGGCTCCGAGACGAGGAGAACGACGGAAGGTCATCTCGTCATCGCGGTCAGCACCCCATGGGGCCGCACGCGCCCGGCCGCAGCACGCGGCAGGACGGCAACCAGGGAGTTTCAGCGGGGGTTCAGGGGGCTGACGGCGTGACCGCAAGCCCCCGACCTGTCCGACTCGGGACTCGACACGCCCCGCACGCTACCGCCCTGAGCCCACGGAGGCACCCCTATTACACGGGGCGCCGCGGAGGCCGACCGCTTGTCGGCCGGCCTCCGCGGCGAATTCCGGGCATCGCCGGGTCCGAGCATCACACCGGCCTAGTCGCAGTTGAGGTCGCCCGGGAGTTTCCCGTCCAGCAGGTAGCCGTCGACCGCTTGGTCGACACACGAGCTTTCGCGGTAGAACGCCACATGGCCGTCGCCGTCATAGGTGATCAGCGACGAACCGGGGAGCTGCTCCTTGTAGCGTGCCGCCGCGACGTGCGGGGTGGCCGGGTCGCGCGTCGTACTGATCAGAAGCAGGCCGGGCAGCTTGGCGGCGTCCAGCCGCGCGGGACGGTCGGCTCCGGGCGCCGCACAGTCCGCGGCCCAGCTCCACACCACGGACGGGCCGACGACCGGCGCGGTCGCGGAGACGTCCCGTCCGAGCGCGGCGGCTTCGGCGGCGCTCAGAAAGCGGCCGTCCGCACAGTTGATCTCGAAGTAGCCCGGGAGCGAGGACTCCTTGTAGGTGCCGTCCTTGGCACGGTCGGCATATGCATCGAAGGCGTTGAGCATGTACTGGGCGTCGCCCGCGTACAGCGACTTCAGGATCACCCGCAAGCTGGGCCACCCCTGGGGGCTATACAGGTAAGCGCATATGACCGTGCTGGCCATGCCCTCGTCGACGGCCCTCTTGCCGACCTTGGCAGGGGTTGCGCTCAGCTTGTCCAACGTGGCGCGCATGCTTGCGGTGGCGTTGTCGACGCTGCCCTTGAACGGGCAGTCGGCCTTGCCGATGCAGTCCTTGGCGAAGGCACGGAAGGCCAGTTCGAAGCCTTCGGCCTGCTCGCGCGCCAAGGTCATGCGGTCGGACGCCGGGTCGAGCAGGCCGTCCAGCACCAAGCGGCCAACCCGGCCCGGGTGTCGCTGGGCGTAGCGGGCACCGAGGTAAGTGCCGTACGACGTGCCCACGTAGTTGAGCTTCTCGTCGCCGACAACGCCGCGCAGGACGTCCATGTCGTCGACTGCCTCGGTTGTGCCGATGCGCGGGAGCAGGTCGCCCATGCGGGCGGCGCAGCCCTGTCCGAACTCCTTGAGCACGGCGGCGGCGGACTCCACCTGGGCGGCGTCGGGCGTGGGGTCGATCGACTGGAGGCGGTCCATCAGCGGGCCGTCCGCGCAGTCGACCTGGCCGCTGCCGCCGGTGCCGCGCGGGTCGAAGCCGATGATGTCGTACCGCTCGGCCAGGCCGGGGCGGGACGCCGCGAGGTTGGTGACGGTGTAGCGCACCCCGCTGCCGGGGCCGCCCGGGTTGGTGGCCAGGGACCCCAGGCGGCGGTCCGTGCCGCCCTGCGCGGGCAGCCGGTACACCGCGACCTCGATCGACTTCGTGCCGGGCGTGGCGTAGTCGAGCGGGACGCGGAGCTTGGCGCACTGGAGTTTGCGGTCGACGGCCGCTACGGCGGAGTCGGCCTTGCGCGCGGCGGGGTCGGCCTTGCAGGGCGCCCAGTCGAGCTTCTGTGCGTAGAAGTCCTTGAGCGCGGGGTTGTCGGCGCCTACCGGCGGCGGGGCCTGCGGGGACGGGGTGGCTGCGCCCGGGGCCGGGGACTGGGCCGCGGGGGTGGTGGCGTTCTTGGCCGTGGTGTCGGCCTTGTCGGAGGACGAACTGCAGCCTGTGACAAGGGCGGCTGCGACCAGCGCGGCGGGCAGAGCGCGGCGCAGGAAGGGGGATGAGGGGACGTGGTTCACAGGCAGAGAGGTATCACCCGGCCGAAAACCCTGTTGAGGCACCCCTTGGTTGGAGTGCGAAGGGGCGCAATGGCCTAGGGGTCCGTAGGCGCAACGTTTCCGCATGCGAGCCGTGGATGGTACGAAAGTCGTGCACAGCCGCCCGGTTGTCCGCCGCCGTGACGGCTGATGTCCGCCCCTGTGCCGTAGCGTTCCGCCATGTCCGTCGCTCGTTCGCTCGCTCTGTTCGTTCTTGCTGCGCTTGCCGAGATCGGGGGTGCGTGGCTGGTGTGGCAGTCCGTGCGCGAGCACAAGCCGTGGTGGTTGGCCGGGCTCGGGGTTGTCGCGTTGGGGGCGTACGGGTTCGTGGCGACGCTGCAGCCGGACGCGCATTTCGGGCGGATCCTGGCCGCGTACGGCGGGGTGTTCGTGGCGGGTTCGCTGGTGTGGGGCATGGTGTTCGACGGGTTCCGCCCCGACCGGTGGGACGTCACCGGCGCGGCCGTCTGCCTCGCCGGCGTCGCCCTGATCATGTACATGCCGCGCCGCTGACCCGGAACAACCGAAGCTGCCTGCGGCATCCGGCCTGCGGTCTCACGGTTGCGGTGGTACTCCCCCGGTTGCTTCGGCCAGCGTCGCCCGGTCCAACGGTGGTTCCGACGTCTGTGTGATGGTCACCCCGGCGCTGGCCGCCACGACCAGGGCGATGCCGCCGACCTGGATCCACGCCAGGCTCTGGTCGAGCACGACGAACCCGGCCGCCGCGGCGACCGCGGGTTCCAGGCTTGCCAGCAGTCCGAACGTGCCCGCCGACAGCCGCTTCATCGCGAGCATTTCGCACGAGTACGGCACCACCGACGACATCAGCGCGACCACCAGTCCGAACCCGAGCGTGCCCGGCTGCACGAGTTCCGTTCCGGCGCCCGCGATACCGAACGGCATGACGAGCACTGCCGCGACCGCCATCGCCAGCGCGAGGCCGTCGACGCCGGTGAAGCGGCGCGCGGTGCGCGTCGCGACCATGATGTACGCGGCCCAGAACGCCGCCGCGGCGAGGACGAAGGCGACACCCGCGCCGTCGAGCCCGGAGAACCCGCCCTTGCCGAGCAGCAGGACGCCGACCGCGGCCAGCACCACCCAGAACATGTCGCGCAGCCGCCGGGACAGGACGACCGCGAGTCCGAGCGGTCCGAGGAATTCCAGCGTCACCGCGGGACCGAGTGGCAGTCTCGCGATCGCCTCGTAGAAGCACAGGTTCATCCCGCCGAGCGACACGCCGAGCCCGACGACCGTCAGCAGGTCGGCCCGCGAGCGTCCGCGGATCTTGGGACGCACCACCGCGAGCATCACGATGGCCGCGATCACCAGGCGCAGCGTGACCGCGCCCTCCGGTCCGACCCGTGGGAACAGCTTCGCCGCGAACGCGGCGCCGAACTGGATCGACCCGGCGCCGATCAGCACCAGCAGCACGGCCTGCCCGTTGGTCCGCGGTCCCCGTCGGCCCCATCCGTGCGCGGCCGACTCGGACGACGCCGGGCCGGTCGGGTCCGGCGCGGCCGTCGGGGTGGTCGGCGGCGCCGGGGTTGCGCCGGGTGCGGCGGCAGGGGTGGGCGCGCCGTGCGGAGGTGTCATGCGTACGACGGTACGGAACATGCCCCGGACGGCGGAAACCGGGCCGGTCACACGTATGACGTCTACGCGTCCCCCGTGTCCTCGCGTTCTTCGGGTCTCCCGCGGTGTCCCGGCCTGCGGTCGTCCCCGGTCCGTCCCGGGTCCGGCTCAGCCGCGCCGCAGCCCTGCCAGCACCCGGTCCACGACCTGTCCGGCTTCGCGCCGTGCGGTGTCGGGGTCGTCCGCGCGCGCCGTGTAGAGGCTGGCTTCGGAGAGCAGCGCGGCCAGGAGTGCGGCCAGCGGTGCGACGGGCAGTTCGTCGATCTCGCCGTTGGACATCGCCCGGCGCAGCCACTCGGCGAGCAGGCCGTGCCCGTATTCCTCGACGAGTGCGTCCCACGCGCCGGGGCCGAGGACCGCGGGCCCGTCGATCAAGACAATCCTCTGGAAATCGCCCGTCGTGCAGACGTCGAGGAAGGATTGGAAGCCGTGTCGGAGTTGATCCCAGGGTTCGTCGGGTTGTTCCTGGGCATGACGCAGCTCGTGGGTGACCAGGGCTTCGGCGGCTTCGCCGGCGACGGACGCCATGACCGCCCGGAAGAGGTCCTTTTTGTCGCGGAAGTGATGGTAGAGCGCGCCGCGGGTAACCCTGGCGCGGGAAACGATCTCTTCGGTACCGGTGGCCGCGAACCCGCGCTCCGCGAACAGCTCGCGGGCGGCCGCGACCAAGGCGTCGCGGGTGTCGGCGACGTGTTCTGCCCGACGCGTGACCCCCATACAACCCTCCCGTGACATACAGACTGTATGTTAGATCTTGACAGTATCCGGGGGTCCCGGGCAAACACGCATGTCCGGCCGACGGGGAGAGAGGGGCGAGGCCGTAATGGGTCTGCCGCTGAACCTGGCCGCGAAGATCGGCACGCATCTCGTCAAGCAGAAGATCAAGCGGAACGACAAGTTCACGATGATCGTCGAGATCGAGCCGCTGTTCGCGTGCAACCTCAAGTGCGGCGGCTGCGGAAAGATCCAGCAGCCGCACGACGTGCTCAAGAAGCGCATGCCCGTCGAGCAGGTGGTCGCCGCCGTCGAGGAATGCGGCGCACCGATGGTGTCCCTCGCGGGCGGCGAGCCGCTCATGCACAAGGACATCGACAAGATTGTCGAGGCGCTGCTGCGCCGCAAGAAGTTCGTCGTCCTGTGCACGAACGCCGTGCTGCTGCCGAAGCACCTCCACAAGTTCAAGCCGAACCGGAACTTCGCGTGGATGGTGCACCTCGACGGCCTCGAGGAGCGGCACGACGAGGCGGTCGCGAAGGAAGGTGTGTTCAAGGAGGCGGTCGCGGCCATCAAGATGGCCAAGGACGCGGGCTTCCAGGTGTTCACGAACAGCACGTTCTTCAACACCGACTCGCCGGAGTCGGTGCGCGAGGTGCTGGACTACCTGAACGACGACCTCAAGGTCGACCGGATGCAGATCTCGCCCGGGTACGCGTACGAGAAGGCACCGATCCAGAACCGGTTCCTCGGCGTCGAGCAGACCCGCAAGATGTTCCGCGAGGCGTTCGGCGAGGGCCGCCGCAAGAAGTGGCGGCTGAACCACTCGGCGCTGTTCCTGGACTTCCTGGAGGGCAAGCGCGAGTTCGAGTGCACGCCGTGGGCGATCCCGTCGTACTCGCTGCTCGGCTGGCAGCAGCCGTGCTACCTGATGGCGGACGGCTACGTGCCGACGTACAAGGAACTCATCGAGACGACCGACTGGGACGCGTTCGGCCGCGGCAAGGACCCGCGCTGCGACAACTGCATGGCGCACTGCGGTTACGAGCCGACGGCGGTCCTCGCGACCATGGGTTCGCTGAAGGAAAGCCTGCGCGCCGTCGTGGCCGGCTGACCGGGGCGCCCGGCTCGCCCGCGCACGCCTGCGTACGTCGAGGGGCGGATCACGGACTCGGGTCCGTGATCCGCCCCTCGTTCATGCGTCGTGTCGCGTCACGCGGCTCGGCGGCTTGATTCCTCGGCCGGGCGCCGGGCGCTCGTGGCCGACGCGGTGGTGGTCCCATAGTGCAGGACGCGGGCAACTCCCCCATTGCCATGAGCTCTTGCCCCGTCCCCGCCGCCTCCGTCGTCGTCGTTGCGGTCGCGGCCGGTGTCGGCGGGGGTGCGCGGGTGCCAGTCGCGTCCGTCGCGGGAGTCGGCGGTGTGTCCGGTGGCGGCGAGGGCGCCGAGGAGGGCCAGCGCGGCCAGGCTTGCGAGGGCGAGGATTGTCGTCGTCATGTGTCCAGAGTGCCGCCGCGTCGCCCTGGGCACGAGTGGCAGGACTGCCATCATCGGACAAGATACTGCCAACAGCGGCGCGCTTCTGGCACAGTGTCGAACATGCTGAAAAACGTGGTCGCGGTGGCACTGCCCGGCATCCACCCGTTCGAACTCGGGGTCGCCTGCGAAGTGTTCGGCATGGACCGCAGTGAACACGGACTGCCTGCGTACGATTTCGCGGTCGCCACACCGAAACCCGGCCGAGTCCCCACCAACGGTGTCTTCGGGTTGGACGTGCCCGACGGGCTCGACCGGCTTGCCGACGCCGACTTGGTCATCGTCCCGGCGGCCAGCGACCACGCGCGCAACGGGCCGCTGCCGGCGGAGCTGCTCCAGGCACTGCGCGACACCGTGGAACGCGGGGCGCGCGTGCTCAGCGTGTGCTCGGGGGCGTTCGTGCTGGGCGAGGCGGGGCTGTTGGACGGGCGGCGGTGCACGACGCACTGGATGTACGCGGAACGCCTCGCACACCGTTATCCGGACGCGATCGTCGAGCCGGACATGCTGTACGTCGAGGACTCCGGCGTGGTGACCGGCGCCGGGACCGCCGCCGGGATCGACGCGTGCCTGCACATCGTGCGCCGGGAGAACGGCAGCCGCGTCGCCAACACGATCGCGCGCCGCATGGTCGTCCCGCCGCACCGGGACGGCGGCCAGGCGCAGTACATCGCCCGCCCGCTGGCGCACACCGAGACACATCCGATGCAGGGCACGCTGGACTGGCTGCGCGCGAACCTGCACGACGATGTGACGATCGATCAGATGGCGGCGCACGCGCACATGTCGCCGCGGACGTTCGCGCGGCGCTTCCAGCAGCACACCGGGACCACCCCGTACGAGTGGCTCATCGGGCAACGCGTGCTCGCTGCACAGGAGTTGCTCGAGGAGACGGCGCTGACGGTGGAGGCCATCGCGACGCGGACGGGCTTCGGGAGTGCGGCGACCCTGCGGCACCATTTCGTGCGGCGGCGGGGCGCGACGCCGCACGCCTACCGGAGGTTGTTCCGCGACGCGGCGTAACCCGGCGCCGCGCCGCGGGGTTTGGTGCCCGGCACCGTACGCGTCCGGGCGCGCACGGTGCCGGGGGTTCCGGTCAGGGCAGCAGTACGTCCAGGAACGGGTTGGAGAACACCCGGGCCGGGTCGTACCGGTTGAGGGTGGCGCGCGCGGCGTCGAAGTTGTCGCCGACGGCTTGCCCGGTGCGGAACGCGTCGGAGATGCGGCCGGTCACCGCACCCATGTCCGTCCACGGGCCGGAGGTGCTGTAGGCCCAGCCCTTCGACCATTCCGGGCGGACGCACGCGTAGCTGCCGGTGTAGTTGGCCCAGATCCACGCGTCGATCTGCGGGTAGAAGTCGTTGGCCGCGGGCGTGCCCGGCAGCGTGGCGACGTCCAGCCAGACGACGGTGTCCCATTCCGGGTGGTCGGGGCGCGGCCGGGCGGCCGACAGCTGCGGCACGACCGCGCCGGCCACGGCGACTTCGTCCGGGCGGTCGACGCCGGTGACGCGGATCTCGATGGGCGAGTTGCACGGGTACTGGCCGTTGCCCTGGAACGCGCCGATCAGCTGCGTGTACTTCGTGTAGAACTCGCTGACCACACGCTGGACGTCGGTACGGCGGCACAGCACCGCCCAGCCGCCTTCGTGGATGCGCAGCGTGGTGGGTTCGACGAAGAGCTGGGTGTTCTTCGACCAGCCCCAGATGTCCCACGTCCAGGTCGCGATGAGGCCCGAACCGGCCACCGCCATCTCGCCGTTGGTGAAGGTGGGGGTGCCGGACACGTTGCCGGTGACGACCTGGGCGACGAAGTTGGCCTGGTCCTCGGTGACGAAGTTGGCGAACGTGTAGTTGTACGGGCCGTTGACCGTGGTGGACACCCACGGCTTGGACGGCGCGACCGACCACACCTTGAGCCACGGCACGGTGGTGAACGGGAACCAGATGAGTTCGATGCGGCCGGTGTCCCGGATGTAGTCGGCGAGCTTCTTGCCGCTGCTTCCGGGCGGGCCCATGAGGGTCCCGATCTGGTCGTGGTAGAAGCTCTGGCAGCGCAGCCGCTGGTTGGCGTTGGTCTGCAGGGTGACCTCGGTGACGAACGCGCGGCCGAGGTGGACGAGGAACGCGCCGATGTCCGGGTCGGTGCGCGCGAACGTCTTGAGGACGTACGCGCCGGCGCCCGCGTCCCACACCACGGCGGTGAGCGACAGGACGAGGTTGCTGAGCGTGCCGTACGTGCCGCCGGTCGGCCGGGTCTCTCCGGACGTGGGGATGCCGCTGCCGTGCGCGCCGATCGCGAGGATGCCGCCGATGCTCAGCGCGCCGGGCGCGGTGGTGGCGATCAGGCCGCGGCCGGCCGCTTCGAGCGTGTTGAGGAGTTTGTCGACGGTGGCGCCGGCCTGGGCGGTGACGGTGGCCGGGTTCCCGGCGTTGACGGTGACCGCGGTGAGGTTCTTGGTGAGGTCGACGAACACCACCTTGGCGACGCTGCTGCCCTTGGGCTGGAGGACCGGCGACCAGTTGTGGCTCATGCCGCGGGCGCGCACCCGGTAGCCGTTGGCACGCGCCCAGTTGGCGATCGTGACGACGTCCTGCGGGGTGGCGGGCACGGCGGTCCAGACGTCGTCGATGACGATCTCGCCGGACCAGTTCTTGTACTGCTGAAGACCGAGCGGGATGCCCGCCGGGAACCCGGGCGGGGCCGGGGTCGCGGCCTGGGCGGCGGACACCAGCCCGAGCGGCGTCCACGCGGCGGCCGCGGCAAGCGCGGCGGCGCCCGCGAGCACCCCGCGGCGGCTGGGCCCTTCGGTGGGAGTGGAGCCTTCGGCACTGCGCGCGGACCCCGGGTCCGGCGCGGTGGGTGCGGACATGCGAAACCTCCGGGGGCAGGTCGACTGCGGTGGAAGAGCCGCGGAAAGCGGCGGCGTGGAACGGAGGATCGTGGCTGCTGAGCCTGACGCGCACGGTCGCGGACGGTTTCCCAAGATCGGCGCGGATCAGCCGATTTGTCGGGTCGCGCCCACGCTCACGCGCCGAGGCTGGTGGGTCCGGACAACGAAGTCAACACATACGGAACGCAGATGCGCAGGTCACACGTGTCACCAGCGAAATCGTCACGTGTCACCGCACGGAACGATCACGTGGCGTGGTCAATTCGGTTGGTGGGTACGGGGGTTCGGGCTGGGGGCGAGGGCGGGTGGCGCACGGGGGTGGCGGGCGCGGGGCGGGGCGGGCGCGGGGCGGGGCGGGCGCCCGGTCCGCGGCACAGCGGCCCGTACAGCGGCCCGGCGGTCGACTGCCGGGGCCGGGTCAGGCGCCGAGGCCGCCCGCGATGTCCAGCTCTCGGCCGGTGAACTCCCCTGTCAGCAGCGGCAGGGCGACCGCGATCGCTTCCTTCGCCTCGGGCAACTGCAGGGATGCGTCGTGGCGTTCCTTCGACTCCCAGACCTCGGTGACCACGATCATGTCCGGGTCGCCGACGTCCAGTCCTACGACATAGCTGCGGCAGCCATGGTCCCACAGCCCCTCGGCCGCGGCCAACAGGATCGCGACGACCTCGTCGCGCTTGCCGGGCTTGGTCTTCATCGAGCCGATGTAGCCGTGTGCCATGTCCGTGCCGTCTCCTTCGCCGTGGCCGCCGCGACCACCGCCTGGGGGTTTCGCCGATTCGGCCGCGACGGATCGAGTCCGCCTTCGGGATCACTCTGTCACGGGGCGGGGTTGGGTCCCGGCTGCCAGGGTTCGGGGGTGCGGGGCTTGCGGTAGCGCCCCAGGGTGAGCAGAACGCTCATGGCGACGATCCACAATCCGACCAGCCACAGGGCGATCCACCACGCGTAGGGCACGAACAGCGCGATGCCGATGACGATCGCCACCCAGCCGAGCCACTGCGGCACCGGGGTCGTGCCGGGCTCGGCGCGGACCAGCGCGAGTCCGGAGCCGAGGGCGAGCAGGCCGAGACCGGCGACGGGGATGACGAAGTTGTCGTGCGCCAGAGCGTTGAGGGCCTGCAAGGCGGCGGGCTGCGTGCGCGGCTTGTCCGCGGCGTCGATCAGCGCGAACGCGATCCCGCCGTACAGCCACAGGCCGATGGCCGTGACGAGGCCGCCGGCGAAGGCGACGTTCGGGAGCCAGGCGGTGCGTCGGCGGTCGCCGCGTACCGCGTGAGCAAGCTGCGCGGCGAAGAACACCAGGAAACCGGCGGCGAGGGTGAGGAGCCAGACGGCCCACACCTGGCGGGTTTCGTGCGCTTCGTAGAACTGGCCGACCTGGTTCCCACTGGCACCCACGCCGGGCACCTCGCCGCTGACCGCGAACGCGATCACCAGAAGGACGATCGCCACGACCCCGGCGAGCGGCCCCAGACGGGTGATGTCGGAGGTTCCGGGACGTGTGGTGCCCGTGGGGTGTGGGGGTGGCGTGGGCTGGGCGGGTGGTGTGTGGGGTCCGGGGTCCATGGGGCGCTCCAATCCGGACAAAGCGCGCGATACTCACCATGCTTCCACCACACCCCGGTGACCGATGAGTTTTGCCGGCAGCGGCGGTCTACCCCGGTGGGCCATCGAAACGGCTTCGAACCGGCTTGGAGCTGGCTTGGAGCCGGCTTCGAAGCGACTTCGAAGCGACTTGGAGCCGGGACTTCGGACCGGCTTCGAAGCGGCTTGGAGCCAGCTGCGAACCGGCCTTGCTCCGACTTCACCCGACCCGGGAAAGGACCATCCCAGCCATGCGACTCACCCTCACCACGTTCCTGACTCTCGACGGCGTCTACCAGGCGCCTGGCGGCCCCGGGGAGGACCCGAGCGGCGGGTTCACCCACGGCGGGTGGTCGGCTCCGTACGGCGACGAGGATTTCGGCCGCTTCATGGCCGAGGTGTTCGAGAACGCCGATGCGTTCCTGCTCGGGCGGAGGACGTACGAGATCTTCCGCTCCTACTGGCCGCGGCACGACGACCCGGCCGACCCGATCGCGTCGCGCCTGAACCACCTGCCGAAGTACGTGGTGACCGAGACCCTCCCCACCGTCGACTGGAGCGGCAGCCGGATCCTGTCCGGCGACCCGGTCAAGGCGGTCGCCGCGCTGAAGGACCAGCCCGGCCGCGAACTCCAGATCCACGGCAGCGGCGCCCTCGCCGGGACGCTGCTGGCCGCCGGCCTGGTGGACACGCTCAACCTGCTGTCGTTCCCGGTCGTGCTGGGCACGGGCAAACGCCTGTTCCGCGAGGGGGCCATGCCCGGCGCCTACGAGCTGGCGGGCTGGCGGACCACGCCGAAGGGGGTGGTGATCAACACGTATGAGCGACGCGGGGAGGTTGTGTACGGGGACTACGCGGATGAGGGGTGAGGGGCCGACGCTTCTCCGGACAGGCCACGGGGGCGGGTCGGCCTCGCGCCGGGCTGCGTCATGGGCACCCTTGCGTTGGCCGTCTTGGGCGTGCCCGGGCGGTCGTGCGGCCGGCGATCCGCGGGGCGTCCCGCCCGCCGGGTGGCGTTGGGGTGCCGGGCGTTGGGTCGGCTTGACGCTGTTCGGGCGGCGCGTCGACGTCCCGGTTGCGTTCGCGGGTGACGCACGCCGTTCCCACGTCGGCGGTGAGCTCTCTCTCCGTGCCGCGGGCGTCGGTTTTCCGCTTGGTCCGTCGCCCTGGGGCGTCGGCGGTGGCCTATCCGACCGGGGTCGGGGCCATGTGGCTGGTGAACCAGTCCTGCGCCAGGTCGGCTACTTGTTCGAGGGCTCCGGTTTCTTCGAACAGGTGTGTGGCACCGGGGACGAGGATGACGCGGCTTTCGCCGTGCAGCCACGTGTTGGCCTGCTCGTTGAGCTGGACGACCAGGTCGTCGGCGCCGCCGACGATGAGCAGGGTCGGCGCGGTGACCGCGGCCAGGCGCGGCCAGGCGAGGTCGGGGCGGCCGCCGCGGGACACGATCGCGGCGATGTCGGCGTCGGGTTCGGCGGCTGCCCAGAGTGCGGCGGCGGCGCCGGTGCTGGCGCCGAAGTAGCCGATCGGCAGACCGGCCGCGGCGGGGTGGCCGCGCAGCCAGCGGGTCGCGGCGGTGAGGCGGCGGGCGAGGAGTTCGGTGTCGAAGACGTTGCTGCGGTCGGCGGCTTCGTCGGCGGTGAGCAGGTCGAACAGCAGGGTGCCGAGGCCGGCGTCGTTGAGGACGCGGGCGACGTAGCGGTTGCGGGGGCTGTGCC
Organism: Uniformispora flossi; assembly: GCF_049534875.1. NCBI lineage: Bacteria > Bacillati > Actinomycetota > Actinomycetes > Kitasatosporales > Streptomycetaceae > Uniformispora > Uniformispora flossi. The sequence goes on from NZ_JBMULZ010000006.1 coordinate 179,284, forward strand.
GGCTGCTGCCGCTGCCGTGCGCGAAGACGACGACGCCGACGGCCTCGTCGGGCATGTCGAGCCGGGCGCCGAGGCGCAGTCCGGCGACCGGGATCTCCAGGTCGCCGGTGTCGGGCGGGGCGGTCGGAATGCCGAGGGCTTCGAGGACTTCCTCGTCGGTCGTCTGTGTGAAGTTGGCGTAGAACTGGCCGATCGCGAAGAACTCGATGGGCGCGGCCACGCACACGAGTTCGTCGGCCGCGCGGCCGAGCCGGTCGGCCCAGTCGTACGGGGCGACGGGCACCGCCAGCACGACGTGCGCCGCGCCGCGGGTGCGGGCGATCCGGCAGGCGGCGAGGGCGGTGGCGCCGGTGGCGATGCCGTCGTCGACGATCAGGACGTTCTTGCCGCGCAGGTCGGCCGGGCGCCGGTCGCCTCGGTAGCGGCGGGCGCGGCGTTCCAGCTCTTCCGTCTCGGCGAGTTCGACGGCGGCCAACTCTCCTGGGGATATTCGCACTTGCGCGATGACGTCGTCGTTGAGCACGCGGGCGCCGCCCTCGCCGATGGCGCCCATCGCCAGCTCGGGCGCGTAGGGCACGCCGAGTTTGCGGACGATGGCGACGTCGAGTGGGGCGTCGAGTTCCCGGGCGACTTCGGCGGCGACGACCACGCCACCACGCGGCATGCCGAGCACGACGACGTCGGGCCCGGCGAACGATCCGAGTTCGGCGGCGAGCCGCCGACCCGCGTCCCGGCGGTCCTGGAACAACACGGCGCGGCCTCCTTCGGGGCCCGGCGTTCACGACCCCCTCGCACTCGACGCGGCCTTCGGCGCCTCCTGCCCGCCCCGACACCTTCGCCGCCGCGGTGCGCGCACCTGGCTGCTGCCTTGCATTCCACCCTACGCCGCGGGGGGAGGGTCGGGATGCCGGGCGACGGGGCCGGGTCGGGGGACGGCGCGGTGTCTGGTGGCACGGGGACGAGTCGGGTCGGGTCGGGTCGGGGCCGGCGCGGCGTCCGATGGGCAGGGGGACGCATCGGGTCGGGTCGGGGCTGGCGCGGCGTCCGGTGGCAGGGGGACGCATCGGGTCGGGCCGGGTCCGGCGCGGCGTCCGGTGGCAGGGGCCGGGCCGGGTCTGGTGGACGCGGGGCCGAGTACAGCCGCCGGAGCAGCCCCGATGGCATCGGGCTGCGGGCCGGACGTGAACTTGAGCAGACCCGGGCCGAGGCGGCGTTGCGTGGCTCCTTTTGTTCCGCCAACGGTTGAACGGCGGAAACGTCACACAGCGTTCTCGACCGAGTGAGCCCGGCTCACACGGGCGTTCGAATCGACCGCCTCACCAGGCGCTTCCGCAGTTCCGCAGTTCCGCCGCCCATCCCCCGCGAATCCGCGCAACCGCCCGTCCAGCCATCCGCCTGCCGATCATCCCGTCGGTCCAGCCGTCCGCCTACCCCCGCCCCAGCACCACCATCGCCGCATTGTGCCCCGGAATCCCGCTCACCCCTCCCCCACGCCGTGCCCCCGCACCGCACAGCAGAAGACGGCTGTACCGCGTCTCCACACCCCACGTCCCGACGTCCGCGTCGTCCTCGGCGTACGGCCAAGCCAAATCCCGATGGAAGATGTGCCCCGCCGGCAACCCGAGTTCGCCTTCCAGATCCAGCGGTGTCCGGGCCTCGACACACAACCGTCCCTCGGCGTCGCGCATCAAACAGTCCTCGATCGGCTCCGCAAGCACACTGTTCAACGACGCGAACGTGGCCCTCAGCACGGCATCCCGCGCCCCGTCGTTGTCGGCGGCAAAGAGCCGCGCCGGCGTGTGAAGGCCGAACCACGTGAGCGTCTGCGCCCCCGAAGCCCGCAACTCGGGCCCGAGGATCGTGGGATCGGTCAGCGTATGGCAGTACATCTCCCCCGGCACCGGCGACGGCACCCGCCCGGCCTCCGCCGCGGCGAACGCCGCGTCCAGTTCCGCATACCCCTCGTGTACGTGGAACGTCCCGGCGAAGGCCTCGCGCGGATCGACGCCCGGATCACGCAGCCGAGGCAACCGCGACAGCACCATATTCACCTTGAACTGCGCACCTTCCGGATGCGCCTGGACCTGCGCACCCTCCGGCCCGCCGCCGACACGCCCGGAATCGGTAGACAGCGGAGCCGCGCCCTCCCCCAGCAACCCCTCCAACACCCGCGGCGCCACCGCTGCCAACACCCATTCCCCCGTCACCCGATACTCGGTGTCGCCGCTGCGATACCGGACTTCGCCGTCGGGGGTGACCGCGGTGACTTCGGCCCGCGTCCGCAGATCCGCTCCCGCGCCGCGCGCCGCCGCCGCAAGCGCCGCCGTGACCGCGCCCATCCCCCCGACCGGCACGTCCCAGTGCCCCGTCCCTCCCCCGATGACGTGGTAGAGAAAGCACCGGTTCTGACGCAAGGACGCATCACTCGCACGAGCGAACGTCCCGATCAGCGCATCCGTCAGGACGGTCCCCCGGACCGCGTCGTCACCGAACTCCTCCTCGATCAGCCCGCTCAGCGGCCGCGTGAACACCCCGCCCCAAAGCCGCTCGTCGCCCACCACCGCCCGGAAGTCGTCACGGCCGCGCAAGGGTTCGGTCAGTGTCGGGAAGACGCGGGCGGCCATCGCTCCCAGTGCTGTCCCCACCCGCTCCCACGCGTCGGCGTCGTGGGCGCCCGCGAAGCGGGTCAGTTCGGCGCGGGTCCGGGCGGCGTCGGACGAGTCGGACAGGAATCCGCGGTCGCCGGACGGGGTGTACGCGCCGATGTGCCGTCTGCGCAGCTCCATCCGCAGCCCGAGGTCGTCGGCGATCTTCCGCGGGAACAGGCTGACCAGATACGAGTACCGCGACAACCGCACGTCCACTCCCGCGAACGGCCGGATCGACACGGCCGCGCCGCCGACCTCGCCGCGGCGTTCCAGGACCACGACCGACCGTCCCGCGGCGGCCAGATACGCGGCCGCCACCAGTCCGTTGTGGCCGCCGCCGACGACCACGGCGTCGACCTGCCCGGCATCCCGTACGGTCACGCCTGCCTCCTCGTGTGCTCCCCGGCCCGCTCCGGGATTTCCGGCGAAACCCCTGGTCGGAGGCGGGTCCTCGCTGCCATGATCTCGCTACGTGACTCCCTTCCGCAGCTTCGCCGAGCAGGCTCGGCGGAATCGATTCGCCGCGCTCGCGCGCACCGTGCCGGTCACGGTCGGCATGGTGGCCGTCACGGCGGGCGCGCCGGTCTTCGGCGGCACCTTCCTGCAGCGCTATCTGGCCGCCGTGGTCGCCTCGCACCTGGTCCGGAACGGGCTGCACCGGCTGTGGTGGCTGGCGTCGGCCCCGGTGTTCGGTATGCGCGTCGTCGCCGACAAACTCGGCAGCGGACGTCCTCTCGAGGCCCGCATCGACGGCGACCGGCTCCGGGTTCGTGGCGCGGTGCCCTGGGGAGCGTCGGTGGATCTCGCCCCGCGCACCGAGGCCACGAGCCGGCTGCGGGTGTGGCTCGGATGCGCGGCCGAGGTCGTCGCGTTCGCGGCGCTGGCAACGGCGGCCGGGCTGCTGTTGCCCGAGCCGTACGGTTGGGCGGGCGCGGCGGGTATCGCGTTGGGCACCGTCACGGTGGTCGCGCCGCATCCGGTGTCGTCGACGCCGGGCTGGTTCCTGTTCGCGATGCCGTTCGCGGACCGTGCGGCGTTCGACCGGGTGAAGCGGTCGACGGCGGAGGTCAAGATCGCGCATCTGTTGGCGGTGGGGGATGCAGCCGCCGCAGCGGAGGCACTCGGGCAACTCGACCGGAAGTCCTGGTCGGCTCAGGCCTACAACGCGGAACTCGCCGTGCTCACGCTCGACTTGGATCGAATAAGGCCGGACACCGGGTTCGCGTGGTTCGCGATCGCGCCGTCCGGCCCCGATCGCGCTCGCACGGCACAACATCGGGCGCGCCTGTTGGCATACGCACGCGAAGCCAAGCTCGGATGGGACTCTCCCCGTCCTCCGTCGTTCCCGGTCCACGTGAACGAGTTGCACTGGCTGGCGGCCGTGGGCTTGACCCTGGCACCGCCTTCCCCCACCACCGACGCTTCCGCGCTCTTCCTCCTGACCGGCGGCTCCCCGGGTCCGGCCGCGCTCGCAGCCGACCGGGCGGCGTATCACTCGCGCTCCCCGATCACCGCCGCCAACGCCCTGTGCACGGCCGCGATCGCGTACAGCATCACCCAAAAGCCGGAACCCGCGGCGCGGGCGTTGCGGCAGGCCAAGGAGCTGATGCCGGGGCTGCGGCGCATCGCCGTCGCCGAGCCGTGGGTGGACATGGCGTCGGGGAAACGCCCCGCCGTCCGCTCCGATGAGCAGGCCGAGCCGGACCCCGACCGCGACGCCTTGCTGTCCCCCGACGCCTACCGCGCCCGGTACGCCACAGACGAGGAGGCCTGGAAGTGGTGACGCCGCCGGGGTCCACCGGGCCCGACGAGCCTACGGTTCCAGCCGAACCTGGGGATCCGGCCGAGGCGGCTGTTCCGGCCGAGCCCGCGGCTCCCGCCGAGCATGGCGATCCGGCCAACGCAGCGGTTCCGGCCGAGCCCGCGGCTCCCGCCGAGGCCGCGGTTGCAGCCGTGGCCGCCGACACAGCCGGAGCCCCGGATGCCCCCCGCAGACGCTTCTCCCGGCGCCAAGTCCTCTTCGGCGGCGCCGTGGCCGCGGCCGCGATCGTGGGCACCACGGCCGCCCTGCGCCAGGGAGCGAAGCCGCGTGGGGCCGCCCCGTCGCATCCCCGCGGGCCGGGCAAGGGCGGGCAGGGGCACACTCCGGGTCCGGGCCAAGGGCCGGACGACGTCCCCGGTCCCCGTCTCCCGCCCGGCCCTCGGGGCGCGGTCCGCTGGCAGTTCGAGTCGTTCGGGGACGGTGCGCTCACGCCGACGTACGACGCCGGTGTCCTGTACGCGGGCGGTGCCGCCGGCTACGCGCTCCAAGCGTCGACCGGAAGGGCACTGTGGACGTTCGATGCCGAAGACCCCGTCTCGATCCCCGTCTCCGCCCCCGCCTGCGCAGCCGGCACCGTCTTCTTCGCGGCCACGTCCCTCTACGCGTTGGACACGGCCACCGGCAACACGCGGTGGCGGCAAGCAGCCCCGGCGGCCGGGAGTCCTGCGTTCGGTGATCCGGTCCACGCCGGCGGCCGGGTGTTCGCCGGTTTCGGCGAGTCCTTGGTGCGGGCGTTCGATGCGGCGACCGGTGACGAGCAGTGGCGGGCGGCGGTCGGCGGCTTCGTCCTCACGTCGCCGACGGTGGCGGACGGTCGGCTCTTCGTCTCCACGTCCGACGCGAAGGTCCAGGCGTTCGACGCGGCAACCGGCCGCCGGCTGTGGACACATGGTCTCGGACGCCCGTTCGACGTGCCGGTGGCGGTCGCCGACGGCATCGTCTACGTCGGCGCGGCCGACTTCGCTCCTCCCCGCGGCCAGGGATCCGCCCTCGTGCACGGAATTCGCGCTCTGGACGCGGCAACCGGCGCTCCCCGTTGGGCGTACCGCACCGTGCAGTACCCGAGCAACGTGGCCGTCGCCGGCGGCGTGGCTTACTTCGGGACGGCGAGCGGCACCGTCATCGCCCTGGACGCGGCCACGGGTCGGCTGGTCTGGCGGCGCGACGAACTGCCCGAAGCCGGGAGCGGCATCTCCCTGGTCGACGGAACGCTGTACGTCTCGGGCGACCGGAGCTTCTCCGCCCTCGAAGCGGCTTCCGGTGCCGTCCGCTGGTCGGGCGTGTCCCCGGAGTTCTTCGGCCTCTCCCCTGTCGTGATCGCGAGCGACGGCCTGGCCGTCGTCTGCGACGATTCGGGACGCCTGACCGCGTTCGCCCCGCCGTCCGACGGCGCCCCGGTGTGAGGCTGCGGGGTCCGAGGCCGCGGGTACGGGGCGGCGGGTGTCCGGTCGCGGGTGTGAGGTCGCGGGTGTTGTAGGTCGCAGGCCGGGCGATCGCGGGTGTGCCGCGGGCCGGGCGGGTGCGGCTGTCGGCTCAGACCTCGTGTTCCAGGACGTCCTTGAGCTTCTGCTCGTTGCGCGGCAGTTCCTTCTTGACGTGCGGTCGGACGACGAGCGGCAGCATGACCTTGCCCATGCCGTGGCCCTCGAAGTCGAGCGCCATGGTGACGCGCGACCGGGTCCCGTCGCCGATCGGTTCGACGGTGCCGCGCACGTGTCCGCGGACGGGCCCGTCGATGCCGTCGACGCGCCAGCTCCGCGGCGGGTCCAGCTCGGTGTACTCCATCGTCATCGGCATTTCGCGGCGTCCCATGCGGCGGGTCACGACGATCCGCGAGCCCACCGCGGTCGGTTCGGTGCCGACCGGGCGCACCGCGACCGCGCTTTCCTGCCATTCGGGCAGGTGGGACCAGTCGGCGAGGTACGCGAACACGTCCTCCGGACTCCGCGCGATGTCGATGCTCTCCTTGATCGCAGACATTTCGCCCCCTCGGGCGTTTTGTGTTGCGTTACGTCTCCATCCTCGCACCGCCGCGGGTCGGTGCACCCGTCGTGGTCTCCGGCAGCCGGCGTCTACCGGTCGACGCCGCCCAGCACCGGATCCGTGCTGGCCAACGAGGCAATGACGTCGGCGACGAGCCCGCCTTCGACCATCAGCGGGACGGCCTGGAGGTTGGTGAACGACGGGTCGCGCAGATGCACGCGGTACGGCCGGGTGCCGCCGTCGCTGACCAGGTGGCAGCCGAGTTCGCCGCGCGGCGATTCGACGGCGGTGTACACCTGGCCGACGGGTACCCGGAAGCCCTCCGTGACCAGCTTGAAGTGGTGGATGAGGGCTTCCATCGACTCCCCCATGATCGTCTTGATGTAGTCCGCCGAGTTGCCGAGCCCGTCCGCACCGAGCGCAAGCTGCGCGGGCCACGCGATCCGCTTGTCGGCGACCATGACGGGGCCGGGTTCGAGCCGGTCCAGGCACTGCTCGACGATGCGCAGCGATTCCTTCATCTCGGCGACGCGGACGCGGTAACGGCCGTAGGCGTCACATGTGTCGGTGGTGGGGACGGCGAACTCGTAGGTCTCGTACCCGCAGCACGGCTGCGTCTTGCGAAGGTCGTGCGGCAGCCCGGCGGCGCGGAGGATCGGCCCGGTGACGCCGAGCGCGAGGCAGCCGGTGACGTCGAGGTAGCCGACGCCTTGCGTACGGCGCTTGAACACCGTGTTCTCGTCCAGCAGTTGCTCGTAGTCGCGCAGCCGGTGGGTGAGTGTGGCGACGAGTTCGCGTACGTGCGTCTCGGCATCGTCGGGCAGGTCCTGGGCGACCCCGCCGGGCCGGACGAAGCCGTGGTTCATGCGCAGCCCGGTGATGCGTTCGAGCACGTCGAGGATCAGCTCGCGCTCACGGAACCCGAACGTCATCACGGTCAGGGCGCCGATTTCCATGCCCCCGGTGGCGATGGCGACCAAGTGCGACGAGATGCGGTTCAACTCGGCGAGCAGGACCCGGATGACGTTGGCCCGGGGCGGGATGTCGTCGGTGATGCCGAGCAGCCGCTCGACACCGAGGCAGTAGACGAGTTCGTTGAAGACCGGCATGAGGTAGTCGGCGCGGGTCACGAACGTGACGCCTTGCGTCCAGGTCCGGTACTCGCAGTTCTTCTCGATCCCGGTGTGCAGGTAGCCCACGCCGAGCCGGCATTCGACGACGGTCTCCGCATCGAGTTCCAGGATCAGCCGGAGCACGCCGTGGGTGGAGGGGTGCTGGGGGCCGAGGTTGACGACGATCCGCTCGTCCGGGGAGTAGTCGGCGTCTTCGGGCCAGTCGGTCAAGGGGGTGTGGGGGTGGGAGTGGGAGTGGGGGTCTCGCGGCTCGGTGGGTTTGTTGGGGCCTTTGGGGTCGCTGGGGTTCTTGGGGTTGGTGGAGTTCTCAGGTCCTCTGCGGCTTGTCGGATCGCCGCGGTTGCCTGCGCCCGAGGCGGTGGGGTTGCCGGTGCCGGAAGCGCCGGTGCCGGCGGCGTGGGGGTTGGCGGCGTCGGACGCGGTGGAGTCGCCGATGTCGGACGCGGGAGTCCTGCCGGGGTCGGCGGGGTCGCGTGGAGAGGCCATAGGTCCAGTCTCTGCGCGATCTGGGCGGGGCGCCGCTGCGGGGGAAGTCCTCGGGAGAGGGAAGGCGACTGGGTCGCGGGCGGTGCGAGAGCGTGGGCGGGGTGCCGGGGTGCGCGCAGGGTGCGGGCGACGTGGCCTGGTACGAGGAGGGGTTACGGCGGCTTTCGGCAGATGGGACTTGGGTCGCGCGCGGTGCGGCGACGGTCCGGGAGGTCGTCGTACCGCGCGCTCCCGGGCGGCCGCGGGTTCGGGCTGCGGATGGTGCTGGTGCCGCGTTTCGTGATGCTGCTCCCCGTCAGCCTCAACCCGGGCCCTGCCCCTGACCGCGTCGATTACCGGGTCAAAGCCCGCGTGGCTGTCCTCGCGCGGTGGCGGGTGGTGGCGAACGTGGCGCGGGTCGGGCGCGGCCCCAGCGTCTGCCGGAGGGCTGGTCGTCGTTCGTTGTTGCCAGCAGCCCGAGTCTGTGGTGACGGGCGGACGTCTCCGGGATTCGGCCGCGCGGACTCAGGCGATCTGGCCTCCGTGGGCGATGAGGAGGATGACGGCCAGCGCTGCGATGGCGATCGCGATGCGGAAAGGGAGTTGATCACGGCGGACGGGAGGGGTTGTTTCGGTGAGTGTTGCGGAGGCGGGGTCTTGTCGCCGCTCCGGGGACCTGAGGTCTTGCGCCGCTGAGCCGAGGTGGGGCGCCCCGGGGATCGCCGGCGGCGTCGGGGCGTCAGAGTCGGCCGGTGTCATCGGGGTGGCAGCGCCCGTCGCCGGGTTCGCCGCCGCGACCCCGGCCGCAGACTCGGTTGAGGCTCCGCCTTGTGCGTCGGCGGTGTTGCCCCGAGGTGCCGCGGATTCCTGCGGCGCGTCGCTCGCTGTTCCCGGTGGCGATGCGGGCGGGGCTGCGACGATGGCTTGGGGCGTGGAGGGATGGGGCGGCGTCGCGGGTGACGGGCTCGGCGTGATCCCGCTGAGGGGCTGTGCGTGGGTCGACGTCGCAGCCGTGGTGGCGGCGACGGCTTGTGGCGCTACGTCCTCCGGTGGCGGGGTCGTCGCGGTGCGGGTTCGGGGCGCCGCCACGGTGGAGCCTGTCAGTGTGGTCGTGGTGTCGGTCCGGGGCGTCGCCAGGCCGGGCCGGCTCGGGGTTGTCGGGGTGCGGATCTGCGGGTGTGCGGAGGCCGTCGCGGTGTCGTCCGTTCGAATGTCCGCGCGTGTTCGAACGGATCGGTCACTCGCCCGAGAAGACGGTGTGACGTTTTCGCCGCCCGATCGTTGGCGGAACAAAAGGAGCCACGCAACGCCGCCCACCGCGACGCCTCCGGCCACCCCCATGACCACGAGCACCTGCGTGCCCGAGCTCAACTCCCGGGATCCCGGCGGCCCGAACGCGATGACGGCGAGGGCCGCGGCCAGCACGATCGCGGCGCAGCGGCGTGACCACGTAGCGCCGATCCGGTGCGGGAGGCCTGCGATGCCGGTGGCCTGGTCGTCGGCGAGGTCGGGAAGCACGTTGACCAAGTGCGCGCCGACCCCGAGCAACGCGGCGCCGAGCACGGCCCACCACGCCGGCCATGGGTGCCCGGGCAGGCCGAGCGCGACGAACGCGGGAAGCGACGCGAACCCGATCGCGTAGGGCAGCGGGGACCACCACGTGGCTTTGAGTCCGAGGTTGTAGGCCCAGCCGCCGCCGACCACGCCCGTGAGGTGCGCGGCTGCGGCGCGCGTACCGCTCAGCAGCGACAGCGGTACGCACAGCACGAGCGCGGTCGCGGCTGCCACGGCGACGACGCGCGGCGCGAGTGCGCCGCCGGCCGCCGGTTTGTCGACCCGGCCGACGGCGGCGTCGCGTCGTGCGTCGAGCGCGTCGTTGGCCCATCCGACGGACAGCTGCCCGGCGAGGACCGCGAGCGCGACCGCCGCTGTGCCGGATGCGCCCCGTCCCGCAGCCGCGGCAACGGCCGTGACCAGGGCGGTCACGGCGACCGTGGGCAGCGGATGGCAGGCGCCGGCCAAGGCCCGTGACGCGCGGGCCGTGCGCCGGGCTGTCGCGCGAATAGCCGGGAGTCGGACGGCGGGAGGCGGGTACCCGTTCACGAAGCCGAATCTAGAGGAAAACCCGAGGAATCCCGATGAATCGGACACCCGGCGGCGCAAACCGGCCCACGCCCACCCCCGCACCGCAGGCCACCGGCGCGGCCGACGTCGGAGCGACCGTCGGCGAAGGCACGGCCTGTGGGGCGGCGGTCGGCCACGAGGCAGTGCCCGACGGCGAGACCAGCGGCAGACCGGCCATCGGCGGAGCAGCCATCGGCGGAGCAGCCGACGGCGGAGCAGCCAACGGCCGCGCGGCCAACCATGCGGCGGCCAACGCCACGGCCGCACGCAGCGCTCACACCGCAGCGCCGACGGATGCCCGTGCCGTCGAACCGGTCCCAGCCGACGCCTTGGCCGCCGGCAGCGGACACAGCGCAGCGCCCGTGAAGGTCCGCCGAGGTAAACCGGCCCGGCCCGTCACCTCGGCCGCAAGCAGCCGCCGCATCACAGCGCCGGCGGATACCCGCCCGGGTGAACCACTTGCAGCCGATGCGCCGGCCCCGAGCGGAGGCCGCCCCGCAGCCGGCCGTCGAACCCCACAGCCGGCCGCCCAGGCAACGACCGCAGACCCACGCGATCCGGGGACCCGGGCCGCGACCGTCGACCCGCCGCTCGCCGCCCACCGACTCGAACCGGCCGCCACCGCAGCACCGCTCACAGCGGAAGACGCGCCGCCAACCGCGCACCCGTCCGCAGCTGCCCCCGGCCCCGCCGCCGACACCACCAAAGCCGCCCCCACCCTCAACCCCCTCTCCCCGATCCCCGCCCCCACCCCCGCAACCGACCCCACACCCACCACCGCCGACCCCGAACACGAACCCGGCCCCGACCCCACCCCTCTCTCCCCCGCGATCCTCGCCATCCACACCGTCCTCCCCCAGCACCGCTATCCGCAGGACACGCTCACCGACCTCATCGCCGACATGTGTCTCCCGGCCGGTGCGGATCAGCGGGCCTTGCGGCGCCTGCACGCGTCGTCGACGGTCCAAGCGCGCCATCTGGCCCTGCCGATCGAGCAGTACGCACGTCTCGACGACTTCGGTCGCTCGAACGACGCCTGGATCGGGGCCGCGGTCGAACTCGGCGAGGAGGCCGTGGCCGGTGCGCTCGCTCAGGCCGGACTGCGGCCCGACGACGTCGACTTGGTGGCCTGTGTCTCCGTCACCGGTCTGGCGGTTCCGTCCGTCGATGCACGGCTGGCGTTGCGCATGGGCATGCGGCAGGACGTGAAGCGCCTGCCGCTGTTCGGGCTCGGGTGTGTCGCCGGTGCGGCGGGGTTGGCTCGGGTTCACGACTTCCTGCGCGGGCATCCCACCGGCGTCGCGGTCCTGCTCGCGGTCGAGTTGTGCTCGCTCACCCTGCAGCGCGGCGACGGCTCGGCCGCCAACCTGGTGGCGGGGGCCTTGTTCGGCGACGGCGCCGGTGCGGTGGTGGCGGTAGGTTCCGCCCACCCCAAGGCACAGCCCGAGGCCCAGCCCAAGGCCCAGCCAACGCCCGACCGACCCGGCAGCCGAACGCCGGCCGGAACCGCGACCCCCACAACGACCCCCGCCACGCCCCACAAACGGTCCCGAAGAACCCATGGCCCCCGCATCATCGCCACCCGCAGCACCCTCTACCCCGAAACCGAGCACGTCCTCGGCTGGGAGGTGGGCGCGTCCGGCTTCCGTGTGGTGCTGACCGCCGACGTGCCCGATCTCGTACGTGCGCATCTGCGCCACGAGGTGTGCGCCTTCCTCGGCGAACACGGCCTGGTGCTCGGCGACATCGCCACGTGGGTATGTCACCCCGGCGGTCCGAAGGTGGTCGAGGCCGTCGGGGAGTCGCTCGGGCTGGCGGAGAGTGCGTTGGAGCCGACGTGGCGGTCGTTGGCGGCGGTCGGGAATCTGTCGTCGGCGTCGGTGCTGCACATTCTGCAGTCGGTCGAGGAGTCCGCCCGCCCGGCACCCGGCTCGTGGGGGATCATGCTCGCCCTCGGCCCCGGGTTCTGCTCCGAACTGGTGCTTCTGCGCTGGTAGTCGAGCAAACCCAAGACTCCCCGGTTTTCCCACTCGTTCCCACTCGCGAGAGCCAACGGAAATGCTCTGGTACACAGCCCTCATCGCTCTGGTCGCCTTCGAACGACTCGCCGAACTCCTCGTCGCGCGCCGCAATGCCGCCTGGACGTTCGCGCGCGGCGGGGTCGAGTACGGCCGCTCGCACTACCCGTGGATGGTGGCGCTGCACACCGGCCTGCTGCTCGGATGCCTGTTCGAGCCGCTCCTCCTCGAAAGGCCGTTCGCCCCCGTTCTCGGCTGGTCGATGCTCGCGCTCGTCGTGGCCGCCCAGGCGCTCCGCTGGTGGTGCATCGGCACGCTCGGCCCGTACTGGAATACCCGCGTCATCGTCGTCCCCGGCAGCGAACTGGTGCGACGCGGGCCGTACAAGCTGCTCGCGCACCCGAACTACGTGGCTGTGGCCGTCGAAGGCGCCGCGCTGCCGCTCGTGCACTCGGCCTGGCTGACGGCCGTGCTGTTCACGGCCGGGAACGCCGCGATGATGGCGGCGCGTGTCCCGACCGAGAACGCGGCCCTGCAACGGACGGCGCCGGCGGCATGAAACTCACCAGGAATACGCGCAAGGCCGCCGACCACCCCGTGCGCGGCCTCCCCGGCCCGAGCAAGGCGGCCGCCACCCCCGACGTCGACCTCCTGGTCGTCGGCGGAGGCCCCGCCGGTCTCGCGACCGCGTTGCATGCCGTCCGGCACGGGCTGACGGTCGCCGTGGCCGAGCCTCGGACCTCCCCCGTGGACAAGGCGTGCGGCGAGGGCGTGATGCCGGGTGGCGTAAGGGCGTTGCGCGCGCTGGGCGTGGACCCGCCGGGGCAGGCGTTCGCCGGGATTCGGTACGTGCGCGATCGGCATCGAGCGGAGGCCGTGTTCCGCGCGGGCCCGGGGCTGGGTGTGCGGCGGACCGACCTGCAAGCCGCCCTGGCGAAAGCCGCGGAGAACGCCGGTGTTCCCGTGCTTCCGGTGAAGGTGACCGGCGTGACGCAGGACGCCCACGGGGTGACGGCCGCGGGCCCGGATCTGCGGGCGCGTTGGCTGGTGGCCGCCGACGGTTTGCGGTCGCCGATCCGGCGCGCGCTGGGGTTGGACGTTCCGGCGCCCGGTCCTGCGCGCTACGGTCTCCGGCGCCATTACGAAGTGGCCGACGTCCCGGATTTCGTCGAGGTGCACTGGGGCTCGCGTGCCGAGGCGTACGTGACGCCGCTCGCGCCGGATCTCGTCTGCGTGGCGCTGTTGACGTCCGAACGGGCCCCGTACGCGACCCAGTTGGCGGGGTTCGCGGGCCTTTCGGCGTGGTTGGCGGACGCCCGTCCGGTGTCGACGGTGCGCGGCGCGGGCCCGCTGCGCCGGTCGGCCCGTAGGCGAGTGTGCGGTCGCGTGCTGCTGGCGGGCGACGCGGCCGGCTATGTGGACGCCCTGACGGGTGAAGGTGTCGCGCTGGCCTTGGCGGGCGCGGAGGCGTTGGCGGGCTGCCTGGCGCGGGAGCGGCCGGACGATTACGAGACCGAGTGGCGTCGCCTGACCCGCAGCTACCGTCGCCTGACCACCGGACTGCTCGCGGCGCGGCGCAGTGCGCTGCTCGCGCGGGGGATCGTCCCGGCGGCCGCGTGGTTCCCGGGTCTGTTCGCGGCTGCGGTGGACGGTGTGTCGCACGGATGATTCCGCTTGCCGGGTGCGACACACTGTGTGAGCTTGGACGAAATGTTCAGCTTCGTCCGGAGATGTACCTTCTGTTGACGTGCTGTCCGTTGATGCTCTGTTCGGCATCGTGGGAGTGGGAGTAGTCCGTGCTGAAGCGCCCGGTGTGTGCGTCGTTGGTGGTGGTCGCGGTTCTGGCTGCGGGGGCCGCGTGTTCGGACTCGAGTTCGGAGTCGCCGGAGCAGAAGGCGTCGAAGTCGGCGAGTGCGGCGGCGAAGACGGTGTGCCAGAACCTCGACAAGCTCAAGCAGGACACCGATCACCTGCGGAACCTGGATCCGGCGACGACGAGCAAGAACGACCTCCAGGCGGCGGTCGATACGGTCAAGCAGGACTTGGACAACGTGTCGGCCTCGTCCGGCGAGCTGGGCAACGCCACCGGTGCCGCGGTGAAGGCGGCGTCCGAGAGCGTCAAGTCCGTGATCCAGGGGATCGACAGCAACTCGACCGTGCAGACGACCGTCAACGCGCTGAAGGTGCCCCTGCAGGGCCTGAGCGGGACGCTGTCGACGGCAAACTCGGCGCTGCACTGCACGCCGTCGAGCTGACGGCTCCCGGACGACTGATGCCCCCGAACTGGTGACGACCGGACAGCGGACCGGGTCCCGGCGCAGCGGACGCGGCCGACGTGGTGAAGGCTGCGTGGCGACCCCGGCATGGCACGCATCGGCGCCACACGCGTCCCGACGTAGCCTGGATTCGTGACGAAGTCGGCATTTCGCCCGTTCGTTCCGCCCGCGCGTTCGGTCTTTGTGCTTGTGCTGCTGCTGGCTCTGGCGATGCTGCCGTTGTCCGCGGGGCGGGCGCAGGCCGCGGCGGGGGTCAGCGAGATCGCCGCGTCGCTGCGCGCGGACCCGGTGTATGCGGATCCGGCCGCGTCCGACGTGCTGCCCGCGGCAACGGCGAACGCCCTGCGCGCCACCATCCACGACTCCGGGAAACCGGTGTTCGTGGTCGCCGTGCCCGCGGATTCTCCGCTCGCTTCCTCCTCGCGCGCCGACGTCCTGAGTGCGCTGCGGCAGCAGGTGGGGCGTCCGGGTGTGTACGCGGTCGCGGTCGGCCGGGTCTTCGACGCCGCATCGGACGCCTCCGTCCTCACGCACGCGCGCCTGGCCACGCTGAAGAGCGACGCGCTGGCCGCGCACCAAGGCGACGGTCCGGGACTGTTCACCCAGTTCGTCGACGGCGCCGTGCACGACGCGAATGCGCACGGCACGAGCGGCTCGGCGGGTTCCACCGGGACCGCGTCCTCCAACCGGCACGGTTCCGCCGTCGCCCTCGCCGTTTTCGGCCTGGTGGTCCTCGGCGGTGTGGGCGGCGCGCTGTGGCTGCGTCGGCGCGGGCGGCAGCGGCGCACCGAGCGCGAGCAGGCCGAGTTGGCGCAGGTACGGCCGACCGTGGACGAGGACATCACCGCGTACGGCGAACTCCTCGACCGCACCGCCTTCGACCCGGCCGCCGCGGACGCCGACGACGCGATGCGCGACGACTGGACGCAGGCCCTCGACGCCTACGACCGGGCCAAAACCGCGATGCGGGACGCCAGGCGCCCGGACGATGTCCGCACGGTCGGCGAAGCCCTCGACGCGGGCCGGTTCGCGCTCGCCACCCTGGCCGCCCGGCGCGCGGGCGAACCGCTGCCGCAGCGCCGTCCCCCGTGCTTCTTCGATCCCCGGCACGGCGCGTCCGTCCGCGACATGGCGTGGACGCCGAGCGGCGGCACGCCGCGGACGGTGCCGGTCTGCGCCGCCGACGCGGCGCGGCTGGAGGACGGCCTGGAGCCGGAAGGCCGCCAGGTCGAGACCCCGTCCGGGCGGCGCCCCTACTGGGAGGCGGGCCCGGCCTATGCGCCGTGGGCCATGGGCTGGTACGGCGGCGGCCTCCTCCCCGGCCTGCTGATCGGCACCATGCTGGGCTCCGCGACGGCTCCCGCGGCGTACGCGGGGCCGGACGGCGGCGACACGTACGGCGGCTGGGGCGACGGAGGCGCGGGTGGCATGGGCGGGTTCGGCGGCTGGGGCGGCGACGGAGGCGGCGGCTGGGGCGGCGGTGACGGGGGCGGAGGCGGGTTCTGAGGACGCCGCGGGTTCCGCGCCACCCGACCGGCGGATCCGGGTCCGTTCCTCCCCGCATGCGCCGCCGCACCGCGGGTACACGTCGACGATTCGCCGTTACGGCGGTTCCCGGAACGATTCCCCCAGGCGGTCCCGTGGTGCGGATCCGTCGTATCGGGGAGAGGCGGAGCGCACGCGTATGTCCCTCACCAGCCGCGAATGGCATCTGATCGCGCGTCCCACCGGGGAACCGGCGGCGACGGACTTCGCGCTCGTGGTCGCGCAGGTGCCCGATCCGGAGCCGGGGCAGGTGCTGGTGCGGAACGACTGGATGTCCGTCGACCCGTACATGCGCGGACGGATGGACGACACCGAGTCGTACATTCCCCCGTTCCGGCTCGGCGAGCCGATGGACGGGGGTGCCGTCGGCACGGTCATCGCGTCGCGGGCCGAGTCGATGCCGGAGGGCGCGGTGGTCCGGCATTTCGCCGGATGGCGGGAGTATGCGGTGCTGCCGTCCGCGGCCGTCGAGCGCGTGGACACGGAACTCGCGCCGCCGCAGACCTACTTGGGGGTCCTCGGGTCGACGGGCCTGACCGCCTACGTGGGCCTGATGGAGATCGCCCGGATGAAGCCCGGCGACATCGTGTTCGTCTCGGGCGCGGCCGGCGCGGTGGGCTCGGCCGCGGGGCAGATCGCCCGCCTGCTGGGCGCGGAACGCGTGATCGGGTCGACGGGCGGCCCGGAGAAGGCGGCGCGCCTGGTCGAGAGCTACGGCTTCGACGCGGCGATCGACTACCGGCGCGGCGGCCTCCCGGCGCAGCTCGCGGAGGCGGCACCGCACGGCATCGACGTCTACTTCGACAACGTCGGCGGCGACCACCTCCAGGCGGCCATCGGCGCGATGAACCGCTACGGCCGTATCGCCCTCTGCGGGGCGATCTCCCAGTACAACGCGCCCGAGCCCACCCCGGGCCCGGACAACCTCGCCCTGGCCATCGGCAAGCGCCTCACCCTCCGCGGCATGATCATCGGCGACCACTTGGACATGGGCCCGCTGTATGTGCGCCAGGCCGCGGGCTGGCTCCGCAACGGTTCCCTGCGGGCCGACGAAACCGTCGTCGACGGCATCGGCAACGCCGTGGAGGCGTTCCAGTCCCTGATGCGGGGCGGCAACATGGGCAAGATGTTGGTGCACTTGACCGGCCGCTGAGCACCGGAGCCGCGGGCCCGGGGTCGGCGGCCGGGCGCCGAACGCCGGGAGCCGAACATCGGCGTGCGGCAAACTGGCCCGCATGGCATGCCGTATCACCGAGTTGGTCATCGACGCCGCCGACGCCGAACGCCTCGCGCGGTTCTGGTGCGACGTCCTCGACTACGTCGAACTCGACCGCGAAGCCGACGGAAGCATCGAAATCGGCCCAGCCGACGCCGGCTTCGGCGGCCCCCAACCCACCATCGTCCTCAGCCCGACGACGGACCCGCGCCCCACCAAACTCCGCCTGCACTTCGACGTCAACGCCACCGACCGCGACCAGGACGCCGAACTCCGACGCCTTCTCGCCCGGGGCGCAACCCCCGTCGACGTCGGCCAAACGGGCGACGAGTCGTGGCACGTCCTCGCCGACCCGGAAGGCAACGAATTCTGCCTCCTCCACCGCCGCGTCCCCCCGGTGTGACCTCCACAGTTCGCCGACCGCCGTCCGACTCCGCCGTGTGAGGCGAGCTGCGCGAGGCCGGCGCGTCGTCCTCAGCCGAGGCTCGGCAGCCCGCTGGCGGCGACGTACAGGGTGCGGCATAAGAGACCACTGGCCTCGTGTCGAGTCGGAGTCGAGTCGGAGTCGGGGCGGAACGGGCGGTCGGCGGTCGGCGGTCGGCGGTGCCAGGGTTTACGCCGTCGGTGGTGTGCGGCGGCCCGTGGTGGCGCGGATGGTGACGGCGAGCGCGACGAGGGCGATGCCGAACCAGACGACGCTGGTGACGCCCGTGTGGTCGGCGAACAGTCCGCCGATGAGTGCGCCGAGGGCGATGCAGGTGTTGTAGGCCATGGTGTTGAGGGACATGGCCGCTTCGAAGGTGTCGGGTGCGGCGGCTAGGGTCGTGTTGATCTGGCTGAGTTGGACGACGCCGAAGGCGATGCCCCACAGGGCCATCGCGGCGATCACGGCGGCGGTGTGGGTGCCCAGAGCCAGCAGCATGGCCAGGGCGGCGACGAGCAGGAGGCTGCCCGCGACGAAGCTGCCGCGCAGGCTCTTGACGACGGTCTGGCCGCCGATGAAGTTGCCGATGGTGCCGCCGATGCCGAACACGATGAGCGCGACGGTGACGAAGCCGACGCCTGCCGAGGCGCGGTCCTCGAGGTAGGGGCGGATGAAGGTGTAGGCGCCGAAGTGGCCGAGGACGAACAACACGACCATCACGAGGACGGTGCGCAGCGGCGCGTTCGTGACCGGCAGCCCGAAGACCTCGCGGACCGAGACCGCGTTCGTGGACGGCAGCGACGGGAGGGTGCAGGCGACGGCGACCCAGACCAGGGCGCTGAGGCCGGCCCAGATGAGGAAGGTGGTCCGCCAGTTGCCGGCCCCTTCGAGCAGGGTGCCCAGGGGTATGCCGACGACGGTGGCGATCGAGATGCCGGACATCACCACCGCGGCGGCCCGGTTGGCGTGGTGTTCGGGGACGATGCGCATGGCCATGCTGACGCCGATGGCCCAGAACACGCCGCTGGCGAACCCCATCAGCAGGCGGGTGCCGAGGATCAGCGGGTAGTTCGGGGCCAGCGAGGTGACGAGGTTCCCGGCGGCGAGTACGGCCAGGAGGGCGGTCAGCAGTCGGCGGCGGTTGACGTGCCGTGTCCAGGCGACGATGAACGGCACGCCGAGACCTGCCGCGACGCCCTGCGCGGTGACCATGAGACCCGCGACGCCGACCGACACGTCGAGGCTCTCGCTGAGCGGGGTGAGCAGGCCGATCGGCATCAGCTCGGTGGTGAGGAAGACGAACAGGCTGGCCGTGATGGCGGCCACGCCGAGCCACCCGCGGGCCGGGGATGCCGGCCGCGGTGCGGTGGCTGACGGGTGTTCTTCGTGCTGAAGGGTCATGTCGTCTCTCGGAGATCGGGGACTCGAGATGGGGAAGGGAGACCGGTCGTCCCAACCGCGACCAGTCTGGATTCCGGCCGATCGATGAGTCCAAGACATGCTTGTCACGTGATCGATCGCGTATGACGATGGATCGTATGGAGCTTCAGCAGTTGCGCTACGTCGTCGCCGTCGCCGAGACGAACAGCTTTACGAGGGCGGCGCAGCGCTGCCACGTGGTGCAGTCCGCACTCAGCCACCAGATCGCGCGTCTGGAGAAGGAACTCGGCGCGCGGTTGTTCGAGCGGACCAGCCGCCGGGTGCGGCTGACGGCCGCGGGCGAGGCTTTCCTGTCCGAGGCCCGCCAGTGTCTGCACGCGGCAGAGCGTGCCGCGGCCGGAGTCGCCGCGGCGGTCGGGGAGGTGCGTGGCCGGCTCGGCGTCGGGCTGATCCCGACCGTGACCGCGGTGGATGTCCCGGCGGTGCTCGGGGAGTTCCACCGGCGTCATCCGCACGCCCGGGTCGGCCTCACTGTGGGGGCGAGCGACGAGCTGACGGAGCAGGTGAGGCGAGGCGAGATCGACGTCGCGTTCCTCGGTATCCCGGCGACGGCGCGTCCGCGGGGTGTGGCGGCCCGCGAGTTGACCCGCGAGCGGCTCGTCGCGGTCGTCGCGGCCGGGCATCCGCTCGCCGGGGAAACTTCGGTCGACCTTCGGCGGCTGTCCGGCGAGGTGTTCGTCGACCTCCCGGCGAAGACGGCCGGGCGCGCCCAGTCCGATCTGGCGTTCGCCGCCGCCGGTCTCGCGCGGGACGTGGCTTTCGAGGTGACCAACGCGGACTATCTGACTCGCCTCGTCGCCGCGGGCCTGGGCGTGGCCTTGCTCCCGCCTTCGTACGTGGCCGGGTTGGCGGGGACGGTCGGGTCCGACGGGATGGTCGCCATCCCGGTCGCGGACGCGCCGACCCGTGCCGAGTTCGTCGTGTGGGGCCGGGAGACACCGCAGCCGGCCGCCGCGGCGTTCCTTGCACTGCTGGGCATCGACCCCGCGGACCGGAGCGGCACCGACGGCCCTACCGGAAGCGGAGTCGACGGTGTCGGTGCGGACAGGGCGGCGTCGTAGCCGGCGTCCTTGAGGGCGGCACCCGCCCGCAACCGCGGCAATGCTCCATGCGGGCGCACCGCCGGGCGCGGTCCTTGCTCCGGTTGGGAGTGCGGGCGTTGGGTTGAGGCATGGAGTACACGCAGTTGGGGCGCAGTGGGGTTCGGGTCAGCCGGTTGGTGCTCGGGACAATGAACTTCGGGGTGGGGACATCACGAGACGAAGCGTTCGGGTTGATGTCGGCGGCGGTGGATGCGGGGATCAACTTCTTCGACACGGCGAACGTGTACGGCGGTACGGACCACAAAGGCGTCACCGAGGAAATCGTCGGCGAGTGGTTCGCGCGGGGCGGGCAGCGCGACAAGGTGGTGCTGGCGACCAAGGTGTACGGGAACATGACGCCCGGCGGCGGGCCTTCGTGGCCGAATCACGACCGGCTGTCGGCGGTGAGCATCCGGCGGGCGGTGGAGGGCAGCCTGGCACGGCTGCGGACCGACCACATCGACCTGTACCAGTTCCATCACATCGATCGGATGACGCCGTTCGAGGAGGTCTGGCAGGCCGTGGACGTGCTGATCACGCAGGGGAAGGTCCTGTATGCGGGGTCGTCGAACTTTCCCGGCTACAAGATCGCCCAGGCGAATGAACTCGCGGCACGGACGGGGCGTTTCGGGTTGGTGAGCGAGCAGTGCCTGTACAACTTGGCGGAGCGGCGCGCGGAAATGGAGGTGCTGCCGGCGGCGCGGGAGTACGGGGTAGGGGTGATCCCATGGTCGCCTTTGCGGGGCGGACTGCTGAGCGGGGCGCTGCGGAAGGCGCGCGAGGGGGCCGGGTCGCGGTCGGCCAGTGGGCGGTCGGCGGAGGCGTTGGCCGATCCGGAGGTTCGGGCGCGGATCGAGGCGTACGAGGATCTGGTGGCGGCGTTCGGGATGGATCCGGCGGAGGTGGCGTTGGCGTGGCTGCTGACGCGGCCGGGGGTGACGGCGCCGATTGTGGGGCCGCGCACGGCGGCGCACTTGCCGTCGGCGGTACGGGCCGTGGAGTTGGCGTTGCCGGAGGAACTGCTGGCAAGGCTGGAGGAGTTGTTCCCGGCGGTGGGGCCTTCGCCGGAGGCGTTCGCGTGGTGAGGTTGCGCGGCCCGGGGTGGCCTGGGTCGGCGCGAGTCGGCCTGAGGTGGCCCGGTTCGGCCCGAGTCGGCTCGGGCGTGCCCGGCGAACGGCGAGGGCGAGTGCGAGTGCGACAACGGCAACGGCAACGGCAACGGCAACGGCAACGGCGCATATTGCCTGGTCAACGCCGACTCTCGAACACACTGCCGGGGCGCGGGGACTCGGGTGAGGGACGGGGTGTGACTTTTTTCCGCGCCAGTCGTTGGGCGGAACAAAGCGGAGCCACACCGGCCGGGAGCACGTGTCCGTCCCCACATCCGGGCGCTAACCCCCCGCGGCTGTGCTGAGGTGGCCTCGGTGTCCGGGTCTCCCCCGTGCGGCACGGAGTCTTGATCCCGGCGCCAACCCGTGTTCGCCGACGCGTCGTCCGGGGTGACTACACACGTGGGCATGGACAGACGAGCATTCCTGCGTACCGGAACGTTGGCCGGAGCTGCGGCTGTGCCGCTGGTAGGCGGCGGGGTGGCGTTCGCGTCGCCCGGCGCCGGGGGCGCGCCCGCGTTGGTGCGGGGCGACCGGCCGATGCTGAGCCACGGCGTGCAGAGCGGCGACGCCACCGCGGACTCCGCGGTGGTGTGGGCGCGTGCGGACCGGCCGGGGCGGTTGACCGCCGCGTACGGCACGCGCCCGGACCTGCGCGACGCGCGCCGGGTGCGCGGCCCGTGGGTCACCCCGGACACCGACCTGACCGGCAAGGTGCGGCTGCGCGACCTGAAGCCGGGCCGCCGCGTGTACTACTCGGTCGCGGTCGAGGACGACCGCGGCAATGCCGGCGCGGCTGTCACCGGCAGCCTCACGACGGCGCCGCACCCGCACCAGAAGGCCGACGTGAAGTTCGTGTGGACGGGCGACATCGTCGGCCAGGGCTGGGGCATCAACCCCGACCTCGGCGGCATGCGGATCTTCGAGCGGATGCGCGCCCTCGACCCGGACTTCTACCTGTGCAGCGGCGACACCGTGTACTCCGACGGACCACTGGCCGAATCGGTCACCCTGCCGGACGGCCGCGTGTGGCGGAACCTGACCACGCCGGAGAAGTCGAAGGTCGCCGAGACGCTGGCCGAGTACCGCGGCCAGTTCGCCTACAGCCTCCTCGACGCGAACTACCGGGCGTTGGCCGCGCAGGTCCCGCAGATCAACCAGTGGGACGACCACGAGGTCCGCAACAACTGGTACCCGGGCCAGATCCTCGACGACGCCCGCTACACCGAGAAGCGCGTCGACGTCCTCGCCGCCCGCGCCCGCCAGGCATTCCAGGAGTGGGTGCCGATCGGCGACGACCGCATCTACCGCAAGCTGTCGTACGGCCGCCACCTCGACGTGTTCGTCCTCGACATGCGCACCTACAAGGACCCCAACGACGGCAACCGCTACGCCGACCCGAAGCGCGGCATGCTCGGCGACCGGCAGCGCCGCTGGCTGATCGACGGCCTGAGCCAGAGCCGCGCCACGTGGAAGGTGGTCGCGAACGACCTGCCGCTCGGCCTGGTCGTGCCGGACGGCGCCACCGCCCAGGAAGGCGTCGCGCAGGGCGACAACGGCGCCCCGCTCGGCCGCGAGCTGGAGTTCGCCGAGGTGCTGCGTACCGCGCACCGCCGCGGCGTGACCGGCATCGTGTTCGCGACCGCCGACGTCCACTACACGGCGGCGCACCACTACGACCCGGCGCGCGCCGCCGTCGGCGACTTCAGCCCGTTCTGGGAGTTCGTGTCGGGCCCGGCGAACGCCGGCGCGTTCGGCCCCAACACGCTCGACGGCACGTTCGGCCCGAAGGCCGAGTTCGTGCACGCCCCGCCGCGCGCGAACGCGTCCCCGATGGAGGGCTTCCAGCACTTCGGCGAGATGCAGGTCGACGGCCACTCGGGCGACCTCACCGTCCGGCTCCGGGACGCCGAATCCTCCGTCCTGTGGAGCAAGACGCTGCAGGCCCCCAAAGGCTGACGGGCACCGGCCCAAGGCCGCGGCTCACGTCCCGGCGACCCGTCCGGCGGCCGAACACGCCGCCGGACGGTTCCGCGGAACGCGGGACCGCGGAACCGACCGGCCCGGAAGCGACCGGCCCGGAACCGAGCGCACACGGCAGCAAACGAAACCCCCACCCCACAAAGCCCCCCAAGCGCGCCCCACAACCCGCTCAAGCAACCCGCTCAAGCAACCGGGCCAAGCAACCCTCTTAAGCCCTCCCCGCCCCTTCTCCCTCTCCCGCCCCCTCTCCCCCGATCAACCGCTCCAACGGCATCTCCGCGCTCAGTGTCTCCCGCACCGTCAGGTACTCCGCCACCGCCCCGTCCGCCCAGTCGGCTTCGCGCAGTGCCGGCATCAGGTCCCGCCGTTCGTGCAGGAGCAGCCCGTCGGCGGCCCCGATCGCTTCGTGGACGTTCTCCACGAACGCGTATCCCCCGGGCCCGATCTCGACGGCCTGGCCGAGGAAGCCCAGCACATGCGCGTTGATCCGCTCTGCCTCGTCCACGAGGGCCGCCCGCTCCGGGGCGTGGTTGCGGATGGCCGGGTAAAGGACCTGGTCCTTGGCGCGTGCCGTGGCGGCGAGTGTCCGGGCTGCGGTGGGGAGGAGTTCCGCGGCGGAGTCGGTGGTCGACCGCCAGCGCTGGATGAGGTCGCGCAGGGAGTCGTTGTCCTCGATGAGTCGCGCGTAGCCGTCCATCACGGTCCTTCCGGGCGCCCGGGTCGCTGCGGCCGGTCCCGTCGCGGGTCCGGCCTGTTCCGGTCCTCCGCTGCCCTTTCCCGGCCCGCTTGATGCGCGCGACTCCGGCGGACGGAGTACCCCACGGCCCGCGCGGCACCCGGGGAACCGGGGAAAGTCACGGCGAAAGCCAGAAACGCCCGCAAGACCAGGCGAAAGAAGACCCGGCAAGCCTCGCAAAGGAAGGCCCCAAGGGCCCACGAAAGAAAGCCCTACGAAGGAAAGCCCGGCGCAAGAAGCCCCGGCAAAGGAAACCCCGCCGACCCCCGAACCACCGTCACGGATTCCCTTGAATCTGCGCATGCCTCCCGAAGACCGCCATGCACACCTGGTTCGGTCCCACGATCGGCATGTCCGGCAGGGCGGCGAGGCGGGCCACGAGCTGCTCGTCGGCGTTGCGCTGCCGTGCGTAGTCGGCGAGTTCGGACGGTCGGGCCGGGTAGGTGATGCCGGCCAAGGCGATGTGCAGGTCGGTGGGGTTCAGGCCTCGACCGCGAAGTGCGTGCACGGCGCTGTCCATGACGCCTCCCTCGGATGAGCGCGTTCCCTACCGCACCGGTACGCCGCGTGTTTCCGTGCGCTGGCACGGGAGGTGTCGGCCGGGGGTTTCCCGGCTTCGGGGGTCAGTCGTGTGCTTCCAGCCTCCGCCTGCCCGCGGGGGCCAGTCAAGGCCCGCCGGCACCCGAAACGCCCGCGTACAAACGCCTCGTGCCTCCGGCACACCCTCCGCCCCACCTCACCCACGCGCCCACCCACACGGTCACCCGAAAGCCCCCTGGAAAGCCCGGCCGAAGGCCCGACCGAGTGCACGGCCGAATGCCCGGCCGAAAGTCCGACCGAAAGCCCGGCCGAAACCCCGACCACGGCCGACCGGACGCCCGCCGGACACCCGCCCCGGTGAACCTTTCACCCGCATGCCCGCCGAGTACCCCGTTTGGGTTGCATGTCGGTTTGGTGACGGAGTGTTCCCGGGCGGGAGGATGCCGTACGCACCGGCTGTGCCGGTCGACCGACATGCCTCCGGACCGCCGTCGCCGGCCGGGATCGGTTCGCGACGCGGTCCCACAGCCAAGGGACTGCCCTATATGAGCGCCCAGACCTCCACGGTCCCCGCGCAGGCGGCGCCTCCCGCGCGTCCGACGCGGGCCGGCCGGAAGGTGGTGTTGTGGCTCACCACCACCGACCACAAGACCATCGGAAGCCTGTATCTCGTCACGTCGTTCGTGTTCTTCCTGTTCGGCGGCGTGCTCGCGTTGCTGATCCGCGCCGAGTTGGCCCGGCCGGGGACGCAGCTCCTGTCGAACGAGGAGTACAACCAGGCGTTCACGATCCACGGCACGATCATGCTGCTGATGTTCGCGACGCCGCTGTTCGCGGGGTTCGCGAACTGGATCATGCCGTTGCAGCTGGGTGCGCCGGACGTGGCGTTCCCGCGGCTGAACGCGTTGGCGTACTGGCTGTATCTGCTGGGGTCGCTGATCGTGGTCGCCGGGTTCCTGACGCCGCAGGGCGCGGCGGACTTCGGCTGGTTCGCGTATTCGCCGCTGACCAGCACGGTCCGGTCGCCGGGGATCGGCGCCGATATGTGGATCATGGGGCTGGCGCTGTCCGGGTTCGGCACGATCCTGGGTTCGGTCAACTTCGTGACGACGATTGTGGCGATGCGTGCGCCGGGGCTGACGATGTTCCGGATGCCGATCTTCTGCTGGAACATCCTGCTCACGGCGATTCTCGTGCTGATGGCGTTCCCGGTGCTGGCCGCGGCGCTGCTGGCGTTGGAGGCGGACCGCAAGTTCGGTGCCCGGATCTTCGATTCGGCGAACGGCGGGCCGATTCTGTGGCAGCACTTGTTCTGGTTCTTCGGGCATCCCGAGGTGTACATCATCGCGTTGCCGTTCTTCGGGATCGTGTCCGAAGTCATTCCGGTCTTCGCCCGTAAGCCGATGTTCGGCTACAAGGGCCTCATCGGCGCGACGATCGCCATTGCGGGCCTGTCGGTGACGGTGTGGGCGCACCACATGTTCGTCACGGGTGCGGTGATGCTGCCGTTCTTCTCGTTCATGACGTTCCTGATCGCCGTGCCGACCGGAGTGAAATTCTTCAACTGGATCGGCACGATGTGGCACGGGTCGCTCTCGTTCGAGACACCGATGCTGTGGACCGTCGGGTTCCTGGTGACGTTCCTGTTCGGCGGTCTGACGGGCGTGATCCTGGCGTCGCCGCCGCTCGACTTCCACGTGTCGGACTCGTACTTCGTCGTCGCGCACTTCCACTACGTCGTCTTCGGCACGGTGGTGTTCGCGATGTTCGCCGGATTCCATTTCTGGTGGCCGAAGTTCACCGGGAAGATGCTCGACGAGCGGCTCGGCAAGATCTGTTTCTGGCAGTTGTTCGTCGGCTTCCACATGACCTTCCTCGTCCAGCACTGGCTGGGCGCCGAAGGCATGCCGCGCCGCTACGCGGACTACCTGGCGTCGGACGGCTTCACGGCGCTGAACATGGTGTCGACGATCGGCTCGTTCCTGTTGGGCCTGTCGATGCTGCCGTTCCTCTACAACGTGTGGAAGACGCACAAGTACGGCAAGAAGGTGACCGTGGACGACCCGTGGGGCTTCGGCCGTTCCCTCGAATGGGCGACGTCCTGCCCGCCGCCGCGGCACAACTTCGCGTCGATGCCGCGGATCATCTCGGAGTCTCCGGCGTTCGACCTGCACCACCCGGACATCGCCGTGCTGGAGAATCCGGCCGGCAAGTCCGAGCGGCCGGCGTCGGGCGAGCGCGAGTAGTGCCTGCCCGTCGGCACCGGTCCCGGTGGGCAGCGGAGCCCGCCGGGACGTGCCGTCCCGACGACGTCGCGGCGGGCCTTTCCCGCCTTGACGGCTACCTGTACTGGCAGGCCCGGCTCGCCGAGGCTCGCCGGGACGCCGAGCGCACCGCCGACCTCCTGCCGTGGCTCACGTCGGCGCAGCGCGCGGACCTCGTGGACGCGCTGACCACCGCGCACACCGAGCGCGCGCGCGGCATGGTGCGGCACGTCGCCGACCGGATCGCGGAAGTCCGCGGCGAGTACGAGGACCGGTACCGGACCCTTCGGATCCGCGTCGTCGGCTGGTCTGCCGCCGCCCTCGGGGCGGCAGTGGCGGCAGGCGCGGCACTGGCCCTGATGCGCGGGTAGGCCGGGAACGCCAGGGACCGGGCGGAGCGGGAGTGGCGGCGGCGCGGCCAGGACGGGTGTAGCCGCCGGACACCGGGTGTATCAGCAGAGTATGCCCGCCACACCCGACCCGCCCGACCTGTCCGACCCGTCCGACCCGTCCGACCATTCCGACCACACCAACCACGACGCCGCCGACACCGACACCGACACCCCTGCCTTCCCCGCCACCGCCGCACCCCGGGCCGCCGACGTCCCCACTCTCGACTCCGCGCTCTCCCACTGCCGTGCCTGCCCCCGCCTGGTCGCGTGGCGTGAAGAGGCCGGCCGCATCAAGCGCAAGTCCTTCGCCGACTGGGACTACTGGGCGCGTCCCGTCGCCGGTTTCGGCCCTCCCGATGCCGCGCTGCTGCTCGTCGGTCTGGCGCCGGCCGCCCACGGCGGCAACCGCACCGGGCGGATGTTCACCGGGGACCGCTCGGGCGACGTCCTGGTCGCGGCTCTGCACGACCTCGGTCTGGCCAACCAGGCCGAGTCCACCGCCGCCGACGACGGGCTGCGGCTGTACGGCGTCCGCTTCACCGCCCCGGTGCACTGCGCGCCGCCGGACAACAAGCCGACGCCCGACGAGCGCGACACCTGCCGCCCGTGGCTCGTCCGGGAGTTGACGCTCCTGCGGCCCACGGTCCGCGCGATCGTCGTTCTCGGCTCCTTCGGCTGGCAGGCACTCTTCCCCGCACTGGGCGCCGCCGGATGGCAAGTCCCGCGCCCGCGTCCGAAATTCGGCCACGGTGTACGTGTGGACATTCCCGCGACCGCCTCAGGAGAGCCGCCGCTCGCCCTGTTCGGCAGCTACCACGTCAGCCAGCAGAACACCTTCACAGGCCGTCTGACCCCCGCCATGCTCCGCGACGTCCTGGCCACCGCGGCCCGGGCCGCCGGACTGCGGCCTGCCGCGCCAGAGCCCGGTCGGCGTTGAGTCGGCATTGACATCTTCGCCTGTTTGTCTCACCGTTCCGACATGCAGCCGAGAATGTCTCAGGCACGTTTCGTTCCCTGTTCCGGCGAGTCGTGGCGGGACCCGTATGCCATGTATGCGGCTCTGCGCGACGAGGCTCCGCTGTACCACGTGGCGGACGGCGACTACTGGGTGCTGTCCCGCTACGCCGACGTGTCGCGGGCGTTGCGCGACACCGAACTGTTCTCCTCCCGCAAGGGTTTGACGTTCACGTACGGCGACATGGAAGCGATCGGCCTGGACGAGGCCGCGCCGATGGTGATGCTGGACCCGCCCGAGCACACGGACTTCCGCCGCCTGATCACCAAGGGCTTCACGCCGCGCCGGGTGGCGTCGATCGAGCCGGCGGTACGGGAGTTCGTCCGCGACCGCCTGGCGCGGATCGCCGAGGCGGCCGCCGACGGCGGCGAGGTCGACATCATCGCCGAGCTGTACAAGCCGTTGCCGAGCTTCGTCGTCGGGCATTACCTGGGTGTCGACGAGGTCGACCGCGGGCAGTTCGACGCCTGGACGGAGCAGACCGTGGCCGCCAACGCGTCCGGGCATCCGCTGGGCGCCGAGGAGGCCGTGGCGGGGTTGTTCGCGTATTTCACGGGGCTGATCGAACGGCGCCGCGCGGAGCCCGCCGACGACACGATCTCGGATCTGATCGGTGTCATGGGCGACGACATCACCGCGATGATCCGCATCCTGGGCTTCGCGTTCACGATGGTCGCGGGCGGCAACGACACGACGACCGGACTTCTGGGCGTGGCGAGCGAGTTGTTGACCGCGCACCCCGACGCGCGGGCGCATCTCGCCGCGCATCCGGAGGACATTCCGCGTGCGGTGGAGGAGTTCCTGCGGCTGGCTTCCCCGGTGCAGGCGCTCGCGCGTACGGTCACCGAGGATTGGACGGCGCACGGTGCCACCGTTCCGGCGGGCCGCAGGGTCCTGCTGCTGTACGGTTCGGCGAACCGTGACCCGCGCGAGTTCGGCGACACCGCCGACGTGCTCGACATCGCCCGCACCGGGCATCAGCACGCGGCGTTCGGGTTCGGCCCGCACCACTGCCTGGGCGCCGCGGCGGCGCGGCTGCAAGCGCGCGTCGTTCTGGAGGAACTCCTGCTGCATTGCCCGGACTTCCAGGTCGATGCCGAGCGCGGGACGTTCGCGGGCGGGAGTTTCACCCGCCGCCACCAGAGCCTGCCGTTCACCCCGGGCAAGCCGGTTTCCGTTGCCGGGCGCGCATGACTGGCGACTGGCTGGGCGGGAACCGCGGGCGGCTGGCCGCCGATCGCATCCTCGACGCCGCCGGCCGCGTGTTCCTCCGGCGCGGCGTCGCGGCCGCGGACATGGCGGACATCGCCGCCGAGGCGGGCTGCTCGCGGGCGACGCTCTACCGCTATTTCGACAACCGTCAGGCGCTGCGGATCGCTTATATGCACCGCGAGGCCCGCCGGGTCGCCGCGCAGGTCCTCGCCGAGGTCGCGGACCTTCCGACGCCGTCGGCGCAGTTGACCGGCGCGGTGCTCGCGGCGGTCCGGATCGTCCGCGAAACGCCGGTGCTGGCGGCCTGGTTCGTCCCGGAAGGCAGCGGGGCGACCGCGGGCTTGGCGGGTGCGTCGGATGTGATCGCGTCGCTCTGCGGCACGTTCCTCCCCGCCGACGCGGCCGCGGCCGGCAAGGCGCGGTGGCTGGTGCGCGTCGTGGTGTCGCTGCTGACCATGCCGGGCCGCGACGCGGACGACGAACGTGCGATGGTCGAGGCGTTCGTGACGCCTGTCCTGCTCGATGCTCCTGCGATACCCGTGACCACCGACCCCGAAGTGGAGACTTCCCGCCGATGACCCCGCAGACTCCCGCCGAGATCGTCGACGCGTTCATCGCCGCGGTCGAGGCGAAGGACCTCGACTTGGCGCTGACCTACGTGACCGACGACATCGAGTACGACAACGTTCCGATGGGCAAGGTGTTCGGCCCGGACGGCGTGCGGTCGATCCTCGGGCCGATGGTGGAGCACGCCACCGAGGTGAAGTGGACGACGCACCGCAGTGCCGCCGAAGGCGACCTGGTGTTCACCGAACGCACCGACCACTTCGCCCTCCCGACCGGCCCGCTGGACATCGCCGTGGCCGGCCTGTTCGAGATCCGCGACGGCAAGATAGCCCTGTGGCGGGACTACTTCGACATGGCGGAGGTCGCCAAGGCGATGGGCGGCTGACCCGCGCGACGACAGCGGTCGGCCGCGAGACGGCGCAGCGTGAGGGTGCCCCGGGGGTCCGGGGCACCCTCACGGACGCGGCAGGGATGCGGCGGTACTCGGGCCGGCGGTCAGCCGCCCGCGGGCGCGGTGGTGCCGGGTTGGCCGCCGGAGAAGCTGGCGCCCGCCCAGATGGCCAGGCCGGCGAGGATGGCCAGGAGCAGCACGGAGCCGATGACGACGGCGATCGTGGTCCAGGAGAGGCCGCTGTCCTCGCCGTGCGCGGCGCGGGACTCCTCGGAGATGTGTTCCAGCTCGTCTTCGGAAATGTGTTCGATGTCCCACGTGTGGGCGGTCGGCTCGCCCTTCGTCGGTGTGCCCATGGTGTCGTCCTCTCGCCGAGCGGCGGCGTTGCTGCCGTCGTCGCGATCTGTGCGTTTCTCCAGCACACCCGTGGCCCGCGGGGTCCGCAACCGGACCGGCGGGGCGGGTGGCGAGGTACTGGTCGCGTACCCGGCGGGCGCGGGGCTATGCACGGGGATCGGGGATGTGTCCGCCTCTGTGTCCGTCTCCGTGTCCGGCCGTCTGCGTTCCGTGGCCGCCGGGCGGGTGCCGGGTGTGGTCGGTCCGGGTCGCTATCGTCGCCGCCCATGGGATTCGATACCAGCTTCCACCCGGTCGACCTCGACATCGTCCAGGAGCGCGTCCTTCCGTACATCGCCGGGCAGGGGGACGACGGCTCGCTCGACGATCTGGCGGACCACGCGGTGCGGCTGCGGCGTGTGCGGTTCGACGCGAAGCAGTGGGCGCTCGGCGCGATCGACGCCGCCGACGAGCTGGGCGTGTCCGCGTTCGACACGCGGCTTCATGTGTGGGGGCGTCCGTTCTTCATCGTGGCGGACGAGCCGGACGACGTCGTCGAGGCGTACATGCGGTACGCCGATGCGACGGCGGACGATGTTCCGGCGATCGCCCGTGACATGCTCGGCCGGCTCTCCCCCGCGCTCGCGGACGCGGTGAAGCCGTCGACCGACGGCACGCTGCCCGGCGAGGCCGCGCTGAAGGCCGAACTGACGTGGCGTCTGCGGCTGCTGCGGGCGTGCGGGAAGGCGCTGCGGTCGGGCGGCGGGACCGTGCGGGACCCCGACACGGGGCGCGAGCACGACCCTGCAGAGCTGATGCGCCGCGAAGTGCCTTTCAGTGTGCTGGAGTTCGCGGCGGCGATCGATCCGGGGTGGATGTCGCGCGGGTATTCGTGGCCGACGCGGGTGTGCGAGGCGGCGGAGGTCGACGCGGGCGCGTTCGACGTGCCGCTGCCGCTGTTCGCGCCACTCGCCCGGGTGTTTCCGGATCTGCGCTGGTTCGGTGCGCCGACGATCGTCGAGAACTACATGGTCGGCGGTCTGGTGCGGCCGGAGGCGGTACGCGAGACCCGCGCCCTGCTGGCGGCCCGGCGCGCCGAGTTGCTGGCGCCCGCGGAGGCCGACGGCTGGGGTGCGGGTCTCGCCGTCGACCTGCGGAAGGTCGACGAGGCGTTCGCGTATGCGGAGGCCCGCGGGTTTGCGTTCTGCGAGGCCACCGAGATCTACAGCGGGTTCGGCGGCTCGCTCAACTGATCGCCGTGGCGCCTGTGGGCCGGCGCCGGTGCCAGTCGGTTCGCGTCTGGAGGGCGTGGGCGACGGTGAGCAGCCGGTGGTCGGCCCCGGGCGCGGCGGCGAGCTGGATGCCGAGCGGGAGGCCGCGGGCGTCGGGCGGGCCGGGGAGCGACACGGCGGGGAAGCCGGTGGCGTTCCAGACCGAGGTGTAGAACAGCGGGAGCAGGCCGAGGAGTTCGCCGTCGAGTGCCGGTGCTCCGGTGCCGACGGTCGGGGTGGCGATGATGTCGTGGTCGGCGAAGAAGTCGGCAAGGCGGGCGCGGCCCCACGCGCGGACGCGTTGGGCGTGCAGGTAGTCGCGGGCGTCGTGGCCGCCGCCCGCGGCCATGAAGAAGCGGGTGATGCTGCCGTAGGCCGGCCAGTGGGCGGCGAGGCCGTGGCGGTGGCTGCCGTACGTTTCGGTGCCTTGCACGATGCGGCAGGCGGCTTCGAGGACGTCGAGGTGCGGGATCGCGCATGCGTGGACGACGGCTCCCGCGTCGGCCAGCTCGCGCATCGCGGCCTCGACGGCGTCTCCCGCGGCCGGGTCGGCGCCGGGCCGGTCGAGGCCGCTCAGGTCGACGGCGATGCGGAGCCCGCGCACGGTTGCGGGGGCGCCGGGCGCGGAGGCGGGCAGTCCGGCCAGGGCCTGGTAGAGGGCGAGGCAGTCGGCGGCGTCCGCGGCGATCGGCCCGACGGTGTCGACGGTCGGCGCGCCGGGGAGGACACCGTCGGTGGAGACGGCGCCGTAGGTGGGTTTGAAGCCGGTGACGCCGCACAGTGCGGCCGGGATGCGGATGCTGCCGCCGGTGTCGGTGCCGATCGAGCCGGGGAACAGTCCCGCGGCGACCCCGGCGGCGCTGCCCGAACTCGACCCGCCGGGCCAGCGGTCGGTGTCCCACGGGTTCCGCGGTAGCGGCAGTCCGGCGTCCGCGTCGGGCACGCCGAACCCGAATTCGGCCAGCGACACCTTCCCGAGGACGATCGCCCCGGCCGCGCGCAGCCGAGCAACGGAAGCGGCATCGCGGCCGCCGAGGTGGCGGGGTGGTGCGGCGGAGTGGCCGGTGGTGGGGCCCTCGCGGGTGAGGATCAGGTCTTTGACGGTGAGCGGCACGCCGTGCAGGGGGCCGCGGACGGTCCCGGCGGCCCGTTCGGCGTCCGCGGCACGCGCCGCCTTGAGGGCGTCGTCGTCGAACCGGGCGAGGTAGACGCCGAGCTTCGGGTCGACGTCGTCGGCGCGGCGCTGGAGTTCGGTGACGAGTTCGACGCTGGAGACCTGTCCGGCGGCGAGGGCGGCGGCGCAGCCGAGGACGGTGGCGAGGTCGTCGGCGGGGGCGGGGGTGGCGGCCGCGGCGTCCGCCGGGCGTGCGATCTCGTTGCTGCCGCCCGCCGGCCACACGGCGCCTTCGGTGCCGTCTCCGACGTCCGTGGTCCGGCGCAGCCGGTCGGCCTCAGCGCGGCCGGCGGAGACCGCTGCGGCGAGCGCGTCGAGTTCCGCGTCGTGCGGGTGGATGCCGTCGCGGGCGAGGTACTCGCGTACCCAGGCCGCGGTCACGTCGGTGGTGGCGTCGGACGGGGACAAGGCGGCCTCCCGAAGGCTGCGGTCGCGTGCGCGATGTCCCCCGAGATCATCGGCTGATGACGCACGGCACCCTAGGCTGACGGACTGTCAGTTTCAAGCGGGCCCGGACGGCCGGGGCGTCTGGGGGCGGCCGCAGCCGACTCCCCCGGGCCCCCGCCACCGGCCTCGGCCGGCCTGAAGCCGCTGCGCCCGGGGACCATGCCACGCCCCCCCGCTACTCCATCCCCTTCTTCCCCGGCGTCCAGAACGGCTTCGTCACCACCGCCCGCCGCGGCCAGCCGCGTTCCTCCACAAGGTGCCTGCGCACCTGCTGGATCGTGCGTGCTTCCCCCGCGACGTATGCCGTCCCCGGCTCGTCCGGCAGCTTCAACCCCCGCACCGCGTCGAGCAGCGTCGTCGAGTCTGCCGCGGGCGCGTCGCCGCGCAGCGGGCGGGCGAGTTCCTCGGCGCGCGGCAGCGGCAGCCGGTCCTCCTCGCGCGCCGTCTCCACCGCACCGAACACCGGCACCTCCGCCGATACCGCGCGCAGCATGGCGCCGAGCGCCACCGACGCGGTGTCCTCCCCCACGAACACGTGGTACGGCGCGTCCGGCCGCAACGTGAGCGACCCTTCCGGCCCGCGGAACCGCACGAGGTCGCCGATCCGGGCCGACCGCGCCCAGCGGGAGCCCGGCCCGTCGCCCGCGTGGTCCATCACGCACAGGTCCAGCGCGCCTGTGTCGGTGTCCGGCTCGTCGAACTGCCAGACGGAGTAGGTCCGCAGCTCTCCGACGCGACGCCCGAGGAACGAATCCGCGCCCGTTCCGCCGACGAGCACCCGTACCTGCTGCCCGGGTTCGCCGCGCACCGCGCGCAGCCCCGGCCCTTCCACCCGGATCCGCGTCATGCACGCCGAGATCCGTTCCCGTTCCGCGATCCGGCCGGAGACGAACAACCGGTCGAGGACGCGGCCGCGGAGGCCCCGTTCCGTCTTCGGCCGCGGTTCGTCCGCCGGGGTTGCCGTCTGTCCGTCCGTTTGCTGTTCGGTGTGCGCCATGGGCGGTGCCCTCCCGTGCCTCGGCGGCCGGCCGTGCCGGCTCGCCGGTCGGCTCGTCAGTCGTCGTGGTGGCCGTGGTCGCGCCGCCGGTGGTGATGGTGGTGGCCGCGGCGTTTCGTCTCGGCTTTGACCTGCTTGATCTCGTGCCGGGCGGCGTCGAGGATCGCGCGGACCCGGTCGACGACGACGGGATCGCCGTGTGCGCGGACGATGGTGCTCACCGCGGCTTTGAACAGCCGCAGTGCCGGGCCGACGATCTCCGAGGCGTCCGGGTCGCGCAGCATGCCCCACTCGCCGCGGGCCGCGGCGCGCGCCCAGATCTTGTCGATCTCCCGTGCGTGGTCGCGGACTTCGTCGCGTCCGGCGTCGGTGATGTGGAAGACCTTGCGGCCGCCGTCGAGTTCGAGGCGTACCAGGCCTTCGTCCTCGACGAGCTGCAGTGTCGGATAGACCGCGCCCGGGCTCGCCTGGTAGGCGCCCGCGAAGCGGTCTTCCAGGCGGGTCATCAACTCGTATCCGTGACCGGGGCGTTCGTCGATCAGGGCGAGCAAGGCCCAGCGCAGTTCGCCGGGGCCGAAGAAGCGTCCGCCGCCCGGCCCGAGTCCGCCGGACGCGGTGGTGCGTCGTGGATTCACGCTCGAAAGATATGTCGTACGTAACCCCCGCGTCCATATCTTACGTAATATCGAACGGAACCCCCGGTCGGCGAAAAGCCTCGGCCGCCCGGGTCAAGGGCGGCCGAGGCCAAGCGAGTTGACGACCAGTCAGGTCGCCGTCGAGCGGATCAGTGCACCGCTTCCAGCGGCTCGTCCGGCACCTGCGCGGCCAAGTGGTCGATCAGCGCGAGCAGGACTTCGCGGCACGACGAGCGCTGCCGGACGTCGCACATCACCGTGGGCACGTGCGGATCCAGGTCGAGCGCCGTGCGGATCTCCGCCTCGGTGTGCTCGATGACGCCGTCGAACTGGTTGACGCCGACGACGAACGGGATCCGCCGCCGTTCGAAGAAGTCGATGCTGCCGAAGCTGGCATCCAGCCTCCGGGTGTCGACCAGCACGACGGCGCCCAGGGCGCCGACCGCGAGGTCGTCCCACATCGACCAGAAGCGCTCCTGTCCGGGCGTGCCGAACAGGTACAGCACGAGGTCTTCGTCGAGCGTGATCCGGCCGAAGTCGAGGGCGACGGTGGTGGTGCCCTTGTCCGCGATGCCGTCCAGGTCGTCGACGCCGACGCCGGCGACGGTCATGACTTCTTCGGTGGACAGCGGCTCCACTTCGCTGATCGCGCCGACCATCGTGGTCTTGCCGACCCCGAAGCCTCCCGCGATCAGGATCTTCACGGCCATCGCCGTCTCCGGGACCGCGGGCCCGGTTCCGTTCCGGGCGTTCCGGGCGTCGTGGTCAGAGCCGACCGAGCCCATCCCTCACCTTCCTCAGCAGCTCCGCGTTCGGGGACTGCGCCATCGATATCGGCGCGCGTGCGGTCATCCGGCCGCCGTCGACCAGATCACCGACCAGGACCTTCACCACACTGACCGGCAGCCGCATCAGCGCGGCGACCTCGGCGACGGCCTGCGGGGCCCGGCACAGCCGCAGGATGTCGAGCTGCTCGGGCTGCAGCCCGCTCGCGTCGCGGTCTTCCGGGAGCGGCTGGACGGTCGTCACCAGCGTGATGAGGGTGAGGTCGTCGCGCGCGGCCCGGGTGCGGCCGCGCGTGAGCGTGTACGGGCGGACCAGCGGGCCCGCGTCGTCGTCCCACACCGCGTCGGACGACGCCCGTCTGCCGGGCCGGTCGCGTCTGTCGCTCATGATCCCTCCGTCTGGGCGCGCGGTGCCGTACCGAGGTATTCGCCGACCTGCTTGACCAGGGTGTTCATTTCGAACGCGACGACGCCCACGTCGGCCTGGGCGTCCGCGAGCACGGCCATGTGCGCGCCGCGGCCCGCCGAGGTGAGGAACAGGTAGGCGTCCTCCATCTCGATGAGCGTCTGCCGCACCGAGCCGCCTTCGAACGAGCGGCCGATGCCGCGCGCCAGGCTGGCCAGCCCGGACGCGGACGCGGCGAGCTGCTCGGCCTGGTCCCGGCCGAGCGTCTCGGAGTGGCTCATGACCAGGCCGTCCTGGGACAGCACGATCGCGTGGCGGCTGCCGGGCACGCGCTTGACGAGGTCCGTCAGCAGCCAGTCGAGACGGGTGTCGGTGGCGATCGTCGGCGGCGTCATGAGCGGTCCCTCGTCGGTGGTTCGGTGGGCAGCTCGGCGTTGCGGGCGCGCTGCGAGGCGCGCTGGAACGCCGAGATCGTGTCGGCGGCTTGCTGCGGCGTGGCCGGAGGCCGGCGCGCCGGGGCGGCGTCGGCCTCCTCCGCGGCGCCGTCCTCCGGCGCCCGGCGCAGCGGCGCCGCGAGGCTGGCTTGGCGGACGCGGCGCGGGAGGATGCGGGGCCCGTCGGGGGCTCCCGGGTCGGCTTCGGCGCGTGCGGCGTCGTCCGCGTCCGCGGCATCGGAGGCCGGGTGCGCGGCGGCGGAACCCGATCCGTTGCCGTTCCCGTTGCCGTTGGTTCCGGCGCCGTTTCCGGTGGGGCTGACGTCCGCGGCGTTCACCCGCCGTCGCGACGGCAGCGGTGCGCGGCCGTTCGCGCCGGCTCCCGAGCCGGGCCGGGTATCGGCTTCGTGCTCACTCGCGGACACGCGTTCTCCGTCCGTCGTACGTGTGGTCGCGCGGGCCGGTCCCCCGTCGGCGGTGTCGCCGGCGTCGGCGGGCGCTCCGGGGTCGTCCGCGCGGCCGGACTCGGCGGCACCGTTGCGTGCCGCGGTCGTGGCGGCACCGAGCGGGCCGGTGGAACTCGCGGCGTCCGCGGCGTCCGTGTCGGCCTCGGCAACTGCGGCCTCCGCCGCGGTGTCGGCGGCCGACTGCGTCAGGGCCGCATCCGGCTCGGACGCTTCCCGCGCCTCGGTTTCCCCGGCCGCGGTCTCGGCCGTTGCGGCGGCGTCCGTCCCGGCGTCGTCGCGTGCGGCTCCCGTGTCGTCCGCCACCGTCGCCGCGCGTTCGCGCGACCACAACCGGCGGAGCCGGTCCTTGCCTTGCGGCGAGACCGCACCCGCGGATTCGGTGCCCCCGTCGCCGTCCTTGCCGGCTTCCGCGTCGTGCGCCTCGGCTCCCCCGCGTCCGGCCGACACCTTGCGGCCCACGGCGGACGTGATCGGCACCGGCTCCGCGAGCGGTTCTTCCTCGGAGGCCGCGGACGCCTCGGCGGTCTCCGCCTCATCGGCGCTCTCGGGCGCGTCCGCGGCGTCGTCCCCCGCGGCCGCGTCGGACGAGCGGCCGCCTCCGGCCCCTTCCTCGCCCGGCCGCACGATCAGTTCCTCGGGCAGGAACACGATCGCCAGCGTGCCGCCGTACGGCGAGGCGCGCAGCGTCACCCCGATGCCGTGCCGTTCCGCGAGCCGCGCGACGACGAAGAGTCCGAGGCGGACGTCCTCGGCCAGCGCGACCATGTCGAAGGCGCGCGGCTGCTCGAGTTCCGTGTTGAGTGCCGCGTAGTCGTCCTCGGCCATGCCCAGGCCGCGGTCTTCGATCTCGACGACCAGGCCCTTGGCCACCGGCATGCCCCGTACCTCGACGGGTGTGCGCGGGGGCGAGAAGGTGGTGGCGTTCTCGAGGAGTTCCGCGAGCAGGTGGATGACCGCGCCGACCGCGGCGCCCTCGAGGAGCAGTTCGGACGACATGTGGACGTCGATGCGCTCGTAGTCCTCGACCTCGCCGACCGCGCTTCGCACGATGTCGACGACGCGGACGGGCTTGCTCCACCGGCGGCCGGGCTGGTGGCCGCTGAGGATGACGAGGTTTTCCTCGTAGCGGCGCAGCCGGGTCGCGAGGTGGTCGAGGGCGAAGAGGTCGCCGAGGACGTCGGG
This sequence comes from Uniformispora flossi, assembly GCF_049534875.1. Lineage (NCBI taxonomy): Bacteria > Bacillati > Actinomycetota > Actinomycetes > Kitasatosporales > Streptomycetaceae > Uniformispora > Uniformispora flossi. The sequence goes on from NZ_JBMULZ010000006.1 coordinate 217,803, forward strand.
GTCCTGGTGGCGGGTCTCCATCGCGTCGAGGGCGCGGAGCTGGCGCCCGACGAGGGATTGGGTGCGCAGGGCGACGTTGTGGAAGACCTTCGCGTGGCCTTCGCGTTCGCGGGCGAGGCGGACGGCGCCGTCCATGGCCGCGCGTTGTGCGGTTTCGAAGGCGTGGGCGACTTTGCCGATCTCGTCGCGGCTGTGCGGGAGTGCGGGGAGTTCGGCGGTGGTGTCGACGCGTTCGCCGCGGCTGAGCCGGTCGATGACGCCGGGGAGGCGTTCTTCGGCGAGTTCGGTGGTGGCGTCCTGGAGGTCGCGGAGGCGTTTGCGCAGGGTCCGGGTGACGCCGTAGCAGAGGACGGAGACGATGACGACGACGCCGAGTCCGCTGCCGGTGATGAACCACACGGTGGTTTCGAGGTCGTCGACGCGGGTTTCGGAGGCGTTGACGATGTCGCCGGCGCGGCCGGTGTTGAACTTCGTCACCGGTTCGACGAGCTGCTCCATCGCCCCGCGCCAACCCGTGAGTTCGACGGGTATGGGGTAGCCGCCGGCGGAGGCCGTGCCGCGCGGGGCGGCGAGCATCGCGTCTTCGACGCGCAGCATGGTCTGCCACGGCTGGGTTTTGGCGAGCTGCTCGTATGCCGCGAGGTGCTCGGGTTCCAGTTCGGGGACGATCTGGTTGTCGTACAGTTCGCGGCGTGCGCCGACGGTCTGCGCGAACTCGACGTATTCGCCGGGGTCGAGGCGTTTCGCGGCGGCGACGTAGGTCAGCAGCGCGTCTTCGCGGGCGATCATCTCGGTGGCGCGGAACATCGCGACGAGGGACAGCGACCGCCACGTGAGGTGGCCGTCGGTGTCGATGTGCGACAGCGTCGTGAACGTTTCGAGCTGGTTCTCGATGGCCAGCCCGTACGGCTTGAGCAAGTCGCCTCGTGCCCCGGTGCGCCGGTCGACGAGGTCGCGCGTGTTGGGCAGGGCCTGCCGATTGGCTTCGATGCGTCCGGCGCGCTCCACGACGTCGGCCCGGGTGTCGCGCAAGCCGTGCATCAGACGCGTGAATTCGGCGAGTGCGCCGTCGGTGCGGACGCGCTGGGCGGCGAGCGCCTTGCGGACCGTTTCGTCGGGTGCGGCGAGCCAGGAGGCGCTGAGCCGGCGTTCCTCCTGGAGCTGCACCATCACCGTGTACGCGGGCATGCCCGCGCGGTTGGCGATGTCGTTCTGGTCCTTGAGTTCGTTGGTGTCCGACCACAGACGGGTGGCGGTGAATCCCCACAGTCCGACCAGGGCCATGGACGGCACGACGGCGAGGATGACGAGCAGGGTGCGCAGCGAAAGACGGCGGCCGGGCCGGTTCTTCCGCCACGCGCGGACGGGGGGTCTCATCGTCTCCCTTGGGGGATGAGGACGTCCGCCGGCCGCGGTGGTGAGCGGTGGCGGACGTGGAACACGCGATGTGAGCGAAGAGTCTCCGGGAGTGGCGTGGCATTGTCCATATGCTGTCGGCCACGGTGTTTCGGACAGCGTTGCGGCAACTGTCCGGGCAGGTGTTCGCCGGTGTTCAGTCAGTGTCCGATGACTCCGTGGCGCCTTGCAGCCGGGCGAGGTCGGAGGCTCGGACCTGGATCACCAGGGCGGCGACGAGGGCGGCGAGAAGGCCCATGCAGGCGGCCGCGACGAACGCGTCGGCGATCCCGGAAGTGAGGACTTTGTCCGCGTACTGCTGCGGGAGTTGGTGCGTTCTCTGGAACTCCGCGCGCTGTGCGGGGGTGGCGGTGGAGAGGTATTGCTGGGCTTGGTCCTTGCCGGCGTTGCGGCTGGAGGTGCCGAAGACGGTGACGAGGATGGACAGTCCGAGTGAGCCACCGACTTGTTGGGAGGCGTTGAGCATGCCGGATGCGGCGCCGGTCTCCCGTTCGGGGACGTTGGACAGTGCCATCAGGGTCAGGGACACGAACTCCATGCCCATGCCGCCGGCGAACACCAGGATCGGGCCGAGGATCCCGCCGACGTAGGTGCTGTTCACGTCGATCTGGGTGAGCCAGAACAGTCCGCCCGCGACGAGGATGCCGCCGGTGACCATGAACGGTTTGGGCCCGAACCGGGGCAGCATCTTGGACGTGAACGCGGCCGCCACCGCGATGACCGCACTCACCGGCAGGAACGCCAGACCGGTGCGCAGCGGGCTGAAGTGCAGCACGTCCTGGGCGAACAGCGTGAGGAAGAAGAACATGCCGAAGATGGCCGCGGCCAGGCACAGCATGATGACGTAAGTGCCGGAGCGGTTGCGGTCGGCGAACATGTGCAGCGGCGTGATGGGCTGCGGGGAGCCGCGTTCGACGAGGACGAAGGTGGCGAGGAGTGCGGCGGCGGCCGCGAAGGAGCCGATGGTGAGGGGGTCGCTCCAGCCTTCCTGGGCGGCTCGGATGAACCCGTAGACGAGCAGGCCGACGCCGAAGGTGGCGGTGAGGGCGCCGGCGAGGTCGAAGTGGCCGGGGCGGCGCGGCGACTCGTTGATGACGCGGGGGGCGGCGAGCGCGATCGCGAGGGCGATGGGCACGTTGACGAAGAACACCCACCGCCAGTTCAGCCATTCGACGAGGATGCCGCCGGCGAGCAGGCCGATGGCGCCGCCGCCTGCCGAGACGCCCGCGAAGACCCCGAACGCCCGGTTGCGTTCAGGGCCTTCGTTGAAGGTGGTGGTGATGAGCGCGAGTGCCGTCGGTGAGGCGATCGCTCCGCCCATGCCTTGCAGGGACCGGGCGGCGAGGAGCTGCCATTCCTCTTGGGCGAGTCCGCCGAGGAGGGATGCGAGGGCGAACAGCAGGACACCGAAGAGGAACATCCGCCGTCGGCCGAGGATGTCGCCGGTGCGGCCGCCGAGGAGGAGCAGGCCGCCGAAGGTCAGGGTGTACGCGTTGACGACCCACGACAGTCCGGTGGTGGAGAAGCCCAGGCCGGTCTGGATGTGCGGCAGGGCGATGTTCACGATCGTGATGTCGAGAACCACCATGAGCTGGCACGAGGCGATGACCAGCAGCGCGAGGTTTTTGCGGCTGGGTCGTTCGGAGGTCTCGGCGGCCTGCGCCGAGGCGGTGTGCGGAGTTGCCATGGTGGTTCCAGGTGCGGTCGTCGCCGACACGCGTTTCATTCGACCCTAACTCCACCCGCAAGGTGTGTCACATGAGCGCGCCGCGGGCGGCGGCGGGTCGGGGAGGCTGCCGCGCAACGCGCGTCGACCGGTTCAGGGCCTGCCCCGATGTGCGGACCGGGGGTGCGGCCCGACCATCGGACATCCGGCCCGACCGCGGGCCCGAGAGGCTCCGAGTCTGAAAGGGCATGCTCCCCATGACACGCACCGATGCCGCGCCTCCGGCGCCCGCCTCGTCCGCCGTCGGCGCCACACCGCGTTTCGCGTCGTGGGCGCTGGCGGGGACCTTGGCGGGCGCGCTGGGGTTCTTCGCCACGATCCTCACCGACGTGCACGTGCCGGGCGACGACGGCGACCAGCGGATGACCGTCGACATGGTCGACGACGTCAGCATCATGAAGGCCCGGCTCGGGTTCCTCGCCGGTTATGCGGTCGTCGGCCTGCTCCTGTACTGCGCGGCCGCGTGGCGCCGGCACGTCGAGCCGCGGGTGCCGGACAGCACCGCCGCGCGGCTCGTCGCCACCGGGTTCACCGCGTCCGCGGGCGCGCTGACGCTCGGCTACGGATGGAAGGGCGCGATGGCGATCTACGGCGACGGCGGCCCCGAGGACAACAGCTTCGACAGGCAGGGCCGGTTCGTCTACTACGTCCTCAACGACTTCGGCGGCTTCATCGGCTGGACGGGCGTCATGTTCGCGGCGATGGCCGTGGTGTGGATGGCGTTCCGCGAACGCTCGGTCGCACGGTGGATCGGCGCGGTCTCGGTACTCGGGCTGATCGTGCCGGTTGGCGGAATGCTGATCATGTCAGTGCCGGGTCTGCCGGGCACCACCCTCCCGCTGTGGATGATCGTCGCGTTCTCCGGCTTCGCCTTCGGCAAAAGCCCGGCGACTCGGCCGCTGCCGCCCGCCTGACGACATCCGGAAAGCGCGGGCGAATTGCCGCTTTACGCCTGCTTACTAGCGCGTATCGGATATCCATACGCTTACGTATGGGTTTGAGGCGACGCGAGTAACCGCCACGTACGCCCCAAAACCGACTTCCACCCCGACAGAACCGGAACCGGTCGCTCAACTTGCGCGCACACGCGATCACACACAATCGTGTTTGCCCAGTAGCCCAAAGCGACGATCTCGCCACGGGCTACCGATGCGCATCGCCGCTTGCCGTTTGGGGGTGGAGCAATGGGGCGAATTTGTCCGAGCACGATTCCGAGTTCGACACCGACGCGGAACTCATACGCAACAACCTGGAGGTGGTCGCCCCCCGAGCGGGCGATCTGACGTCGCACTTCTACGCACTGCTCTTCCTGCGCGAGCCGGCACTGCGGGACCTGTTCCCGCCCGCGATGGACACCCAACGCGACCGGCTCGTGCAGGCGCTCGTCCGGATCGTCGGCGACTTGGACAACGCCGGCGAGCTGTCCGGCTACCTCGGCCGCCTCGGCCGCGACCACCGCAAATACGACGTCCTCACCGAGCACTACGCCATCGTCGGCGAGTGCCTCATCGCCGCGCTCGCCCGCTACTCGGGCGACGCGTGGAACCGGGCGACCGCGGACGCGTGGGGGCGCGCGTACACGAACGCCGCCCGGATCATGTCCGGTGCGGCCGAGTTCGACGCGACCGTCAACCCGCCGCACTGGATGGCGGAGATCGTCGCGCACGAACGCCCCGCCGACGACATCGCCGTGGTCACCGTCCGGCCCGAACACCCGTTCCCGTACCGGGCCGGCCAGTACACCACCGTTGAAACACCGTGGTGGCCGCGCGTCTGGCGGCCGTACTCGATCGCCAACGCACCCGGCGACCACGGCCTGCTGACGTTCCACGTCCGCGCCGTGCCGGCCGGCTGGGTCAGCAACGCGCTCGTCCACAAAGCGCACCCCGGCGACCGCATCAAACTCGGGCCCGCCCAAGGCGAAATGGTCCTCGACCACTTCGCCCCGCACCCCGTGCTGTGCGTCGGCGGTGGCACCGGGATCGCGCCGCTCAAGGCGATCATCGAAGAGATCGCCTACGTCGGCTCGCAGCGCGCCGTCGACTTCTTCTACGGCGCGAGCACCCACAGCGGCCTGTACGGCCTCGACGAACTCCTCCGCCTGTCGCAGCGCATGTCCTGGTTCAAGGTCCGCCCCGCCGTCGACGACATGACGCTGGCCGGGATCAGCGGCGCCGTCGCCGAAGTCCTCTCGGAATACGGCCCCCGCTACGACTGCGACGCCTACCTGAGCGGCCCGCCGGAGATGGTCCGGGACAGTGCCCGCGTCCTCAGACGACTCGGCCTGCCGTCCTCGCACATCCACCACGACCCGGTCGCCGCGGGATTCGGCCAACCCGGTTTCGGTCCGCCGGGCGCGGCCGACGCGGACGACCTGACGTTCGCCGGGCACTGACCCCCGCCGCGGCGCAAGGCGCCGCCCCCAGCTCGTATTGCCCACGCCCGCGGACCGCCGGATTCCGCGCGGCGCTCTTTCGTCTCCGCACCCAGCACTCCTGCCGAGGACCGCTTTGAGCCACGACACCACCACCGAACTGCCTGCCGGACGCACTCCCGCACGGCCCGCCGGACGGAATCCCGAGCACACCCCCGCACTGCCGGCCGGACGCACCCCCGAACAGGCTCCGGCGCTGCCTGCCGGACGCTCTCCCGAGCACACCCCCGAGCGTGCCCCGGACCTGCCCACCGGGCGCCACCGGCAGACCTGCCCGGTGGCGCACACCGCCCTCGACCCGCACCCCGCGTACCCGCCGCGCCCCTCCTACCCGCCGCGGACGCCGCACGCCCCCGCCGTCGACCGCGCCGAAGCCCGGAAGTTCACCGAGGACTTCCACCGCGAGACCGGCGCCGCCGCCGCACTCGAAGACCGCTGGCAGGAGATCGCCCGGCAGATCGACACCACCGGCACCTACGTCCACACCGGCGCGGAACTCACCTGGGGCGCCCGCGTCGCCTGGCGAAACTCGGCGCGCTGCATCGGGCGCCTGTACTGGAACAGCCTCGCCGTCCGCGACCGGCGCGAAGTGCACCGCACCGACGACATCGCCGCCGAGTGCTTCCAGCACCTGCGCGCGACCTGGCGCGGCGGCCGCATCCGCCCGACCATCACCGTGTTCGCCCCGGACGCCCCCGGCCGCCGCGGCCCCCGCATCTGGAACGAGCAGCTCATCCGCTACGCGGGCTACGTCCACCCGGACGGCACCCTCGCCGGCGACGGCCGCAACACCGGCATCACCACCTACGCGACGGAACTCGGCTGGCAGGGTCGCGGCGGCCGCTTCGACGTCCTGCCGCTCATCGTGGAAAGCCCCGACGAAGGCGTGCACTGGTACCCGCTGCCGTCCGACGCGGTCCGCGAAGTCGCCATCGGGCACCCGGAGATCCCGGAGGTCGCCGACCTCGGACTGCGCTGGCACGCGGTCCCGGCCATCTCCAACATGCGCCTGGAGATCGGCGGGATCTCCTACGGCGCCGCGCCGTTCAACGGCTGGTACCTGGAGACCGAGATCGGCGCCCGGAACCTCGTCGACGCCGACCGGTACAACGTCCTGCCGCTGCTCGCCCACCTGATGGGCCTGGACATGTCCAGCGAGCGCACCCTGTGGCGGGACCGCGCGCTGGTCGAACTCAACCGCGCCGTCCTGCACTCCTTCGACGCGGCCGGGGCGACGATCACCGACCACCACGTCGAATCCGAGCGGTTCCTGCGCCACTTGCGGCGCGAGGAGGACGCCGGCCGGGTCTGCCCGGCGGACTGGAGCTGGATCGTGCCGCCGGTGTCCGGCGGACTGACGCCCGTCTACCACCGCTACTACGACGAAGCCGACCTGCGGCCCGCGTTCGTGCTGGACGAGGACGGCGCCCGGCGCGCCCGGGGCGAGACACCGGGCGCGCCGCGGCTTCCGTGATGCGGTGCGATGCGGGGGCGCCGTCGGGCGGCGCCCCCGCGGGTGTGCGGGCGGTGCGGGTACTCGGAGGGTTACTCGGAGGGTCAGCGGCCGCGGAGCATCTTGCGCGGCCGCTCGCTGAGCGCCTCGGCGCGGACCTGCGCGGTGAGGGCGAGGTCGGCCTTGTCGGCGGCCTCTCCGGCGTCGAGGACGGCGTCCCACAGCGCGTCCCCGCCACGGCGCGGCGGTGAATCGGGCAGCGAGTTGTAGGTGTCGTGGTACGAGCGCCAGGCCATGAGCGCCATCAGCCACTTGGTGAGGGCCTGGAAGGCGGCGTCGGTGGCCTTGCGGAGTTCGAGCGAGCCGTACAGGTTGGCCTGCGCCGCGAGGCGCGCGCCGTCTTCGGAGTCCGGGTTGGCGAGGCGGGCCAGGCGGAGTTCGCCGGTGCTGGTCGCTTCGCGGCGTTCGCCGCGCAGCCGGGCCATGGAGATGAGGATGTCCTCGTATGCGGCGGCGCGCTTGTCCCACGTGCGCAAGGTGCGCTCGCGCCGCCAACTGAAGCCCTGCGCCACCCACACCCCCATGAGGGTGGCCACCGAACCTATGCCTGCTCCGGATAGTGCTGCTATTCCTGGGGTCAGCATCATGGGCGGTGATTGTTGCAGGAACGATCACCTGTTCGACAAGTGCATCCGCCCCGGGGTGGCCATACGCCTACGCCGGGTAGCTGATTTGCCGATTTTCGCAGGTCAGGTGGGATTCTTACAGAAATGTCCGAATGTGGCCTTTCGCACCCTTACCCACTTTGGTTTGTTTTCTACCCCTCGGGCATGCCAACGTCGTTCTCGGCCGCACAAGCGGCACCTGCGGACGGCACGCCGAATCCTGCCTCCGTCCGACAGTGGCAGTCGATCAGCGACTGAAGGCAGGAGCGGGGACAGCAAGGCAAGGCCGTGCGCGCCGCCGGAGAGCGGGCGCGTTCGTGGGGTGAAGCCGCGCGAATTCACGCGTGGCCGGGCGATTCCTCCGTCCGAATCCGACAGGCTCCGCCTCGCAGGCGTCGCAGAGGTCATATATGCGTTTCGGCACTCTCAACTCCGGCACCTCCACCAAGCGTTCGGGCGACAACGGCGGAAAGCGCTTCCGCAAGTCCCGGATTGCGGCCGTGGCCGGTCTCGGCGTGGCGATCCCGCTTGCGGGCTTCGCCGGAACGGCGAACGCTGCCGGGTCGTCTTCGTCGACCTGGGACGGCGTCGCCTCCTGTGAGAGCAGCGGCAACTGGAGCGCCAACACGGGCAACGGCTTCTACGGGGGCCTCCAGTTCACCCAGAGCACGTGGAACGCCTTCGGCGGCGGGCAGTACGCCCCCCGCGCCGACCAGGCCACCAAGGACCAGCAGATAGCCGTCGCCGAGCGCGTGCGTGCGGGCCAGGGCCCGGGCGCCTGGCCGGTCTGCTCCGTCAAGGCCGGTCTCGGTGCGGGCGGCAACGCCAACGCCACCGCCTCGGGCGGCTCTTCCTCGACGTCCTCCACGCAGTCCACCCCGAAGCAGTCGGCGAAGTCGCAGGACTCGTCGTCCTCGAAGCTGTCCGAGAACTCCAAGCCCGCCAAGCCGACCCAGTCGGACGCGGGCTCCGCCAAGCAGTCGCAGGGCGGCACGAAGCTCACCGACAGCACCCCGAAGTCCGCCACCTCCGTTCCCAAGAGCGGCGGCTACACCGTGAAGTCCGGCGACACCCTGTCGTCCATCGCGGCCAAGAACGGCGTCGGCGACTGGCACAAGCTGTACGACGCCAACAAGTCGACCATCGGCGGCAACCCGCACGCCATCCTGCCCGGCCAGACGCTGAGCCTCTCGGCCTGAGCCACCGGCACACCATGTGTGTGGCCCCCATCCGCCCGTCGGATGGGGGCCACGCGCGTTTCCGTCAGTGCCCGGCGGCTTCCTCCGCGTCCAGGGCCTCGTCGAGGGCCTGCGCCGCCATGATCAGTGCCAGGTGCGTGAACGCCTGCGGGAAGTTCCCGAGTTGCTCACCGCTGGCGCCGATCTCCTCGGCGAACAGCCCCACATGGTTGGCGTAGGTGAGCATCTTGTCGAACGCGTACCGCGCTTGCTCGACACGCCCGGCCTGCGCGAGCGCGGCCACGTACAGGAAGCTGCACAGCGAGAAGGTGCCTTCCGCTCCCTGGAGCCCGTCCGGGGAGGCGGCGGGGTTGTAGCGGTACACCAGGCTGTCCGACACCAGCTCCGTGTCCATCGCGTCGAGAGTGGACAGCCACCGCGGGTCGTGCGCGGAGATGAAGCCCACCACGGGCATCAGCAGCAGGGACGCGTCCAGGACGTTCGTGCCGTAATGCTGCACGAACGCGCCGCGCTCGTCGCTCCAGCCCTGCTCCATGACCTGCCGGAAGATCGCATCGCGCGCCGCGACCCACCCGACGATGTTCGCGGGCCGCGCGAACTCGCGGGCGAGCCGGATGCCGCGGTCGAACGCGGTCCAGCACATGATGCGGCTGTACGTGAAGTTCTGCCGCCCGCCGCGCGTCTCCCAGATGCCCTCGTCGGGCCGGTCCCACGACTCCGCGAGCCAGTCGAGGAGGCTCGACAGCGCCTGCCAGCCGTCGTAGCCGGCCACGTCGGCCAGCACGGGGGCCTGGAACAGCGCGAACACGGCCTCGCCGTAGATGTCGAGCTGCAGCTGGTCCGCCGCACCGTTCCCGGCGCGGACCGGCGGGGAGTCCTGGTAGCCGGAGAAGCCGTCGACGACCTCCTCGCCCAGCTCCGGATCGCCGTCGACGCGGTACATGATCTGCAAGGGCTCGCCGGTGACCGTACGCCGCTCGCGCATGCGCGCGCCGACCCAGCGTCCGAACGCCACCACCTCGTCGGTGAAGCCGAGGTCGCCGAGCGCGGCCATGGTGAGCGACGCGTCGCGGATCCACGTATAGCGGTAGTCCCAGTTGCGCTCGCCGCCCACTTCCTCGGGCAGGCCCATCGTCGCGGCGGCGATCGGCGCCCCGGTGGGCGCATAGGTGAGTAGCTTGAGGGTGATGGCGGACCGGTTGACCATCTCGTGCCAGCGGCCGCGGTAGTGGGAACTGCGCACCCACCCGTTCCAGAAATGCCGGGTCTCGGAGAGCGCGTCGCGGACGTCGCCGCGGTCCAACGGGGCGGGCGCCGGGTCTCCGGACGTGTCGGCGGTGAGGACGATGGCGCTCACCTGTCCCGCATGCAGTTCGACGTGGGCGCGGAGGTCGTCGCCGTCCGCGGCCAGGTCGATGTCCCCGAGCGTCTGGACGTACAGGTCGATGCCCTCGGCGGCGAAGTGCGCGAGCGGGCCGTCGGCCTGGAGCTGGTGCGGCTTGCGGCCGAAGTCGAACCGCGGGCTGCATTCGATGGCGAAGGTGAACGACCCGCGGACGACGCGGAGCACGCGCATGATCCGGTGCCGGTCGTCGGCCGTGGCCGGGTCGTCGGGCAACGGCATGAAGTCGGCGACTTCCCCGATGCCGTCCGGGGTCAGAAAGCGGGTCACCAGGACGGCCGAGTCGGACAGGTACAGCTGCCGCACGGTCGTCTCGGGGTGGGTCGACGTGACGGCGAACCTGCCGCCTTTGTCGGCGTCGAGGAGCGCGGCGAAAACACTGCCGGAGTCGAACCGCGGCGCGCAGAACCAGTCGATGACGCCCTCGTCGGAGACGAGGGCGCAGGTCTGCAGATCGCCGACGATTCCGTGGTTGGCAATGGGTGGATAACGGCGCATTTGCTCACGTTAAGCGAGCCCTCCGAAACCGGCATCTTCACCTCTATATCTGGCCCAAATTCCGCGGTGTGGCGGTCGTCGCCGATCGGATGCGGTCTTCCGTTGCCCGGGCCCGGCAGGCGGCGCAGCATGGAACACATGGACGCGCGTACCGCCATCGGCCTCGGCGCCGCCAGCGGTCCGGCCCGCATCGCGGGTCCGGGCGAGGCATTCGGCCCCGACGAAGCGGCTCTGGCCGGCCGCAACCACGGGCTTCCGCTGGAAGCGCTCCGCTACGACATCACTCCGCCGGGACTGCACTACGTCCTGACGCACTACGACATCCCTCCCGGCGACTCGCACGCATGGCGGCTGACCGTCGGCGGTCTGGTCGAGGAGCCGCTGAGCCTCGACGTGGCGGCTTTGCGGTCGTTCCCGACGGTCACCCACCGGGTGACGATGGAATGCGCGGGCAACGGCCGGGGGCTGCTCGATCCGCGGCCGGTCAGCCAGCCGTGGCTGGACGGGGGTGTGGGCACGGCCGACTGGACGGGTGTGCCGCTGCACATCCTCCTGGCCGTCGCGGGCCTCCGCCCGGCGGCCGCCGAGGTGGTGTTCACCGGGGCGGACCACGGCGTCGAGCGCGGCGTGGAGCAGGATTACCAGCGCAGCCTGCCGATCGCGGCGGCGATGGCGGGCGATCCGGAGGTTCTGGTCGCCTATGCGATGAACGGAAGTCCGCTCCCCCCGCAGCACGGCTATCCGCTGCGGCTGATCGTGCCCGGCTGGTACGGCATGGCGAGCGTGAAGTGGTTGCGCGCCATCGAGGTGTCCGCGGTGCCGTTCGAGGGCTACCACCAGACGTCGTCGTATGTGTTCCGCCGATCCGAGGACGACCCCGGCACTCCGCTGACGCGGATCCGGGCGCGGGCGCTCATGGTCCCGCCCGGGTTCCCGGACTTCATGTCTCGGACGCGCGTGGTGCGCTCGGGGCCGGTGTTCCTGACGGGGCGCGCCTGGTCGGGGCATGCGCCGGTGGCGAGCGTGGAGATCAGTTCGGACGACGGCCGCACCTGGCACGAGGCCGATCTGGACGCGCCGGGGCGGCATCACTGGGCGTGGCGCTCGTGGCGCACCGTGTGGACGGCCGCACCGGGCCTGCACACGTTGAGCGTGCGGGCGACCGACACGCACGGGAACACGCAGCCGCTGCGGCCGGAGTGGAACACCGGCGGATACGGCAACAACGCGGTCCAGCGCGTTCCGGTCGTGTGCCTGGACGAGTGAGCGGTGCCGCGGGGCGGCGGGAGGCGGGAGGCGGCAGGCGGCAGGCGGCAGGCGGCAGGCGGCAGGCGGCAGGCGGCAGGCGGGCCGGATATGCCCGATTCGGCCTGTCGGCCGGGTGGCCGACGGGCGCGGGTGGCGAACCGGGTGGCGCCCCTCGCGACGGGAAGCCGCCGAATGTTTTTAGGATGGGGCGAGACTGCGGATGAAGGGGCCCGACCATCAGCACACGCATACCCAGCGCGACCTTGCACACGGTTGCCGCCACACCGGCGGACCTCGTGCGCGGGTGGCCTCGGCACATCCCGTTGCACGAATTCCTGCTGGTGGGCTTCGCTCCCGACGTACCGGACATCGAGAAGGACCTTCTGCCGTCCGTCCGGGAACTCGGAGCACGAACGGCAGTGGTCGTGGACGCCGGACACGCACTTGCGGAGTATCCGGCGGCACGGCCGGCAGGACGCGATTTCCTGCACAGCGCGGCTTATTACGCGGGCGGTTTCCGCGTAAGGGCCGCGCTTTTTTTGGGCCCGGACACGATCCGGCTCGCGGTCGGCCCCGGTGACCCGGGCACGACCGGCGACGGCCTGTGGACGGTCGTGCACTGCGAAGGCGGCGCGTCACACGCGGTCGTCGCGGACTTCGCCGACTGGCTCGACGCGCTGCCCGGCCGCGTGCGGCTCGCGCCGTGGGTCGCGGAGCACCTCGCCGAGCTGGCGCTCGCGCTGACCGAGCGGCACATCGAGGCGCCCGAGACCACCGGACCCGAGGCCCGGCTGCTGCACACCCTGGACGACACCCTCATCGGGCACCTGCCGTCCGGCCCCGTCGACGAACTGCGGGTGCGGACAGGCGCGTTCGACGCCGATGCGGTCGGCGCGGTCGTCGGACGGCTGGCTCCGCGGCAGGTGGCCGTGGTGGCCAGGCCCGGTGCGGCGTCGTTCGATGTCGGCGCTCTGGCAGGGGTATTCGGGGCCGCACCGGCCCGGATCGCGGTCGACGAGCAGGCCGGGGCGGACACGGTGGTGACGTGGCGGACCGGTACGCGCTGGTCGACGCTGACCGGACTGCCGGGACTGGCTCCGCTCGGCCCGCAGGCCGGCGCCGCGGGCTGCGTGCTCGGCGTGCTGTCCGAGGGCGACACCGCGGTCGTCGACCTGCCCGCGGCTCCCGCGGCCGCCGCCGCGCCGGTCGCGCCCGGTGTCGTGGTGCTGGGCGCACGGTCGGAAGGCGAGACGCTGCGCGTCGCCGTCGCGGGCGCGTTGGACGGACACGTCACCGTCGCCGCGTCGCCGGACGGCTCCGCGGGCACGTGGCGGGTCGTCGGCGCGATCCCGTCCGGGCAGACCGACCACGCGTTCCGCTGGGACGGCGGCCCGGGCACGCTGCTGCGCGCCACGTGCGCGCGGCCCGACGGGACCATCGACGAGTCGGACGTCGTGTACGTGTACGGGGCCGAGGGCTCGGGCGGGGGCGGGGCCGAGGGTTCGGGCGGGGGCGGGGCCGCGGTGGCTGCCGCTCCGGCACCGGTTTCCGCTCCGGTTGCCGCGCCGGCTCCGGTGGCGGCTGCCGAGCCTGTGGTGGCGCCCGTGGCGCCCGTGGTGGCCGCGCCCCCGGCTGCGGTCCCGGCCGCTGCGGTGGCCGCGTCGGCTGCGGCGCCGTCGTCCGCGGCGGGCGTTGCGGGATCCGGGTCGTCCGGGTTCGGCTCCGGATACACGTACGAGGACGACGAACCCGAACGGGAAATCCCGGACGTCGACGAGAAGTTCGTGCCGGCCGCGGAAGAGTTCCTGGACGCCGGGTGGGGTGTCGGGTACGAGGACGGCCTGTGGGAGATCAGCGGGTCGTTCACCAACCCGGTGCCGATCGCCGCGCGGGTCGCGGACCGGCTCGGCCAGGCGGACGACGCGACGGTGCTGGTACGCGCGCAGGGCAAGGGCAAGTGGGTGTTCGTCGCGTGGCGGGCGCCGCATCTGGTGCTGCTGATCCAGGACCAGCAGATCTGGCGGACGTACACGTTCACGCCGCCGGGGTCGCCGGGGGCCGGTTTCGCCTCGGGTGACCTGGCGAGCCTGCCGAGTGTGAAGAGCCCGCGGCCGAAGGGTCCGCCGGCGGCGCTGACGATGCTGCTGGATGACGGCGGGATCGACTATCCGGAGTTGATCGGGCGGCTGTTCGGCTGACCGGGTGCCGCCGCGTCGGGGCCGTGAGGGTACGGCTGTTCGGCGCGGCGGCCAAGTCCGCCGTCCACAGGCCGGAGTTGTCCACAGGGGTCCGGATCCTGGGGTTGCGGCCGGGATAAGGTGGTTCGGCCGGGTCGCACCGACCCCGACCGCCGATCCGGCGACGTACGACCGAGGAGTGACGGACATGGCCCTGTGGGACCGTTTCAAGCAGTCGGCGCAGACGATGCAGTCGCAGCTGACGGCGAAGAAGAACGACCTGAAGAGCGGCGCGTTCCGGGACGCGAGCATGGCGATGTGCGCGCTCGTCGCAGCGGCCGACGGGTCGGTCGACCAGGCGGAGACGGCGAAGGTCGCGCAGCTGATCTCGGCCAACGATGTCCTGCAGAACTTCGACCGCGCGGACCTGGAGCGCCGTTTCTACGCGTACGCGAACCAGCTGTCGGCCGACTACCAGGTCGGCAAGGTCCAGGTCATGCAGGACGTGGCCAAGGCGAAGAAGAAGCCCGACGAGGCGCGTGCCGTCATCCAGATCGGCATCGTCATCGGCGGCGCCGACGGCAACTTCGACCCGCAGGAGCGCGCCGTCGTCCGCGAGGCCTGCTTCGCGCTCGGCATCGACCCGGCCGAGTTCGACGTCTGAGCCGGCCGACATCCGGTGCGGTAATTCGACGTGTCGGGTGCGGCGTTCGGCTGTCCGCGCGGCCGCTCGCCGCGCGCTTCGCGCGTTTCGTTCTCGGGGCAGGCGGTCGTACGCGACATAGCGGTCGAATGCCGTCGGGCCGGGCGGGGACTCCGGCGGAGTCCGAGCGCCCGTGCCATCGTGGTGCACCGACCGGCCCGGAAGGGGTCCGGCGGACGAGGGGGGTGGAACACGTGGTGTGGCTGATCGTGGCCTTGGCGCTGTTCGCCGGGGCGGCTCTGTATACGCGCGGGGTGATGCGCACCGGGAAGGCCCGCGGGCACGGCTCGCCCGAACCGGGCTCGCTGGATTTGTACCAGCTCGCATTCCTGGCCGGCGGCCCGGCGCGCACCGCCGACGTGGCCCTGCTGGGCGCGTGGGCGCGCGGTGCGGTGACCATCGGCGCCGACGGCCGGATCTCCCCGGCCGGGCAGGACCCGTCCGGTGACGGCTACGCGCAGGCGGTGCAGTCCGCGCTGCCGTCCGGCACGGTGGCCGGCGCCCGCACGGCGATTGCCGAGCATCCTGCGGTCCGGGCGGTGCACGACCGGCTGTTCGGGCTCGGTCTGCTCAACCCGGCCTCGCGCCCGGCCCGGCTGCGCGGCGCGCGCGTGGTACTGGCGCTCGCCCCGCTGGTCGCCGCCGCGGGTCTGTTCGTCAAGCCGCTGGCCGGTTCGCCGACGCACCACACGGCGCTGTGGGTGGCGAACCTCGCGGTGGTGCTCATCGGCGCGACGGGCTGCGCGGTGCTCGCGTACTGGCTGTTCTCCCGGTTCGACAAGCTGCGCGAACCGCTCAACGACCGCTCGCTGTTCTACCTGTGGAACCAGGTTCGCGACCCCGGGCAGCTCGGGCACATCGCCCAAGCCGCGCCGGGTGGCGCGCAGTTCGGCGACACCGCGCTGTTCGGCACCGAGCGGATCCCGGATCCGACGCTGCGCGGCGTGTTCCAGCAGGCGTCGGCGGTGACGGCGGGCCGTATCGTCAGCGACGGCTGGACCGAGGCGCAGTGGATCCAGTCGGCGAATTCCCGCGGACAGCTCGGTGCCCCGTCGTTCGCGGACGCGCAGCAGGCCGCGTCCCAGGCGGCCGCCCAGGCGCAGGCCGTCCCGCCGCAGGCACCGCCGTCCGCCTACCCGAGCGGCGCGGACGGTCACGGCTACCCGGCGCAGCCCACGCCCGGCGGCCAGTACTACGGCGGTGGCGCGGCAGCGCAGCCGCAGCCGTACTTGCCCCCGTGGGAGCAGTATCCCGACCAGCAGTAGACCGCAGCCGCGCCCGGGGGCGCGGCTGCGGCGTTTGGGAGCCGAACCACCGGGCGGCACTCAGGCGCGGGCGGTGGCGGCGGCCACAAAGAACGGAACGCCGACGAGGAACCGGCCGGTCTCGGCGCGTCGGCGCTGCTCGGCGAGCCACCCGTCCGCCTGCTCGCGGCTGATGGCGCCGCTCGCGCAGGCGGGTTCGGCGAGGCCCTCGACCAGCGGCAGCATCGCGGCGTCGGTGAAGACGCCGGTGTGCGCCTCGACGGTGACCTCGGCGAAGCCGCCGGCCGCGAGCAGGCTGCGGTACTGGCGGCCGGCCCGGGGCGCGCCCAGCAGGTCGGCGCGGGCGTGCACGATCGTGCGGGTGAGCGCGGCGTCGTCGGAGTCGATGACGATGGCGTCCCAGTCCTGCCCGAGCAGCACGATCCTGCCACCCGGGCGGAGGACGCGTCGGGCTTCCGCGACCGCGCGGTCCGGCTCCGGGAGGACGTGGAAGACCTTGTCCGCCCGGTAGCCGTGCACGGTTCCGTCGGCGAACGGCAGGTCCTCCGCGCCCGCCTGCCGGAATTCGGCTTCGGGCCACCGGTCCCGGGCGGCGGCCAGCATCCCCGGGTCGGGGTCCACCCCCACCGCGCGGACGCCGCGTCCGGCCAGTTCGGCGACGGCCCGTCCGGCGCCGCAGCCGACGTCGAGGACGGTCGAGCCCGGGACGAGGGACAGCAGTTCGTAGGAGCGGCCGCGCAGCCGAGCGGCGTCCGGCATCCGGTCGAAGGTGTCGAGGACGGCCTGCAGGGTCGCGGTGTCGCGGTGTTTTCCCGCCCGTTCCTGGTTCTTGGACATGGCCGTCATGCTGCGACTTAATGTCGGCATGAAGTCAAACGACGACGGCGTCGCCGGCACGTTGGGCATCGGCGACCTCGCGGCACGGTTCGGCCTGGCCACCCACGTCCTGCGGCACTGGGAGTCGATGGGTCTGCTGCGCCCCGGACGGGATACCGCCGGGCGCCGTCGCTACGAGGCGGACGACGTCACCCGCGTGGCCACGATTCTCGTCCTCAAGGAGGCCGGCCTGGGCCTGACCGCGATCAGGAGTCTGTCCGCCGGCTCCGACCGCGCGGCCCGGCACGCGGTCCTGCGCCCCGCGGCCGACGAGCTGCGTGCGCGAATCGGGGCGGCCCAGGCCTCCTTGGAGCTGATCGAGAACGGCCTGCGCTGCGGGTATGAGGACGTCGGCCAGTGCCCGAGCTACCGGCGGCTCGTCGCGGAGCGGATCGGTTCCGGGGCTCGTCGGCGTCCCGGGCACGTGGCGGTTCCGGGGCCGGGTGAGTCGCCCGCACCCCGTGCCGCCTCCCCTGCGCCCCCGGGTTAGCCTGCCCCATGGACGATCTTGCTGCGAACGGTCTCGTCGTCGGCTTCGACCTCGACATGACGTTGATCGACGGGCGGCCCGGCATCGGGGCCGCGTGGCGGGTGCTGAGCGCCGAGACCGGCGTCCCGATCGACGTCGACCTGGTGGTGTCGCGGCTCGGGCCGCCGCTGGAGGACGAGCTGGCCGTGTGGTTCCCGGCCGCCGACGTCGAGCGGCTCGCGAAGCGCTACCGGGGCGGCATCTACCCCGCGGAAGCGATCGCCGGGACGACGGCGATGCCGGGCGCGCACGACGCCCTCGCGGCGGTCCGCCGGCTCGGCGGCCGGACGCTCGTGGTGACCGCCAAGTCGCAGGCCAACGCCGAGCTGCACATGCGCGACCTCGGCCTGGACGTCGACGTCGTGGTCGGCGGCCTGTGGAGCGACGGCAAGGCGACGGCCCTGCGCGAGCACGGCGCGTCCGTCTACGTCGGCGACCACACCGGCGACATCCGCGGCGCCCGGGCCGCCGACGCCGTCGCGGTCGCCGTGGCCACCGGCCCGATCCCGTTCGCCGACCTCCGCGCCGCCGGCGCCGACGCCGTCCTCCACGACCTCACCGAATTCCCGGCCTGGCTGACGTCCCACGTCGCCTCCTGACCCGGCGCCGGCCACCGGCGTCTCCGTCCGTTCCGCGGCTCGACGGCGGCCCGCACAACGACCGCGGCCGTCCCAGGGCCCGAAGGCCCCGGGACGGCCGTGGCCGTCACCACCCCGGTGAACTCAGTGCAGCGTCCCGCCGGTGGCCGGTGTCCGGCCTGCCTTCATGACGACTGCGAGGATCACGCAGACCAGACCGGCCGCGGCCATCGCCCAGAATCCGAGCGTCCAGCCTTCGTCCGTGTAGACCTGCGGAATGTCGATCGTCGTCGGGGCGCCGCCGGTCGCCGAGGGAGCGACGACCTGGTACGGGTGCGCCGAGATGATCGCGGTGAGGAGCGCCGTGCCGACCGCGCTGCCGAAGGACTGGGTCAGGCCGAGCATGCTCGCGCCGATGCCCTGCTGCTCCTGCGGGACGGCTTCCACGACGAGGTTGTTCGCGGCGCCGTAGTACATGCCGAAGGCGATGCCGTAGATGATGCTGACGATCATCATCTGCTGCCAGGTCGAGTGCCACAGCGCGTAGAAGACCATCGTGGCCGTCATGATCGACAGCGCGATGATGTACGGGATACGCAGCCCGACGCGCTTGCCCCACGCGCCGGTCGCCGGTCCGGAGAACATGCCCGGGATGGCCTGCCACGCGGTGATGTGGACGGCGAGCGCCATGAGGCTGAAGCCCATCGCGTATCCGAGGTCGCCGTGGAAGGTCAGCGCCTGCTTCAGCACGTCGACCGGGGTGCCGGAGGCCTGCGCGAATCCGGCGACGGTCCCGTTGTCGACCTCGGCCTTGTCGATCTGCGCCATGTAGGCCACGGCGTACGCCTGCACGCCGATGATCATGTTGGAGAACAGGCCGATCGCCAGGACGATCGACACCCGGGGGCTGCGCAGCAGCTTCGGGTCCATGATCGGTTCGGGGGCGCGGAGTTCCCACATGTAGAACGCCGCCAGCAGGGCTATGCCGCCGAGCAGGTACACGAACGCGCTCGGCCTGCCCCAGCCCCACTGCTGCCCGTTGGACAGGTAGACGAGGGCGAGGGCGGCGCCGGCGCCGACCAGGACCGAGCCGAGCCAGTCGAGGTTCTGCTTGACCTTGAGCTTGGTCTCGGGGACGACGAGCCAGAAGACCGGCATCAGGACCAGCATGTAGATCGCGAGGAACCAGAAGATCGACCGCCAGCTCCAGTGGTCGGTCAGCCAGCCGGTGAGGAACGGCGCGGCCAGCGCGGAGATCCCGAAACCGGTGGCGATGACGCCGATCGACAGGGGAACGTACCGGCGCGGCATCAGGTCGCGGATCAGGCCGGCGGAGATCGCCGCCATCGCGAACGCGACGGCCTGCAGGCCGCGGCCGACGAGGAACATCGCCCACGAGTGGGTGGTCGCGCACAGCAGCGAGCCGGCGAGGAACGCCACGCTGCTCGCGAACAGGACGAGCT
Source organism: Uniformispora flossi (assembly GCF_049534875.1). NCBI lineage: Bacteria > Bacillati > Actinomycetota > Actinomycetes > Kitasatosporales > Streptomycetaceae > Uniformispora > Uniformispora flossi. The sequence continues at coordinate 237,435 of NZ_JBMULZ010000006.1, forward strand.
TCTTGCCCAGGAGGTCGGCGAGTTTGCCGAGGATCGGCGTCGTCGCGCCGCCGACCAGGCCCAGGATGATGATCATCCAGCTGACGTTGTCGCCGGCGGACGGGAAGTCCTGGCCGACTTTCTGCACGGCGGTCGAGACCATCGTGTACTGCAGCGGGACGACCTCGGAGAACAGGACGATCACCGCGAGGATCGAGAAGATGCGCAGCTTCGACGCGCCTTCCAATCGGCCCGTGACGTTCTCGTCGCGGGGTTCCTCGGGCGGTGCGGGGGATTCGTCCAGCGTCTCGGTCATGCGCTTCCTCCCCAATACGGAGTGCCCAGTGCGGACAGGTGGTAGGGCCGTGGGGACGGCATGGCCCAGGGCCGGAACCAATTCCTCCGGTTCCGGATCGGGGAGACTGTGTAACAGGCCACATCAACGATGTGAAGAGCGGAATCCGTGCAGGCGGCACGTGTCGTGGACGCGGGAGTGCGGGAAAGGGCCTGCACAAACGAATCCCCTGCGGTTACCGCGAAACCCAGCCTTGGCCAGGGCTTTACCTTCGGCTCACCGGGTGGGGGTATGCGTGAAGCGTCCGGACGTGACGTCGTCGACGAAGGTGCTCATGGCCTTGCCGGTGAGTTCGCGCGGCTGGTAGCCGTCGAAGTAGGTCAGCGGCACGTGCACCGTGAGCAGCAGCGCGAATGCGGCCGCCGCATAAGGGAACGGCCGTGCGGGGCTCGGGCGTTCGCCGAGCCAGAACCAGGTGACGACGCAGAAGTTCGCGATGAGCAGGAATGCCCAGCGTTCCATGTCCCAGCCGGCGAAGGCCAGGGCGGCCGGGGCGAGTGCCGCGGCGAGCGACAGGAGGGCGAGCGGCCGTCCGCCCAGGCGCGTGCCGCGGGCGAAGCACAGCACGGCGGCGCCGAGGACGACGGTGAGCGGGAGCAGGAAGACCAGCACTTCCCACGGCGAGAAGAGCTGCCAACTATCGGTCTGCGTACGGCCGAACAGGTCGAGCGCGTCGGTCCGCACCGGGAAGTGGTCGGCCGCGAGTGTGCCGCCGAGGCTGCCGGTGGCGCCCGCGGAGGACGCCGGAACGAGCAGCACGACGAGCCCGGCGACGGTCGCCGGGAGGACCGCGGTGAGGGCGCGGCGGGGCGGGAGCGTACGGGCGGCAGCGAGCAAAAACAATGGCAGCACGGTCAGTACGGTGATCTCGTGCACGGTCGTCGCGGCCGCGACGACGAGTCCGGCGGCGTGGACGCGTCCGCGGGCGAGGAGCCACAGCGCGCCGAACAGCAGCAGGTACAGCACCTGGTCGAAGTAGCCGACCTCGTGGAACAGGTAGCCGCCGGTCGGCAGCAGGAGGAACGCCATGACCAGGTAGCGCCGCGCGGGATGCCGCGTGGTCGCCGCCGCGCACACCAGCACCGCGACGAGTCCCGCGAGGACCGCGAACGACACGGCGGCGAACAGCAGGTACGGGTAGCCGGTTCGGGACGCGATCGGATGCAGCAGGCTGCCGATCAGGAACCGGCGGTGGAACCCGTCCTGCAGGGACACCGCTTGGAGGGTCGCCGTCCAGCCGCTGGGCATGCGCAGGCCGGTGTACGCGGCGACCGCCGCACATCCGAGCAGGGCCGCGACGGTACGCCGCCGGGTGCCGCGCAGGGCCGGCCGTGCGGACTCCGGCGGATGGTGGGCCGGTCCGGGCCGTCCGGCGGATGTTCCGGTGGCGGTTTCGTGCTGCGGTGCCGTCCGTAGCCGGGGAAGCGCCAGGGACATCGGGGTACCTCACCTCACGTTGCATCGCTTGGGTCGTGGGAGACAGCGAACGCCCGGCGCATGAGAAGCGCCTGAGAGCCGCGGGCCGCGTCGCGCCGGGCCTGCCGCCGGGTGCGGCGCGCGCCGACCGGGCGGTCGCACCAAGGAGACGGGTCTGGGCCCGCCGGAGGTCGCATGAGGCACACGATGACGCTAGGTGACCGGCCGTCAGGATGCGGTAAGAAACGCCGGTGGCGGGTTGCCGGTTCTTTCCCCCGTTCGGCCGAGTCCTGCCGCTCTGGCGTGCTGCGAAGCGGTTCAATCGGGGGGTTGGTTTCCGGCAGACGTGCGGACGGATGGGAGCCCCGGGGATGACTGCGGACCGGCACGGCCTGGCGTTGACCGCTACCGGCGAGGAGGCCGCCGCTCATCTCGAACAAGCGGTCGACTCGCTGCTGTTCTTCCGGCCCGCGGTGGCCCCGGCGGTGCGGGACGCGCTCGCCGCGGCGCCCGGGTCGCCGATCGCGCACGCCTTCTCCGCCTATTTGAGTGTGATGGCGACGGAGGAACGCGACGCCGCCGACGCACGCGAGCGGTTCGCCCGCTTCCGCGCGGACTTCGACCGGGCGGCCGCCGAGCCGCGCGAGCGGGTGCACGTCGACGCGGCGAGCGCGTGGCTCGACGGGGACATCCACCGGGCCAGGCGGCTGCTCGGCGACCTGGTGGTCGCCCATCCGCGGGACACACTCGCGGTGTTCGTCGGGCACCAGGCCGATTTCCTGACCGGGGACGCGGCCCGGCTACGGGACCGGGTCGGCGGCGTCATGTCCGCGTGGGACCCGGCGGATCCGCATTTCGGGCCGCTGCTGGGCATGTACGCGTTCGGGCTGGAGGAAGCCGGGCACTACGACCGATCGATGGAAGTCGGCGTGTCCGCGGTCGAACGCAATGCCGAGGACGTGTGGGCCGTGCACGCGGTCGTGCACACGTATGAAATGCAGGGCCGCTTCGGCGAGGGCACCGCATTCCTCGACGCCCGCACCGACGCCTGGTCGGCGGGCAACTTCCTGTCGGTGCACAACTGGTGGCACTACGCACTGTTCGCCCTCGAGGCCGGTGACACCGACCGGGCCTTGGCCATCTACGACGCGTCCGTCCACACCGCGGAGTCCGAGGGCTTGGCGATGGAACTCCTCGACGCCTCGGCACTGTTGTGGCGTCTTCTGCTCGCTCGCGACGAGCAGCCCGACCGATGGGGCGCGCTCGCCGACGCGTGGGCGGCGCGCCACGACGGGCCGTTCTACGCGTTCAACGACGTGCACGCGATCATGGCCTACCTCGGCGCGGGCCGCTTCGCGGAGGCCGAACAGCTGGTACGCGACCGGGTGTTGTGGCTGGCGACACCGCATCCCGGCGTCGCGAACCACGCGATGACGGAAGAGGTCGGCGTCCCGGTCGGCCACGCGCTGATCGCTTTCGTCAAAGGCCGGTACGACCAGACGGTCGACCTGCTCCTGCCGATCCGCTCGCGTCTGAACACCTTCGGCGGCAGCCACGCCCAGCGCGACGCGGTCCAGAAGACGCTCGTCGAGGCGGCGCTGCGGGCGGGGCGCGACGACTTGGCCCGCACGCTGGTGAGCGAGCGGCTGGGCGTGCGCCCGGACAGCCCGTACAACTGGTTCACGCGCGCCCGCCTGGCGGACCGGATGGGCCGGGCCGCGGAGGCGGCCGCGGCGCGCGGCCGGGCGGAGGAACTGATCGCGGCGTCCCGGCACTGACGCGGCGTCCTGACACCGGGAACGGCACCGGTCACCGGCACCCGCGCCCGCACGGCGTGTGGCAGACCACGCGCCCCGCCGCATAGCTTGATAATGTCAAGGATTTCTGCGATGGTCCGATCATGAACCGACCCGCCGCAAATCCCGTCGCCTTCGTCACCGGCGCCAGCCGCGGTATCGGCCGCTGCGGCGCTCTCGCATTGGCCCGCGCCGGCTACGACATCGTCCTGACCGCCCGCACCCTGCACGAGGGCGAAGGCCGCACCGGCCCGACCACGTCGTCGGGCGAGCAGGCCACCGTGACGGTGCCGGGCAGTCTGGAGACGACCGCGCGCGAGGTGGAGGCACTCGGCCGCCGCGCGCTGCCGCTGCGGATGGACCTGATGTCCCGCGAGTCGATCCTGGCCGCGTGCGATGCGGCCCTGGACGCGTGGGGCCGGGTCGACGTGCTGTTCAACAACGCGATCTACCAGGGCCCGGGCGCCATGGACCGGTTCCTGGACCTGCCGCTCGAGGCCGCACAGAACATGCTGACGGGCAACTACCTGCACCAGATCGTGCTGTTGCAGCGCCTGGTCCCGCACCTGCTGGAGCAGGAGCGGTCGTACGTCATCAACATGACGTCGGGGTCCGCGTCGATGAACCCGCCCGGTCCGGCGGGCGCGGGCGGCTGGGGTGTCGCGTATGCGGCGTCGAAGGCCGCGTTCGCCCGGGTCGCGGGCGTGCTGCACGCCGAGTACTTCGGTCAGGGGCTGCGCGCCTACAACGTGGACCCGGGGCACATCGTCACGGAGGCCCAGAAGGCCCGCGGCTCGGCCAAGCACCTGGAGGCGCACTTCCGCAGCGCCCCGGCGGAGGTTCCGGGCGCGGTCATCGGTTGGCTGGCCTCGTCGCCCGACGCGGACCAGTACTGCGGGGAGATCGTCCGCGCCCAAAAGGTGTGCAAGGACTTGGGCCTGGTCGAGGGCTGGCCGCCGCCGCGCGCCTGACGCAGCGCGGCCGCGGCGCGGCAAGGGCCGACAAGCCCCGCGACCGCCGAAACGCCGGCCGGGGCGGCATCCACGCGCGCCGCCCCGGCGCCGGCTCCGATTTCCCACGCCCGCGAAACGCCCTCGGCGCTATTCGAACGGCAGCTCGTCCTCTTCCACGTGCATCGCGGCTTCCTCGGCGGTCGCCGCGCCCGCGTCGATGCCGACGTCGTCGGCCACCGCGTCGCCGGAGCCCTCCTCGGCGGTGTCCAGGGTGAGGCGGCCGGTGCGCGGGCCGGGGCCGTGCGGCCAGCGGTCGTCTATCACCGGGTCGTCGTCGGTCTCGCCGGCGCCGCCGGGGCCGGTGTCGGGTTCTTCCTCGGCGAGGAGCATGTCGAGGGATTCGCCCTGGGCGGCTTCTTCGGCCGTGGTGCCGTACTTTTCCGCGGCGGTGTAGCGGTCGGGCGGAATGACGCCCGGGTCGAGCGGGTCTTTGGCAAGGTCGTCGGAGACCAGCGACTCGGACGCGTCCAGGGTGGGGTCCTCGTAGGGCTCGTCGTTCGACATCGCGGGCTTTCCTTCCGTTGCCATGTCCGCCAAGGTAGGCGGATCCCTTCCGGTACGCATGCGAGCGGACCCGAACGGGTGCGGGCACGGATACCGGAAGGACACCTCGTGGGCGTGTGGGGCCGTGGCAATTTCGATGGTGACACCGCGGCGGACCATCTGGGGGAAGTGATGCGGCGCCTTCTCGACGAGGTCGAGGCGGCGATGGCAGGCGATCCGGTGGAATTGGAGCCGGACGAGTACTGGGGCGCCGCGGTGCCGTGCAACCTCGAACTGCTCACGATGATCGCCCGCCAGGACCACGTCGGCACGGTTCTGCCCTCCCCCGAGGTCGCCGCGGCCTGGAAGGAAACCTACCTGCGGGTGTGGGACGCGACGATCGACGACCTGGGCCCGAAAGAAGGCTTCAAGGAAGGCCGCCGCGCAGTACTCGTCGCGACGTTCGACGAATTCGCGGAAGAGGCCGCGAAACACGCGAATCCCGACAGCTGACCGCAGTCCGCACGGGTTTGCGGCGTTTGCGGCGCCGTCCGCGGACAATGTGCCCGGCAGTCACGCGGACGCCCGATAATCCTCGGCCATGAGTACCGAGAGCGCCGCCGACCGCGCCGACGAGTTGCGGGTGACCCCGCTGGAATTGTTCTTCGACCTGGTCTTCGTCTTCACGGTCACCCAGTTGACCGACAGCTTGGCCCACCATCTGACACCCGGCGGAATGACGCGGGTGGTCGTCATGCTCGCGATCATCTGGTGGATGTACGACGCATTCATATGGCTGGCGAACGCCATGCCGCCCAAGACGCATTCGCGGCGCGGACTGCATCTGCTGGGCATGGGGGCGTTCCTGGTGATCGCCTTGACCGTGCCGCACGCGTTCGAAGGCGACGGGTGGGCGTTCGGCTGGGCCTATCTGGTGGTCGTGCTCCTGCACACGGGCATGTTCGCGGCCACCGGCGTACCGGCGGGTTCGGTCGCCCGGATGGGCGTGTTCAACCTGGCGGGCGCGGGGCTGATCCTGGTCGGCGGCTACCTGTCGGCGTCGGCGCAGCTGGCGCTGTGGGTGGCGGCGTTCGCGTGGACGTTCGCCAATCCGTATCTGGTGAACCTGCCGACGTTCCGCATCGAGCCGCGGCATTTCGTGGAGCGGCACGGGCTGGTGGTGATCGTCGCGTTCGGCGAGTCGGTGATCGCGATCGGCGTCGGGGCGGGCAACGCGCACTTGTCGTTCCCGCTGCTGTCCGCGGCGCTGCTGTGCCTGGTGGTGTGCTTCGGGCTGTGGTGGGCGTACTTCGGCCACGACGACGACGAAGCCGCCGCGGAATTCATGACGGGGCTGGACGACGCGCGGCGCAATCACCTGGGCGTACGGATCTACAACTTCGGCCACTATCTGCTGCTGCTCGGCGTGCTGTTGGCGGCCACCGGCGCCAAGTCGGCGGTGGCACACCCGACGGACGCGCTCGGTACCGCACAGGCCGTCGCCTTGGCGGGCGGCGTCGCACTGTTCCTGGCGGCGAATCTGGCGATCCGGCGCACGGTGGGCCGGCAGCCGCTGCTGCCGCGCACGTGCGGCGTCCTGCTGGTGCTGCTCGCGATCCCGCTGGGCACCGAGGGCGCGGCGCAGGCCGAGCTGCCGGCGCTGGTGCTGGTCCTCGCCGGGGTGTTCGGCTATGAGGAGTACGCGGCGGGAACGCTGCGCGATCGTCTGTCGGTCGGGGCCGCCGAGTCGCCGGTCATCGGCTCTCCGGTTGTCGATTCCGTAGTCGCCGAGGCCCGGGTCACGGAGCCCCGGGGTGCGGATTCCCGGTTGGCGGAGTCAGGCGTCGCGGAGTCCTTGGTCGGCGGCGTTCCGGAGCCGGAGTAGCGCGGTCGCGAACGCCGGGACGTCCTCGCCGAGCGCCCCGAAGAAGTCCGCGTCGCACGCCTCGACCGCGACGATCGCCCGGTTGGCGAGCGCTCGGCCGTCGGGCGTGGCGGCGAGGGCTCGGGCCCGGCGGTCGTGCGGATGCGGTTCGCGGACGATCAGGCCGCGGCTCTCCAGGACGCGCAGGACCTGCGACGTCATCATCGGGTCGGTCGCCGCGTGGTCGGCGAGATTCCGCTGCGTGACGGGCCCGTCGGACTGCAGCCAGGTCAGCGACGCGAGGAGCACGAACTGCACGTGGGTGAGGTCGTACGGCTTGAGCGCGGCCCGCTGTGCCGCCTGCCAGCGGTTCGTGACCTGCCAGAGCAGCAATCCGGCGCTCCGATCGGCGTCGGCGAAGCCGGTGGCGAGGCGTGGGGTTCGCCCCTTCTCCTCGCGTCCGTGTTCGTGGTCGTGGTCCCGGTCGTGGCCCTGGTCGTCGTCCTGGTCCGTCACGGGGGTTAATCTGCGCGCTTAGCACCGCGGAGTCAAGTTTGCGTGGTCGGCCGTCGCGGTCACGGTTGGGCGGCGGAGGCGGTGCCGGTCGGCGGCGGCGGACCGGCGGGTGCGGCCCATGGGGTGCGCCATTCGTGGACGACGGCGACGTCCCCGGTGTCGGTCAGTCCGGTGACGCGGATCAGTTGGGTGCGTTCCACGCGGAGATGGCGGAGCGGGTCGCGGATGATGCGGAGCCGGGGTTCGCCGGCGCCTTCCTCCAGGTTGGCGGCGACCACGAGGGAGAAGCGGTCGCCGTCGGCGAGGGCGCGTTCGTACTCGGCGAGGGTGAGGGCGACGTCGCGGGGTTCGGGGCCGCCGTGCGCTTTGATCTCGTAGAAGTGCCCGGTGGTGTCGACGGCGTCGGCGCCGAGTCCGGGCTGCGTGCGGTGGTCGTGGAGTTCGAGGCCGTCGCGGCGCAGGACGATGCGCAGCAACTGCCAGGCGACGGTCTCGCGCTCCTGCGCGGTATAGGCGGGGGCACCGGTGCGCCGGCGAGGCGGGGGGAAGCCGCCGGGGTGCGGGTGCGGGAGGGACGGGGGTTCACCCGGGGGCCTTTCCTGGCCGTGCGGGGACGCTTCCGCTGTCGGCGGGTGCGCGTTGGCGTGGCTGCCGGGCTGTGGAGCGATGGTGGTCGGGGCCGGGAGCGTGCGGACGTCGATGAGCCTGCGGGGTGGCGACGGAGTGAGGCTCGGGCTTCGGTCGGGTTCGGTTGCGGTGTCGACGGCGCTGTCGGGCCGACCGTCGGCGCCGGATTCGGCGGTCTCCCCCGGCTCGGCCTCGCGCATCCGCGCACCTGCGTTCTCCCGGGCCCGGACGAGTCGGTCGAGCCGGCGGGCCGCGGCCGCGTCGCGTTGCCCGGCCGAGGCGAGGCGGGCCGCGGGTGCGGTCGGGTTCTCCCAGACGTCGCGCCAGGCGTGTCCGATGCGGGTCCGGTCGCGGTCGAAGCAGGCGGCAATGGCTTGTCCCCCGCCGCGGGCAGTGGAGAGGGCCGCGGCCGAAGCCACGTACAGGACGCCGGAAGCGGGGTCGACATGCGCCTCGACGGCGGCGACCACCCCCGGCGGCCCCGGTTCGATGCCGAGGCCGGGCGCGACGCGGACGGTGAGCGACTCGAGCCACGCCCAGTCCCGGCAGGCGGAGGCGGCACCGGGCGCGTCGCGGACCAGCAGATCGTGCAGCCGGACGACGGCGGCCCGGTAAACGGCCGTCAGCCGCACGTCGCCGCGGGCCCGCCGGACGCCGTGCACGGGCGCCCCGAGCACGTCCACGCGGGTGACGCCCAACGGTTCCAGCAGCGCGGCGAATTGGTCGAGATCGCCACCCGGTTGCCAGACCCTTGCGGTGTCGGCGAGTTGCTCGGCGACGTACCGGTTGTCGACGGCGTAGACGGGGCGCTGCGTCGTCCAGCCGTCGCCGGTGTAGAGCGGTAATTTGCTTAGCGCATCCGCGAATTCATCGGCGGCTTTGGACTCCGCAACAAGGGCGGCCAGGTGCCGCAGCGCCTCCAGGGTGACGCCGAGCCGCAGTTCCGGACCGTGCGTCCGGCATCGGGCGACGTCGCCGAGGACCTCGGCGAGTTCGGCGGCGTCGGGGGCACGGATGCCGAGTGCGTCCCACAGCGGTCGCAGGGTGGGTTCGGGGAAGACGAAGGTGCGGTAGCCGCCGAGGATCGACGGGCCTTGGCGTACCGCACCCTTGGTGCGCCAGCCCGCGTCGGTGAGCACCAAGGCCTCCCGGCTCGGGAACCCGGCGCGCACCGCCCGGGCGGCCTCCGTCCCACCGTCGGCGAGCAGCGCGGCGAACGCCCGGTACACGGCCACGGCGTCGCCGGTGACCGCATCGGATGCGGGGCTGTTCTCCGGTGTACGACCGCGGAGTTCGCGCAGCCGGTCGACGAGTGTCGGGACATCGGGGTCACCGGTGAGGCCCAGTGCGGAAGCGAGTTCGCCGCGTCCTTCGCGGTGGTCGAAGGCGTTGACGACGTCGGGGTGCAGGTAGCCGGGATCGTCGGCGCCGTAGAGGGCCCGCGACGCGGCTGTGGGCAGGTGGCCGGCGTCGGGCCGGGTCAGGCCGCCGTCGGCGCGGGGCAGCCAGGCGATCTCCCTGAGCCGCCAGATCCACAGCGGAGGGACGCGGCCTTTGCGCTGCCAGCCGTAGTAGCCGTAGGCCGCGTCGACGCCGAGCAGCCCGCCCGCGGCGCCGCGGCGGCCGCCCCCGGCACGCCCGGCGGCGCGGGCCAGGGCATGCACGAGCTTGGCGGCGCGGGCACGTTGGCGTTCCGGGTCGGGCTCTGCGGCGATCGCCGTGGCGACGGCGACGGCGTCCGGGCTGTCCCGGTCGTCGAGCGTGTGGTCGGCCCCCAAGCGGCCGAGTGCCCGGGTGCGGGCTTGGGGTGTGCCGGGGGCATCGGCGGGGAGACCCGGCCCCGGGTACCGATCGGTGGCATACGTTTTGCCGTCGCCGCCAGGGCGCACCAGGCGGGGCGCGTCGGCCGCGCCGAGCGCGCGGAGGAACGCGGCGCGGCTCAGCCCGTCGGTGCTGGCCGGGAGGACCGCGGCGTAGTCGGGGTGCAGCCGGTGCAGTCCGGGGGTGTCGGCGGCAGCGGCGGCGAAGCCGTCGATACCCGCCGGATCCAGTTCCTCGGGCAGGTACAGCGTGCCCGGAGGCATCGGCTGACCCGTATGGTCGCGGAACCGCAGGGCTCGGCCGACCCGGGGACCGACGTGGCGCCGCCCGGCCTCACCGATGGCCGCGAACATGCTTTGCATGTGAGTGAGTTGGTCGTCATCTGCGACGAAGACGCGGCCGGCGTCGCCGACACACGCCACGCGCTCTACCACCGCGGTGACCCCGTCCCCGTCGATCACACAATCGCGATCGACCAGCCAATCGACGACGGTACGCGAGGCGGCCGACTCGGCCGCGAACGCGGGGTCGAGCACGAGCGCCATCCCCAGCAGCCCCGCGGGCCCCCGGTCGCCTGCCGCACCGTGCACGAACACGTGGCCGGAGCCAGGCACCGGTGGCACATAACGCCGTCCATCGGCGGCCCGTACCCACGGCAGGCAGAGCAGACGTTCCTCAAGCCCCGCTTGCAGAGCGGCAGCAGCCAGGCGGATCGCGGCGGGGGCGTCGAGGCCGTCTCCTCCGGTATCGCCGTCGGCCTCCTCCACCAGCAGCGGGAGGGCGTCCACCACCGTCACTTCGCCCGGGAGCCGCACCTCCCCCGCGGCCCGCCAATCGGCCAGGACACGCCGCCACCGACCGCCCCGATCACGCGAAGCCCGCGGAAAGAGCGCTTCCCTGCCACCCTGCCGGGCGAGCAGCCGATCGTCCAAGACACCCTCCAACCGCCTTTCCTCCACGGCCAGTTCCGTCAAGCCGCGGCGTGTCCCGTCGGGGCAGGCGAGGCGCAGCCGGTCGGCGACCTCGCCGCGCGCCCGCGCGACGAGCGCGGCGCGGAGGCGTTCGGCCAGGAGTGTGCTGCGGGGTGCTGTTGTGCCGGTCGTCCTGTCCCCAGGCGTTGCGGTGCTCGGCTGTGGGGACGCTGGGCGGTCTCGCGGTACGAGATGCCACGCCGTCGGAGCGTCGCCGCCCAGCATGCCCGGGAGCGCCGCGGCCCACAGATCGGCAACCCGTTCCACCATCGCCGAGTTCCACGCGCTGTCCACGAAGTCCTTTCGGCTGACCAGCGGATCGAACTGGGTGTGGACGCGTACCGGCACATCCAAGGCCGCCATCGGCAGCCCCGCATGGACGACCCCGGCCACGCCCGCCTCCGTGGGCAAGGCGATCGCAACGGGGACCCGCGCCCCCGCCGCCTTGTGCCGCCGCAATGCGCCTTCCGGACAGGGAAGTTCCGTATCGAACACCCGCCACGCGGCCTTCTCCCCTTCCGCCCGGCGCATCCGCACCGCGGCGTCGACTCCCCCGACCCGCATCCGGACGCACGATTCCCCCGACGACCAGCGCAACCCCAACCTGCGGAGCAGCCGACCGCCTACGTCGACCCGCACCTCCCGCAGGTTCCGAAGGAACAGCAACGCCCCGTCGTCCCACCCGGCGAACCAGGCAGCGACTTCGCTCTCGCAGATTTCGCTTTCCGCCAAAGGAATTCGGAAAACAGTCCCGCCATCGTCGGCGTAGGCGTCGGCCGCCCTCATCCCGATGCCGTCGAACCGCACGTGGTAGTGCCCGCAATGCAGTTCCCACACCCGCGACAGCGCCCGCAAGGTGGCCAGTCCGATCCCGAACCGGCCAGTACTGTCCGGGTCCCCGCTCTTCCCGCTCAGCCCCGGCAGCGCCAGCAACAGAAGGTCGCCGAGCCGCACCGGACGCCCGTCGTGCGTCACGACCAGTTCGCGTTCCCGAACGTCGAACCGAATCCCCCGCGCCCCCGCATCGTCGGCGTTCTGCACCAACTCCGAGAACACCTGCAGCCGATCGGCCGACAGACTGTCCGCCGTCTCCTGGGTACGTTCCACCGCGACCCGCATCGCCGCGGGCCCGCCCCGCAGCCCCGCGTCCAACAACCGGACCGCCTCGGCCGCCTCCCCCGCATCCCGCGGCTCCGCCCCGACTTCCGCCCCGGGATCCCCCAGCAACACCTCCACCGCGGCCCTGATATCCGTCACAAGGCCCATGCTCCCGCCGCGGCGAGTCAAGGAGCTGCGGGGTTAGGCCACCCGGGTGAGGCCGCGTTCGCCAGGCGGCCTCGACCTTGAACACGCGTCGGCGTCCTCCCGTCGGCGCGACCCACGGTTTTCACACGCCCCATGGGGCGGCCACCGTGCACCGCCCCCAGCCGGATCGGCATTGCGCCGGAGCGATCGCTATGCCTTCCTCACCCGTTCATCCGCTTCGCGATCTCGGCCTTCACGGTCTCGTGCAGGCTTTCCGAGGTGAAGCCGAGGCTGCGCAGGATCTGCGCCGCGGGGCTGTCCTCGACGCGGACCAGCCCCAGCAGCAGGTGTTCCGTACCGACCCAGTCGTGGCCGAGGTCGGCCGACGCCCGACGCGCCTGCTCGATGGCATCCTTGCTCTCCGACCGGAAGGCGATGTGCCCGCGCAGGGCCTTCTCCCCGGCCGGCGGCATCACGTCCCGCACCGCGTCGCGCACACGTTGCTCGGACCCGGCCTTCGCCACCAGCACCTCGTACGCCAGCCCCCGCGTCTCGCCGAGCACACCGAGCAGCATGTGCTCGGTGTCGATGAACGCGTGCTTGTACGTGCGCGCGGCCTCCTGCGCCAGCACGATGCTGTGCCGGCTCAGGTCGGTGAAGCCCGCGAACGGGTTCGGCGCATGGCGCTGCTGCGCGGCCTGCTTGGACACCCCGATGGCGTCGCCGATCTCGGTCCACGACGCGCCGTTCCGCTTGGCCTTGCTGACGTAGTGGTCGATGAGCTGGTCACCGAGATCGGCCAACGTCTGCGCCCGAAGCCGCGCCTCACTGATACGCGAAAGCTCGTCGGCATCCGGCAGTTCCTCGTCGAGATGGGCAATCAGATCCGCGAGATTGATGTCGAGTGGACTCATGCGTCAATCGTAAGTTGACGCCCCACCCGCGTCAACTTCAAATTGACGCTCACTGACGGGTGAACGTGCACGATCCGACCACCGCGCCACTGTCACGACGGCTAACTTTCCGATGCCGCCACGGGACGGCCGTGGTCATGGCTCTCGGTGCGGGTGACGGCAATCATGGAGAGATGACGTCGGAGAAGCCGCAGAAACGGAGGCCGCCGGTGACCGCCGTTGCCGAGACGGGCATGCCCGTCGAAACGTTCGAGCAAATGGCGAAGCTTGCCGCCGAGTGGACGCACCTCGAGTTCATCGGGGGCAAGTTGGGGGAGAAGGCGTTGCCCGACGGCGAGCACGAAGAAATCGTGCGTTGGCTCATGCAGTTCTTCGCCTTGGAGGGCCGCGATCGTTGGCTTTACCCCGAGCGCGGGTTGGTGGTCGAGACGTACCGCAACGGCCGCGCCCGGCCTGACGGCACTCTCGCCCCGCTGGGGAGCTTTCGCCATGCCGGCGAGTGGGCGGACGCCAGTCCCGCGCTCATGGTCGTGGAGGTCACCTCGAACGACTGGGACACCGAGGCGCGAGACCGTGCCGACAAGCCCCGGGCGTATGCGGAAGTCCGCATCCCGGTGTACCTGCTGATCGACCGCAAGCGCCACGAAATGCTGGTGCACAGCGAGCCCGACGACGGGATCTACGCCACCATCGTGACGCGGCCGTTCGGCAAGCCGCTGCACCTTCCGGAGCCTGTCGGCGTGGTACTCGACACCTACCACCTGCTGGACTGGGCCGACTGACCCGCCGGCCCCAGGTCGGGGCTACGGCAGCAGGCGTTGTTCCTTCGCGACGGCGACGGCGCCGGCGCGGGTGTCGACGCCGAGTTTGTCGTAGATGCGGACCAGGTGGGTTTTGACGGTGGCTTCGCTGATGAACAAGGCCTTGGCGATTTCGCGGTTGCCGAGGCCGCGGGCGAGTTGGCCGAGGATGTCGGTCTCCCGGTCCGTGAGCGTGGCTTTGGGGCTGCGCATGTGCTGCATGACGCGGCTGGCCACCGGCGCGGACAGGGCAGGGCGGCCCTCTGCGGCGGCGCGGATGGCGGCGAAGAGTTCTTCCGGGCGTTCGGCCTTCAGGAGGTAGCCCGTTGCCCCCGCTTCGATGGCGCGGGTGACGTCGGCATCCGTGTCGTAAGTGGTGAGGACGAGGACGCGGGTGCCCGGAACGTCGGCGATGAGGCGGCGGGTTGCTTCGATGCCGTCCATGCCCGCGCCGAGGTGCAGGTCCATGAGGACGACGTCGGGGTGCAGCTTCGCGGCCGCGGCCAGGGCTTCCTCGCCGGTCGCCGCTTCCCCGACGACGGCGATGCCGGGGGCGCTGGAGAGCAGGGCGAGGAGCCCTGCGCGGACCACGGTGTGGTCGTCGCAGAGCAGCACGCGGACGGCCGATTCGTCGGCAGGGGTGGCGGGGCTGGTCATGTCGGGCTCCTCGGCGGGCGGCAGGGCTGGGGGGTGTGGGCGTGAGTGAGGGTGTGGCGCGGGTGAGGGTGAGGGTGGGATGACGTGAGGTCAAGGTGAGTTCGGGCAAATGTTGCGGCGTCAGATCACGGCCCCTCCACCACCCGCACCCACGCCGAGACCACCGTTCCGTCCCCCACCGCCGATTCCACCGTCAGCCTCCCGTCCAACTGCCGCAGCCGCGCCTCCATCGCCGGAAGCCCGTGGCCCCGCCGGCTGTCCGCCACCTCCGGGGTCTCCCCCACCGCCTCCGGGTCGAACCCGCGGCCGTTGTCCGCGATGTCCAGCACGACGTCGCCGCCGAGGTACGTCAGCGTCACCGTCGCCTCCGAAGCCCCCGCGTGCTCCAGTACGTTCGCCACCGCGCCCTGCGCCACCCGCAGCAACGCCGCCTCGACGCGCGCCGGCAGCATCATCCGCGCCCCGTCCGTCCGGAACCGTGTCACGACGCCCTGCTCGGTCGTGCGTTCGGCCACCAGCCGCAGCGCCTGCTCGAGGCTTCCCCCGTCGGCGAGGTCCGCCGGTGCCAGGTCGTGGACGAACCGCCGTGCCTCGGCCAGGTTCCGTTCCGCGATGCCCGATGCCGTCGCGACGTGCCCGCGGGCCGCCCCCGGGTCGACGTCCCACACCCGTTCCGCCGCCTGCAGCAGCATCTGCTGGCTCGACAAGCCCTGCGCCAGCGTGTCGTGGATTTCCATGGACAGCCGCTGCCGCTCCTCCAGCGTCCCGGCCCGCCGCTCGCTCGCGGCCAGGCCCTCGCGGGTGGCGATCAAGTCCTCGATCAGCCCCCGCTGCCGCTCCGACTGCCGCTGCATGTAGACGAACACCGACGACGCCAACGCCGCCACGGCGGGCGGCCCGAGGATCAGCAGCGGATCGTCACCACTGATCCGCACCTGCGCCACGACCACGAACACGGTCAGCAGCGCGACGAGCGTCAGCGCCGCCCGCTCCCCCAGCAGCCGCAGCGCCGTGTACACGATCGGCACCGCGCTCCACGCGAAGCTCGGGGCGATGACCACGAGCGCCGCCCACGCGGCGGTGAACAGCGCGAGCCACACCTTCGTCCAGCGCGGTGCCGGTCCCACGGCCGGTCCGGGCGGCCGCAGCACGTAGCCCACCGCGAGCGCCGCCGTCAGCGCGATGACGAACGGCGTGTCCGGCGCCCCGGGGTGCCGGATCAGGAACCGCGTCATCGCGGCCACCAGCAAGACGACGAACGACGCCGACATGACGGCGTCCACCAATGCGGTCCCGGGCTCCCCGGTGCGGGCCGGGGCGAAGGCCGAACCAAGAGCCGGGCGCTGCTGTTCCACGTGCATCCTCGATGTCTAACCCGGGTTTCCGGCGCCGCCATCGACCGATCGGTTGATACGGGGTTCATCCATCATGCCGCGCGGAGCCATCCACTCCGGGGACCGGCAGGGCCCGGTTCCGCACCCAGGATGGAGGCACGGCGGAAACGCGGAGCAAGCCCCGGAAGGGCCCGCGCCCACCGCCCCCGATTCCTCGCTGTGCCGTCGGCCGTGGCCCGGTCGCGGCCCGATTCTCCCGGAGATGACCATGAAGACGCTGTCCACGCGTGCCCGCATCGTCACCGGCTCCGCCGCCCTCGTCGCCGTCGGCGCCGGTGCCTTCGGTGCCGTGGCCGCCGCCGCGCCCGACAGCGGCAAGCCCGCGCAGCCGGCCGCGGCGGCGGCGAAGGCCGATGTGAAGACCCCGGACACGTTCCAGACGGATCACCTGACGATCGACGCCGCGTCCAAGGCCGCGCAGGCGACCCTGGACGCCGCGAAGAAGGCGAACCAGCGCGTGTCGGTCGCGGTCGTGGACCGCAACGGCAACACCATCGTCACCCTCCGCGGCGACGGCGCCGGCCCGCAGTCCTACGACGCCGCGCAGAAGAAGGCCTTCACCGCCGTCTCCTGGAACGCCCCGACCTCCACCCTGGTCCAGCGCCTCCAGCAGAACCCGACCCTGAAGGACATCCCCGGCACCCTGTTCCTCGGCGGCGGCGCCCCGGTCACCGCCAAGGGCGGCCCGATCGCGGCCATCGGCGTCGCCGGCGCCCCCAGCGGCGACCAGGACGAGCAGTTCGCCCAGGCCGGCGTCGCCTCCCTCAACGCCAAGTAGCCGACCGCAGACCCCCGGCGGCGTCCCTTCCCCCCGACGGCCGCCGCCGGGCTTCGGCGTACCCGACGTGCGAAAGAAGCAGAGGAAGCAGAGGAAGCAGAGTCAGTCCACGGGTTCCAGCACGAACAGCGGGATCACCCGGTCCGTCTTCTTCTGATAATCCGCGTACTCGTGGTACGCCTCCACAGCCCGGTCCCACCACTCCTCCCGCTCGGCCCCCTCCGCCAGCCGGGCCCGGTACTCCTTGACCACCGGCCCGTCCTGCAGCCGGACTTCGTCCGGGTGAGCGACCAAGTTGTAGTACCAGACCGGGTGGTTCGGAGCACCTCCGAGCGAGGCGACGGCCGCATAGCGCGTGCCGTCGCTGACGCGCATCAGCGGCACCTTGCGGATCTTGCCGCTCTTGGCGCCGCGCGTGGTGAGGATGACGACGGGACGGCCGTTCATCGTGCGGCCCTTGTTCCCGTTGCTCTCCTCGTAGCGGGCCACGTGATCGGCGACCCAATTGTGCGGATTCGGTTCGTACTCGCCTTCCCAGGCCATGTCCGCGTTCCTTCCGCCGGGCGACGCCGAAGGCCGCTCCCCCGGCGTCCTGCCCCGCCCCCAACCTAATCGCCCGACGCCCCGCGCCCCGCCGATCGCTGCCGCCGTTCGGGTGATCTCCGCCGAATGCCGTACACCGTGCCGCCGCGTTTCCCGATCACCCTCACATGAGTTCCGAGCACGCCACAGATTCCCCGACCCAAGGCGGCCACGACGGCGAACCGCCCGAGAAGGACGACACCGGCAAGAAGGACGAGGGCAAGCGCGGTTTCCGCTTCCCGAGCGCGCTGACCGTCCTCGCCATCGTGACGATCGCCGTGTGGGCACTGTCGTTCGCGATCCCGTCCGGCGAGTACCAGCGCGGCGAGGACGGCAAGCCCGTCCAGGGCAGCTACCACCACACGCCGAGCCCCGAGGATTTCATCCAGCGGCTGAACGACCTGTTCCTGTCCCCGGTCAACGGCCTCTACGGCATCCGGGACGCCGACACCGGCCAAGTCGCGCCCGACAACGCCGGCGACCTGTACGGCGCCGCGGGCGTGTTCCTGTTCGTCATCGCGATCGGCGCGTTCATCACGGTGGTCTTCGCCACCGGCGCCCTGGACCGCGGTATCGCCCGTCTCGCGCACCGGCTGCGCACCCGCGGCGCGGTCCTCATCATCGCGATCATGACGGTGTTCTCGGTACTCGGCTCCGTCGAGGGCTTCGCCGAGGAGACGCTGGGGTTCTACGGCCTGATCATCCCGCTCATGCTCGCGCTCGGCTACGACCGCATGGTCGCGACCGGCACCATCATCCTGGGTGCGGGCGTCGGCGTCATGTGTTCGACGGTCAACCCGTTCGCCACCGGCGTCGCGTCGTCGGCGGCCGACATCTCGCTCGGCGACGGCATCGTGCTGCGCCTCGTGATGCTCGTCGTGCTCACGGCGGTCACGATCGCGTACGTCGTCCGGTACGCGGTCCGCGTCAAAGCCGATCCGTCCCGTTCGCTGGTCGGCTTCCTCCCCGGGGACCGCGAGCAGGCCGCCGAGGCCGCGACCACCGAGCCGGAGGAGCTGACGCGCACCCACAAGATCGTGCTGGTGGCGGTGACACTCACCTTCGCCTTCATGATCTTCGCGATCATCCCGTGGGCGCAGGTGCTGACCGGGGACGCGAATGCGGTGGCGTACGTCTGGGAGCTGGACTGGTCGTTCTCGGAGCTGTCCGCGCTGTTCATCGTCGCGGCGGTGCTGGTCGGCCTGCTGGCGGGGCTGGGCGAGGAGAAGCTGTCCTCGACGCTGATCCAGGGGGCGGGCGACTTCATCTCGCCCGCGCTGATCATCATGCTGGCGCGCGGCGTGACCGTGATCATGAACAACGCGAAGGTCACGGACACGGTCCTGCACTCGATGGAGGGTGCCGTGTCCGGCACGTCGTCGGCGGTGTTCGGGATCATGATCTTCGTGGTGAACCTGCCGCTGGCGTTCCTCATCCCGTCGACGTCCGGGCACGCCACGCTCGCCATGCCGATCCTCGCGCCGCTCGCGGACTTCGCCGACGTGCCCCGTGCGCTCGTCGTGACGGCGTGGCAGGCGGCGTCGGGCTGGATGAACCTCTGGGTGCCGACGACCGCGGTGATCATGGGCGGTATCGCGCTGGCGAAGGTCGGCTACAACCAGTACCTGCGGTTCGTGTTCCCGCTGCTGGTGATCCTCTTCGTGCTCATCTGCGGTTTCGTCGCGATCGGCTCGGGCCTGTCGTAGGACCCGAAGCCGTCGTAAGACCCGAACCGGGGCCCGGGCCCGGCGTCGTCAGTGGTGCGCCTTGACCTTCCCGCGCGCCACCGCGACCCGGTCCCGGAGTCCGGCCAGCGCCCGTTCCAACACCTCGTCGGGGCCGAGGAGTTGCTCGGTCTTCGGGTCGACGGGGCCAGTGCGTCCGACGCCGACCTCGCCGAGGGCGAGGCCTTCGTGGCCGGGCATGCCGCCGAGTTCGAAGGGGCCGCGGACGTGCCGGATGTCGGGGTCGTCGCCCCACGCGTTCTCGTCGTCGAGCATGGCCCGCACGATGCACGTGTTCCAGCCGTCGGCGTCGGGCCCGGGGGCGACGACGATCTGGCCGTGGCAGCGCGGACTGTCGAGTTCCCACAGCACGTGCATCAGCTCGCGGTCCGGCACCGCGCGGAGCAGGCCGGTGCGCTTCGCGCCGCCGAGGTCGGTGGTGGTGATGCGCACGGTGTCCGGGCCGGCAGGCGCGGCGTCTTCCACGAAGTCGACGTACGCGGGCAAATTCAGCGGGTCGGACAGCAGGTGGAAGATGTCGTCCGGGGACGCCGTCACCTCGACGGCGCGTTCGTGGGTCGTCATCGCAGTCACCGTTCGGTCGGGATCACTCCCCCGAGCCGGGTGGGACGTCGGCACGGAATCCGACACAACCCCTCCCCAACGCCTACCCGGCCCCGGACCGCCGTAGTCACGGGGTCCGGGGCCGGGTGGGTGCGGGTGCCGCCGAGCCGGACGGGTCCGGCTCGGCGGTGTGCCGCGGGTGTCAGCGCGAGCTGCGGCCGCGGGGGCCGGAGTCGCCGCGCGGACGCTGCTGCTGGTCGCGGTTGGCGGGACGGCGGTCCTGCCGGTCGCGGTTGTTCTCCTGCTGCCGGTCGGCGACGAGCGTGGCCGCGGCGTTCTGGTCGCGGTCGTGGTCGCGGTCGCGGTCCTGCGCGCGGTCCTGGCGGTCCTGCGCGCGGTCGGCGGTGTTGCGGTCTTCCTGGCGCGCACGGGCGTCGTTCGCGATGAGCGCGCTCTTCTGCGTGTGCGGCTTGGCCTTGGGCTTGGCCATGATGGCATTCCTCCTTGACGAATCCAGGACTGGACTCCTTTTCACTGTGGCACCGGTCGTCACGCTGCGCCTGTCGAACGGTCACGCTTCGTCATCACCCGCAGGTCGGGGGCGTGCGAAGGCACCGGATCGGCGCAGTGCGGAGGGGCTGTCGCGGGGTGGGCGGCGGGGCTCGGACACCCGGTCGGCTTCGCGGGGCGCGGCGGCGGGTAAGGAGTGCTGTCTCCGGGTGGTTCGGATCCGGGGCCGGGACGGCAACGTGGGGAGGGCGCGGCGTGGAGGCATGGTTCGATCCGGTGCTGACGGCGGCGAACTCGCCGTGGGCGTATCTGATCGTGTTCACGTTCGCGTATCTGGACGCGATCATTCCGATCGTGCCGAGCGAGACGTCGCTGATCGCGTGCGGGGTATTCGCGACGGCGACGGGGTTCTCGCCGAACCTGTTCCTGCTGATCGCGCTGGGCGGGCTGGGGGCGTGGCTCGGCGACAACACCGTTTATGCGCTGGGGCGTTGGGCGGAGCCGTTCGCGACGAAGCATCTGCTGAGCGGGGAGCGGGGGAAGAAGGCGCGGGAGCGTGCCGAGGGGTGGCTGCGGGACTACGGCGGGGTCATCATCATCGTCGCGCGGTACATCCCGGGCGGGCGTACCGCGGTGTCGTTGACGGCGGGCACGGTCGACTATCCGTGGCCGAAGTTCCGTTTCTACGCGGCGATTGCGGGCTTTTCGTGGGCGGCGTACGCGGCGCTGCTGGGGTATTGGGGCGGGGCGGCGTTCAAGGACGATCCGCTGAAGGCGGTGCTCGCGGGGATTGCCGCGGCGTTCGCGGTCACGCTGCTGGTCGAGGTGGGGCGGCGGATCGCGGCGTGGCGGCGGAAGCGGGCGCGGGCGTCGGAGGCGTCGTCCGAGTAGACGCCCCTCGCCCGCTTCATCTGCTTCATCTGCTTCATCCGGTTCGTCTGCCTTGCTTGCCTTGCCCGCCGCACGCGCCTCGCCTCTCCGGCGCCGCCCGCGAAGGCACAGGCGGCGCTCCCCCCGGCTATTTGGCGGTGCGGCGGCGGCGCGGGGGTTCGGGGGTGGGGGCCGGGTTCCATTGGTGGAAGGTGGCGCCGAGGAGGCGGAGGCCGCGGTCGACGGTGGCGCGGTCGGTGTCGCCGAGGGGTTGGAGAAGTTCGTCGAGCGCGGCGATGCGGGTGCGCATCGCTTCGCGGGCGCGTTCGCGGCCGTGGTCGGTGAGGCAGACGAGGACCGAGCGCCGGTCGCCGGGGTTGGCGCGGCGTTCGACGAGTGCCTTCTTCTCCAGGCGGTCGACGCAGTGGGTCATGCCGCCGGAGGAGTACATGACGAGCGGCTGGAGTTGCCGCAGGGTGAGGCCGGTGGTGTCGGGGCGGGCCGCGAGGGCGGCGAGGACCATGTACTCGGGTGCGGTGAGGTCGAGGGCGCCGATGCTGCGCCGGTCGAACTCCTCCATCGCGATCATCGCCTGGTGGAGGCGGACGACGAAGCCGATGGAGGCGGCGCTCACGTCCGGCAGCACGTCGGACCAGGCGGCGACGACGGCGTCCGCGTAGTCGGCGGACGGCTGCGCCGCCGGGGTTCCGGGTTCCGCGCCGTCGCCCACGTGTTCCTCCGCTGGTTGTGCCGGTCGTGCGTGTCGGTGGGGCGGGTGCCCGGGACGAGGATAGGGCTCGCCGGCGGTGCGGCCGGGTGGGAAGTGCGGGTCACGGGCGTGGCGAGGACACGCGGTAGTTGCCTTGGAGGACGACGCCGGAGATCAGGGAGGCGGCGTCGGAGGCCAGCCAGGCGACCATTTCGGCGACTTCCTCGGGGCGGCTCATCCGGCGCAGGAGAGCGCCGCGGCCGAACTGTTCGGGGCCGCCGGGGACGTTTTCGAGCCAGGCGAGCATGGGTTCGGTGGCGGTCGGACCGGGGGTGATGGCGTTGCAGCGGATGCCTTCTTCGGCGTACTCCATGGCGACGGTCTGGGTGAGGTTGATCACCGCGGCTTTGTGGGCGGCGTAGGCGCCGAGGCGGTATTCGCCGCCGACGCCGGCGCCGGATGAGGTGGTGACGATGGAGCCGCCGCCTTGGGCGATCATGTGCGGGAGGACGGCGCGGATGCCGTAGAAGACGCTGTCGAGGACGACGCGCTGCTGGGTGCGCCATTCGTCGTCGGTGATGTCGCCGACGCGTCCGGCGATGGAGAAAGCGGCGTTGTTGTGGAGGACGTCGACGCGTCCGTAGGTGTCGACGGTGGTGGCGACGAGGGCGCGGATGTAGGCGTCTTCGGCGACGTCGCCGTCGTGGGTGACGGCTTCGCCGCCCGCGGCGCGGATCTCGGCGGCGACGGCGGCGGTGCGTTCGGGCCGCAGGTCGCCGAGGACGAGCCGGACGCCACCGCGGGCGAGGCGCAGGGCGGTGGCGCGGCCTATGCCGGATCCGGCACCGGTGACGATGGCCGTTTTGCCGGCGAGGCCGAGGGGGTCGGTCATGGGTGCCGCCTTCCGTGGGTCGTGTCGCGCTGGGGCTGGTCCGCCGGGGGTGTGGTCACGCCCGCATCTGTCCGCCGCCGTCGACCATGAAGGTCTCGCCGGTGATGTACTGCGCGGCGTCCGACAGCAGGAACAGCACCGGCGGTGCGATGTCCCGCTCCGGGTCTCCGTCGCGGCGCATCGGGTGCTGGGCGTACATCGCGTCGAACACCGCGCGCCGTTCCGGGTCGTCGGCCGGGGGCATGCGGTGGGCGGCGGAGGCCGGGCAGACGCAGTTCACGGTGATCCCGTACTGGCCCCACTCGCGCCCCGCGGTGCGGGTCAGCGACCGGACGGCTTCCTTGGACGCGCTGTACGGGCCGTAGCCGGCGCCGCCGCTCATGCCGACGGCGGACCCCATGGTGACGATCCGCCCGCGCCCGGCTTCCTTCATGTACGGGAACACCGCCTGCATCGCCCACAGTGTCCCTTTGGGGCCGGTGTCGAAGAGCAGGTCCATGTCGGACTCGCGGACGTCTTCCAGCGGCATGACCGGCCGGAACGACTGCGCGTTGGCGACAAGGCCGTCGATGCGTCCGAAGCGTTCGTGGACCTGCCGGGCGAGGTCGACGGCGGCTTCGCGGTCGGCGACGTTCCCGGGCACGGCCAGGTGCTCGATGCCCAGCTGGTCCAGCTCGGCCGACAGCGCGGCGAGCCGTTCCGGTTTGCGTCCGGTGACGGCCAGCCGCGCGCCCTGCTGCCCGAGGTGCCGGGCGAGGCCGCGGCCGATGCCGCGGGACGCGCCGGTCACGATGACGACATGGCCGCGGATGCCCGCGCCGGCGGGCTCGTGTGCGCCGTTCATGCAACCTCCCTATTTCCTTCTCGTGAAGAAACTTATAAAGAAGGTATTAGCGTGTCCATGGCGAAAGGGGAAGCAATGCCGAAGATCACCGCCGCCGGGGCGCCCGCATGACCGCGAGCGGCCTCCCGCCGCGGCCCGACTGGGTGCGCACGGTCAACGACGGGCGGGTCGACCCGCTGGTCGAGGACGCCGTCGCGCCGTTCCGCCGGGACACGCTGCTCGACCAGGCACGTGTGCAGACCGGGCTCGCCGATTTCGGCGCCGACGACTTCCTGGAACCGCTCGACCTGCTGATCGCCGACCTGGAAGCCCACGCACGGCTGACCCGGGTCGGGCGCTGGCAGACGCACCGGTACCTCCTGCGGCTGCTGCGGCAGCGCCTGCTGGTCGCCGAGTACGTCAAGCGCGATCCGGGGGTGCGGGACGAGCGGATCGAGGAGCCGCTGTTCGTGGTCGGCGCGCCGCGCACCGGCACGTCGATCCTGCACGCGCTGCTCGCCCAGGACCCCGCGCACCGGGTGCCGGAGGGCTGGGAGCTGCTGCTGCCCGTGCCGCCGCCGTCGCCCGATCCCGAGGTGTTCGCCGCGGATCCGCGAATCGCGGTCGCGGACGCGGAGCTGCGGGTGTTCGACCGGGTGTCGGGGGCCTTGGACGCCATCCACGTGTACGGGGCGCGCCTGCCGAAGGAGTGCCTGTCCGCGCAGTCGTTCGCGTTCCGCTCGCAGGAGTTCCCGGCGCGCTATCACGTGCCGAACTACACGGCGTGGCTGCTGGGTTGCGACATGGGTCCGGCCTACGAGTACCACAAGACCGTGCTGCAGATCCTGCAGCGCGGCTTCCCGCGGGGGCGGCGCTGGGTGCTGAAGAGTCCGGCACACCTGCACACGCTGCCGGATCTGCTGCGCACGTACCCCGACGCGCGGATCGCAGTCACGCACCGTGATCCGATCACGGTGCTCGGCTCGGTCAGCAGCCTTATTGCCACGCTGCGTTGGGTGCACAGCGACGACGTCGACTTCGCGGCCATCGGCACGTACCACGAGGACTTGTATACGGGCGACTTGGACCGGCTCGTCGACTTCGACGCGAGCGGGCAGAGCACCGCGATTGTGCACGGGCAGTACGCCGACTTCCTGCGTGCGCCCCTCGACACCGTCCGGGCGATCTACGAGGGCCTCGGCATGACCCTCGCACCTGCCGCCGAGGAGCGGATGCGCACGTATCTGGCCGGACGTCCGAAGGACAAGCACGGCGTGCACAGCTATTCGTTCGACGACCTCGGCCTCGACCGGGCCCGTGCCGACGCCCGGTTCGACCGCTACCGCACGCATTTCGCCGTGCCGCGCGCCACGCAGTGACCGTACGCCGGCAGGCAAGGCCGACGAGAGTGGAGGACTCATGACCGAACGCCCGGACCACGACGCCTGGAACGCGTTCTGCGACGCGCTGCGCGCCGCGGGCGACCGCATCCTCGCGGACGACTTCCCCACGGCCGCGCCCGAGGACCGCGCCGAGGGCTTCCGCCACCTGGCGCAGCAGGCGGCATGCTGGCTGACTTGGGGTGTGGGGCATGCGGATCCGCGGGATCCGCGGTTCATGCGGCAGAACGACCTGTTCACGCAGTGGGGCGGGCCGAACGTCGACAACCTGTACAAGCATGCGCGGATCGATGCGGCGGGCGCCTACCGCATCCGCGGGAACATGCACTCCTGCGAAGAGTTCCTGATGGCGTTGCGCATCGGGAACATGCATCAGGAGAAGTACGGGACGCTCGCCGAGGTGACCGCGACCGACCTGGGCATCGGCCCGGGCGACGCGTTCGAGATCCTGGTGGGCGGGCCGGAGCCGGCCGACCCGGCGGTGCGCTGGGTGCCGATCCCGGACGGTGCGCGGATGGTGAACATCCGGGAGTACTACTACGACTGGCACGAGGCCGAGCCGGCCGTGTTCACCATCGAAAGGCTCGACGTTCCGGCCCCGGTCGAGCGCCTCTCCCCTGCCGCGATCGCGGACGGGCTGGGCGAGGCGGCGTCGCAGTTCACCGGTTCGGTCGAGTACTGGAACGAGTACCAGCGGGCGGCGCGCGGCCGCGGCGAGGACAACACGTTCATCCAGCCGCGGAACGAGCCGAAGGGGCTCAAGGGGCTGGTGTACGCGTTCTGCTTCTACAACCTGCAGCCGGGCGAGGCGCTGGTGGTGGAGAGCGAGGCTCCCATCGCCCGCTACTGGTCGTACCAGCTGTACCGGCTGGGCTGGTTCGAACCGGTGGAGTCGATCCACGCGACGGGCGGGCTCAACCACCGGCAGATCGCGCTGGATCCGGACGGGCTGTTCCGGGTCGTGCTGGCCGCGGACGATCCGGGGGTGGCGAACTGGCTGGACACCGGCGGGCGTTCGGAAGGCATGCTGACCTTCCGGTGCGCGTGGGCGGACAACCGCCCGGAGCCGGTGGCGCGCGTGGTCGCGGCCGCCGACCTGGTCCGCGAACTCCCCGACTCCCCGCGCCTGACCCCGGAGGAACGACGGGCGCAGATCGCCGCCCGGGAGGCGCACGCGGCGTGGCGGTTCCGGACCTGAGCCGGGAAATCCCCGTCACGGCACTCGGCCCGGCTGAGTAGCCGCACGGATCCGCGCGCGGCG
This sequence comes from Uniformispora flossi, assembly GCF_049534875.1. NCBI lineage: Bacteria > Bacillati > Actinomycetota > Actinomycetes > Kitasatosporales > Streptomycetaceae > Uniformispora > Uniformispora flossi. Next base: position 263,399 of record NZ_JBMULZ010000006.1, read on the forward strand.
GCGGCAGCGGCACGCTGGGCGCACGACGACCAACGGGGTGCGGGAACTGCGGTGGGATTCCACGGAGTCGGACGCAGCGGCGGAGCCACCGGGTGCGGGACACGAGGATGACGGCACGGGCCGCGGCGGTCGGTGACGCTGCCGACTGCCGCGGCGCTTGTGCCGGTCTGGGCCATCCCGCTGCTGCTCTTCCTCGCCTGGCTCGTGGACGCCGACGCGGAATTCGCCCGGCACGAGGGGGGCGGCCCGACGGCGGCCCCGATCACACCGTCGCGACGTACCTGCTCGGCTGTGCCCTCGCCGGCCACGCGGTCAGCCTCGCCTGCATCGCCGGCCGCCTCCGGCGCCGGCGAACCCGCTCCGTACCGTAGCCATCCGGCAACTTAGCGGCACAACAAGGGAGTTCGGGCGTTATTTCGGCCCGCGCGCGATCCGCTTCGCCGTGAATGAGCCATTCCCGGCCGCAATCGATGATCTTTTGGTTTTTTGTTCCGCCGCGCGAACCGGCCGCCGTAGGGTTCCCAAGCGGTTGGGCGGCGAGTCGAAGCCCCGGCCGCACACTTCTCCACGCACTTCGCCTTGCACTTCTCCATGCACTTCTTCCATGCAGTTTCCCTGCAGTTTTCGTGAGGGCTCGCCGAGAGCCCGGAGAGGAAGCCTGATGGCCGACATCGACCTCGGAGTGGCGACGGACTGGGACGAGGGCGACACCCACGCGCGCATCTCGTTGCGGCAGAACCAGGTCTACCCGGGCGCGCCCGGCAAGAAGGACATGGTGCTCAGCTCGCCGCTGAGCATCGAGCTGTCGGTGAACTCGAACAACTCGTCCAGCCAGGAAGCGGACAAGATCTACTTCACGACGTACCACGGCTCGACGAAGAAGATCATCGGCGTGCTCGACTCCGACGGAAACCTCTCCATCGCGGGCCGGCTCATCACCGAGCAGAAGGACCTGGGGTACTAGACCCCACCGGGGCGCGGTAGCCCGCCGCGGGCCTCGACAGGCCCTGGCACGCCGCACGGAAACGCCCCTGCCCGGGCCGGCGGGATCTTCCCGTCGGACCCGGGCACCAGCGTGTCCGGCCTTGCGATGGTGCGGTGCCGCCGCAGGCGGCCTTGACCCGCCGCAACGCCGCCGCGACCCGCGCCCGGATCTGCGCAGGGGGTCACGGTTCCCGCGCGCAGCGCCGGTCGTGGTCCGCGCTGCGTGGTCGGAGCGGAGCGGCAGGCTCGGCGGGGAGGACGGGCCGCGCGTTGTCGCGGCACTGCGGTGTCCGGCGGCTGACCGGTCCCCCCATCCCGATGGCCGCGGTGCCGACGGGCGGCCCGGCCTCGCGGGACAGCCGGCGCTCTTCCTGCAGTCGGGCAGTCTCGGCCAGGGCGGCCCGGACCTCGGTCACATCGACCGTACGCGCCGAATTCCACAACGGCGCCGCGGTGTTGACGCGGTCCGCCAGCCACGGGGCAAACCGATTCAACGTCCGCTCCACGTCTCCACCGGTCAGCGCCGCCCCCCGCACCGCCTCCTCGGCGCGGTTGACCCGGGTCGCCGTGCTCTGGAGGGTGGCGAAGCAATGCCAGGCGCGCAGTCCTTCGACGAAGCCCTCCCGGTCGGGGCGCGGAACCGTTTTGACGACCTCGGCCGTCGCGGCTTTGTGGAACTCCGTCGTCCTTGAGTTCAACGCGGCGTAGGCGACGGCGTGGCGCCGGTCGTGATAGCCGACCAACTCGAGGTCGTAGACGAACAAGTGGCCGTTGCGCACCCCGAGATTGTCGCTGTGCATGTCAGGGTGAGTCGGCTTCAGAGGGTAATCGGGCAGGTCTGTCAGGTACCCGCGCGCGTGGTCGGCGAGTTCCGCCGAAACACCGACGAGTCTCGCCAGGTTGTTGTCGCGGCCCAGCATCAGGTGGACGTCCGCTTCCAGCTCGCAGGCCATGAGGTGGGCGTAGTCGGCGCTGGTCCGCGGCGCGTGCTGCCGGCCCGAGTAGCTCGGGGAGTACGTGCGTAGATGCGCGATGCTGTCCGAGGCGAGCGGCACCACCGCGTCTCGCCCGCCGGGCAGTTCCACGTCGTCCATACGCCGGCAGAACTCGGCGAATTCGCGTGGCAGATGGGGAGCGAAGGGCTGCCCGGACCGCGGGAGGGGGTCGGCTCCCGAGCGTTCCTGGAGGGAGAACAGGCCTTCCGGGTGCGCGTACAGGTAGGTCGCCGTGAAGGAGCCGAGTCCGGCCGCGTCCACCGCGGCGTGGATGTCCTGCTCTCGGTACGTGCGCCAGACCATGGGGCGGCGTTTTCCCATCGGCACGGGGGTGCGGTCGTTGACCTCCTTGCCGCTTTTCGGGTCGGGCACCGCGACGTTGCTGTTCAAGCGGCCGCGCTGCGCACGCGCGGGATCAGCCGCGACGATCCGCCCCGCGTGTTCGTGCAGTGAGGCCGCCTCCGCGTCCGTGTAGAAGAATCCCACTTCGCGCCCTTTTTTCCAGGGGTGTGTCCACCGGTTCCGGTTCTGGCTCACCTGCTGCGGACATGGCCTGGCGGAGTACTTCCGTGTGCCGGCCCGGGTCCGGGTCGGCTGCGGTGCCGACGGGATTCGAACCCGCGGACGGATGGGAGCAGGTCCGCTCCGTCTCCATCAGTCGACGTGGGAGGGACCTCGCCCACGCCGATCGCCATGGGCCGCTCGGCCACGGCACCGCAACCTACGGGAATGCGCGCAGCCCCGCAGCACGCAGATTAGGAGACATCTCCTCGTGCGAGCGAACCCCTGGCAGGAATCGGAGGCCGCCGGGCAGGGATGCACCCGGCTGCACCCGCCCCCGACGGTTCGGCATCAGGGCGATCGGGTGGTCGCCCGGGCGCGGAGCGGCCCGTCGGCACCCAAAGAAGCCAATCGTGCGTCCGTTCGGGTGGGGTTTGAGTCGGGTGGGCGCTGCGACGGCGATCGCGGGACACCATGGGGCGTCATGGCCAACGCGCACTGGTTGTTCGGCGATCAACTGGGTCCTCACTTCCTCGCCCCCGGGGACGGCGGCCCGCACCGGGACGCGCCCGTGGTGATGATCGAGGCCCGCTCGGTGTTCCGGCGCCGCACCTTCCACCGGGCGAAAGCCCACCTGATCCTGTCCGCGATGCGGCGGCGTGCGGCGGAGCTCGGAGACCGTGTGACGTACGTCCGCGCGGATACGTACCGCGACGGGCTCGACAGAGCCGTGGGCAAGGCGAAGGTGACGGTGCACCATCCCACTTCGCATGCCGCGATGCGGTTTGTACGCTCGCTCGACCAGGTCACGGTGCTGCCCGCACGTGGCTTCCTGGTCACGCGGGACGCGTTCGGTACGTGGGTCGGCGACCGAGGCGAACGGCATTGGCGCCAAGAGGACTTCTACCGCTGGGTGCGGCGCGGGCACGGGCTGCTGATGGACGGGGCGGAACCGGCCGGCGGTCGATGGAACTTCGACCACGACAACCGCGCTTCCCCGCCGCGCGGCGTGCGCGAGTTGGATGTGCCTCCCCCGTACCACCCCCGCGAGGACGCCGTCGACGACGAGGTGCGCCACGACCTGGACGCGTGGGAACGCGCCGGAGACGTGGCCTTCGTGGGACGTGACGGACCGCGGCTGTTCCCTGCGTCCCGCCGTGAGGCCCGCGCGGCACTGAAACGGTTCGTCGCCGACCGACTGCCGAATTTCGGCACCTACGAGGACGCCATTTTGTCGGCCGACCCCGTCATGAGCCACAGCCTGTTGTCGGCTCCGCTGAACCTGGGACTGCTCGACCCGGCCGAGTGCGTCGAGGCCGCCGAAGCGGCGTGGCGCCGCGGCGACGCCCCGTTGAACAGCGTCGAAGGCTTCATCCGGCAGATCGCGGGCTGGCGCGAGTACGTGTGGCAGCTCTACTGGCACTTCGGTGAGCGGTACCGCGCAAGCAATGTGCTCGCGCACACCGCGCCGCTGCCTCGGTGGTTCCGCGAGGCGGACGCCGATGCCGTCGAGGCAAACTGCCTGAGGTCCGTCCTGGGCCAGGTCCGCGACACGGGTTGGACCCACCACATTCCACGCCTGATGATCCTCGGCAGCCATGCGCTGCAGCGCGGCTGGGATCCCGCGGCGGTCACGGACTGGTTCCACCGGCTGTTCGTCGACGGCTACGACTGGGTGATGGTCCCCAACGTGGTCGGGATGTCCCAATACGCCGACGGCGGCCGGATGACGACGAAGCCGTACACCTCGGGCGGCGCGTACGTGCACCGCATGAGCGACTTGTGCGGGTCATGCGCCTTCCGGCCGACGGAACGCCTGGGACCGCACGCATGCCCGTTCACCGGTGGATATTGGGCGTTCCTGCACCGGCACCGCGAACTCCTCGAGCGCAACCCGCGCATGACCCGCGCGGTCCAGGGCCTCGACCGGCTGACGGACCTCGACGCGGTCCTGGACCAATGGGGAAGCGCAAACGCATGGCCGTAGTGGCGAACCACGGCACGGCAGCCGACAACCGCGGCCCTGCCCGTCTTTCCGAGGCCGTGGGCTTGCGTTCCGTGCGACGGAAACGCCCCTGCCCGGGCCGGCGGGGTCTTCCCGTCGGACCCGGGCATCAGGGTGTCCGGCCTTGCGAGGGTGCGGGGTGGCCTCAGGCCGCCTTGACCGCGGAGATGTCGAAGTTGAGCTTGACCTTCTCGCCGATCAGCACGCCGCCGGTCTCCAGTGCGGCGTTGTAGGTGAGGCCCCACTCGGTGCGGTCGATCGTGGTGCCGCCTTCGAAGCCGACGCGGTCGACGCCGTAGGCGTCCTTGGCGCTGCCGGTGTAGGTCAGGTCGAGGACGACCGGCTTGGTGACGCCCTTGATGGTCAGGTCGCCGACCAGGCGGAACGTGTCGTCGCCGCGGCGCTGCGCGGACGTGCTGCGGAAGGTGATCTCCGGGTGCGCCTCGACGGCGAAGAAGTCGCCGGTGCGCAGGTGCTCGTCGCGCTGGGCCTGCTTGGTGTCGATGCTGGCGACCTTGATGGCGATCTCGGCGCTCGACGCCGCCGGGTCGGCGCCGTCCAGCTTGAGGAGGCCTTCGTACTCGGTGAAGGCGCCGCGGACGTTGGTGACCATCGCGTGCCGGACGGAGAAGCCGATCTCCGAGTGCACCGTGTCGATGACGTAGTTGCCGGACAGGTGGGACAGGTCCTGCAGCGAGGCGGGCGCCTCGGCGACGGCCGTGACCGCGGTGGCGGTGTCGTCGTTCTTGCGGGAGCGGGAGAAGAGGCCCATGGCGGTGTCCTTCGGTGGGGGCGATCGGGGGAGCGATCTTGTTTGTTGAATCTTCAACCTTGCGAGTACGACGATAGCGCGCTCTCGTTGAAAGTTCAACCAAAACGCCGACGCCGCCCGAACGCCCTGGTCGGAGGGCATCCGGACGGCGTCGGAAGGAGCCGTCACGGCCGCAGCGGGGCTGCGGCGGGACTGCGGCGAGGTTGTGGCGGGACTGCGGCCCGGCCTACAGCTCGAACTTCTCGCGGTGCTCCATCGGCACCAGGTCCACGTACTCGGGGTGCTTGCGGATCCATCCGCGGATGAACGGGCAGTACGGCAGCACCCGCAGCCCACGCGCCCGCACCTCGTCCAGCGCCGCCTGCGCGAGCTTGCCGCCGAGGCCTTGGCCGCCGAACCGCGGATCGATCTCGGTGTGGATGAACGCGATCTCCACGCCGTGCAGGTGGTACTCGGCGAAGCCGGCCAGCTCCGCCGCGGACTCCCCCGCGTAGATCTCGAATCGCGACTGCTCCGGGTTGTCCACGACGCGCGGTTCCACGGTTCCTCCTGAAGGGACATGCGACAGATCCCGCCAGTATCTCCCGCCCCGGACAGCCCTCCGGAAATGCACACCGGTCCCCGTTTACATATGCACACACCCCATGTATCTGTGAACCCCGACGCGACCAAGCGGCGCGCCCTCGGGCCCGCCACGGGGAGGGGTACACATGAGCACCGGCACCAGCAAGGACGCGCTCGACAAGCTCGGCGCGCCGGGCACCGGCGTCGTCGTCACCGGCGGCGCCTCCGGCATCGGCCGCGCCACGGCCCTCGCGCTCGCCGAAGTCGGCCGCCCCGTGTCGCTGTGGGACGTCGCCGGGGACGCGGCCGCGGAGGTCGCCGCCGAATGCGCCAAGCGCTACGGGGTCACCACCCACCATGCCGCCGTCGACGTCGCCGACCGCGACGCCCTCGCCCGCGCCGCCGGCGAGGCCGTCGAGGCACTGGGCACCGTGGGCGGCCTCGTGCACTCCGCGGGCATGGTCCGCCCGGACCAGACCGACGCGCTCGGCACCGACACGTGGGACACCGTCCTCACCGTCAACCTGCGCGCCCAGGTCGACGCTGTCCAGGCGCTGCTGCCCGCGCTCCGCGCGTCCGGCCCCGGCGCGGCGATCGTCGGCATCGCGTCGATCGAGGCGCTCATCGGCGAGGGTTCGATCCCGTCGTACGTGGCGTCGAAGCACGGCCTCCTCGGCCTCGTCCGGTCGCTCGCGCACCGGTTCGGCCCGGAAGGCATCCGCGTCAACGCGGTGTGCCCGGGATATGTCGAAACGCCGATGATGGCCATGCCGCTGACCATCGACGGCTACCGCGAGCGCCTCGAGGCCCGCACGCCGATGCGGCGCTTGGCGCAGCCGGAGGACATCGCCCGCGCGGTGCGGTTCCTGCTCAGCAACGAGGCCTCGTTCATTTCCGGCGTGCCGCTGACCGTGGACGGCGGCGTCACGGCGGCCGGCGGGCAGTAGCGGTCGGCCCCATGCCCGGCACCTTGCCGCACCCGCGGTCCGACGCGCCCGTCGGCACCCGGGAACGCATCCTCGCCGCCGCCACCGCGCAGGTGCGGCGGCGCGGGCTGCGACGGGTCACGATGGACGACGTCGCGCGCGAAGCGGGCGTGTCGCGGCGCACCGTCTATGTGCACTTCGCCGACCGCGACGACCTCATCCACGGTGTCCTCGCCCGCAATGCCGCCGGGCACGTCGCCGCGATCGCCCCGCATATCCGCGCGCACGCCACCCTCGCCGCGCAGGCGGGCGAGGCGGCGGTGCGCGTGCACGCCCGCTCTCCGCAGGCGTACGCGCTCGGATTGGCGGAGCGCGACGGCGAGTCGGAGGACGCCGCGGTGCGGCTGCTGGGCGGCCTGGTGTTCGACGCCTGGCTGCGCTTCTGGTCGCCGCTCGTGGAACACGCCCGCGACCGCGGCGAAGTGCGTGCCGATCTGGACACCGCGCAGGCCGCGGAATGGATCGTGCGCGCGGTCATCTCGCTCGTGCTCGTGCCCGCCCGCAGTTTCGACCCCGACGACCCGGAGCAGGTACGCCGGTTCGTCGCCGACCACATCACCCGCGGCCTGTGCTGAGCCAAGCCGGTGCCGCACCCCTGCCCCTCGGCCCCATCCCCCGGCCCCATCCCCCAGCCCCCGTCGCTCAGCCCCATCCCTCAGCCCCGCGCCCGGAACAGGACTGCCATGAACGCCCGTAATCCGCACGCAGGTTCACCGTTCGCCGACGACGATGCGGCGATCGCCGCCGCGCTCGAAGACGTCAGTATCCCGGCGCTGATGCTGTCGCTCGTCCATCTCACCGGGGACCCGTCCTACATCCGCGGCCCGATCAAGCCGCGCATGCTGGTGCTCAACGAAGTGCAGGGCTTCATGCCCGAAGAGGAGAAGGCCGAGGTGCGCCGAATGGCCTTGGAGGCCATCAAGGCGTACCGCGACGGCGGCTGCGAGTTGCCCGCGCAGCCCGGTCCGGAGCTGCTCCACGAGATGATGAACTGGGTCGCCTGCGAGGAGATTCCGCAGGAATACGTGCCGATGCTGTTCGAGGAGATGGAACTCGACGGGGTCGACGCGCGCCGCGGCTCGGTCCGCGCCGAGCAGGATGTGTGCGCGGACTTCCCGGTGCTGGTCATCGGCTGCGGCCAGTCCGGTCTGCTGGCGGGTATCCGGCTCAAGGAGGCCGGCATTCCGTTCACGATCGTGGAGAAGAACGCGGGCGTGGGCGGGACCTGGTACGAGAACACCTACCCGGGCGCGCGGGTGGACGTCGGCAACCACTTCTACTGCTACAGCTTCGAACCCGTCGACCAGTGGACCGAGTTCTACGCCCGGCAGCCGGAACTCCAGGCCTACTTCCAGGGCGTGATGGAGCGTCACGGCGTCGACAAGCACGTGCGGTGGAACACCGAGGTGCTGTCGGCGGAGTGGGACGAGGCCGCCGCGGTGTGGCGGGTCGCGGTGTGCACGGGCGGCGCGACCGAGACGCTGACCGCGCGGGCGGTGATCTCCGCGGTCGGCATGCTGAACCGGCCGAAGCTGCCGGAGATCGACGGCATGGACGAGTTCGCGGGACCGTCGTTCCACTCGGCGCGGTGGGACCACGACGTCGACTACCGCGGCAAGAAGGTCGTGCAGATCGGCGCGGGCGCGAGCGGCTTCCAGATAGCGCCGACGCTGGCACCGGACGTCGAGCGGCTGACGGTGTTCCAGCGGACCGCGCAGTGGATGTTCCCCAACGCGGCCTACCACAGCAAGACGGGACCGGGCGTGCAGTGGGCGATGCGGCACCTGCCGTTCTACGGCCGCTGGTACCGCTTCATGATCTTCTGGCCGGGCAGCGACGGTGCTCTGATGAGCGGCCGGATCGACCCCGAGTGGCCGCACCAGGACCGCGCCGTGAGCGCGCGCAACGACCAGACCCGGGTGTTCTTCACCGACTGGATCAAGAGCCAGGTCGGCGACGACGAGGAGCTGCTGGCGAAGGTGGTGCCGGACTATCCGGCGACGGGCAAGCGCACGCTCCAGGACAACGGGAGCTGGCTGCGCGCCCTCAAGCGCGACAACGTCGACCTGGTGCGCGAGGGCATCGCCCGGATCGAGAAGGACGCGGTGGTGACCGAGTCCGGGGCACGCTACGAGGCCGACGTCATCGTGTACGCGACGGGCTTCCAGGCCAACCGGTTCCTGTGGCCGATGCGGATCGTCGGCCGCGACGGCGCGGTGCTGTCCGAGCAGTGGGGCGACGAGCCGACGGCGTATCTGGGCATCACGGTGAAGAACTTCCCGAACTTCTTCTGCCTGTACGGCCCCGGCACCGGGCTCGCGCACGGCGGCAGCCTGATCTTCCAGTCGGAATGCCAGATGCGCTACGTGATGGCGTGCGTGGACAAGCTGGTGTCCGACGGACACCGGGCGATGGAGCCCACCGAGGAAGCCCAAGAGGCGTACACCGAACGCCAGTTGGCGGAAATCAAGACGATGGTGTGGTCCTCCCCCGCGATCAAGCACTCGTGGTTCAAGAACGCCGCGGGCGACATCTACACGGCCAGCCCGTGGCGCCTCGTCGACTACTGGAACTGGACGAAGGGCCCGGACATGGCGCACTACACCGTGCGCTGACCGGACTTCCGGAAACGGTGCGGGGGCAGCGGCGCGGGGGCAACACCGCCGCCCCCGCGCCGCGGTGCAGTGCGGTGCGGCGCGGTGTGCCGGGCACTGTCCCACGGATCACGCCTCGGGGACGAGGGGCCGGAGGGGGTCCTGTCCGGTGGATATTCGCACCCCTAAGGCAAGACGACGACGCCCAGCGGCCGGTCGCCGACCGGGAGGCGGCGGGTGTCGCCGCTGGTCAGGTCGACGACCGTGATGCCGTCCCAGGAACCGTCGCGGGTGAAGCCGCCGGTGACGTAGGCGGTCTTGCCGTCGCGGCTCGAGGTGACGTCCTCGTGGGCGCCTTGGAGGCGGATGACGCGTTCGCCGTCGGCCGGGTCGCGGACGGTCAGCGAGGCGGGCCCGTGCACGGTGCCGTCGCTGCCGGTGCCGACGACGAGGAGCCGGCCGTCGGGGGTGAGCGCGGTGCCGTGCTGGTGGGTGCTCGCCGTCATGCGTTCCACGGCGACGTCGCCGGTGCGCGGATCGAGGACGGCCAGGCGTTCGCCTTCGAACGGGAGGACGAGGCGCCCGTCCTCGCGCACCTCGGCGTAGTGCGGCTTGAGCCAGCCGCCGAGGCCGCCCTTGGTGCCGTAGGGGGCGACGGTCATGCGGCGGGCGGACAGGGTGTCGGCGCGCACCGCGGTGACCGTGTACGCGTCGTGGTCGACGCTGTACGCCTCGGAGCCGTCTCGGGCGACGACGACGTCGAACGGCCGCCGCCCGGTCGGCACCGAGCCGACGACGGTCCGCCTGGCGGTGTCGACGACCTGGAGGACGCCGTCCTTGCCGGGGACGTTGACGCCGACGTAGACCCGCGAGCCGTCCGGGGAGATCGCGATGCCCATGCCGCCGCCGCGGTATTCGCCGTAGGTCGGGCGGCCGGTGTCGACGGTGTAGGGGATGCGGCCGAGCAGGACGCGCTGCTTGGTGTCGACGATCGCGACACCTTCCGCGGTGGCCACCCACGCGCGCCCGTCGGAGCCGAGCGCGATGCCGTACGGCGCGGTACCGACCTCGACGGACCCGAGCCCGCCGCGGGCCGGATCGACAAAGGTGACGGTCTTGCCGCCGAAGTCGGCGACAAGGAGGGTCTCGCCGTCGGGGGTGGGGACGGCCGGGGGTGCGGCGGGGCTGCCGGGCGAGGGATCCCCGGGGGCCGGGGCTGCCGGGGCGGAGACGTCGGGTGTCGGCGCCGCGGCGTCCACGGGACGCGGCGCGGTCGGGGTGGCGGGCGCGGCGGCGGAGCCACCGCCGTCCGACGCACAGGCGCTCAGCAGCAGCCCGGCGACGGCCAGCCCGACAGCGCCGAGCACGGCACGACGGCCCCCACGACGCGGAGTGGAGCCGGGCGCAGACGACGAGTCGACCGCCTTTGGCAGGTCCGCCCTGTGGGGTGCGGAGCCAGGCGATGTCGAGGAGCCCGCCGCCCGCCGCGCGTGTGCCCGGTGAGGTACGGAGCCCGGCAGACCCGACGAGCCCGCGACCTGCGGGCCCTGGGCGGCAGCCGGCGGCTCCTGTCCGTCGTCAGGCGTGCAACCCCCGGGCCGCTCGATTCGATCGCGCTGGTCGCCCACTGCCCGCTCCTTTCGCCTGTCCCGGTCCGCTCCGCCCGGATCCGCGTGCCCGATCCCCCCGGGCTCGTCGCGCAGCGGGTTCCGTGCGGACGGCTCCGCCGGCTTCCAGCTTCCGCCCGCGACGGCGGGCCTCCGGTCGGCCGTTCGGGTCGGGTGCGGAACCGATCGGCGCATCGCGGGTCATCCGATCGGTTGATGCGGGTGCGGCGCCGACCGGGTCGGTTCCGCCGGGCGCGGGATTCTGGGGCGGTCCGTCGGCCGCGCCCCAGGGAGTCCGGTGTCCGCATCCGAATCCGCCGCCGAGCCCCCGCCCGAGCAGCACGGCACACCCGGTCCCACGCCGCCGCAGGAGCGCCACGCCACCCCCGGCCCGGACCCGGCAGCCGACCCGTCCGCCCCCTCCTCCGCTCGCGGCGGCCCCGTCACCGCCGACCGGATCATGGAAATCGGCATGGGTTTCTGGCCCGCGAAGGCGTTGTTGAGCGCGGTGGAGCTGGGACTGTACCCCGCCTTGTCCGAGGGGCCGCGGACGGCGGCCGAGCTGCGGGACCGCATCGGCCTGCATCCGCGGGCGGCTCGCGACTTCCTCGACGCCCTGGTCGCGCTCGGGCTGCTCGCCCGGGACGGCGACGGCGAGGACGGCCGGTACGCGAACACGCCGGAGACCGCCCGTTTCCTGGTGCCCGGATCGCCGGGCTACCTCGGCGGCTTCCTCGCCATGGCGAACGCGCGGCTGTACGGCTTCTGGGGCCGCCTCACCGACGGTCTGCGCACCGGCCGACCGCAGAACGAGATCCGCGACCGCGATACCCCCGCGTTCGACGCCCGGTATGCCGACCCGGTGCGGCTGCGCATGTTCCTGCAGGCGATGACGGGGCTCACCCGGTCGCTGCTCCCCGCGCTCGGGGAGAAGTTTCCGTGGGACCGGTACAAGTCCGTCGCGGACATCGGCAGCGGGGAGGGCTCCCTGCTCGGGCACCTGCTGACGGTGTTCCCGCACCTGACCGGCGTCGGGTTCGACCTTCCGCCGGTCGGCGGCCCGTTCGAGGAGTTCACCAAGGCGGCCCGGATCTCCGACCGGGTGCGGTTCGTGCCCGGTGATTTCCTGCACGACCCGCTGCCGTCGGCCGACGTCCTGGTGTTCGGGCACATCCTGCACGACTGGGACCGGGACACGAAGCTCAAGCTGCTCGCCAAGGCGCACGACGCGCTGCCCGAAGGCGGCGCGGTGATCGTGTACGAGTCCCTCGTCGACGACGCCCGCCGCACGAACGCATTCGGCCTGCTGATGAGCCTCAACATGCTCGTCGAGACACCCGGCGGCTTCGACTTCACCGCGGCCGACTGCCGCCGCTGGCTCACCGAAACGGGTTTCCGCAGCACGTCCGCGATGCCGCTGTACGGGCCGGAGGGCATGGTCGTCGGCATCAAGTAGGCGGTGCCCGAGTCGCGCGACACGCCCCGCGGGTGTGCCCTGGTAACAAGGGCGTCTTTTCGGCACGCCCGGTACAGCGACACGACCAGGTGACGTCATGCGCGTTCTCGTCATGGGCGGCGGCGGCTTTCTCGGATCCCATCTGTGCGACGTGCTCATCGCACGCGGCGACGAGGTGGTGTGTGTCGACAACTTGTGCACCGGCAACGAGGCGAACATCGCCCACCTGCGTGGTTCTCCGCGTTTCCGGTTCGTCCCCGCCGACGTCACCGACCACTTCGACTTCACCGAACCGCTCGACGCCGTCGCCGACTTGGCGTGTCCGGCTTCCCCGCCCGACTACCAGCGGCTGCCGTTGGAGACGCTCGCGGCGGGCAGCCACGGCACCGAGAACGGGCTGCGGGTCGCGCACCGGCACGGGGCGCGGTTCGTCCTCGCGTCCACCAGCGAGGTGTACGGCGACCCGGAGATCCATCCGCAGGCCGAGGACTACTGGGGCCACGTCAACCCGATCGGGCCGCGGAGCATGTACGACGAGGGCAAGCGCTACGCCGAGGCCGTCGCCAGCACCTACCGCCGCACTCTCGGCACGGACGTCGGCATCGTCCGGATCTTCAACACGTACGGGCCCCGGATGCGCCCCGACGACGGTCGCGTGGTCTCCACCTTCCTCACCCAGGCGCTTTCCGGCACGCCGTTGACCGTGTACGGCGACGGTTCGCAGACCCGCAGTTTCTGCTACGTCGACGACTTGGTCGCGGGCCTGGTGGCGATGCTCGACTCCGCCGAGCCCGGGCCGGTCAATCTCGGCAACCCCAACGAGCGCACGGTCGCCGAGCTGGCGCAGCTCGTGCTCGACGTCACCGGCTCCGCGTCGCCGATCCGGTACGCGCCGCTGCCCGTCGACGACCCCGTGCGGCGCCGTCCGGTCGTCGACCGGGCCCGGGACCGCCTCGGTTGGGCGCCGCGCGTTCCGCTCGACGACGGGCTGCGGCGGACCGCCGACTGGTTCCGCAGCCGCATCCCCGTCCCCGTCGCGCCCAGGAGCTGACCATGGCCGCCTCCGCGCCCGCATCCGGATCCGCGCACCGCCGGCACCCGAGCGGGCCGCGCAGGCGGCGGCGCGGTCTGATCGCGTGGTGTGCCGCCGTGGCGGCGGGCGTGCTGGTGGGGACGGGGGCGTGTTCGGATCTTCCGCACAACTCGGGTTCGGCGGCGCCGAAGAACTCGTCGGGGGGGCACACCTATTACGTCAGTGCGAGCGGCGACGACGCGAACAGCGGCACGTCGTCGAAGAACGCGTGGAAAACGCTGGCGCGGGCCGACCAGGCCAAGTACAAGGCGGGCGACTGGCTGCTGCTGCGGGGCGGCGACCGGTTCACCGGGACGCTGTCGCTGGGGCCGGGCGAGGCGGGCAATCCGACGCTGCCGACGGTGGTGGCGTCGTACGGCAAAGGCGGCCGGGCGACGATCGCCGCCGCCGGGACGGACGGGATCTCCGTCTACAACACCGCGGGTGTGGTGATCCGCGACCTCGTGCTGGTCGGCGACCCGGCGGCGTACGCGTCGCAGACCGGCATCAGCTTCTTCACCGATCTGCCGGGTGCGGTGAAGCTGGAGCACGCGGTGGTGCAGCACGTCGACGTGTCGAGCTTCAAGACGGCCGTGTCGGCGGGCTCGACGACGACGTCGGGCTTCCGCGACGTGCAGGTGACGAACAGTGTGCTGCACGGCAATCACGAGGCGGGGCTGGTGACGTACGGGATGCCGTACGACGACGCCGCGCCCGCGTACAGCAACGAGCAGGTGGTCGTGACCGGCGTCGAGGTGTACGACAGCGCGGGCGACCCGACGGCACGCGACCGGCACACCGGTGACGGGATCGTGCTGGGCAGCGTGCGCGGCGGGGTGATCCGTTCGTCGTCGGCGCACGACAACGGGACGCACGCGTCGGCGGATTCGCTGTTCGGGCCGGAGGGGATCTGGACGTACGACTCGACGGGCATGCTGATCGAGCACAACACGTCCTACCGCAACCACACCGGGTCGAACGTCGACGGCGGCGGGTTCGGGATGGACGTGAACGTGTCCGCGTCGACGATGCAGTACAACCTGTCGTTCCAGAACGACGGCCCCGGGTTCCTCGTCTACACGAGCCGCGGCAACACGGCGCAGACCGGTGACATCGTGCGGTTCAACATCAGCAGCAACGATGCGCGGAAGTTGCCGTGGGACGCCGGGATCGAGGCGCACGGCACGGCGGTGCACGACCTGCAGATCTACCAGAACACCGTCGTCATGACGTCCGAGGGTGCGCAGCCCGCGCCGGCGTTGCGGCTGCGGAAGGGCCTTGCGGGGACGTCGATCCGCAACAACATCCTGATCACGGACGGGACCGCGCCGGCGGTGGTCTCCGATGTGGGGTACGGCCCGGACGCGGTGGCGATGCAGGGCAACAACTACTTCACGGGCACGTCGTCGACCGGCCTGGTGTCGTGGGGCGGGAACACGTTGGACGCGTTGGATGCGTGGCGGTCGGCGGACAAGCAGGAGCTGTTGAACGGCCGGGCGACGGGTTTGGCCGTGGACCCGTGTCTCGCGGGCGGGCCGGCGCCGGTGGTGTCGGGGCCGAACGACGCGGGTGTGATGGTTCCGATCTGTCCGGCCGTGGACGGCAAGGGCGTCGATCTGAAGGCGCTCGGGGTGGCTCCGTCGGTGCTGGTCGACTACTACGGGAAGCCGCTGGCGGTGCCGCCGGTGATCGGCGTGTCGAACCCGGCCGTCAAGAAGTGACGGCCGGGCTCCGGCACCCGGGGGCGGGTCAGTATTCGCTCGGTGCGATCGGCGGTTGCCGGCGGTCTTCCGGAACGGCGGCGTCGGGGCGGCCGATGCGGTAGCCATCGGGTTCGATCTCGGCGAGGAGCTGCGGACCGGTGTGCCGGAAGCCGAAGGGGCCGAAGTCGCCGTCGTCGTCGAGGCCGGTGGCGGCGATCCGGAACACGGGGTTGCCGGACACCTCGGGCTCGGCGGCGGTTCCGTTCGCGTCAGGGGTGCCGAGTGCGGCTTGGCGGCCGAGCGCGCGGACGGTCCAGCCGGCGGCACGCCATTCGACCGGGTCGAGGGTGTTGCGGGCGTCGACGACGATCGGGGCGTGGACCAGGCGGACCAGGGTGCGCGGGTCGAGGCCGCGGTACAGGTCCCATTCGGTCAGGTGCAGCACGATGTCGGCGCCGTCGCAGACGTCGTGGACGGTCGCGGCGTAGGCGAGTTCGGGGTGCACCAGGCGGGCGTTGGCGAGGGCTTCGGGGTCGTGGACGCGCACGTGGGCGCCTTCCCGGTGGATCTCGGCGGCGACGGCGAGGGCGGGCGAGTCGCGGACGTCGTCGCTGTCCGGCTTGAACGCGGCGCCGAGGACGGCGACGTTGCGGCCGGCGAACGCGCCGCCGAGGAGCGTGCGGGCGAGGTCGACGGTGCGTTGCCGCTGGCGCAGGTTGATCTCGTCGATCTGGCGCAGGAAGGCGACGGCTTCGCGGACGCCGAGTTCTTCGGCGCGGGCGCTGAGCGCGCGGATGTCCTTCGGCAGGCAGCTTCCGCCGAAACCGAGTCCGGCGGACAGGAACGGGTGGCCGATGCGGGGGTCCTCGCCGAGCGCGTTGGCGAGGGTCACGACGTCGGCGCCGCTGGCTTCGCAGAGTTCGGCCATCGTGTTGATGAACGAGATCTTGGTGGCGAGGAACGCGTTGGAGGCGACCTTGAGGAGTTCCGCGGTGGCCGGGTCGGTGCTGATGAACGGCACGCCGGCGTTGACCATGGGCCGGTAGACCTTGCGCAGGGTGCGGTCGGCGTGCGGGCTGCGGACACCGACGACCAGGCGGGCGGGGGTGAGGGTGTCCTTGACGGCGTAGCCTTCGCGGAGGAACTCGGGGTTCCAGGCGATTTCCGGGTGCTCGTGGGCCCCGTTGCCGTCGCGGTCGCGGAGCCGGTTGGCGAGGCGTTCGGCGGTGCCGACGGGCACGGTGGACTTGCCGACGACGAGGCAGGGGCCCTCGGCTTCGGCGGTGAGGGCGTCCACGGCGGCGTCGAGGAACCGCAGGTCGGCGGCGAGCGAGCCGGGCTGCTGGGGGGTGCCGACGCACACGAAGTGGGTGTCGGAGAACGCGGCGGCCTCGGCGAACGAGGTGGTGAAGTTGAGGCGCCCGGAGCGGACCGTGCGGTTGAGCAGTTCCGCGAGCCCGGGTTCGTAGAAGGGCGGCCTGCCTTGGGTGAGTTCGGCGATCTTGGCGGCGTCGGTGTCGACGCCCAGGACTTCGTGGCCGATGACGGCCATACAAGCGGCGTGCACCGCGCCCACATAGCCGGTGCCGATGACGGAGAGCTTCATGTCCTCTCCTCCTCCTGATCTGGCGGCGTGGCTGTTCGGGTGCGTGCGTGTCATCCGGCGTAGCCGCGGGGGTTGTGCTGCTGGAAGTTCCAGGCGTCGTGGCACATTTCGGCGAGGTCGCGGACGGTGTGCCAGCCCCAGGCACGGGCGGCCGCGCGGGGGTCGGCGACCAGGGCGGCGACGTCGCCGGGGCGCCGGTCGGTGATCTCGTAGGGGATGGGGCGTCCGCTGGCTTCGCGGAACGCGCCGATGAGGTCGAGGACGGAGCTGCCGGTGCCGGTGCCGATGTTGAGGGCGTGGTAGCCGGGTCCGTCGGGGGCGGACAGGCGGACGAGGGCGATGCGGTGGGCTTCGGCGACGTCCATGACGTGGATGTAGTCGCGGATGCCGGTGCCGTCGGGGGTGGGGTAGTCGTCGCCGAAGACGTGCAGGAGGGGGCGTTCTCCGGCGGCGACCTGGGCGATGTAGGGCACGAGGTTGTCGGGTTCGCCGCGGGGGTCCTCGCCGAGGAGTCCGCCGGGGTGGGCGCCGATCGGATTGAAGTAGCGCAGCGCGAGGACGGCGTATTCGGGCCGGCGGGCGCAGACGTCGCGCAGGATGGTCTCGCACAGGTGCTTGGAGGCCGCGTAGGGGTTGGTGGGCCGCGCGGGGGCGTCTTCGGCGATGGGGACGGATTGCGCGTCTCCGTAGATCGAGCAGGACGACGAGTACACCAGGCGGTGGACACCGTGCTCCTGCATGACGGCAAGGAGCGTGGTGGTGCCGCCGACGTTGGTCTCGTAGTACTCGACGGGGATGGCCACGGATTCGCCGACGGCCTTGCGGGCGGCGAAGTGGATGACGGCGTCGACGGGGTGCCGGTCGAAGACGGCGGCGAGGGCGTTGTGGTCGCGGATGTCGGTGCCGTGGACGGCGGCGAGCTGCTGTCCGGCGATCTTCTCGACGCGTTCGAGGGCTTCGGTGGTGCCGTGCGAGAAGTCGTCGACCACCACGACGCGGTAGCCGTGGCCGAGGAGTTCCACGCATGTGTGGCTGCCGATGAATCCGGCGCCGCCGGTCACCAGGACGAGCGGTTCGTCGCGCATGACGGGCCTCCTTTGCGGGTGCGGGCTCACCAGCCGAAGACGGCGGCGGCGTAGGGCGGGAAGATGAGGATGGCGAGGACGAGGGGCGGCAGCACGGCCAGTCCGGCGAGGGCAGGGCCGCGTATGGTGCCGAGGGCTTTGCGGCGTGCCACGCCGGCGGCGTGCGCGGTTTCGGTGATGTGGAGGCCGGCGACGGCGAAGGTCACGAGGGCGTAGGCGGTGGCGCCGACGATGCCGAGGAAGACGTATCCGGCGGCGGGGCCGAGCTGTTCGCCGGCGAGCGCGCACGAGCCGAGGACCAGGGTGATCACCAGGTAGGGGGCGACCAGGCGCAGCGGCAGCCGTTCCAGGCCGGGGCGGCTCTTGGGGGTGATCTTGAAGTCGAGGGTCTTGGGCCGGATCTTGCCGGCCGCGGCGGCCATGACGCCGCAGGCGACGAACGGCCATCGGGCCAGGCCGAAGAGCCAGCTTTCCCAGCTGAGGATGGGGGCGGTGGCGGGTCGGAGGAGGCCGCGGCGGCGGAGCAGCATCATGATGGCGAGAAGCCATGCGGTCATCGCCCAGAAGTGTCCGAGGAACGCGAAGTAGTTGACGTTGACCCACGGTTGGCCGGTGACGGCGGCGACGGCGGGCAGCAGGAGTCCGGCGATGGTGGTCAAGGCGAGCAGCGGATAGTACGAGAGCGCGAAGCCGAAGCGCATGCGCAGGCCGGGGCGCAGCCGGGCGAGGTGCCGCGGGACCAGGTCGAAGATCATCGTGGTGAGGCTGCGGGACCACTGGAATTCCTGGGTGACCATGGCGGCGAAGGTGACGGGGCCGTCGCCGTGGGCTTCCGCGTCGATGGCGAAGACGCCTTGCCAGCCTGCGGAGTTGAGCAGGAACGTGGTGGAGAAGTCCTCGGCGAGTTCGGGGCCGAGTCCGCCGATGTCGCGGAGGCCGCGAGTGCGGACGGCGTAGTGGGAGCCGATGCACAGGGGGGCGAAGCCGTCGTCGTGGCCGAGTTGGACCGCGCCGTGGAAGACGGCTTCGCGGTGCAGGCGGCCGCGGGCGGACCAGGAGTGGCGGGCGTCCTTGTCGCAGATGCTGGGGGCGGCGACGTAGCCGATGGCCGGGTCGGCGAAGGGGCGGACCATTTCGGTGAGGTAGTGCGGGCTGGGGATGTGGTCGACGTCGAGTTGCGCGACGACGGTGTAGCAGCCGTAGCCCCAGTGGTCGTAGAAGTAGGCGAGGTTGCCTTCCTTGCAGCGGGTGCGGCGCGGCCATGAGGACCGGTGGTAGCCGGGGGCGTCGCGGCGGCAGGAGATGCGGACGTGGTGCTCGCGGCACCAGCGGCGCACGTCGGGGCCAGGGTCTTCGTCGCACAGCCACACGTCGTAGGGGCCGGGGAAGTCCTGGGCGAGCATCGCGGTGAGGGTCGTGCGGGCGACCTCCCAGTCCTCGGAGGGCGCGCGGGTGACGACGAACGCGACGGGGACGCGCGGCACCGGGGTGCCGGGGTCGAGTCGGCGCAGCCGGGCGACGGCCACGAGGAAGTGGGCGGGGAGCCCGGCCAGGTAGAACACCAGGACGCTGGTGACGGCCATGCCGAACCAGCCGACCTGGTGCACGGGGTTCCACCACCAGATCCAGAACCACAGGAAGCACACGGCCCAGCCGGCGGTGAGGAGGCGCACGGCGATGCGGTCGCGGCGGTCGAGCACGGGGGCGAAGGAGTCCGGTGCGGTGGTGCGGGCGGCGGGGCGGGCGCCGAAGAGGGGGCCGTACCCGGTGACGCGGACGACGTTGCCGCTCGACAGTCGCATGATCCGGGCTTGCAGGACCGGGTCGGCTGGTGCGGCGCGGCGCGTTGTCGGCCGGGCTTGGGAGTGCCTCATGAGGCGCGCTCCGGTGTGGTGCGGCGTGTTCGTGCCGCCGTCGCGGAGACGGGGGCGGACACCGTAAGCATCGTTTCGCCGGTTGGTGCGACACGCCTGAAGGGAGTGGATTTGGGCATCTACGACTTAGTACACTTAATCGGTACATTTACGGCGTATACGTACACACTGGCACTACGGTGTCAGCCCGTCAAGATTTCCGGGAGGCCGGCCATGGCCGCCAAGGATCCGGCCCGGCAACCCCTCAGCAGGCAGCGGATACTCGACGCGGCGCTGGCGATGGTGGACCGCGAAGGCATCGACGCGCTGAGCATGCGCAAGCTCGCCGGAGAGCTGCATGTCGAGCCGATGTCGCTGTACCGCTACGCGGACGGCAAAGAGGGCGTGTTCGAAGGCCTCGTGGAACTGGTGTTCGCCGAAGCCCACGCGGTGCTGGACGCCGACCCGGAGGGCGAGTCACCGTCGGGGCGGGGCGAAATACACCGCATCGGGCTGGCCCTGTACCGGGTCGCGGTGTCGCACCCGCACATACTGCCGCTGCTGACCGGGCGGCTGATCACCGTGCCGCTGGTCCGCCGCCCCATGTCGGTGCTGCGGCTGCCGGAGCGTGTCCTGACCCGGCTGCGCGCGGAAGGCGTCGACGACCGGACGGCGGTGGACACCTACCGGGCGTTCAGCGCCTGGGTGCTCGGCTATGTCATCGTCGACATGCGCGCCGTCGTGGACGAGCCCGACGAGGACGACCCCGCGTACCGCTACGGGCTGCACCAGCTCCACCGCGACTTCCCGAGGCTGCGCGAACTCGCCCCGATCCTCGCCGAGGGCGGCGGCGAACGCCAGTTCCTGTCCGGCCTGGACGCCCTGCTGGACGGGCTCGGGATTCCCTGACGCCCCTCCCCCGTGCGCCCACCCGCACGGGGGAGGCCGGCCCGGCGGGATGCCGGACCGGCCTCGTTTGCCGTCGTGGTGCGGGTGTCGCGGCCGGTTGGGGCCGGCGCCGTTGCGGGTCAGCCGGAGATGTCCGCGGGCTCCTTCGCGTCCACGCCGGGGCGGGAGGCCGCCGGGCGGCCGATCGCGCAGACGATCGCGCCGTCCTTGGCGTCCGCGACGATCTCGTCGCCCGGCTGGGCCTCGCCGCCGAGCAGCAGGTTCGCGACCCGGTTGTCGAGTTCGGTCTGCAGCGTGCGACGCAGCGGGCGGGCGCCGAACTCCGGCTTGTGGCCGAGCTTGACGAGCAGCTTCTTGGCCGCGTCCGTGACCACGAGTTCGAGGCCCTGGGCGCGGACCCGGCGGCGGCTCTGGTCGAGCATGAGGTCGACGATCTTCGCGAGGTCGTCTTCGCCGAGGCCGTGGAAGATGATGATCTCGTCGATGCGGTTGAGGAACTCCGGCGGGAACTGGCCGTGCAGGTCGTTCATCAGGTCCTCGCGGATCTCCCCCACGTCGCCGTGGTGGGCGAGGATCCGGCGGGCGCCGATGTTGCTGGTCATGATGACCACGGTGTTGCGGAAGTCGACGGTGCGGCCCTTGGCGTCGGTGAGCCGGCCGTCGTCGAGGACCTGCAGCAGGGCGTTGAACACGTCCCGGTGCGCCTTCTCGACCTCGTCGAACAGCAGCACGCTGTAGGGGCGGCGGCGGACCTGCTCGGTGAGCTGGCCGGCTTCCTCGTGGCCGACGTAGCCGGGGGGCGCGCCGATGAGCCGGGAGACCGTGTGCTTCTCCTGGAACTCGCTCATGTCGAAGCGGATCATCCGGTCGTCGTCGCCGAACAGCATCTCGGCGAGGGCCTTGGCCAGCTCGGTCTTGCCGACGCCGGTGGGGCCGAGGAAGAGGAAGGAGCCGACGGGGCGGTTCGGGTCGCCGAGCCCGGCGCGGCTGCGGCGCACGGCCTGGGCGATCGCGGTGACGGCTTCGTCCTGGCCGACGACCCGGTCGTGCAGGGCGTCCTCCAGCTTGAGGAGGCGTTCCTTCTCGCTCTCGGTGAGCTGGGCGACGGGGATGCCGGTCTTGCGGGACAGCACTTCGGCGATGTCGTCGCCGGTGACGGCGGTGACGCCTTCGCGGCGTTCCTCGGTGCCCGCGAGGGCGCCTTCGGTGTCGGCGATCTGCTTCTTGAGGGCGTTCGCGCGTTCGAAGTCCTCGGCGGCGACGGCTTCGTCCTTCTCACGGCGCAGCTTGGCGAGTTCGTCCTCGCGGTCGGCGACGGCCGTACTCCGGCCGAGTGAGGCGAGGCGGACGCGGGCGCCGGCCTGGTCCATGAGGTCGATGGCCTTGTCGGGCAGGAAGCGGTCGCTGACGTAGCGGTCGGACAGCTCGGCGGCGGCGACGAGCGCCTCGTCGGTGAAGCGGACCTGGTGGTGGGCTTCGTAGGCGTCGCGCAGGCCCTGCAGGATCTCGATGGTCTCGTCGACGGACGGCTCCGGGATCATGACCGGCTGGAACCGGCGTTCGAGCGCCGCGTCCTTCTCGATGTAGCGGCGGTACTCGTCGATCGTGGTGGCGCCGACCGCGTGGAGTTCGCCGCGGGCGAGCGCGGGCTTGAGCATGTTGCCCGCGTCCATCGCGCCTTCGCCGCCGGAGCCCGCGCCGACGACGGTGTGGAGTTCGTCGAGGAACAGGATCGTCGAGTGCTCGGCGGCCTTGACCTCGTCGATGACCTTCTTCAGCCGCTCCTCGAACTCGCCCCGGTACTTCGACCCGGCGACGAGGCCGGGCAGGTCCAGCGCGACGACGCGCTTGTCCTTGAGCGTCTGCGGCACGTCCCCGGACACGATGCGCTGGGCGAGGCCCTCGACGATCGCGGTCTTGCCGACACCGGGCTCGCCGATCAGCACCGGGTTGTTCTTGCTGCGGCGGGACAGGATCTCGATCGTCTGCTCGATCTCCTCGGCGCGGCCGACGACGGGGTCGAGGCGCCCGGCTTTGGCGTCCTCGGTGAAGTCGCGGCCGTACTCGTCGAGGGTCGGGGTCTCGCTCTGCTTCTGCGGCTCCCCCTGCGGGGCGTCCGCGGCGCCGCGGGCCAGGCCGTTGTCGACGGCGCCGAGATCCGCACCGCGGGCCTTGAGGACCTTGGCGGCACCGGTGTCCGGATCGTCGAGCAGTGCGCCGAGGATGTGCTCGGCCCCGATGTACGACCCGCCGGAGGCTTGCGACAGGGCGTGCGACCCGGTCAGCACGCGCTTGGCGGCCGGGGTCAGCCCGGGCTCGGACGACGGGGCGTTGTCCTCGCGCGGCAGGATCCCCTCGAGGTCGCGGCCGAGCGCGTCGGGATCGGCACCCGCCCGGGCGAGCAGCCCGCGCGCGGGCTCGGTCTGGGTCGCGGCCCACAGCAGGTGCTCGGTGTCGAGGTCCGAACTGCCGTCTTCCTGCGCCTTGTTCGATGCCCGCGCGAGCAGTTCGCGGGCCGAGTCCGTCAGCAGCCGCCCGATCGGCACCCGCTGCACCGCGGGCGGGGACGCGGCCGGGGACATGCCGAAGAACCGGTTGAGCAGCTCGCCGAAGGGATCCGACGACCCGAAGGAACCGAACGAGGACACGGACATTGCGGATGCCTCCGTGGATATGGGGTTCCATAAGTCCACCAAAGGATGCAAAGAGGTGCAAAGGGTGCGGGGGTGGGGTGGGCGAGATGAGTGACGGAGTGCGCGCGGAGGCGGCGCGGCACGGGCGCGGGCACGGGCGACTGAGAGCGTCGACGAGCGTGGCGGTGGTCAGGGGAAGCGGTGGGGGTTGAAGGCGGCGATGGGGTGGGGGGTGGTGCCGGCGGTGGCGAGGTCGGTGGTGATGTCGCCGATGACGGGGGCGAATTTGAAGCCGTGGCCGGAGAAGCCGCCGAGGAGGATCAGGCCGGGGGCGTCGCGGTGGGGGCCGAGGACGAAGTGTTCGTCGGGGGTCAGGTCGTACATGCAGGTCTGCATGCGGGACGGGATCGGGTCGACGCCGGTCAGGGCGAGGGGGATCGCCTGGGCGAAGCGGGCGGCGTCGGCGGCGTCGGGTGGGCGGTGGCCGCGGCGGAGGTCGACGGGTTCGGCGATTTCCGGCCAACGGTGGAGGCCGAGTTTGACGGTTTCGCCGTCGAGGGACGGGAAGCCGTACCAACTGCGCGCGCCGGTGCCGTCGCCACCGGTGAAGACGGGCATGGCGTCGTCGAGGTACGGGGCCGGGTCGTGCGTGATCGGGAACCAGCCGACGACGCGGCGTTCGATCCGCAGGTGACGCCCGACCGCGGGGACCAGGCCGCGGAGCCACGCCCCCGCGGCGACGACGATGCGGCGGGCCGTCAGGCGCCGGCCGTCGGCGAGGAGCACGCTGGGGCGGACCGGGTCGGGGGTCAGCGCGGCCACGGCGGTGCCGGTCAGGACGCGGGCGCCGTGCGCTCGCGCGGCGGCCACGGCGGCGGCGATGGCGCGTTCGGGGTGGAGGTGGCCGGCGTCCGGGTCGTACACCGCGGCGTGGTCGTCATGGACGGCGAACTGCGGGAAGCGGGCTTTGAGTTCGACGGCCGGGAGCAGCTCGCACGCGAGGTTGTGGGTGCGGGCGGACGCGAGCGGGGCGGTGGTTTTGCGTGATCCGGCGGGGCCGATCGACAGGCAGCCGGTTCGGGTGAGAAGTGCGGTACCGGACGCGTGCTCCAGTTCGCGCCACAGACGCCAGGCCTCGCGGGCCAGGGGGACGTAGCCCGCGCCTTCGGCGTAGGCCGTGCGGATGATGCGGGACTGGCCGTGGCTCCCGCCGCGGTCGTGGCCGGGCACGAACTGCTCGACGCCGAGGACGTCCACGCCGCGCGCCGCCAGCCGCCACAGGGCGTGGCTGCCCATCGCGCCGAGTCCGAGCACGATCACGTCCGCGGAGGGCGCGGTGGGGAGCGTTGTGAGGGCCATGGGGGGATCTTGGCTCGGGGTGGGGGGCGGTAACCCTCGGGAGGCATGCAGGGGTAGGCGTGGAGTTGTCCACAGGGGGCGGGTTCTGGCGGCTTTGCGGGTGCCGCACTCGGGAGAATGCTCCCGTCGGGTCGCCGCCCGGGTTGGTCGCCGGGTTTGGAGCCGATGGCGGCGGAGGCGGGGGAGGGCACTTCGACGCGAGACCTCGCACCGTTGGTGGGAGGAGGGAGGGCCCGGCCGCAAGGCCGACTTACACCGGGGCCACAGCCACTGGCCGAAAATCACCCCTCCCGCCGCAGGCACTCCCCCACCCCTCCCCTCGAACGCCTTTCCCCCAAAGGGTTGACACCTCCGCTCCGGCGCGCCAATCTCCTCTCACGGCGAGGGCGTGAGAGCGCTCTCACAGGGGCGTAACACAGACGTACAGCACAAACCGCCGAGCGGCCTCGTGCCCACGGTCCCGCGGTGCCGCACGGCGCCCGCGGGGCGCCCGACGGTGCCGCGCCCTGCCCGCTCGACGCGCACCACCCGCACCACCACCCGAGTTCCGGCTCGTCCCGGGCGGCGCCGCATGCCGCCCGCGGGCGGTGCCGGGGACGCACCCGACGACGCTCGACCGATGCCGGTCGGCGCCGACACCGGTACGCCCGCATCACGCACGACCCGGCCGGCGCCACACGCAGGCAGGCAGACGCCGACCGCAGCACACGCACCACCCGGCCGCCCAAACGGCCCGCATCACCCGCACCACCGGGCCAACCGCCAAAAGCCGCACGGCCCGCACCACCCCGCACCACCGCACCACCGCACCACCGCACCACCGCACGACCGCACAACCGCACAACCGTCCACCCGCCAACCCCGTCCCCACCGACCAGGAGACCCCATGCCCACCCCGCACCCCCGTCGCAGAGCCATAGCCGCGCTCTGCGCCACCCTCCTCGCCGGCTCTCTGCTCGCCGCCTGCGGGTCCGACGACGACGACAAGTCCGACTCGACCGCCAACGGCGGCGCGGGCGACAGCAACGGGCAGATCACCCTCTCCGTGGGCCTCTTCGGCTCGTTCGGCTTCGAGGAGGCCGGGCTCTACGCCGCGTACGAGAAGGCGCACCCGAACATCAAGATCCGCCAGAACTCCGTGCAGAAGGAGGAGGTCTACTGGCCGGCCCTCCAGACCCGGCTCGGCGGGGGCGGCGACCTCGACGACATCCAGGGCATCGAGGTCGGCCGGATCGTGGACGTCGCCACGAACCAGAGCGACAAGTGGCTCGACCTCAACCAGTTCGGCGCGCAGACGCAGACCGGCGACTACCTGCCGTGGAAGACCAAGGCCGCGACCACCAAGGACGGCAAGGTCGTCGGCATGGGCACGGACGTCGGGCCGATGGCGATCTGCTACCGCACCGACCTGTTCCAGCAGGCCGGGCTCCCGACCGACCGCGCCGAGCTGGCGAAGCGCTGGTCGACGTGGGACGGCTACCTCGAGGTCGGCCGCCAGTTCGCCGCGAACGCGCCGAAGGGCAGCGCGTTCATGGACAGCGTCACCGGCATGTACAACGCGATGATCGGCCAGCAGCCGACGTCCTACTACGACGCCGGCGGCAAGCTGATCTACGACACGAACCCATCCGTCAAGAACGCGTTCGACACCGCCTCGCGTGCCGCGCAGGACAAGTTGAGCGCGAAGCTCGTGCAGTTCCAGACCGACTGGGACCAGGCCTTCGCCAAGGGCGGCTTCGCGACGATCTCGTGCCCGTCGTGGATGATCGGCTACATCAAGGAGAAGTCCGGCGACGGCATGGGCGGCAAGTGGGACGTCGCCCAGGCGCCGGGGGCCACCGGCAACTGGGGTGGCGCGTACCTCGCGATCCCGAAGGGTGCGAAGCACGCCAAGGAAGCGTACGACCTGCTGCAGTGGCTGACCGCGCCCGAGCAGCAGAAGACGCTGTTCGAGAAGCGCGGGTCGTTCCCGTCGCGGACGTCGGCGATCTCGCAGGTGTCGGGCACCACGGACCCGTACTTCAACAACGCGCCGATCGGGCAGATCTTCGGGCAGGCCGCGCAGGCGATGCCGGTGCAGACGCTGGGTGTGCGGGACAACGACATCAAGGTGAGCATCCAGAACGCGCTCAACTCGGTGGAGGCGCAAGGCGTCAAGCCGGATGACGCGTGGAAGGACGCCAAGGCGTCCGTCAAGGCGGCGTTGGGCTGATCCGCGTGACGACTCCCCGTCTGGCCGCCGCGCCGCTGACCTCGGGTCAGCGGTGGCGGCGGCGCGGCAGCAAGGCCGCGCCGTATTCGTTCATCGCGCCGTTCTTCGTGCTGTTTGCGGCGTTCGGCCTGTTCCCGCTGATCTACACGGGGTACGTGTCGCTGCACCGGGTCCGGCTGCAGAACCCGGACGCCATGTCGTGGGTCGGCTTCGACAACTACACGACGCTCCTGCAGGACGAGTTCTTCTGGAACAGCCTGAAGAACACGTTCACGATCGGCGTCATCTCGACCGTGCCGCAGTTGTGCCTCGCGCTCGGTCTCGCGCACATCCTGAACTACAAGCTGCGCGGCCGGACGTTCTTCCGGGTCGCGATGCTGATGCCGTACGCGACGTCGGTGGCCGCAGCGACCCTGGTGTTCGCCGGCCTCTTCGGCCGGGACTACGGCATGCTCAACTGGTTCCTCGGCTTGTTCGGCGTCGACCCGATCGACTGGTTCAACGAGAAGTGGCCTTCGCAGATCGCCATTTCGACGATCGTGACGTGGCGGTGGGCGGGCTACAACGCGCTGATCTACCTGGCCGCGATGCAGGCGATCCCGCACGACCGCTACGAGTCGGCGATGCTCGACGGCGCGAACCGGTGGCACCAGTTCCGGCACGTGACGCTTCCGGGTCTGCGTCCGACGATCATCTTCACCATCATCGTGTCGACGATCGGGGCGCTGCAGATCTTCGGTGAGCCGCTGCTGCTGCAGGGCGGCACGACCGGGATGAACGGCGGCGCGTCGCGGCAGTACCAGACCACCGGCTTGTACATGTACCAGTCGGGTTGGCAGTACTTCTCGCTGGGGAAGGCGGCCGCGATCGCGTGGCTGCTGTTCCTGTTGATCCTGATCGTGATCGGCATCAATGCCGCCATCGCGCGCTATCGGATGAAGTCGGCTGCTGCTGCGTCGAGTTCCGCGAAGGAAACGAGGTGAACGCCGTGGCCGTTCTGTCCGAGGCACCTGCGCCCACCACCGCGCTGGCGGCGAAGCCGAGGAAACGCCGGCTCCGGGGCCATGACAAGCCCGGGATTCTGGCGTACACGATCCTGATCTTCGCCACTGTCGTGTCGGCCTTCCCCTTCTACTGGTCGATCGTCGCGGCGACCCACACGAACAGCGAAATCAACGAGGTGCCGCCGCCGTTCCTGCCCGGCACGCACACGGACAGCTTCAAGGAGGCGGCGGACACCGCGCACATCGGCAAGGCGCTGCTGAACTCGACGATCGTGTCGGGAAGTGTCGCCGTGGGAACGGTGCTTGCCTGCACGTTGGCCGGGTTCGCGTTCGCCAAGCTGCGGTTCCGGGGCCGGAACGCGCTGCTGGCGTTCACGGTGGGCACGATGATGATTCCGCCGCAGTTGGGGTTGATCCCCTTGTACATGATGATGGCGAAGCTGCACTGGGCGAACCAGTTGCAGTCGGTCATCCTGCCGACGTTGGTCACCGCGTTCGGGGTGTTCTTCATGCGGCAGTACCTGGCGGAGGCGTTGCCGGACGAGCTGGTGGAGGCGGGCCGGGTCGACGGCGCGTCGTACTTCCGGATCTTCTGGAGCATCGTGCTGCCGGTGGCGCGCCCGGCAATGGCGGTGCTGGCGCTGCTGACGTTCATGACGACGTGGAACGACTTCTTCTGGCCGATCATCGCGCTGAGCCAGGAAAACCCGACGGTGCAGGTGGCCATCAACTCGCTCGGCGGCGGGCACGTGCCCGACCAGTCGGTGATCTTGGCCGGCACGGTGCTCGGGACGTTGCCGGTGCTGGTGGTCTTCGGGCTACTGGGCCGGCAGATCGTCGGCGGCATCATGCAGGGCGCGGTGAAGGGCTGACCCGCGCCACCCCTCCCCCTTCGGTTCTCGCCCCCTTTTGCACAGAGAAGGACTACGCGTGCGCTCTACCACTGCTGTCACCGCCGCGGATGCGGACGTCGCCGTCTCGGGATTCCCGCCCGGGTTCCTGTGGGGCGCCGCCACTGCCGCCTACCAGATCGAGGGCGGCGCGTCCGCCGACGGCCGGTCTCCGTCCATATGGGATGTGTTCAGCCGGACGCCCGGCAAGGTGCTGGACGGCGACACCGGCGACGTCGCGGCGGACCACTACACGCGGTGGCGTGAAGACGTCGGCGTGATGCGGTCGATCGGGTTGGGCTCGTACCGGTTCTCGCTGTCCTGGTCGCGGGTGCAGCCGGAGTTGGGCGGCGCACCGCATCCGGCCGGGATCGCGTTCTACGACCGGCTGGTGGACGCGCTGCTGGAGGCCGGTGTGGAGCCTGCGGTGACGCTGTACCACTGGGATCTGCCGCAATACCTGCAGGACGCGGGCGGGTGGACGGACCGCGACACGGTGGCTCGCTTTGCCGAGTATGCGGCCCTCGCGGGGAGCGCACTCGGCGACCGCGTCCGGCTGTGGACGACGCTCAACGAGCCGTGGTGTGCGGCGTTCCTCGGCTATGGCTCGGGTGTGCACGCGCCCGGCATCACCGATCCGGCGGCGGCGCTGACCGCGCACCACCACCTGCTGCTGGCGCACGGCGAAGGCATGGCGGCCCTGCGCTCGGCGATGCCCTCGGCGGAGGAGCGGCAGGTGTCGCTGGTCCTGAACCTGGCGGCGGTGCGCGCCGCGTCCGGCAGTCCCGCGGACGTGGACGCGGCCCGGCGGATCGACGGCTTGGCCAACCGGATCTTCCTCGACCCGGTGCTGCGCGGCGAGTATCCGGCGGATGTGCTCGAGGACACCGCGTCGGTGACGGATTGGTCGTTCGTCCGCGACGGCGATCTCGCGGTGATCTCCCGGCCGATCGACGCCATGGGGCTGAACTACTACACGCCGACGGTGGTGGCGGGCGGTGCGGTGGCCGGGCAGCCGCGCAACGACGGGCACGGCGTCAGCGATTTCTCGCCGTGGCCGGCCTGCGACGACATCGCGTTCCGGCATGCCCCGGGGCCGCGGACGGCGATGGATTGGCCGGTCGATCCCGACGGTCTGTACGGGCTGATCATGCGCGTGGCGAACGAGGCGCCGGGGCTGCCGCTGATGGTGACGGAGAACGGCGCGGCCTACGCCGACACCGTCGATGCGGACGGGCGGATCAGGGATCCGGAGCGTCGGGCGTACATCGCGGCGCATCTCGGCGCGGTCGGCCGGGCGCTGGCGGACGGGGCCGATGTCCGGGGCTACTTCGTGTGGTCGCTGCTGGACAATTTCGAGTGGGCGTACGGCTACTCGAAGCGCTTCGGCATCGTGCACGTCGACTTCCCGTCCGGGCGTCGTACGCTCAAGGACAGCGCGCACTGGTACGCGTCGGTGATCGCCGCCCACCAGGGTGGGCGGGGGAACGGGGAAGAGCACAGTGCCTGACGAAACGCCTTCGGGCGAGGCGCCGACCCTGGAGACCGTGGCCGCGGTTGCCGGGGTGTCGCGGGCGACGGTGTCGCGCGTCATCAACAATTCCCCGAAGGTCAGTCCGCAGGTGCGGGAGGCGGTCGAGGCGGCTATCGCGAGTACCGGTTATGTGCCGAACCGGGCGGCTCGGGCGCTGGTGACGCGGCGGACGGACAGTGTGGCGCTGGTGATCCAGGAGCCGGAGTCGCATCTGTTCGGTGACCCGTATCTGACGGGGATCGTGCGGTCGGTGAGCGAGGAGTTGTCGGATACCGGCATCCAGTTGGTGCTGATGATGGTGCGCACGACGGAGCAGCAGACGCGGTTGGAGCGCTATCTGCACGGCGGGCACGTGGACGGCGCGTTGCTGGTGTCGCTGCACGGCGATGCGACGCTGCCGGCCCGGTTGCGCGAGCAGGGGCTGCCGGCGGTGGTCGGCGGGCGGCCGCTGGGGGCGGATCGCGATGTGACGTACGTGGACGCGGACAACGTGGGCGGGGCGACGTTGGCGACCCGGTACCTGCACGAGCAGGGCCGGCGCCGGATCGCCACCATCGCGGGGCCGCAGGACATGTGCGCGGGCATCGACCGGTTGGCGGGTTATTTGGCGGCGGTGGAGGGCGAGCCGCTGGTCGCGCACGGCGACTTCATGCGTGATTCCGGTGTCGCGGCGATGCGCGAACTGTTGGCCAAGGAGCCGGAGTTGGATGCGGTGTTCGCGTCGTCGGATCTGATGGCGGGCGCCGCGGTGAGTGTGCTGCGGGAGTCGGGCCGCCGGGTGCCGGACGATGTCGCGGTGGTCGGGTTCGACGACGTGGAAGCGGCGCTGTGGTCGGATCCGCCGCTCACCACGGTGCACCAACCGGTGGTGGAGCAGGGCCGGTTGATGGCGCGGATGCTGCTGGACGAGGTGGCGAGCGGGCGTCCGGCCGAGTCGGTGGTGCTGCCGACGCGGCTGGTGGTGCGCGCGTCGGCGTGAGCGGGCGGGGCCGGGTGTCCGGCCCCGCCCGCCCCGGCGCGGTTCAGCCGTTCGGCAGGATGACCGCGCGGCCGCGGATCTTGCCTTCGTGGAGGCGCTCGTAGGCCTTGGGTGCGTCGTCGATGCCGTAGGTCTCGACGTGTACCTTGACCGATCCGGCGCGGGCGAGGTCGAGGACTTCGATGAGTTCGGAGCGCGAGCCCCAGTAGGGCGCCATGACGGAGACTTCGTAGGGCAGTGCGCCGAAGCCGACGGCGAGGGTGCCGCCGCCGATGCCGACGATGGTGACGTCGCCTTCGACGCGTACCGAGGCTCCGGCGGTGGCGACGGTGGGCGGGGCGCCGACGAAGTCGAGGACGACTTCGGCGCCGAGGCCGCCGGTCATGTCCTTGATCTTCTTCGCGGCGTCGGCGTCCGAGATGACGGTGTCGTGGGCGCCGACTTCGCGGGCCAGGGCGAGCTTGTCCTCGGTGACGTCGAGGGCGATCACCCGGGCGGCGGTCATCGCGCGGAGCAGCTGGATGCCGACGTGGCCGAGGCCGCCGGTGCCGATGACGACCGCGGTGGAGCCGGGCAGGAGTTTCGGCAGGGACTTCTTGATGGCGTGGTACGGGGTGAGGCCCGCGTCGGTGAGCGGCACGGTTTCGACGGGGTCGAGGCCGTCGAGCGGTACGAGGTGGCGTTCGTGGTCGACGAGGAGGTATTCGGCGATGGCGCCGGGGGCGCCGAGGCCGGGCGGCCTGATGCCGAGTTCGTCGGCGCGCAGGCAGTAGTTCTCCTTGCCTTGGGCGCATTCGAGGCACATGCCGCAGCCCCAGGGTCCGTAGACCGCGACGGCGTCGCCGGCCTTGACCGCCCGCACGCCGTCGCCGACTTCGGCGACGATGCCGGCGCCTTCGTGGCCGAGGGTGAGCGGCAGCGGGAAGGGGAGCTGCTCGGCGGACCAGCTCATCACGGCGATGTCGGAGTGGCAGACGCCGGCGGCGGTGACCTTGAGCAGGACCTGGCCGGGGCCGGGGGTGGGCTTGGGGATGTCGACGACGACGGGCGCGGACCCGACCTCGACGTATTGCACGGCCTTCATCGCGGGATCTCCTCGCTTGGAACGACCCCACGACGTTACCCGCACCCGAGTGTCAAAACGGGCAAATCACCTGCATGATCCGTACCGTCGTCGGCATGAGCCGCATGACGGGAATGCCCCGGACCTCGTACGCCGACCGGATCTTCACCGGCGGCCCGGTCGTCACCGTCGATCCCGAGCGCCCGTTCGCGCAGGCCGTCGCGGTCGCCGGCGGGCGCATCACCGCGGTCGGCGAGGCCGCCGACATGGCCGGCGTGCGAGGGCCGGACACCGAGATCGTCGACCTCGAAGGCCGATGCCTGATGCCCGGGTTCGTCGAGCCGCACGGGCATCCGACGGAGGACGCGGTGGTGAGCGGGGACCGGATCGCGGACATCCGCCCGGTCACCCTGCGCGACCCGGACGACGTGTTCGCGGCGATCCTCGCCGAGGTCGACCGGCGCGGCCCGGACGGCGCGTGGCTGTACGGCTGGGACCCGCTGCTGCAGCGCGGCCTGCCCGAGCCCACGCTCGACTGGTTGGACGGCCTCGCCCCGCACCACCCGCTGGTGATCATGCACAACTCCGGCCATCAGGCGTTCTTCAACACCGCCGCGGCGCGCAGCCTCGGCCTGGACCGGGACACGCCCGATCCCGTCGGCGCGCACTACGGGCGCGACGACGACGGCAACCTCGACGGGACCGCGTACGAGACCGCCGCCATCGGGCGCGTGATCGCGCCCGCGCTGCCCGCCGACTTCCCGGCGGCCTTGAACGCCACCTACGCCCGCTTCAACGCCGCGGGCATCACCATGGCGTCCGACATGGCCTTCACCCCCGCGCTGCGCGGCGCCGTCGCGGCGAGCACCCCGACGGTGCGGCTGCGGCTCTACGAGGTGTCGAACCCGCAGCGGGCCAGCGACCTGGTGCCGGACAACGGCGACGACCTGGTCCGGCAGGTCGGCATCAAGATGTGGGCGGACGGCTCGCCGTGGGTCGGCAACATCGCCACCTCGTTCCCCTATCTCGACACCCCGGCGACCCGCGCGATCGGGCTGGACGCGCATCACCGCGGGCACGCCAACTACACGCCGGAGCAGCTCGCCGACCTCGCCGAGGCGTACTTCCCCAAGGGCTGGCAGCTGGCCTGCCACGTGCACGGCGACGACGCGGTGACGATGGTGCTCGACGTGTGGGAGGACCTGCTGCGGCGGCATCCGCGCCCGGACCACCGGCTGCGGCTGGAGCACGTCGGCACGATGCGGCCGGACCAGTACCGGCGCGCGGCCGCGCTCGGGGTGACCTGCTCGATTTTCGTCGACCACCTCTATTACTGGGGCAATGTGATGGTCGACGGGCTCTTCGGGATCGAGCACGGCACGCACTACGCGCTGGCCGGGTCGGCGCTGGAGTCGGGGATGCGGATCTCGTTCCACAACGACGGCCCGGTGACGCCGCTGGAGCCGCTGCGCAACATCGCCACGGCGGTGACCCGCGCGACGTCGAGCGGGCGCGTGCTGGCGCCGGAGGAACGGATCACGCTCGACCAGGCGATCCGGGCGCAGACGCTCGACGCGGCGTGGCAGATGTTCGCGGACGACGTCACCGGGTCGATCGCGCTCGGCAAGTACGCCGACTTGGTGGTCCTCGACGAGGACCCCTACCGCACGCCGGCCGAGGACCTTCCGGGCATCGGCGTGCACGCGACGTACCTGGCCGGGCTGCCGGTGTTCGAGGCGGATTGAGCCGGGGCGGCGCGCATATGTGGCACGACTTGTGGGCCCTCGGGGTCCCGTTGGCGGAGAAGGTCATCCGCACGACCGTGGTCTATTTCGTCATCATGCTGCTGCTGCGGCTGGCCGGGAAGCGCGGGCTCGCGCAGATCGACACGGGCGACCTCGTGGTGATGCTGCTGCTGTCGAACGTGGTGCAGAACGCGATCATCGGCCCGGACAACTCGCTGACCGGCGGCATCGTCGGCGCGGCGGTGCTGCTCGCGGTCAACTCCCTGGTGGTGCACACGAACGCGGTCTCGCCGCGGTTCGAGAAGGTGTTCCAGGGCACCGCGTCGGTGCTGGTGCGCGACGGTGCGTACGACCGCGGGGCGCTGCGCCATCTCGGCCTGACCCCCGCGGACGTGGACGTGTCCATCAAGCACCAGGGCGGCGACAGCGTGCGGGATGCCGAGCTGGTGACGCTGGAGCCGGGCGGGCTGGTCGTCGTCCGGCTGCGCGAGGACGAGGAGAGCGCCGACAAGGGCGACATCGCGCTGCTGGACGCCCGGCTGGCGCGCATCGAGGCGCGGCTGGCCGCGCTGGGCGGGGAACCTCCGCGGAACCCGGATGGCGGTCCTGGCGCGCATCCGTGATCGAATGGGCCTTCTGTCCACTTCTCGGGAGCCCCGCGTGACCACCGCCACCGACGCCTTCATCGACGGCCTGCCCAAGGCCGAGCTGCACGTCCACCTCGAAGGCTCGATGCTGCCGCAGACCCTGCTGAAGCTCGCGCGCAAGCACGGGGTGTCCGGCGTGCCGGACACCGTGGAGGGCATCGAATCCTGGTACGAGTTCCAGGACTTCGGTCATTTCATCCAGGTCTACATGCGGTCGATCGAGGCGCTGCGCGACGAGGAGGACTTCGCGTTGCTCGCCGCCGAGACCGGCCGCACGCTCGCCGCGCAGAACGTGCGCTACGCGGAGGTGACGGTCAGCCTCAACGGCCACATGGTGCGCGGCGTGCCCGCCGAGACGGTGTTCGCGGGCATCGAGGCGGGCCGGCTGGAGGCGGAGCGGGAGACCGGTGTGCGGATGCGCTGGATCCCGGACTTCGCCGGGCACCTCGGGCCCGACGCGGGCGAGGAGACGCTGGACGCGGTGCTCGCGCACGGCCCGGCGAGTGTGCTCGGGTTCGGTGTGGGCGGGCCGGAGGTGGAGCGCGACCAGTTCGCCGCGGTGTTCGACCGGGCGCGGGCCGCGGGCCTGCGCAGCTTCCCCCACGCGGGCGAGGTGGAGGGTGCCGACCGGGTGTGGTCGTCGATCCGCGCGCTGAAGGCGGACCGGATCGGGCACGGCATCCGCAGCATGGACGACCCGGAGCTGGTCGCCCACCTGCGGGACACACAGCTTCCGCTGGACGTGTCGCCGACGTCGAACCTGTGCACGCGCGCGGTCGCCCGCCGCGCGGACCATCCGCTGCCGCGGATGATCGAGGCCGGGCTGATGGTGACGCTCAACTCGGACGACCCGCCGATGTTCGGCACCACGCTGCTGGGCGAGTACCGGTATGCGCGCGAGCTCGGCCTGTCCGCGGAGGCGCTGACCGAGCTGGCGCGCAACGGCGTGCGGGCGTCGTTCCTGGAGCCGGCCGAGAAGGCGGCGCTGCTCGCGGAGATCGACGCGTACGTGAGCTGACCCGCTCGTCCACTCCCTGGCCTGCGGGTCAGGCGCGGCCGCCGGGCAGGTTGGCACCGATGTAGCCGAGCAGCCCGCTCGGGTTGCGCGACTGCGCGAGGACCCGTCCGGGCCCGGTGAACTCGAACACGAACCCTTCGCCCGATTTCATGCTTTGAATCGAGCGGCCCTGGACGGCGCGGCGGATGTTGTAGGCGATGGTCGGCGCGTAGGCGACGACGTGGCCGGTGTCGACGACGACCTGTTCGCCGGCCTCCAGGTCGATGACGTCGAGGGCGCCGAAGCAGCTCGCCACCACGACGCCGTGCCCGGTGGCCTCGACCAGGAAGCCGCCTTCGCCGCCGAACAGGTTGCGGGCGCCGCCCCACTTGGTGTCGATGCCGACGCCTGCGGAGTTGGCGAGCCAGCAGCCCTTGGTGAGCAGGAAGCGGTCCTGGCCGGGCTCCAGGTCGATGGTGATGGCGTCGCCGGGCAGGTTGGCCGCGACGTCGACCCAGCCGCCGTTGTGCGAGGCGGTGTAGGTGGTCATGAACATCGACTCGCCACCGAGGACGCTGCGGCGCAGCCCCGCCATCAGACCGCCTTCCATCTTGGCCTCGATGGAGATGCCGGCGCTGTGCGCGTACATCGCGCCGCTTTCCGCCTTCATCTGCTCGCCGGGGGCCAGGATGCAGCGGGCGACCGTCCAGGAGGGGTTGTGGCGCAGGTCGACGCGCATCGCTGGGGCTCCGTCCGACGGTGGCAGGGTGTTCGCTGATCTTTACCTTACGGTGACGATCCCCACACCCGGGCCCGCCTCTCGTATCCGGCGCGCGGTTGGTATATCCAGGTCACTGACACTGACACATCGTCAGGTCGGGGTGCGCGCCGATGCTCGGATCGCCGCGCGCCTCGGCTCTCAGCGCGGACGGAGGCCAGGTGGCTGACAAGGTACTGCTGGAATACGACGGTCCGATTGCCACGATCACCAACAACAATCCCGAGAAGCACAACGCGTTCGACGACGACATGGACCAGCTGCTGTGGCAGATCCTGGCCGAGTTGCGCGGGCGCAAGGACGTGCGAGCGGTGATCTGGCGCGCCGAGGGCAAGTCGTTCTCGTCCGGGCGCGACGTGGGCTCCATCGGCGGCCACCAGGTGCAGATGACGCACCACGAGCTGATGACGCGGGGGCACCGCGGCGTCCAGCAGATGTTCGAACTCGACGCGCCGATCATCGTCGCGTGCAAGGGCTGGTCGATCGGCGCGTCGTTCCAGCGCGCGCTGCTCGCCGACATCCGGGTGGCCGCGGAGGGGTCGCGGTTCATGCTGCCGGAGACCACCCACGGGGTCATTCCGGACACCGGCGGCGTCGGGCGGCTGTTCCAGATCTGCGGCCACGGCGTCGCGTCCGACCTGGTGCTGACCGGGCGGCCGATGGGCGTGGACGAGGCGTACGCGCACGGTGTGGTGTCCCGCGTCGTGCCCGCCGAGGAACTCGACGCCGTGGTGCGCGAGATGGCCGAGAAGATCGCCGCGGTGCCGTTCGCGACCGTGAAGACCGCGCGCCGGGTCATCAAACACCTCGCGGAGCCCGAGGTGCGCAGCTCGATGGCCGAGGAGCTGATCGCGCAAACGTACCTGAGCCGTTCCGACGACCTGGCCGAGTTCCGCGCCGCGCGCGCCGAGAACCGCCCGCCGCACTACACCGGAAGCTGACGACGCCATGACCCAGAACACTCCCGGCGGCACCCCGGACACCGGTGTCGAGAACATGCGGAACATCGCGCACGGCCGCTACCAGGGCCTGCCCGAGCCCGCCCCGCACGGCGCCAGCGCGCTGCCGCAGGGCACCTACGACGGCACGGTCGTGTTCGTGACCGGCGGCGGCACCGGCCTGGGCAAGGCCATCGCCACCGAGTACGCCCGCCTCGGCGCGGACATCGTCGTCGCGTCCCGCAAGGACGACCACCTCAAGGCCGCGAAGGAAGGCCTGGAGGGCCTCGGCGGCCGGATCGCCACGGTGACCTGCGACATCCGCGACCCCGAGGCGATCGCCGCCGCGTTCGATGCCGCCGAAGCGCACTTCGGCCTGCCGAACGTGCTGATCAACAACGCCGCGGCGAACTTCCCCGTCCCGGCCGAGGACATGTCGCCGAACGCCTGGCGCACCGTCGTCGACATCACCCTCAACGGCACGTACTTCTGCGCCCGCGAGTTCGCCCGCCGCCACATCGCCGCGGAGTCCCCCGGGTCGATCGTCAACATCGGCGCGTCCTACGCCTGGACCGGCGGCCCCGGCTTCGCGCACTCCGCCGCGGCGAAGGCCGGCGTCAAGAACATGGTCGAGACGCTCGCGGTCGAGTGGGGGCCGTACGGCATCCAGATCAACGGCCTCGTCCCCGGGCTCTTCCCGCACGAGGACATGACCGCGGACATCCGCAGCAACGTGGACCGCAGCAGCGCCAAGGACCCGCTCCAGCCCGCGCTGCGCACGGGACGGCTGCGCGAGCTGGGCTGGGCGGCCACCTTCCTCACGTCGCCGTACGCCCGCTTCATCTCCGGCCACACCCTGGTCGTGGACGGCGCGAACTGGCAGCGGCGGGCTCTGCTCAACCCGCCGATGGTCGCGGTCCGGGACCAGATGGGACGGGGGCCGTTCGAGGGCTGACCCGGGGCGGAACGAGGGCCCAAGCGGCCCCCGGAATATTTCTTGCCGGAAATCGTTTTCAGCTCATGTCGCCGCGGTCGGCATCGCGGGACACCGAGAAGACGAGGAGGCCCCCATGGCACGCAGCGAGCTGCGCCCGGTCGTGAAACTGCGGTCGACCGCAGGCACCGGAACCACGTACGTCACGCGCAAGAGCCGCCGGAACGACCCGAACCGGCTGGAGCTGCGCAAGTACGACCCGGTCGCCCGCCGGCACGTGCTCTTCCGCGAAGAGCGCTGACCCGCCGCACCCGGCCAGGCGCGACAGCGCCCACCCGTCCGTCCGACGACGCCTTGGAGGCATCCCATGCGCAAGACCATCCACCCCGAGTACCGCCCCGTCGTGTTCCGCGACAAGTCCGCGGACTTCGCGTTCCTCACCCGGTCCACGCTGACCGGCACGCAGACCGTGGAGTGGACCGACGGCAAGACCTACCCGGTCTTCGACGTCGACATCTCGTCCGCGAGCCACCCGTTCTGGACCGGCAAGGGCCGCGTCCTGGACACCGCGGGACGCATCGAGCAGTTCAACCGGCGTTACGGCAAGTAAGGCACGCCGGACACCGGGAGGCAGTGGATTCCGGGGCGACAAAAGGGACAATGGCGAGGGCCGGTCGGTATCCGACCGGCCCTCGGCCGTGCCCGCTCCGCACCACGCTGTTCCGCTCAGCTCCGGAGGTCCGATGAACGACCGGCGACGCCCCTCGCTGCGCGGCCGCAGGCACTCCGCCGGGCCCCGACCGGACGCCACCGCGCCGGAGGAGTCCATGGATCCGCGCGCCCCGGACCCGACGCCGCCCGTGGAGCGGTCGCTGATCGACAGCGCGCTGTACGTCGACGGGCAGCGGGTGGCCTCGCCGACCACCCTCGCGGACACCTACCGCGACCTGCACGAACGCCCCGGCGCGATGGCGTGGATCGGCCTGTACCGCCCGGCCGCCGCGCAGCTGCTGTCCGCCGCCGAGGAATTCGGACTGCACGAACTGGCCGTCGAGGACGCCATCGTGGCGCACCAGCGGCCCAAGCTGGAGCGCTACGGCGAGACCCTGTTCGCCGTCCTGCGCGCCGCGCGCTACCTCGACGAAACCGAGGAGGTCGACTTCGGCGAGGTCCACGTCTTCCTCGGCCGCAACTTCGTGCTGACCGTCCGACACGCCGAATCCCCCGACCTGGCCGCCGTGCGCCGCTGGGTCGAGGACCGCCCCGACCTGCTGAAACGCGGCCCCGAGGCAGTCCTGTACGCGATCCTCGACAGCATCGTCGACGACTACGCCCCGGTCGTGGCCGGCCTCCAGCACGACATCGACGAGATCGAGAACGAGGTCTTCCTCGGCGAGCCCAACGTCTCCCGCCGCATCTACGAACTCGGCCGCGAAGTCATCGAATTCCAACGCGCCGGCCGCCCGCTCCTGGACATGCTCCGCGACCTGTCCGCGGGCTTCGACAAGTACGGCGTCGACGAGGAACTCCGCCGCTACCTCCGCGACGTCGAGGACCACGCCACCACCGTCGTCGAACGCGTCGACGGGTTCCGCCAGATGCTGCAGAACATCATGGCCGTCAACGCCGCCCTCGTGACCCAGGCGCAGAACGAGGAGATGAAGCAGCTCACCCAGGTCAGCCTCGCCCAGAACGAAGAAGTCAAGAAGATCTCCGCGTGGGCGGCCATCCTGTTCGCCCCGACCCTCATCGGCGGCATCTACGGCATGAACTTCGACGAGATGCCGGAACTCCACTGGGTCGCGGGCTACCCGTTCGCCATCGCCCTGATGATCCTGGTGTGCGTGACGCTGTATGTGCTGTTCAAGCGGCGGGGGTGGCTGTAAAACCCTGGTCACGCTCCGCTGCTTTCCGATAGCTTGCCGTGGCAACCGGTTCGATGGACGGCAAGCCCTGGGGGACGCATGAGCACAGAGGCCGGCAACCGCACCGCACCAACGGTGTCGGTGACACTCCTCGACGACGACCCGCTGCGAGCACGCCGCGAGGCCCGTGAGCTCCTGGCGGAGTTGTCGCCCCTGGACCCCACGGCGGAACTCCGCCTGCCGACGCCCGGCGGCGCGAGCGGCGCCGACAAGGGCATCGAGGTCGTCGACGCGGTCGGGCTGACGCTGAGCGCGGGCTCTTTCGTCGCCGCATGCCTCCAGGTGTGGCTCGCCAAGGCGCCCCAGCGCACGGTCGTCGTCACCCGGCCGGACGGCGCGGTGCTGCGGATCAACGGACGCGAGGCCCGCGAAGACGACGACCGCGTGGCCCGATTCCTGGCGGGCGACCCGCCACCCGCACCCGATGCGGCGGCCGGCAGCACCGCGGCGGCAGGCTGATCCTGCATGTCCGACAACGACCGGTACGCCCTGCTCATCGGCGCGGCGGCCTACGACAGCGAGCACTACAAGGATCTCCCCCCGGTCCGTGCCGATCTGCACTACATGCAGGCGGTGCTGGAGAGCACCGAGATCGGCCAGTACAACGACTGCGACGTGGTCACCGACCCGACCCGCGCCGAAATGCTGCACGCCATCGAAGCGTTCCTCGAACAGCGGCAGCAGAGCGAGACCGCGCTGCTGTACTTCAGCGGCCACGGCGAGTTCTGCGAGACCGACAACCAGCTGTACTTCCTCACCCGCGACAGCGACCCGGACGACCTTCCCCACACCGCGGTCTCCGCGCAATTCCTGGAAAGCACGCTGCAGTCGTGCCGCGCCGCGTCGAAGATCGTCCTGCTGGACTGCTGCGCCAGCGGCTCGGTGGTGCAGGGCTGGCATGCCA
This sequence comes from Uniformispora flossi, assembly GCF_049534875.1. Taxonomy (NCBI): domain Bacteria; kingdom Bacillati; phylum Actinomycetota; class Actinomycetes; order Kitasatosporales; family Streptomycetaceae; genus Uniformispora; species Uniformispora flossi. Next base: position 304,633 of record NZ_JBMULZ010000006.1, read on the forward strand.
AGGGCGCCGGCGACCGGGACGCGGACGCCGCGGGGCGCAGCACGCTCCTCCGGCCCACCGGCGTGTACTTCATCACCGCTTCCGATGCGCTGCAGGCCGCTTCGGCGATGGCCCCGCCGGGGTCGACGCTGGGCACGTCCCGTTTCACCGGGGAAATCGTCGAAGGCCTGCGCACCGGCCGCATCAAGGACGGCGGTTGGATCACCCCGGATGATCTGTTCACGTACCTGACCGCGCAGATGGTCCGTCGCGGGGTCCCCGAGGAGCAGCGCCCCACGAAGTCGACGATCCGCGCCACGCAGTCGCTGCCGTTCGCGCGCTCCGTGGCGCGTCCGGTCACGCTTCCGGTGCCGCCCGGCGAACCGGGCCCGCCGCCGGCGGCACTGCTCAAGGCGCGCGAGCGCGCGGCCGACAACGATGCCGACGACCGGCAGCGGCTGCTCCGCTACTACGCGCGGTGCCTCAACGCCCAGTCGGCGGCGAGCATGCTGCCCGACCGGGCGACCGGCCGGAACAGCCAGTACTTCCTGCTCGGCGAGGGCTCGGAAACGATCCAGTCGGGGCGCGGAGCCGCGTTGGCGGCGCCCGCGAAGCTGCCCGGCGCGGACGCGCGGAGCCGGAGCGGCGACGCTGCCGGGCAGCACGAGTACTGGTACGGGTTCCCTGCCATCACCCTGCCCAAGCAGAAGGGCAGGGGCCGCGGGACCGAGGTACGGGTCGCGCCGCTCCTGCTTCAGCCCATGGAACTCGCTCCCGACGAGCACGGCGCCGCGGTACTGCGTCCCAGCGGCATCCCGGCGCTGCACGCGGGTGTCGTCGCCGAGTACCTGAGCGACGACGAAGCCGCCGATCTGCTGGCCCGGTGGCAGCCGTCCTGGCAGCACGGCAACGAGCAGCAAATGGTCAAGGCCATCCGGGAGTTGCTCACCGAGTTGGGCCTGCCGGAGATCGAGCCGCTGGACGTTTCCGCGCTCCGTGGGGAATCGGTCGCCGACGCGTTGCGAGCAGGCGCCCACAATGCGGCTGTTCTGCTGGCGCCTTCCGGCGCGGAACGATTCGCCGCCGACGGCGTCGTCGACAACCTGATGCAGATCGCTGCCCGTCCGCGCGACATCACCGGCACGGCACTCGACGCATTGCTGACCGGCGTCGTGTCGGAGGGCGACTCCGAACGCCCGCTCGTGGTGGCTGCCGGCCCGGCCAACGAAAGCCAGGAAGCGGTGGTCGCGTCGGCGATGACGCGCCCGCTGACCGTGGCCACGGGTCCGCCCGGAACCGGCAAGAGCGAGGTGGTCACCGCGGTGGTCACCACCTGCCTGGCCGCCGGGCAGACGGTGCTGGTGGCATCGACCAACAACGAGGCCGTCGATGTGGTCGCCGAACGGTGCGACGCGATCGGCGCCGGGCTGCTGATGCGCACGGGGAACGCCAAAGCGCTGGTCAAAGAGCAGGCCAAGCTCGAAGCCCTCCTGGCCGCACGGCCGCAGCGGCCCCCGCGCGGTGCGGCAACCGTCACCGGGGACCTTCGCAACCTCCGCCTGCGGAACGACGCCGTCCGCGACCGGGCCGCGGCTCAGGTGGAGAGCGAGGTGCGCTTGGCTCGGGTCCTGCAGCAGCGGGGCATCGCGGCAGCGCAGGCCGGACTGGCGCCGGAGTTGCCGGCTCGGATCTGGGCGGCCGACACCGCGGCGGCGGACCGATGGCGGAGCCGGGCCGCGAAAGCCTCGTCGGCGCGGGGCTGGTGGGGGCGATGGCGCCGGAAGCGCGCGATGAGCGCGTTCACCGCGGCGGCACGTGCGGCCTCGGGTCAACCGCTGCCGCCGTGGGCGGACGCGCGGCCCGTTCCGGCAGAGGTTCTGGCGGACATCACCGCTCTGGTCGGCCTTGAGGTCGAGGTACGCACGCTCCTGCCCCACCGGCTTGCCGATGACGACCATGCGGTCCGGGCCGAACGCGAGACATACGCCGAAGAACGCATCCGGCTGTCCGGCGAACTGTCCGAGGCGGTGTCGACCGAGACGCTTGTCCGGGGCGCGGAGCTGATGAGACAGCGGCTCGACACGCTGCAGCGGCGACGCGGAACCCAGCGCAGCCAGCGCAATCTGATGGCCCACATGAAGGGCTGGGCGATCACGACGCATGCGGTGCGGCAACTGGCGTTGGAACCGAAGCTCTTCGACTTGGTCGTCATCGACGAGGCAAGCCAGTGTTCGATCGCCGCGGTCGTGCCGCTGCTGTTCCGCGCGCGCCGGGCGTTGATCATCGGCGACCCGATGCAGCTCGGTCATATTCCGGGGATCTCGCCCGAGCAGGAACGCCAGGCGCGCGTTCGGGCCGGACTGACGGCGGCGTGGTTGGAGGACCGTAGGTTCGCGTACCACGTGTACTCGGCGTACCACGCGGCCGCCCAGAACGGTGATGCCGCACTGCTGCTGGACGAGCACTACCGGTGCCGTCCCGAGATCGCGGATGTCGTCAACGGGCATTGCTACGCGAGCCGGTTGGAGGTGCTGACCAATGTCCGCGGGCAGGTCCCGCCGGTCGGCATCGGCGGCGCCGGCGGCCGGGGTCCCGGTCGGGTGCTGGCCTGGTCGGATGTCCCGAACGGGCAGTCGATGCGCGGGCCGGGCGACAAGTCGTGGTGCAATCCGGCGGAGGCCGCCGCGGTGGCCGCCGTCGTGAAGGAACTGCTTCAGGAGCTTCCGGAGACCGCGACGGTCGGCGTCGTCACCCCGTTCCGAGCGCAGAAGGACGCGCTGGAACGGGAGATCGGCGGGGACCGGGTGCGGGTGGGCACCGTGCACGCGTTCCAGGGCGGGCAACGGGACGTCATGGTGCTCAGCCCCGTGGCCACCGGGAACACTCCCCCGGGCACCGCGAAGTGGGTGGCGAACCAGGTCAACTTGTGGAACGTGGCGATCACCCGCGCGAAGTCGCAGTTGATCACGGTGGGCGACCACGGGTTCTGGCGGGACCAGACGGGGCTGCCCCACGTACTCGCGACCCGGTCCGGGCTGGTGTCCGGAGGCGGCGCTGCGCCCGTTCCGGGTTCCGTGCCCGGCGTGCCGCGGGATCCCGACCGAGAGCTGCTGGTGGACCGGGTGCAGCAATTCCTGGGAGCCCGCGGCGTGGAACGCGATGCCGTCGTCGGCGGTTATCCCGTCGACCTGCTGTTCGCCGGTGCGGAGGGTCCGGTGGCGGTACTGGTCGACACGGGCCCGATCCCGGGACGTGATCCGGCGCGGCACCTGCGGCTGAGCCAGGAACGCGCGCGGCTCCTCGTCGGGTTGCCGTTCGAAGGCCGGGCAGGTGCCGAGGGCGTCGTCGACGTGATCCGGGTGCCCGCGTGGCGGGCCTTGGCCGGGGACGAGGCTCTCATGCCGTTGTTCGACTGAGCTGCTACGCCTTCCAGTCCGGGTTGCGGCCGGCGGCGCCGAGGATCCGGGCGAAGGCCGGGGCGTCGGCGGGGACGGGATACTCCGGGCCGAAGACCTTGTTGTCGCGGGCCATGGGGGCCATGGCGTCGATGAAGACGGCGATTTCGGCTACGGCTTCGGGGGCGGGTTCGTAGCACTGACCGGTGGCTCGGGCCAGGTCCCAGGCGTGCAGGGTCAGGTCCAGGAGGGCCATGTGGCCGACGGTGCGGGAGGCGATGCCCCAGCCGGGCGAGACGCCTTCCTCGCTGCCCGGTGCGGCCCACGCGGTGACGAGGTTGTCGACCTCGGCGGCGAACTGCTTGCGCCAGTCGCCGTGCAGGTAGTCGGCGGGGACCGTCCAGTCGACGGAGCCCTTGGCGGCGAGGACCTGGAAGTTGACCACCACCTGGTAGAGGTGGTTGGCCAGGTCGGCGACGGTGTAGTCGGCGCACGGCGTGGGGTCGGCGAAGCGGTCTTCGGTGATGCCGTCGACGACGGGGAGGGCGCGGGTGCCGGCGGCGGCGAGGAGTCGGGTGATGGGGGTGTTCATGAATCCGACGCTAACTGTTCGCACAGATGTTCGTCTTGAAGAAACGCGACACGGCGCGTCGGCCGATCGGGTGAGTCAGCCCGGGACGGGGACGGCGCCGGGCACCAGCGCGTGTTCGACGACCGGGCCGAGCGGGCGGAAGCCCGCGGTGCGGTAGACGGACTGGCCGGCCTCGGAAGCCTGGAGGACGACCACGGCCTGGCCGAGGTCCGCGGCGGTGCGGACGGCGGCGTGCGCCATGGCGGTGCCGTAGCCCTGACGGCGGTGCGCGGCAAGGGTCGCGACGTTGTACACGCCGGCGACGCCCATGTGCGCGAACACCTCGGCGGTGGCGACCGGTTCGCCGTCCACGTAGCCGACCAGGTAGCGCGCGGCGCTGTCCGGGCCGAGCGCGGTCGGCGCGGTGGCCGCGAAGAACGCGCGGACGGTCGCGGACGGCGGATCCCAGGTGGCGGCCAGCACGACGGCGAAGTCGGCGAGCGTGCGGACGTCGTCCGCTATCCGGATCTCCAGCGCGGACGGGGCGCCGTCGGGGACGGCGGTGGGGTCGGCCCACATCGCCAGCTCGTGCTCGGCCTCCGGCAGGCCCGCCGCACTCAGCCGCTCGGACAGGTCGGAGGGCTGGGACGCGGGCCCCACCCACCAGGAGAACGGCCTCCCGCTCCCCCGCAGATGCCGCACGGTGTCGGCGATCCGCAGATCGGCATCCCGCTCGGCGAACCGCGCCGCGGCGACGATGTTGAACGTGTCGTCGGGCAACCCGCTGTCCGCGAACACCAGATCGGCCGTCTCGGTGACGGTCATGTGATGGGTCCGCCGGTGCAGGTGGCACGCATGCTCGGCGAGGTTGTGCTCCATCCGCAACGCCAGCTGGGCGGCATCGGCAAGATCCGGCGGCAGGCTGAGATCGATCGCGTCCACCCCTTCATGATCCCGCGCCGACACCGAAGACCCCGGACACGGCACGCCGGGCAAGCACGGGAGGGGCGGACTCCGACGGACGGCCGAGCGGTGGATTGGCGGGTGGGAGCGATTGAGGCGGAGCCGACGGCGGCCGAGGCGGGAGGCAGGCGGGAAGCAGAGCGCGGCGCGGCCCAAGGCGGAGCGGGCCGCGGGAGCGGAGCGCGGGGCGAGCGCCGTGGCACAGCGCGGGAGCGGGAGCGCGGCGCCGTGGCACAGCGCGGGGCGGCCCGGGGCGCGAGGCAGCGCAAGGCGCGAGGCGGTGTGGGGTGCGAGGCGGTGTGGGGTACAGCGCAGGCAGCGCGAGGGCGAAGCGCCCAAGCGAGGCGCGAGGCAGCGCGGCACGGCGCAGCGCAAGACACGAGGCGGCGCGAGGAGCGAAGCGCCCAAGCGAGGCCCGAGGCGGTGCGGGGCGCAGCGCAGGCAGCGCGAGGAGCGAAGCGCCCAAGCGAGGCCCGAGGCGGTGCGGGGCGCAGCGCGAGGCACGAGGCAGCGCGGCACGGCGCAGCGCAAGACACGAGGCGGCGCGAGGAGCGAAGCGCCCGAGCGAGGCGCGAGTGGCGGGCGGATGCCGACCGGGATCACCCCACCCCGCCCCTCCCCCTCTCTCCGTCCCGCGCCTGCGATGATCGCGGAGCGGGCTGGGGGAAACGAAAGCCGGGAGCTCGCCGGTCTGGTTTCCTGACTAGTTTTGTGGGGTCACCGGGCGGTCCCGCGCGGCCGCATGTCTCGAGGGGGAGCTATGGCCATACCGTCGCTGGGGCTTGCGGGGGTTGATCTGACGGATCTCGACGTGTTCGCCGACGGGTTTCCGCACGACGTGTTCGCGGTGCACCGGGAGGAAGCGCCCGTGTACTGGCACGAGCCCACCGCGCACACCCCCGACGGGGTCGGCTTCTGGTCGGTTGCCACGCATGCCGAGACGCTGGAAGTCCTGCGCGACGCCGACACCTACTCCTCCGAGCACGGCGGCACGATCCTGGCCGACTCCCCCGCGAGCGGCCTGGTGATCAACATGATGGACGACCCGCGGCACAACCGGATCCGCCGCCTCGTCAACAAAGGCCTCACGCCGCGCATGGTCGCGCTGCTCGCCGACGACCTGGCACGCCGCACGCGCCTGCTCGTCGATCGGATCGAGCCCGGCATGCCCGTGGACTTCCTGGCCGCCGTCGCGGGCGAGCTGCCGATGCAGACGATCTGTTCGATGCTCGGTGTGCCGGAGGCCGACCGGCACGAGTTGTTCGGCTACATCGAGCACCTCTTCGACCACCGCGAAGGCCGGGAAGCCGAGCAGGTCGCGGCGCAGCGGGCGATGTTCGGCTACGGCAGCGCGCTGATCGCCGAGAAACGGGATCGGCCCACCGAGGACATGCTGTCGCTCGTCGTGCACGCCGAGTTGGCGGACGTCGATCCGCCCCGCCTCACCCCCGTCGAACTCCAGATGTTCTTCAACCTGCTGTTCGCCGCGGGCGCCGAGACGACCCGCAACGCCATCGCGGGCGGGCTTCTGGCCCTGGCCGACAATCCGGCGCAGTTCGCGGCGCTGCGGGCGGATCCCGAGTACCTGATGGGGACCGCGGTCGAGGAGATCATGCGGTGGACGTCGCCCTCGCCGTCGAAGCGCCGGACCGCGACCCGCGACGCCGTGCTCGGCGGTCGGCGGATCGCCGCGGGCGACAAGGTCCTCGTGTGGGAGGGCTCGGCGAACCGGGACGCGCGGGCGTTCCCGGAGCCGGACCGGTTCGACGTCTCCCGCGACCCGAACCCGCACCTGGCGTTCGGCCAGGGCGTGCACTACTGCCTCGGCGCGAACCTCGCCCGCCTGGAGACCCGCACGGTGCTGGCCGAGCTGCTCACCCGGTTCGGCACGGTGCAGACCGCCGGCGCGCCGGAGTGGACACGCAGCAACCGGCACACCGGGCTGCGCACGCTGCCCTTGGTATTCGGCCGGCCCGTGTAACGCCGCCGCGCCCGCCCGCATACCTGACGCTTCCTGTCAGGTATGCGTCATAGCGTCGCTCTCAGCAGCCCCGGGGAAGCAGCCCCGAGGAGATCCGCCGAAGGAGCGCATCATGGCCACCATCGTTCTCGTCCCCGGTTTCTGGCTCGGCGCGTGGGCGTGGGAGCGGGTCGTCGGCCCGCTCGCCGCGGCCGGCCACGAGGTGATCCCGGTGACCCTGCCCGGGCTGGCGGAGCGGTCGGGCGAGGATCTCACCGCGATCGACCTCGACACCCACATCGAGGCGATCGTGGACCTGGTCCGCGAGCGCGACCTCCACGAGGTGGTGCTGGTCGGGCACAGCGGCGGCGGCATCGCGGCGTACGGCGCGGCGGACCGGATCCCGGAGCGGCTCGCGAAGATCGTGTTCGTCGACAGCGGACCGCTCGCGGACGGCACTTCGCAGTTCGACACGCTGGACCCGGACGAGCAGTCGCTGCGCCGCGCCGAGGTCGCCGCGTCGGGCGACGTCTCGGTGCCGCCGCCCGCGTGGGACGCGGCGGCGGACCCGCAGAACCTCGCGGGGCTGACCGAGGAGGACTTGGCGCTGCTGCGCGAGCGGAGCACGCCCGAGCCGTGGGGTGTGGCGAGCCGTCCGCTGCGGCTGGTGAACCCGGCGCGCTACGACGTGCCGAGTCATCTGGTGGTGAGCACCTTCCCGGTGCAGGTGGTCGAGCAGATGGTCGCCGAGGGCCACCCGTTCTTCGCCGAGTTCACCGCCGCCAAGACGCGCACGGTGCGGGCGGTGCCGACCGGGCACTGGCCGATGTTCTCCAAGCCCGCCGAACTCGCGGCGGCGCTGGCCGAGATCGCCGCCGCGGACGACCGGGCCTGAGGAAGGCCGGCTCCGCCCCGAAGCCCGAACCGGAACGCGAAACGGAAACGCGAAACGAAACGCAACCCGGAAAGGCAACGGAACCCGCAACGGAACGCAACGAGACCCGGCGCCGCACCCCGGCGCCGGGTCTCAGGCCTTGCTCACGATCCGGCCAAGCGCAGCAGCCGGGCCCGCTCCTCTTCCACGATCTTCTGTGCGCGCTGCACGATCTCCTCGGACAGGCCGTCGGGGACTTCGCCGTAGGCGCGGTAACGGTGGAGTTCGCGCGGCCGCACACCGGTGATGTCGTATGCCTTCAGCGCGGCCAGGCGTATCGCATACGCGTCGAGTGTGCGGGTCATTGCCACCTCGTCGGGTCGGACGGGCTCGGTACGGGCGGTCCCCGGGGCGGCGGTGCCGTCCGCGGTTTCCGCGGCGAGGAGGTCCGCCTCCTGGGCGATCCCCTCTGACCCTTGAACGTCGCGAGCGTCCACGACGTTGCAGTTTTCGCCGGAAATTTTGCGGGAATCCGCGGCCCCGGCGCTCGTTTCGTCGCGCGAGGGATCCGGCGCGGCCGGATTTTCCCTTTCTTGTCCGGTTTCCCCCCGGGCCGAGCGACGCGGCCGCGGGACCCCTGCGGGTTCCGGCTGCGTGCGCCCGGCTCTGCTGTCGTCCAACACCGCCCCCGGTGGTCGCCGCGCGCCACGTGCCGCGGTCGTGGAATTACCGTCCCCATCCTTGTCGACACGGACTCCGCCCGGGTTCCCCCGTTCGGATGAATCCACGGGCTACTCCGGGAGGACAAGGAGGCTCCGGCTGCTCCGCACGGGGACGACATGCCTACAATTCGCTCCGCCGATCGGCGTACCGTACCCGTGGCCGCACACACTGTCACGATCCCCTGGCGAACGCCAAGTACTAACCGTCAGTAGCTTTTGACGATGCGTCACGTGAGCCGCACCACAGGATGTGCGGGTGACCTGGGGCGTGGGGAACAGCACCTCGGGAACACGCCCGTGCGGTGATACGTTCTAAGACACAAGTTCGTGACCGAACCTTGACGCAATTCCGGCCGAAGGCGGCCGGAATCCACACAGTTTTTCGAGGAGTGTGCGTGTCCGCCGCAGAGACGGACCCCCCTAGTACCGGTCCCTCCCGAACCAGCATTCCATTCGATGGTGCGCGCGGCGGCGTTCGGGAGGATGTGCGATGAACGCCGCGTCCGCCGCTTTCGGCATACTCGCCGTTGTCGTCCTCACGGTCGGCACCGGCTTCTTCGTCGCCCAGGAGTTCGCGTTCGTCGCGGCCGACCGCGCGTTGCTGCGCCGTCGTGCGGAATCGGGCGACCGCGGCGCGTCCCGTGCACTGACCGTGACCCGTCGCTTGTCCTTCATGCTTTCCGGCGCTCAGCTGGGCATCACCATCACCACGCTGCTGGTCGGCTTCATCGCCGAGCCGGCGCTGAGCGCGGTGCTCGGGCCGGTGCTGGAGCCCCTCGGTCTGCCCGGCGCGGCCGACAAGGCGCTGACGCTGGTGCTGAGCTTCGCCGTGGCGACCGGCGTGCAGATGGTGGTCGGCGAGCTGGTCCCCAAGAACTGGGGCATCGCCGAGCCGGAGCGCGTCGCGGTGCTGCTGGCGCCGCCGACGCTGGCCTATCTGAAGGTCATGGGTCCGGTGATCCGGATGTTCGACACGCTGGCGAACCGCCTGGTGCGCGCGGTCGGCATCGAGCCCGTCGAGGAGATCCACGGCGGTGCCACCACCGAGGAACTGGGCCACATCGTGGCCGAGGCGGACCGCGACGGCGAGTTGGACCACGAGCTGTCCGACATGCTCCAGCGGGCGATCGCGTTCGGTGAGCTGACCGTGGACCAGGTGATGGTGCCGCGGCCGGACGTCATACGGGTCCGCGCCGACGCGACGGCCGCCGAGCTGATCGCGCTGGTGCAGGAATGCGGTCACTCGCACTACCCGGTGGTCGGCGACCGTGTCGACGACATCGTGGGCGTGATAGGCGTCGCCGACCTGCTGGAGGTCGCGCCCGAGCGGGCCGACGCGGTCCGCGTGGGCACGCTCGCCCGGACCCCTCTGCTGGTGCCCGACACCGCGGGCCTGCCGTCGCTGCTGGAGCAGCTGCGGGCCGCGGACGAGGAATTCGCGATCGTGCTGGACGAGCACGGCGGCCTCGCGGGCATCGTCACCTATGAAGACGTCGCCGAGGAACTGGTCGGCGAGATCGCCGACGAGACCGACACCGAGCCCGTCGTGGACGCGTGCCCCGAGGACGGCTGGTGGCGCCTCGACGCGGTGCTCCGCGTCGACGAGGTCGAGCGGATGATCGGCACGGAACTGCCCGAGGGCCCGTATGACACGCTCGGCGGCTTGGTCATCGCCCGCCTGGGCCGGCTGCCGCAGGTCGGCGACCGGGTGACCATTCCGGATCCCGACGAGGCCGTCGATCCCGAGGCGCCGGTCACCACCGTGGTGGAGATCGAGGTGCTCACCGTGGAGCGGCACGTGCCCGAGCTGGTGCGCGTGCGCACCCGGGTGCCCGTCGTGCCCGAGTCCGACGCGGACACCGCGTCGGTCGGCGCCGGAACCATGGAGGCGGCCGCATGACCGGGCTTGTCTCCGCTGGTATTGCTTCCACGGGTATTGCTTCCACCGGTGTTTCCTCCGCCGAGCCGGCGTCGATGACGCTTGCTGCGGGCGGCGGCTCGATCGGGGTCGGCCCGGCCGTCATCGCGACGATCCTGCTGCTCGCCGGGAACGCGTTCTTCGTCGCGGCCGAGTTCGCGCTGTTGGCCGCGCGCCGGCACCGGCTGGAACAGGCCGCCGCGGCCCGCAAGCGCGGCGCGGCGTCGGCGCTGGCCGGGGTCCGCGAGCTGACCCTCATGCTGGCGGGCGCGCAGCTCGGCATCACGATGTGTTCGCTGGGTCTGGGTGTGGTGTCCGAGCCGGCGTTCGCGGCGATGCTGAGCCCGCTGTTCGGGGCCGCCGGCGTGCCGTCGACGGCGGCGCACGCCGTGTCGTTCGCGTTCGCGCTGACGGTCGTGGTGCTGCTGCACATGGTGGTCGGCGAGATGGCGCCGAAGTCGTGGGCGATCGCCGATCCGGAGCGGGCCGCGCTGGTGCTGGCGCCGCCGTTCCGGGCGTTCACCAAGGCGGTGCGGCCGCTGCTGCGCGGCCTGAACGGGGTCAGCAACGGCGTGCTGCGGCTGTTCCGGGTGAAGCCCAAGGACGAGCTGTCGGTGCCGAAGGACGCCGAGGGGCTGCGCCGCCTGGTCGGCGAGTCGCGGCGTCTGGGGCTGATCGGCACGCACGAGCACGACGTGCTCGCCGCCACGCTGCGTACGCACACCGAGGCACTGGCCCGGCTGGTCGTGCCGGCCGACCGGATCGACGAGGTGCCGTCCGGCGCGGGGCCTGAGGAGATCGTCGCGGCTTCGCGGCGCAACGGCCGGAACCGGCTGCTGGTCCGCACGCCGGACGGCCGCCTCACCGGCGTGCTGCACGTGCGCGAGGTGCTCGCGATACGCGGGGGCGACTCCGCGGGTCCGGCGCCGACGGCGGGCGAGCTGGCCTCGCCGGTGCTGTCGCTGCCGGTCGACACCCCGATCCAGCGGGCCGTGGCCGCGCTGCGCGAGCGCCGCGCGTCGCTGGCCTTGGTGCAGGACGAGCACGGGCAGCTGCTGGGCATGGTCGGTCTCGACGACCTGCTCGGGACCGTGCTGGGGGCGCGCGCCGCGGCGTAGCGCAGGTACCGGCACGGGATACGACGCGACCGCCGCGTTCCGCCTTCGGGCGGGGCGCGGCGGTCGCGCGTTGTCGGGGGTCGTAGGTCAGCCGGGGGTCGTGGGTCAGCCGGGGGTCGTCGGTCCGTCGAGGACGGCGGCGTTCCACCATGCGGCGGCGCGGGTGACGGCCAAGCGGTCGCGCCACAGGTCTTCGGGGTCGTCGGGCATGAGGTATTCGGGCAGTTCGAGGCGGAGTTCGACGGGCACGTCGCGGGCGAGCCCGGCGCCGGCGTCGGCCAGGTCGCCGGCGCTGAGTCCTGCGGCGTCGGCGAACGGCTGGGTCATGCCGGGATTCCCGCGCCGCACCATGGAGGCGCTGCGGGGTTCGAAGCCGACGGTCAGGATCGCGGCGCGGGCGACCGACATGTGCGTGGCTTCGGCGAAGGCGGCGACGGACTTCTCCGGCCAGGGGGCGGCGCCGCGTTCGTCGAGGAGCCGGAGCAGCGCGGCGATGCGGTCGGCGCCGCCCCATCCGGCGCAGATCCGGGCGTCGGTGGTGCTGCCGAAGGGCGGGGCATCGAAGACGCCGTCGGCGGCGTATTCGAGGACGGTGACCGGTCCGGAGTTGGAGCGTTGCAGGACGATCAGGCAGCCGCGCGGGGTGCGGCAGACGGTGCCTTCCCGGGGGGCGTTCCGCACGTCCAACGTCAGGGTCATGGTGCGCCAGCGGCCTGCCGGGTCGCTCATCGGCAGGGCGCCGCACGAGCGGAGGCCGTCGTGGTTGAGGTCGTTGCCGCGGGCGGTGCTCGCCGTGGAGAGGGCGGCGCGCAGGGCTTGGCCGCCGAGTCGGCCGAGTTTCTGCTCCCAGCCTTGTGCGTTGGCGAGGTCGATGTGGTGGGGCGGGACGAGGACGTCCGGGTCGGCGCACAGGTCGGCGACGGTCTGGATCCGCCGGTACATGTCCTGCATCCCGGTGAAGATGCGGGCCCGCAGGTCGCCCGCGTCCGCGCGCGGACGAGGCAGCGGGGTGGTGCGCAGCGCGTTCGCGTCGTCGAGGTGCCGGGCGGCGAGGACCCGGGTTTCGAGGGCGGTCCAGAGGGTCCCGGCGATGCCGTCGAGGAGCCGGTCCGCGGTGATCCCGGGGAGTTCGGGTGCCGCGGCCGCACGGAGTGCGGTGAAGGCTTCGGCGACTTCCCAGGAGTGGTCGCCGACGGGGTGGCGCCTGCCCAGTTCGGTGACGTGGCGGGCGATGTCGCCGTCGGGGCCGGAGGCGGCGTCGAGCACGCGGGCGGCCAGGGCGCGGTCGGCGGTACGGAGCAGCCGGGAGCCGGCGGTGTCGCGGGCGGGCAGGCGGTGCCAGACCTGCGGGGGCGGGACGAGTTCGCTGCCCGACGCCCAGCGGTGGCGTTGCCGTCCGACGCTGTGGGTGCCGGAGACGCCGTTGGGGCGGGCCGGGCCCTGGTACCAGCGGCCGGTGGCGGTGCCGTACGCGTCGTGGAGTTCCCAGTACCCGGCGGCGGTGCGGTGGGCGCGGACCGGGGCGGGGGCGCCGGGCAGGGTGACGGCGGTGTCCGGGGTGTCGCCGGGGGCGAGCGGCTCGGCGGTGTAGGTGCCGTCGGCGTACCGGAACAGGTCGGTGGTCTCGGCGGAGTTGGGCTGGTGGCGGAAGCGGCTGTAGAGCGGCCCGGCGACGACGCCGCGCGGGCCGAAGACGATGCTGCGGTTCTCGTCGGCGACGACGAAGGTGTCTTCCGCGGCGCCGTCGTCGGGGGCGATGCGGAAGACATCGTCGGTGTGACCGAATCGGCCGTATGCGTCGAGCCCGGCGTCGCCGAGTTCGTCGACGAGCCCGGTGCGCCAGGTCGCGGCGAGCGCCTCGGCCGGGTCGGCGGCCAGGATGGTGCCGATGGCGTCGCGCAGGCCCGGGTCGGCGGACGCGTCGGCGAGGCGGGCGGGGCCGAGCAGGTCGAGGTAGTGGACGGCTTCGTGGAGTGCCGGGAGGCTGCCGCCGCGGACCTGCTCGGCCCATGCGGCGACGGCTTCGCCGAGGACGTCGACGATGCCCGCCGCGCCGAGCACGGCTTCGGCCGCGCCTTCCTCGTGGCTCAGCAGGGCGCCGGGGCGGCCGAGGGCGAGGAGGTCGCCGCGCCAGTCCAGCACGGCGTCCCGCAGCAGTGGCCGGAAACGTGCGTCGGCGGCGACCGCGGCGAGCTGTCCGCGGCGGGCGCGGGCGAGCCAGGTACGCGAGGCGAACGCGGTGCCCGCGCCCGGGTCGGCAACCGGGACACCCGCCTCGAGGGCGGCGTCGAGCAGGTCGAGGTCGAGGTCGTAGAGGGCGCCGGACGGCGTCGTCCACGGCCGGTCCGTTGCCGCCCGGACGACGTCGCACGTCTCGCCGCGGGCACGGACGACGGCGCCGAGGCGCCGGAGTTCGTCGCGGAGGGGCCGGGTCAGCCGCTTGCCCACGGCCTTGGCGATCACCTCCTCGACGGTGCGCGCGTCGGCCGCGTCGAGGTCGCGCGTCGCCGCTCCCTCTCCGGCGCGCGCACCGTCCTCTCCGTACCCCGCCGAGGCGATCTTGTCGTCCATGCTGTCCCCGTTCCGTGCCGTCCATCGCCGTCTCCCCCGTGCTCCCGTTCTACCAGCGACCGCCGCCACGGCCGGAACTGTGCGCACGTCGCCAACTCCCGCGCACGGCACCCCCCAACAGGTTGTCGGTGTCGGCTGCCACCATCCCCGCCATGGGCTTCTTCGACGGACTTGTCACCCCGGATCCGTGAAGGCAACCCCGAACTCCAGTGGCTGTACCGCTTCTGGGACTGGGATCGTGAGCCGGGTATGCCGTCGGCGCCGCTGCTCGCTTACGCCGCGACGATGGCCGGCCTTCGCATCACCGACGCAACCGCCGTTTCCGGTCCGCCGCGCCGCTGGGTCGAGCTTCCGGAAGGCGGTCCGCTGCTGCGCTGACGACCTCGGCGGCAAATTCCTCGGAATGCCCTGCGGCCGACGCTGTCGGGCATTCCGCACCCCGTCGGCATTCGCCGGCTCCCGCGGTCGTCCGGATTACCGGGCCGGAATTTCCGTGGCCCGTACAGCAGTCGACACGTGTCGGGTGGGTGGTGTCGATCTCCGGGCTGCCGCGGGGCAACGCCCTTGCTCCGGCCCGCTGTTAGCACGCGCGAGGAAGATCCGCAGGACCTGGCGGGCAAATTCCTCGGACACCCCGGCGATGAGACATTTGACCGCGCCTTGACCAGTTCCACAAGGGCCGCCCGGGATATCGAAGGGGCTTGATCAAGCCGGTTGCGGGATTGCCGCGGAGGGACATCGGGACGCGCAAAAGACGTTGCGCGGACGGTCTAGGAATCACCGACTCCGGTTGCTATCTTCCGCCGCATGATTCCCACCGTGGTCTGGGGTACGGGCAACGTGGGCCGCGCGGCGATCCGCGCGGTCGACGCCCACCCGGCGCTCGAACTCACCGCCGTTCTGGTGAGCAACCCCGCGAAGGTCGGCCGGGACGCGGCCGAACTCGCGGACATGGAAGGCACGTTGGGCGTGCCGGCGACCGACGACATCGACGCCGTGCTCGCCGCCGGTCCCAAGGCCGTCGTGTACGCCGCGTCCGGCGACATCCGCCCGGACGACGCGCTGGCCGACATCTGCCGCGCGATCCGCGCGGGCGCGGTCGTGGTGAGCCCCGCGCTGTACCCGCTGTACGACCCGCGCAACGCACCCGAGGAGTTCCGCGACCCGGTGCTCGCCGCCATCGCCGAAGGCGGCGGTTCGCTGTTCGTGTCCGGCGTCGACCCCGGCTGGGGCAACGACATCCTGCCGCTGCTGATGAGCGGGCTCGGGTCGGTCGTGGACGCGGTGCGCTGCCAGGAGATCTTCGACTACTCGACGTACGACCAGGAGGACTCGGTTCGCAACCTGGTCGGCATGGGCCAGCCCATGGACTACGGGCCGCCGATGCTGTGGCCGGACATGCCGACGCTCGTCTGGGGCGGGCAGGTCCGGCTGATGGCGCGGGCCTTGGGTGTCGAACTGGACGAAATCCGGGAGACCGTCGAGCGGCGGCCGCTGGAGTCGACCGTATCGACCTCCACCATGGGCGACTTCGAGGCCGGCACGCAGGGCGCCGTGCGCTTCGAGGTGCAGGGCATCGTGGGCGGCGAGCCGCGGATCGTCGTGGAGCACGTCACCCGGATCCACCCGACGTGCGCGACCGACTGGCCGATGCCGCCGGACGGCGCGGGCGCCCACCGCGTGATCATCGAAGGCCGCCCGCACATCGAGGTGACCGTCGAGGCCACCGACGAGGGCGGCAACCGTGCGGCCGGCGGCAACGCGACCGCGGTCGGCCGCCTGGTCAATGCGATCGACTGGCTGGCCGAGGCCGAGCCCGGGCTGTACGACGCGCTCGACGTCCCGCTGCGCCCGGCAGTCGGGAAGCTCGGGAAGGCGGGAAGGAAGCAACCGTGATCATCGACATCCCCGAGGGCGAGGAGCCCATCCCCTACGTGTGGGCCGAAATGGTGCCGGAGATCGGCACCGCCGCGGCGGCGTACTCCATGTCGGTGTACGACCACAGCAAGCTCGGCCTGCGCGAGTTCGAGGCGGCACGGCTGCGCATCGCGCAGATCAACGGCTGCGTGTTCTGCCTCGACTGGCGCACCGAGCGCGAGGGCGAGGACACCGTCGAGAGCACCTTCATCGACGCGGTCGCCGAGTGGCGGACGACCGACGCCTTCGACGAACGCACGCGCCTGGCCGCCGAGTACGCCGAGCGCTACGCCGAGGACCACCACAACCTGGACGACGAGTTCTGGGAGCGCATGAAGGCGCAGTACACCCAGGCGGAGATCGTCGAGCTGAGCATGGCCATCGGCTCGTGGCTGGCGTTCGGCCGGCTCAACCACGTGCTGGGGCTGGACAGTGTGTGCGTGATCGCGCCGCACTGAGTCCGGCTTTCCGATAGGCCGCACATCCGGCTCGACCGCAAGCCCGATCATCGCAAGCCTGCTAGACCGCAAGCCCGTTCATCGCAGGCCGTTCCACCGCACACCCCGTGACGACCCGCGCCGCCACCCCGGACGGCGGCGCGGGCAACCCCCTGCCGGCCCCGGGCGCGCCGACGCCGAGCGCGCGCCCGGGCGCAGCACCACCCCGTACCGCGTCGCACGCCGCGGCCTTGTGCCGCCCGCGTGATTTCACCCTGCCTTCGGTCCCGCGCACGCCGTAACGCGCGGACCGCGGAAACGTCCGTACCCCGGCCCGGATCACGGACACCGCGGCGAGCCAACCGGAACTCGACCGTCCGGTAATGCCGCCGTACCCGCACGACCCCGCGCCACCGCACGTGTTCCCCTTTCCCGTCCGTACCAAGGAGAACGCTCCATGAGTGAGAACGTCGAATCCGGCACCACCCCCGTCGCGGCCGAGGCCGCCCCCACGTCCGGCTTCTCCCGGCGCCGTTTCGTGATCGGCACGGGCGCGGCGATCGGTGCCGCGACCCTCATCGGCCGGACCGCGACCTCGGCCGCCGCGCTGCCCGGCGGCACCGTCATCGGCGACGGTGCGCGCGTGCAGGCGCTCATCGTCGGCAGCGGCTACGGCGGTTCGGTCACCGCGCTGCGCCTCGCACAGGCGGGCGTGAACGTGCACGTGATCGAGCAGGGCATGTCGTGGGACACGCCGGGCTCGGACGGCAAGATCTTCGCGAACACCACGTCGCCGGACTACCGTTCGTACTGGCTGCGGACGCGTACGAAGGCGCCGCTGAGCAACTTCCTGGGCTTCCCGATCGACAAGGACGTGCCGAAGTACACCGGCATCCTGGACGCCGAGGAGTTCTCCGGCATCACCGTGTACCAGGGCCGCGGCGTCGGCGGCGGTTCGCTGGTCAACGGCGGCATGGCGGTCACGCCGAAGCGCGAGAACTTCGGGGCGATCCTGCCGTCGGTCAACCCGGACGAGATGTACAACACCTACTACCCGCGGGCGAACGCCGGCCTGGGCGTGACGAACGTCGACCAGCGCTGGTGGGAGAGCACCGAGTACTACCAGTTCGCGCGCGTCGGCCGGAAGCACGCGCAGCGCTCGGGCTTCCCGTTCGTGTTCGTCCCGAACGTGTACGACTGGGACTACATGAAAGCCGAAGAGGCCGGCACCGTCCCGAAGTCGGCGCTCGCCGCGGAGATCCTCTACGGCAACAACGGCGGCAAGAAGTCGCTGGCGAAGACCTACCTCCCGGCCGCGCTCGCGACCGGCCGGGTCACCATCTCGCCGCAGCACCGGGTCACCAACGTCGCCCCGGCGAGCGGCGGCGGCTACACGGTGTCGATGGAGACGATCGACACGTCCGGCAACGTCACCGGCGTCAAGACCGTCGTCGCCGCCAAGGTGTTCTTCGCCGCGGGCAGCGTCGGCACCAGCAAGCTGCTGGTGAAGTTCCGCGACACGGGCTCGCTGCCGAACCTGAACGGCGAGGTCGGCACGGGTTGGGGCGACAACGGCAACGTCATGTGCGGCCGCGCCAACCACATGTGGGACCCGACCGGCGCCAAGCAGTCGTCGATCCCGACCGCGGGCATCGACAACTGGGCGGCGGGCGGCGCGTTCGCCGAGGTCGCCCCGCTGCCGACCGGCATCGAGACCTACGCGTCGTTCTACCTTTCGATCACCAAGAACCCGAACCGCGCGCAGTTCAGCTACAACGCGGCGACCGGCAAGGTCGACCTGAACTGGCAGACGGCGTGGAAGCAGCCGGCGATCGACATGGCGAAGTCGATCTTCGACCGGATCAACTCGACCGAGGGCACGATCTACCGGACGGACCTGTTCGGCACGTACAAGATCTGGGGCGACCACCTAACGTACCACCCGCTGGGTGGCGCGATCCTCAACAAGGCGACCGACAACTACGGGCGCCTGAAGGGCTACAACGGCCTGTACGTCATGGACGGTTCGCTGATCCCCGGCAACACGAGCGTGAACCCGTTCGTGACCATCACCGCGCTGGCCGAGCGCAACATCGACAACATCATCACGTACGACGTGTAACCGCCCGCGTGTTGCCGCCTGCCCCGCCGGTTTCGCACCGGCGGGGCAGGCGCGTATCAACCGACTTGTCGTCGCGACACGCTTTTCGTCATTTCATATGCGCGACAAGGCATTACGCTGTACAGCGCAACACTGAACTGACGAACCGTCAAGTGACCACAGGAGTACGGGTGTCCGAGACCCACGACCACAATCCGGCCGACGACTGGGCACCGACGGGCATCGACGTCACTGTGCCGAGCGTGGCCCGCATGTACGACTACTACCTCGGCGGCAAAGACAACTTCAAGGTCGACCGCGAGGCCTCCGACCAGCTCGCCCTCGCCGCGCCCGGTACCAAGGCGCTGGCCATCAACAACCGCCGCTACATGCAGCGCGCGGTGCGGGTGCTCGCCGAGCAGTACGGCATCACGCAGTTCATGGACCACGGATCCGGCCTGCCGACGCAGGACAACGTGCACCAGATCGCGCAGTCGGTGAACCCGGACGCGCGCGTCGTCTACATCGACAATGACCCGATCGTGCTCGCGCACGGCCGCGCGCTGCTCGCCGACAACGCCGCCACCACGGTCATCACCGCGGACATGCGCGACACGGACGCGGTCATGGCCGACCCCGACGTGGTGAAGCTGATCGACTTCGACCAGCCGGTCGCCGCTTTGTTCGTGTCCGTCCTGCACTGCATCCCGGACACCGACGACCCGGCCGGCCTGGTCCGCCGCGTCATGGACCGGCTCGCGCCCGGCAGCTTCGTGGTCATCTCGCACCTGGTCGCCGAGGACGACGCGGTCCGGCTGCGGCTCTCCGACTTCATGCTGACCGCGACCCAGGGCAACTGGGGCCGCGTCCGCACCGCCGCCGACGTCACCGGCTACTTCGGCGACCTGGAACTCCTCGACCCGGGCCTGGTGGAGATCTCCACGTGGCGCCCGGACGGCACCGAAGGCCCGGTCCAGGAGACCACCGAGTGGATCGAGTTCGGCGGCGTGGCGCGCAAGCCTCTGTAGGGGCGGCACCGGCCCGCGCCGACGCGCCGGACCTCCGCGGGTGGCGGCCCGCGGAGGTCCGGCGTTTGTTGTGCGTGGGGAGGCGGGCCACCCGGGGCCCGGGGCGCGGCACGCGTGTGGCGCCCGCCGGGATCAGGTGCTTCCGGCGGGCGCCGGGGTGCGGTGCGGGGTAGCCGTCAGTTGTTGCTGCCCGCGGGTTCCGCGGTGATCAGTTCGCGGTAGGCGGCGAAACAGTCGCCGCAGTGCAGGTCGTCTCCGAGGCAGCCATCCGCGGGCGGCGGACCGCCGACGGGGACGATCGCAGTGCCGCACAGTGCGGTGTGCTCGCCGGGCTCCGTGATGTGCCAGGCGCGCGGCCGGGCGTCGTCGCCGGCGTCGAGTCGCATCTCGTGCACGGCCTCCACCTCCTCCGAGAAGGTCGGCGGGTGGCGCCCCGCCGGACACCAACCTGACACGAGCGCGGCAAGACCGCCTGCGGAGCGCCCGTTCGGCGGAGCGCGCGGACCGGCCCCCTCTCCCCCTGTGGCGCGGATCACCGGAACCCGGACAACCGGGGCGGCAGTGCCAGCTGTGGAATCACTCATGAGGAACCGTTTCCGCAGCGGAGAACCCGAGGCCTTGGCGCAGCTCTACGACGAGAACGCCCAGGTGCTCTACCGCTACGCCCTGCGGGTGACGGGCAACTGGGCCGAGGCCGAGGACGTCGTGTCCGCGACGTTCCTGGCGGCGTGGCGCGGCCGCGCCAAACTGCGGCCGGACGGGGACAGCCTGCGCCCGTGGCTGCTCGGCATCGCGACGAACATCATGCGGCACGACGCGCGGTCCCGACGGCGCCGGGACATCGCCCTGGCACGCCTGCCGGAGCGCGGCACCGTTCCGGACTTCGCGGACGACGTGGTCGGCCACGTCGCGGACACCGAGCAGCTGCGCGCGGCGCACGCCGCTCTGTCCCGGCTCCGGCGGCGCGACCGCGAGGTGTTCATGCTCGTCGTCTGGGCGGGCCTGGAGTACACGGCCGCGGCGGAGGCGCTCGGCATTCCGGTGGGCACCGTACGGTCCCGTCTGTCGCGCGCCCGAGACCGGCTGCGGAAGCTCACCGAGGCGGAGGTCGAGGCGCGGCGGGGGGCGGGCGCTCGTCCCGAGGCCGCGGCGCGGTCAGACAGCGCCTGCGCGGGCCCGGTCCCCCGTCCACAAGAAAGTCGGGAACCCGCCGCCACCACAGGCAAGCACGTTTCAGGCCGCGGATCCGCGGCCCGGTCGAACCAGGAGACGAACGGATGAGCACTTTCCCCCGGCGTGCGGCGCGCCCGCGGCCCGAGGACGGCGACGGCCTCGGGCTCGGCGGCCTGCTGCCGCCGCCGCCCGTCCCCGGCCTGGACCGCGACCGCGAACTGCTCCTCAAGGAAGCCCTCATGAACCAGGCCTCGCACGACTCCGCACCCCGTCCCGCGGCGCGCCGCCGCCGTCTGCTGTGGGTGGCCGTTCCGACGGCCGTCTGCGCGCTGGCGATCGGCGGGATCGTGGCGGTGAACGGCGGCGGCTCGTCGGGTACGGACGAGCCGCAGGCGGTCGTCACCGGCCCGCTCGCGTCGGACGCCGTGCGCTTGCTCGACCGGATCGCGGTGGCGGCCGGGAAGACTCCGCAGCCGTCGGTCCGCGCCGACCAGTTCCTGTACGTGGAGAGCAAGGTCGCGTACGCCGGGCAGAGCGCCGCGGGCGGTCTGGCGGCCACGGCCCCGGCGCATACCCGCCAGGTGTGGCTGTCGGCGGACGGGTCGAAGGCCGGGCTGATCCGGGAGGACGGGCAGCCGGACAGCACGGTCGGCGGGGCGACGCCGCCGGTGTACGCGATCGAGAGCCGGGGCGCGGCCCCCAAGCCGTCGTCGGCGGGCCCGAACCCGCCGTCGGTGACGAACCCGACCCACGTGTTCGTCGCGGCCCTGCCGACCGCCCCCGACGCCCTCCTCAAGCTGATCCGCGACGAGACTCGCGGCCAGGGCACGGACGCCGACCAGCGCGCGTTCACCGCCATCGGCGAACTCCTGGCCGAGACGTGGGCCCCGCCGCAGGTCAGCGCCGCGCTCTACCAGGCGGCGGCCCGGATTCCCGGCGTCACCGTGGTCCCGTCGGCAACCGACGCGGCGGGCCGCGAGGGCGTCGCGGTGGCCCGCTCCGCGCAGGGCCGGGAGACCCAGTGGATCTTCGACCGCGCCACCCACACGTTCCTCGGCGAACGCACGGTCCTGGTGGAGACCTCGGACGCGGGCCCCGCGGGCACGGTCCTCGGTTCCTCGGCCGTGCTCGCCAAGGCCGCCGCCGACCGGGCGGGCGACGCCCCGAAGGCCAGGACGACGTGAGCCGGACGTGACGCCGCCGGAACACCGGCCCGCCCCCGGACGCACGCGGCCGGGGGCGGGCCGCGGGCGCCGGGAGGCTTGGGGCGCGGGGCGGGCGCGACGCGGGAGCCGCCGTCAGGGCGAGGTCGAGCGCACCGGGGTCCTGGGCCAGAGGTCGGGGTTGGACCCGGCGGTCGAGGCAGCCCCGGCGCCTTCCCGTGCGCCCGCGATCCCGGAGCGCGCACCCGACCGGGTCGTCGGTCGCGTGCGCGTCGGCGCTCGGTGTGGCCGGGCATGCGGGTCCCACGTCATCTGGCCTGTCGTCATGTGCGGGGCTGGAGCGGCGGCGTCGGGAGCTACGGCTCGTCGCGGCCATCCGCCCGGCGCGCGGGCTCACACGCCCCCTCGAATCAACCCTTTGATTCATGGCCCGCCCTCCGCCTCCCCGTAGCCTGGAGGAAATGGACGTCTCCGCCTTCACCCCCGTTCTGCGTGCGCTGCGTACGTGTCTTCACCTGCTGGTTGCGGTTCTCCTTGTCGTGGTCGTCATTGCCGCCGTGCCGCGCGGGGACGTCGTGCCGGTGGCGGTGGCGGCGGGGGTGTTCGCCGGGGCGTACGCGGTGGGGCCGCGGGTGGCTCGGCTGGCGCGGCCCCGACACGCCGACCGATGGTGGCTGCTGGTCCTGGCGGCCTCATGGCTGGCCTTGCTCGGGCTGTCGCCGGAGGCGACGTGGTTGGCGTTCCCGCTGTTCGTCGTGGAGCTGCACACGCTGCCGCGCGTGGCCGGGATCGCCACGGTCGCCGCGACCACCGCCGCGGCCGTAGCCGGATACTCCGCGCACCGCGGTGCCCTGAGCCTCGGCACCGTGCTCGGGCCGACCCTCGGTGCCGCGGTGACCGTCGGCATGGTCCTCGGCTATCAGGCACTGCACCGAGAGAGCGAGGCGCGCCGCAAGCTCATCGCCGAGCTGGTCGACACGCGGGCCGAGCTGGTGGCGAGCGAGCGCCGGGCCGGTGGCCTCGCGGAGCGCGAGCGGCTCGCACGCGAGATCCACGACACCCTCGCGCAGGGCCTCTCCAGCATCCAGCTCCTGCTGCGCGCCGCGGAGCGCGTGCTCCCCGGCGACCCCGAGGCCGCCGTGCCGCACGTCCGGCAGGCCCGCGTCACCGCGACCGACAACCTCGCGGAGGCTCGCCGCTTCGTCCGCGCGCTCGCGCCGCCGTCGCTGGACGGGGCCTCGCTGGAGTCCGCGTTGGCGCGGTTGTGCGCGCGGAGTGCGGAGGAATCCGGGGGGGCGGTGCGCTTCCACCGAACGGGTGACGCGTTCCCGTTGGAGACGGCCCACCAGGCGGCACTGCTGCGGATCGCCCAGTCGGCGCTGGCGAACACCGCCGCGCACGCGAAGGCCGAGCGGGCGGAGGTGACGCTCAGCTACATGGATGCCTCGGTGACCTTGGACATCGTCGACGACGGGGTCGGCTTCGCCCCCGCGGCGCTCGGCGCGCGGCCCGCGGACGGCTCGGGATACGGGCTGATCACGATGCGTGCCCGTGCCGAGGAGCTGGGCGGCCGCGTCGAGGTGGAGTCCGCACCCGGCCAAGGGACCGCGATCGCCGCGGCGTTCCCGCTCGCGTCCGCCCGGGCGGACGCCGCCGAGCCCGACGCCCCCGCGGAAGGCGGCCCCCGCGACCACCACGACCACGAGGCCGCTGCCTCGGCCCCCGCCCCGATCCCGGAGCAGACCCCGTGACCGCACCCCTTCGCCTGCTGCTGGCCGACGATCACCCGGTGGTCCGCGCCGGGCTGCGCGCCTTGCTGGCCACCGATCCCGGTGTCGACGTCGTCGGCGAGGCGACGACCGCCGAGGACGCGGTCCGGCTGGCCGGGGAACTCGCGCCGGACGTCGTGCTGATGGACCTTCAGTTCGGGGCCGGCATGAGCGGCCTCGACGCGACCGCGGAGATCTGCGCGCGGCCGGGTGCGCCGCGGGTGCTGATCCTGACGACGTACGACACCGAGGCCGACATCCTGGAGGCGGTCGCCGCCGGCGCCGCCGGGTACCTGCTGAAGGACACGCCGCCGGAGGAACTGACCGCCGCGGTACGGAACGCGGCCGCCGGAAAGTCGGTGCTCGCGCCGTCCGTCGCGGGCCGGTTGATGAGCCGCATGCGCGACCCGCTGCCGTCGCTCACCACGCGCGAGGCGGAGGTGCTCGGGCTGGTCGCGGACGGTCTGAGCAACCAGCAGATCAGCAAGAAGCTGTTCCTCAGCCAGGCGACGGTGAAGTCCCACCTGGTGCACATCTACGCCAAGCTCGGCGTCGACTCGCGCACGTCGGCGGTGGCCGCGGCCCGCTCGCGGGGGCTGATCCGGCGGGGGTGAACGGGCGGGCGCGGCAGCGAAACCCGCACGCGGGTCAACCGGGACACGGCACACGATCATGTGGCGGTGATCACCGCCCCGACCGGGATCGATCCCCGCACACTGCCGGTTACTGTCATCGCCCCCGTTCCCCCGGGGCACCGCCGGCACCGGGACACGGGGCAGGCGGCAAGCCGACAGGAGACAGCGCCATGAGCAACGAAACCGCCTCCACCGCCGCCGCGATCGACACCGCCACGGACGCCGAGCTTGCCGGACAGCCGGTCGGCTACTGGACGGGCCTCGCGCACCGCGACGTGATCGCGTACATCCGCCGACGCCAGGGCGAACTCGGCCTCACGCAGCCGCAGTTCTGGCTGCTGCGCAATCTCTCGACGGACGACCTGTCACCCGACGGCGCGCCGCGCTCGGTCGCCGAGCTCCAGGAGGCCATGCGCGACTACCTGCTGCCGACCGACGACCTCGTCGCGGAATCCGATGTGCTGGTGGAACGCGGGTGGCTCACCCGGGAGCCCGACGGCCGTCTGCAGCTCGCCGCGGAAGGCGAGGCCGCGCGCCTGCGCGTCAAGGAGATCGCCCCGTCGGTACGCGCGCACATCCACGAGGGCATCGACGACGCCGATTACGCCACCGCCGTGCGCGTCATGCAGCGCATGATCGCCAATGTCGCCGTGGAGCGCGACGGCCTCTGACCGACCCTCCGAATCGGTGGCCGTGCGGAATTCCCCTGTCCGCACGGCCACTTCGGCAACACAGGTCGCATTCCTCCCCTCCGGTGCCATCATGGCCGTGGTGGTTGCGGGACGACGCAACAACGCGGAATCGGTACGGGGGCTGATCAGCGTGTCCGGTGGGCGAACAGCGGTGGGCGCAACCGCCGCGGTGCTGGTGGTGGTGACGGCGGCCGGTTTGGCCGGGTGCTCGAAGAAGGACGCCGAGTCGGCGCGGTCGACCCGGAACGGCGCACCGTCCGCCCCGGCGGCACCGCCGAGCGCGCCGGGTTCGAGCAGTGCGGCACCGCCGAGCGGCCCGGCGGCGGCCGACGACCTCTGCGGCTATCTGACTCCCGCCGAGGTGTCCGCCGCGCTGGGCAAAGCCGTCGAACGCGCCGAGGTCGCCGACAGTCATCTGGGTACCGACAGCGCCAAGGAATGCCGCTACCAAATCGCGGACGTTCCGCCGCAGTTCGGTGCCGTCGTCGTGCGCGTCGCGCCCTCGGCACAGGCCGCGGCGGGCGGGACTCCCGCGGACGCCGTGCCGGTCTCCGGGGTCGGCGAGCAGGCGCGCTGGTCCCCGGGCGGCCAGCAACTGGTGTGCGAAAACGGTGGCCGGACCGTGTCGTTGGCGTTCTCGGTGTTCCTGCAACTGAAGGACGTTGACGCACTGCGCATCGCCACCGCGCTGGGCCGCATCGCCGTCGACCGCGTCCGCTGAGGCGCCCCGCGGGCGCGGGGAATCGTCGCGCGGATCATGCAGCTCGCCTGATGGCCCTCGTGCTCGGCGCTGCCGGAGATCACTGATCCAGATAGGCGAGGACCGCGAGGACGCGGCGGTTGTCGGTGTCGGTGGCGTGCAGGCCCAGTTTCGTGAAGATGTTGCCGATGTGTTTGGCGACGGCCTTCTCGGTGATGAACAGGCCTTGGGCGATGCCCGCGTTCGAGCGGCCTTGCGCGATCCAGGAGAGGACTTCGCGTTCGCGGGCGGACAGCCCGGCGACCGCCGTGTCGCGTTCTTTGCGGACCAAAAGTTGGGCGACGACGTCGGGGTCGAGCACGGTGCCGCCGGCGGCGACGCGGCCGATGGCGTCGAGGAACTGGCGGCCGTTGGTGACGCGGTCCTTGAGCATGTAGCCGACGCCGCGGCCGCCCGCGGCGAGGAGTTCGCGGGCGTACAGCGGTTCGACGTATTGGGACAGCAGCAATACCGGCAGATCGGGGACGGTGCGGCGGGCTTCGACGACGGCGCGGAGGCCTTCGTCGGTGAAGTCCGGGGGCAGGCGCACGTCGACGACGGCCACGTCCGGGCATTCCGCGGTGAGCGCGGCGAGCAGGTCGGGGCCGTTGTCGACGGCGGCGGCGATCTCGTGGCCGTAGGCCTCCAGGAGCCGGATGAGCCCGTCCCTCAGGAGGAAGTGGTCTTCGGCGAGGACAATGCGCACGGGATCTCCATCGTCGCCGTCGTCGGGCCGCCGGCCGGGCTGTCCACCGCGAGGACGCCGTCGAAGGTGGCGAGGCGCCGCTGGATGCCGCGGAGGCCGGTGCCGCGGGCGGCGTCCGCACCGCCGCGCCCGTCGTCGGCGACGACGATCCGCAGGACGCCGTGATCGTAGCCGAGGGTGATTCGGACGTGGTCGGCGGCGGCGTGCTTGGCGATGTTGGCGAGGAGTTCGTTGACCGCGAAGTACGCGGCGGACTCGACGGGCATGTGCGGACGGCCGGGCAGGTCGATCTCGACGTCGGTCGGGATGGGGCTGACCAGGGCGAGCGCGCGTACCGCGTCGGCGAGTCCGCGGTCGGCGAGCACCGGCGGGTGGATGCCGCGGACCAGGTTGCGCAGTTCTTCGAGGGCCTTGGACGACGACTCGCGGGCTTCGACGAGCAGGGTGCGCACGGCTTCCGGGTTGGTGTCGAGGAGGTGTTCGGCGGCGTCGAGGGTCATGCCCATGGCGACGAGGCGGGCCTGGGCGCCGTCGTGCAGGTCGCGTTCGATGCGCTGGATCTCCGCCATCTGTGTGTCGACGGCTTCCGAGCGGGTGGTGGCGAGGTGGCGGATGCGGCTCGCCATGATCTCGCTTTCGTTCGGGGCGAGCATCGACCGGGTGAACTCGGCGTGCCTGCGCACCGTGCGGGGTGCCGCCCAGAGCGCGAGCGGCAGGTGCGCAGCGCCGAGCAGCCCCGCGAGCACGGCGGTGAACGTGCCGTCGATCGGGACGAACTCGAACCAGAGGCCGTCCCATTCACGCGCCAGCCGGGGGCCGAAGAAGCCGAGGAACATGCCCCACACCCCGGCGATCACCAGCGCGATCGGCAGGAATGCGAGGAACGCTCCGACGACGGGTTCGGCGACCACCCAGATGCATTCGCGGCGGGTCTGCGGATTGCCCGCGACCCAGCGGTAGCGGGCGATCGTCCCGGACGCGCCCTCGGGAACGGGCGGCAGTTCGGCGGGCGGGGGCGGGATGCGGACGCCGGACCAGCGCAACGCCACGTCACGGTACCGGTCGGCGAGGCGGCGGATGCCTTCCATGGCGCGCTGCATCAGGCCGAGGTTCGGCCACACCATGGCGAGCGCGCAACTGAGCACGAACGAACGCCAGAGCACGGCCCAGGACATGTGGCACAACGTCAGGGAGCGGCGCAGCGCCGTCCATCCGGCGGCGGCGGAGAAGCCGGTGACCCGGCTTCCCGAAGGCTCGTCGTCGAGCGGTATCGCGCCGGTGGCGGCGTCCATGGGTGCGTTCTCCCTGCGTGTGTGCCCGGTGGGGGCGGCCGGGGGGCGGCCGCGCTGTCATTCTGTCGGGTGCCGCGGGTCCGGGGCGGTGGAGAAAACTCCCCTCCTCGGCCGGCTCGGGTGCGTCTCGTACGCGTCCCGAACGAACGGGTCGTCCCCCGAACGAGCGATCATGGGCCGGGTGGGCGTGTGAGGGGCCGAGGCGGGGTGCGGGGACTTCTAGCCTGCCGCCGTGACTATTCCTTCCGAACTCGTCGGCAGCCTTCCGCGTACCACCGAACTCGTCTCCATGTGGGACGGTTCGAAGGGTGCCGCAGTGGCCGTGCAGGCCGTGCGCGACACCGTCCAGATGCTGGAGAAGCTCGGCTCGCAGGTCGTCAGCGATGGGGAACAGACCAAAGCGGACGCGTGGACGTACCCGGTCACGGGCGCCGGCAACGTCGCCGTCGGGGACGGGGTCGTGATCCCGTACGCGGACGGCCACCAGCGGCAGCTGCCCCGGCTCACCGCGGGGCCGTTCCGGATCCGGAACCACGCGGCGGACTACCTGCGGGCCGCGCAGAAGCACGCGACGGTCCCGGTGAAGCAGGCCGTGGTGGCGCCTTCGACGCTGAGCCTGCTCTACCCGCCGGACGGGCTGTCGGGTTACCCGCGCGAGGACTTCGTCGACGACGTCCTCAACGAGACGGAAGCCGACATCCGCGCCTGCCTCGCGGCGGGTGCGCACGTCGTGCAGATCGACTTCCCGGAAGCGCGGCTCTCCGTCAAGCTCGACCCGAGCGGCGGCCTGCTCCGGGACTTCGTCGATCTGAACAACCGGCTCCTGTCCCGGTTCGACGACGCCGACCGGGCCCGGATCGGCATCCACTGCAACCCGGGGGCCGACCAGGACGCGACGCACAGCCTCGACGTGGACTACGCCGAGGTGCTCCCCTCGCTCTTCCGTCTCGAAGCCGGCAACTTCTACCTCCAGATGGCGAGCGAGTCCGACCCGGACCGGGTGCTGCGGATCGTCGCCGAGCAGATGCGCTCGGAAGGCCGCATCTTCGTCGGTGTCGTCGATCCGATCGACCCGCGGGTCGAGAGCCCCGAGGAGGTCCGCGACCGGGTGCTGAACGCCGCCCGGCACATCCCCCTCGACCGGCTCGGCACCTGCGACGACGCGGGCTTCGCGCCGTACGCGGACGACCGCTCGAAGTCCCGGGACACCGCGTTCGCCAAGATCCGCGCCCGGATCGAGGGCACCGCGCTGGCCGCGGCGGCGCTCGGCGCCTGATCCGCTACTTGAACTCGGCGGGGCCCTGGTCCATCGCGAAGCTGCCGTCCGGGAAGAGGACGGGGCGCTGCTCGGAGCTTCGGTCGCTGTAGGCCTCGACGTGGTGGATGGCCACGCCTTGGTCGGCTGTGAAGTCGACCAAGGCGATGGCCACCCAATACGACGTGTCGTTGTCGTCGTACAGCGGGGCGGTGACGGTGCTGCCGCGGCCGTCGGTGACGACCGCTTTCGCGCCGTAGCTCTTGAAGCTGCCGATGCCGTTGCCGACCGCGCTGTAGGCGCAGATGAGCACGAAGCCCTGGTCCTGTGGCCGGGTGATGCGGACCGTCTCGATGCCCGGCTTCTTGGCGTCCTTGTCGAGCGCGATGTGGGGGCCGCGGGTCAGGGACCCGAGGTTGTTCCAATAGACCGCGCCCTGCTTGGGCTTGTCGCGGGCTTCGCCGGCCAGCTTCTTGAGCGGGCGCGGCAGTTTGCCGCCGTGCTTGCCGCCGAGCCGGACACCGATCGTGGCGTCCGACGCGTCGACGACGGCGGCCGCGGGGACGAACAGGGCGTACAGGTCGAGGTCGGCACCCTGTTCGCGGCGGCTTTCGCTGCCGCCGTCCCATTCCAGGGTCGCGACGACGGTGCCGGACTCGTCGCGCTTGTCGAAGGAGATGGTGGCCTTCGCGCCCTTGGCCAGGTCGATTTTGCCGAGGGAGACGGGTGGGGCCGGAGCCGGTTCGGCAACGGGTGCCGCGGGCGCGGGTGTCTCCGCGGCGGGCTCCTCGCCGACGTCGACGCCGAAGTCGGCGGCGACGCCCGCGAGTCCGGAGGCGTATCCCTGGCCGACCGCGCGGATCTTCCAGTCCGCGCCGCGCCGGTACACCTCGGCGAGCACGGCGGCGGTTTCGCCGCGGTCGAGGTCCGGGACGGCGAACGCGAACGTCTCCACTCCGGCGGCCGCGGTCGCGTGGAGGCCGGCGACCTGGGCGAACGTCGTGCCAGGAGCGGCGTCGACATCGACCGCGGCGACCAGCGCGACGCGTTCCACGTCCGCGGGCAGCGCCTTGGGGTCGATGTCGATGCGGGCGGCGCCGGCCCGGCCGGCGAACCGCACCGCGCCGCAGTCGGATTCCGGGTTGTTGAAGAACACCATGTCGGCGTCGCCGCGGACGTTGCCGTCCGCTCCGAGCAGCAGCGCGGAAACGTCCACGCCGGTTCCGTCGCGCCACGTCACGTCGATGGCGAGGGGTGCGGCGGGAAGCGCCGCATTCGCGCCCGGGAGAAGATCCATGGCGCGGACTTTACCTTTGCTTGGCAATCCTGCGATACGCGGGATGGCGCCGGTTTCCGGGCGCGGCGGAGAATCACCGCATGGTCACCGTCGGCATGCTCACCCCCGAGGACCGCGCCGTATGGCAGCGGCTCTTCGACGGCTACAACACCTTCTACGGGCGCACGATGAGCGCCGGGTTCTTCGACACCGCGTGGGACCGATTCGCGGCGGACACGGATATCCACGCGCTGGGGGCGCGCGTCGACGGGGTGTTGGTGGGCATCGTCCACTTCCTTACGCACCCGAGCACGACCACGGCCGACTTGTGCTACCTGCAAGACCTGTTCACCGCACCGGAGGCCCGGGGCGCGGGGGTCGGGCGCGCGCTCATCGCGGCGGTGGCCGACTGGGCGCGCGCACGGGGGTGCGACCGGGTGTATTGGCAGACCCATGAAGACAACACGGCGGCGCGGCGGTTGTACGACGCGGTGGCGGAGCACCACGGTTTCGTGGTGTACCGGCTGGCGTTGTGACCGGGGCGGCCGCTGCGGAACTCTTCCCGCATTTAGGCCGGTTCCTCGGCTGATTAAGGGTGGCGATCGGCTGCCTTAACAGTGGCTTATCGCCGGGCCCGGGCCGCTCGGGCCGCCTTAGCATCGGGAGCGCCGGGGACCGCCCGCTCCGGCAAAGTCCTTTTCTCCCCGGGCAGTTCCACCAGCGACTCGAACATTTGGCGGCCGGGTTGAATCAGCGGAATCTCGGAGTGGAAGAAGTGCGGTCCGTGGTGGCCTTGCGGGCCGTCCCGTGGCCGGCGCCGCGTGTGCGGAACACCGCCGGTGGGCCCCGTCCCGGCACACCGGACGGCGTGCGGGCCGATGCGTTGCCGTTTCCGGTTTTGCTGGTCAACGGCATCGGCACCATCGTGGACGCGAATACCGCGGCGTCCCACGTGTTCGCGGGATCGGGTCCGGGCCTGATCGGCCTGTGCGTTCTCGATCTGCTGCCGCTCTGGGATCCGGGCCGGTTTCCGCCGGATCCGGACGCGGCGGGCGATCCGGCCGACGACGTCCCGGAGCGGACGACCGCGCGGCGCACGGACGGGACGGAGTTCCCGGCGGAGATCATCGTGCGGGGCGTGCCGTACCGCGATGCGGGCGTGTTCGGCCGCGGGGCGGCGTGGCCCGGGACGGCGTTCCTCGTGACCGTCCGCGACATCGGCGAGCGGCTCCGCCTGGAGGCCGAACTCCGGTACCAGCGCGGACAGACCGAGCTGATCCTGCGCGCCGCGTCGGAAGGCGTGGTCGGCGTGGACGCGTTCGGCCGGATCGTCATGGCCAACCCCGCCGCGATCCGGCTGCTCGGCTATCGGGCGGGCGAATTGCGCGGCCGCGACTTGGTCGCGCTCGCCATGCACGCGCGCGAGGACGGCTCCGCGCTGCCGCCGCGGGACACGCCGGTCGCCGACACGCTGCGTTCGGGCCGGCGCCACCACGAGACGAGCGCGGTGCTGTGGTCGAAGGCGGGCCGGGCGGTGCCGGTGCGGATGACGACGCTGCCGCAGCTCGACGGGGAGCAGGTCCGGGGCGCGGTGGTCACCTTTCGCGAACAGTCGTCGGCTGCGCGGGTGTCCGCGGACGGCGACCGGGTTCCCGGGTGGATGTCGGTGACGCTGGCGGACGTCCTCGAGCAGGCCGTCGGCACGGCGACGCAGCTGCTCGGCGCCCGGCAGGCGGAGTACACGCTGCCGGTGGCGCGCATCGAACTGCCTGCCGACGTCCCGCAACTGGTGTCGGCGTTGGCGCACTTGATCGCGGGGGAACCCGCGGTCGTGGCGGACGATCCGGCGCCGTGGGGTGCCGCGGACCGGGCCCCGTCGACGGTGACCGCCATGCCGACGCGGGACGGCGCCTACGTCCGCATCGACATCCGCTCGCCGGGGCCGAGCGACGACGCGCGGGTGCGGATGGCGCACGGGATCGTCGAGCGGCACGGCGGCGTGCTGCGGGTCGCCGACGAGTGGCGGCGGCAGGGCTGCCGCTACCGGATCGACTTGCCCGCCGACGCGGCAGCCGCCGCGACCGCCGGCCCGGACTCGGTCACCGTCCGCCGCTCGGCCCCCGCTCCCGCCGCTCCCCCGCCGCGCGCGGTGCACCGGCAGCCGCCGACGTGGGCGGTGGCCAACACGACCGGGCTGCGGCCGTCGGACGAACCGCCGCTGCCGAACCGGCGGCCGCCCGAGCCGGAGATCGCGGCGTGGCGGAACTACCGGGGCTGATACGCGGCCCGGCGGTCGCCGGGTCGCCGTGAGCGGCACCGGCATCATTTTCCACGTTCGTGGAGAATTCAAGACCCAGCCCCCGCAGGCCCCGAGCGGCCCTCAGCCCTCGCCCGCGCCGCGCGCCCGGGTGACGCTCAGCCCGTCCATGTAGTCGCGGGCCAGCGTGATGAAGCCGTCCCGCACATGCAGAACCAGCAGCCCCGGCACGGAGAACGTGCCGCCGGCGGAGTGCTCCACGACCACCACGTGCTCACCGACGACGACACCGGGCTCCTCCGACTGGTGCACGGCGGTCGCTCGAACCTCCCTCACTCGCAGGGGCGTCGCTCCCCAGGTCGCGCCGTATCCGGCGCGTACTTCCTCGCGCCCCACATACCGCTCCGGGAAGCCCGGGAACGGGAACGGGAATTCGTGGACGCCGTCCGGCGCATAGAGGTCGGCCAGCGCATCGGCGTCTTTCGCGCGCATCGCATCGTGGAAGGCGGCGAGCGTCTCGCGGGCGGTGCGAGTGGCGGTGGGCATGGAACGACTCCTCGCTTCGGGCGGCATTAACTCAACAAGTGTTGAGCGAATCGATGCGGCCACCGTACGACCGCCCCGCGGATTCGGTCAACATCTGTAGAGTGAAACGGTGAGCGATACCCCGACCACCCGCGCCGAGCGCCGCCGCGCGACCGAGGCGCGCATTCTCGCCAGCGCCCGCACCCTGTTCGCGGAACGCGGCTTCGACCGGACGACCGTGCGCGCCGTCGCCGCCGCGGCCGAGGTCGATCCGGCACTCGTCATGCAGTACTTCGGCTCGAAGCGCGACCTGTTCACGCGCGCCGTCCAAGCCGCGCCGATCCCCGCGGGCGCCGACGAGACCGGGGCCGTCGACCCGGACGCCGTGGTCGAGCAGCTCCTCACCACCATGGGCCTCAAACTCGGCGGTCTCCCGGACGGCGCCGTCGCGCTGCTGCGCTCGATGCTGACCGACCCGGCCGCCGCCGACCACGCCCGCGGCACCATCGCCAAGCAGATCGCCGGCATCGCCGCCGCCCTCGGCCCCGGGCCGGACGCCGAGCTCCGCGCCGCGGTGATGATCATGGCGATGATCGGCGTCACGGTCGGCCACCAACTCCTCGAGGTCGACACGCTGCGCGATGCCTCCCCCGACCGCATCGCGGCGGCGCTGCGCGCGGCGTTCCGCGCGCTGGCCGGGACGACGGACGGCTGATCCCCGCGGCCCACCCCACGACCTGCGCAAACTCCTTTCCGCCGAGCCCCCGGCCATTTGCATTGCAGAGTCAAGCAACTGCGCCTAGGCTCCGCCCCGGCGGGACGCGGCCCGGTGCGGGCCCCGCGGACCGCCGGTGTCCCGCCCGCGACCGGCCGCCCGCCGCCGTGGACGGCCCCGCTACGGAAGGAGCCGCATGGCCACGCGTATTCCCGTCGTCGACCACTTGCTGCTGGAGCCCGAGCCCCGGTTGAAGGCCGTGGTCTGCGCGGCCTGCGGCGCCGACTACCTCACCCGCCGCAACGCCTGCGCGTCCTGCGGCGGCACCGAATTCACCACACTCGAACTCGGCACCGACGGCGCGGTCGTCGCGTTCACCATCGTGCACCGCGCCGCCCCGGGCATCCCGGTCCCCTTCGTCTCCGCGATCGTGCGCCTCGACGAAGGCCAGACCGTGCAGAGCAACATCGTCGGCGTCGACCCGGACCCGGAGCACGTCACCCTGGGCATGCCGGTGCGGCTGACGACGTATGTCGCGGGCACCGACGACAACGGCGTCGAAGCCGTCGCCTACGCCTTCGCCCCGCGCTCCTGAGCCACCGCCACCCCGCAGAAAGGACTCCCCGCATGGCCTCGGAGCACGTGTGGATCATCGGCGCCTCCATGACGCGTTTCGCGCGCCACGACGGCCTCGACTCCGTCGACCTGGCCGCCGACGCGGCCTTGGCCGCGCTCGCCGACTCCGGCACCGCGATCGCCGATATGGACATCCTCGCCGCCGGCTCGCTGTTCAACGCCGCCGCCGGACTCGGCCAGCAGATCCAGAAGCAGATCGGCCAGACCGGCATCCCCGTCTACAACGTCGCCAACGCGTGCGCCACCGGCGCTACCGCACTACGCACCGTGCACCTGTCGATCCTCGCCGGCGAATCCGACCTCGGCCTCGCCGTCGGCGTCGAGAAGACCTCCGGCATGGGCCTGCTCGGCCCCGGCGGACGTCCGGCCGGCGCGAAGAACGAGTACACGCCGACAGGGCGCGACGGCCACGTGATACCGACCGAAGGCATCCTCGGCTCGCAGACGATGCCGAGCGTGTTCGCCCAAGCCGGTATGGCGTACCTGCACGCCAACCCGCAGGCGTCCGTGGAGCACTTCTACAAGATCAGCGAGAAGAACCACGCGCACTCGGAGCTGAACCCGCTCGCCCAGTACCGCAAGCGGTTCTCGCTCGAGGAGATCAAGGCAGCGCCGATGATCTCCTACCCGAACACGTCGCTGATGTGTTCGGCGAACACCGACGGCGCCGCGGCGGTCGTGCTGTGCTCGGCGAAGAAGCTCGCCACGCTGCCGTTGGCGGTGCGTGAGCGGGCGGTGAAGATCTCCGCGTCGGTCATGACGTCGGACCCGTACGTGCCGGGCGTCCTGGTGCAGCCGGACGTGTCGACGTGTACCCGCAACGCCGCCGCGGCGGCATACGAGAAGGCCGGCATCGGCCCGGACGACCTGGACCTCGTGGAGCTCCACGACTGCTTCGCGACGGCCGAACTCCTGCACTACGACAACCTGATGCTCTGCGAGCCCGGCGGCGCCGCGGACTTCCTCGACTCCGGCGCACCGTGGCGCGACGGACGGCTGCCCGTCAACGTCTCCGGCGGACTCCAGTCCAAAGGCCACCCCATCGGCGCCACCGGTATCGCCAACGTCTACGAGGTCGCCACCCACCTGCGCGGCGAAGCCGGAGACCGGCAGATCGCCGGCGCCCGGGTCGGCCTCACCCACGTCATCGG
The DNA here is from genome assembly GCF_049534875.1 of Uniformispora flossi. Classification (NCBI taxonomy): domain Bacteria; kingdom Bacillati; phylum Actinomycetota; class Actinomycetes; order Kitasatosporales; family Streptomycetaceae; genus Uniformispora; species Uniformispora flossi. Next base: position 340,171 of record NZ_JBMULZ010000006.1, read on the forward strand.
CCTCGGCTCGACCGCGGCCGTGCACATCCTGCAGAAGTAACGCCGACGGGCCTGCCCGCCGGGGGAAATCCCCGGCGGGCAGGCCCGTTTGCCGTGCGGCTTGGTGTGGCGTGCGGCTTGGTGTGCCGCGCGGCGGGCGGCTCAGCCCGCGGCGATGCCGACCATCGTGCCCGGACGCGCCCCGGTCGGCGCCCGGTCGACGACCGTCTCGACACCCGCGACGATCGTCGTGCGCACGCCGGACGGCGGCCGGTTGAAGCGCCACGAACCGTCGGGGTTGTCGTAAGACTTGAACAGTTCGCGCATCTCGATCTCGTCGAGCGCGAAGACCACCAGGTCGGCGGCCTTGCCGACCTCGACGGTGCCGCGGTCGCGCATGCCGAAGTAGGCGGCGAGCTTGCCGCTGAGGTTGTGCACGCCCTCTTCGAGGGTCATCAGGCCGGTGTCGCGCACGTAGCGGGTCAGCATGTAGACGTTCTGTCCGGCGCCGCAGAACATCTGCAGGTGCGCGCCCGAGTCGTTGATGTTGGTCAGCACGTGCGGGTCCTTGAACAGGCCCGTCACCGCCGGCTCGTCGAACTCGTCGGCCAGGCCGCGCAGGCAGGAGCCGATGCCGTTGTCGAGCACCCAGGTGGCCAGCGCGTCGGAGATGTGCAGGCCCTTCTCGTCCGCGTACTGCTGCAGCGAGATGTCCAGCGGGCCGGCGCCGGTCTCCGAGATCGCGAACATGAGCGATTCGGGGCGGTCGATGCGCGACGTCGCGGCGCGCTCCCGGGCGTCCCATTCGGCGCGTGCCCGGTCCCGCCACGCCGGGTCGGCGAGGGTCGCGAGCTTGGTCTCCGCCGGGGAGTTGATCATCTCGTTCCACGCCGGGACGCGCTGGAACGTCAGCGACCGCTCGAAGTTGAAGTACGGCTCCAGCGGCACGTGCCCCATCTGGCCCCAGAAGTCCACGCCTTCGGCGCGCAGCCGCTCGTGCAGCGCGATCGTCTTGACGCGCATCTCGGCCTCGATGTTCGTGGACGGAATCGCCGCCCACTGCCCGCGCACGCCGCGCTCCTTGCAGATGCGCGCGAACCGCAGCACATCCTCTTCGATGCGGTCGAGGTCGTTGAACTTGTTGATCATCTGGAGCGTCGCACCCGGGTGCTTGGCCAGTGTGTCGACGAGCGCCTCGAACTCGGCGTCCTCGGCCAGGCGCGTCGGCACGACCTCCAGGTACCGGTCCTTGTCGAACGTGTTGGTCGACATGCCGATGGCGCCGTTCGCCAGGGCTTCGTCGAGGAGTTCGGCCATCCGTGCGATCTCTTCGGCGGTCGCGGCGCGCTTCCAGGCCGCCTCGGGGCCCATGACCGTGGTGCGCAGCGCGATGTGGCCGACGAACCCGGCGACGTTGACCGAGATCTTCTGGCCGCTCACCGCGTCGCGGTAGGCGGGCCAGCGGTCCCACGACCACGGGAGCTTGTCCTGGAACGCGCTGAGCGGCAGGTCCTCCAGGAAGCAGAACAGGTCGAGGACGGCGCCGCGCGCCGACGGGGCGAGAGGGGCGACGGACATGCCGCAGTTGCCCATGACGACGGTGGTGACACCGTAGGCGGGCAGCGGGTCCAGGTCGGGGTTCCACCACATCGCGCCGTCGACGTGGGTGTGCGCCTCGATGAAGCCGGGGGCGACGTACGCGCCCGCGGCGTCGACGACCTTTTCGTCGGCGGCCGGCGCCAGGTCCGTTCCGATTTCCGCGATCCGGCCGTCGCGGACGCGCACGTCGGCCCGGTAGGCCGGGGCTCCCGTGCCGTCGACGACCGTCCCTCCGCGTACCAGCAGGTGTGCCACAGCGCCTCCTCGTGGGGCCGCCCGCTACCCCGGGCGGTTCGGTTACGTGTCGCATTGCAATGGAACTGGCGCGCGGAGTCAAGAGCCGCGGCGACCGGGGCAATTGCCCGGTTCTCCGGTGCACTTCGACGGACTCCCGGGCGGTCGCGGAGTCCGCGCGATCTCCATTGACTCCTCCGAAGCCCTGCGTTACAACACGACTCGTAACTCAACCGAACCGCCGAGCGACCAGGGAGAGGCAGCACGTTGGCCAGACCGGAGAACACCCCGCACAGACGTTCGTTGCCCGCCCCGCTCCGCTCCCGCGGGGCCGCCGTCGCGGGCGTCCTCGCCCTGGGACTCGTGGTCTCCGCGTGCGGGTCCTCCGACAAGAGCAGCTCCGGCGGGGGTTCCGGAGAACGCGCGATGACGATGGTCGCGGTGTCCGATTCCAAATCGCTCGACCCGTTCCGGACGCTGTACCTCGCGGTCACCGACGAGCCGCGGATGAGTGCGCTGTACGACCCGATGTTCTACTTCGACCCGGCGGACGGGAAGGTCAAGCCGCATCTCGCGGAGAGCCTGACCACGGCCGACGGCGGCGCGACGTGGACGCTCAAGCTGCGGCCGGGCGTCACCTTCTCCGACGGCACCCCGTTCGACGCCGCCGCGGTGAAGCTGAACTGGGAGACGCACGCGAAGCCGGAGACGCGCTCCTACCTCGCGGCCTACGCGACGGGCCTCAAGACGGAGGTCGTCGACCCGCTGACGCTGACGGTCACGCCGACGTCGCCGAACCCGACGTTCGACCGGATGATCGCCACCAAGCTCACCTACATCGAGGCGCCTTCGGCGATCACCAAGGGCCTCGAGTCGGCGGGCACCCAGCCGGTGGGCGCCGGTCCGTTCATGCTGAAAAGCTGGACGCGCGGCAGCGAGCAGGTGTTCGTGAAGAACCCGAACTACTGGCAGAAGGACAAAGGCCTCCCCAAGCTCGACCAACTCACCGTGAAGGTGGTCGCCGACCTGGCGCAGGAGTACAACACGGTCAAGTCCGGCGGCGCGGACATCTACCACAGCTCCGACCCGGGCTATCTGACCAAGGCCAAGCAGGAGTTGAACGCCAACGAGACGACCGCGCTGGGCGGCCAGGGCGTGCTGTTCAACCTGACCAAGGCGCCGTTCGACGACCCGCGTGCCCGCCGCGCGCTCACCCTGGCGATGGACCCGGAGGAATTTCCGAAGACGCTGAACAACGGGATGCATCCGACCCGCAGCATCTTCTCCGCCTCTCCGTTCTTCGACCCGAGCGCCCAGCAGCCCGCGCCGAACCGGGACGAAGCGCAGAAGCTGTTCGACGAACTGGCGGCCGAGGGGAAGAAGGTCGACTTCACTTTCCTGGTCGCTTCGACCCCGCAGTCGAACAAGGTCGCCGAGTACCTGCAGAGCCGCGTCCAGGGCTTCAAGAACGTGACCATGCGCGTCGAGTCGCTGGAGATCAACACGTTCACCATGAAGTACGCGATGCAGCACGATTTCCAGGCCGCGCAGGTGCAGCAGTGGTACGCCGAGCCGGAACCGGATCTGACGTCGAACTTCCTGTCCACCGGCTTGCTCAACGCGGGCGGCTGGAAGAGCCCGGACGCCGACAAGGCGCTGGCCGCGGGTCGGGCGAGCGCGGATCCGGGGGTCCGCAAGGCCGCGTACGCCGACTTCCAGAAGGCGATGGCGAACGAACTCCCGTTCGCCGTCTACTCGACGTCGGTCGTCGGGCCGATCTACTCGAAGAAGGTGACCGGCGTGCAGACGTACAACGTCGGCGTGGTCTTCATGGACCGGATCGGGGTCGGCTAGGGCGCCGCGGGGTGCGGTGGCACGGTCAGGGCCGCGCCACCGCACCCCGCACGACGGCTTGGGTGAGTGCCTCGACATAGCCCGGCGGCACGTCGCCTTCGGAGACCACGCGGGTGAACGCCGCACCCGAGATGGTGTCGAACAGGACGTCGGCGTCGACCCCGTCGCGGAGTTCGCCGCGGGCCCGGGCGCCGTCGACGAGCGCCCGGAACTCGGCCAGCGCGTGGTTGCGCAGGCCGTCCACGACCTGGGCGCGCAGTGCGCGGTCCGCGTGCAGGTCGGTGAACAGGCCGGGCAGCGCGGCCCGCGCCTCGGGCCGGGCGTAGGACGCGATGGTGTCGGCGACCACGCGGCGCACGTCGGCGACGAAGTCCCCGGTGTCGGCGATGAGGACGGGGCTGCCGCCCTCGGTGGGGAACACCGCATCGTGCACCAGGTGCGCTTTCGACGGCCAGCGGCGGTAGATCGTGGGACGGGTGACGCCGGCGCGGCGGGCCACCGTCTCGAAACTCAGCCTGCCGTACCCGTCCGCGGCGAGCAGCTCGCGCACCGCGCGCAGCACCGCCCGGTCGATCTGCGGATCGCGCGGCCGACCGCCGAGGGAGCGGTCGGCGGAAGCGCTTCGTGTGGACACAGCGGGATTCTCCCAGTCGGGCGGCGCGCCGCGGCGGCGACACCTGTTGCGTTACAACTCGAATCGTAATGCAACGAGGCGGGCGGTGCGGGCCCGGCGGCCGTTCCCGGGGCGTTCACGACGCCGTGTAGGACCTCCACCCTTCGGCCGTGACCAGCGTGCGCAGTTGATCCGTTGTCAGGATCGGCGTGGGGCGGGTGCGTTGGATGCGCTCGGGGTCGGAATTGGTGGCCGTCGCCTCGACGGAGGTGCCGTCGGGGCGGATCAGATGAACGCTGAAGATCGAGACGCCTCGGGCATCGCCGGCATCGGCGGACCCACCGGCCTCGCCCGCGGGGTCGTGGGGCCGGTCGCGGTGGGTTTCGGTGCGGATGCGGGTGCCGTCGGGGAGGTCGACGAATCCGCAGGAGGCCGAGGCACTTCCCTGCCCGGAACAGGTCAGCTCCGAGGTGCGGCGCCCGGAGGAGACGACGACCGTCAACGCGCCGGAGCCCTGCGCGTCGCCGAGTACTCCGGCGAACGACGCACCGTCTTCTTCCGGCCTGGGCAGCAGGTCCACGAGCGCGACCTCCGGCGGCAGGACCGTGCGCAGCAGACGCTCGGCGGCGGTGTCCCGGTCGTGGGTCGGGGACGGCCTCGGCACCGCGGCGGGCGGCGTCGTGACGTGGTTGCCGGACTGCCGGGCCGACGGGCTCATGCTCGATGCCGCATCGCGCGGCCCGGACAGGCCGGGCAGCGCCAGCACGAGGGCGGTACCCACCACGGCGGCCGCCGTCGCGCTGCCCGCGGCCGCCAGCACGCGGATGCGGCGCGACGCCCGTCGGCCGCGGGCCAGGCCGCGCGGGGCGAGCCACGGCGGCGGTTTGATGCCGTTCCCCGCGGCGTGCAGGGCCGCGGCCGCGCGTTCGGCGACGTAGTCCGGCTCGTCGCCGCCCGGCTCGTCCTCCGGGCGGCGGCTGTGCACGAGATGCATGGTCGGTGTCCCCCTGGCGGGTGCGTGGTCCGGCAGCGCCGCGGAACGGCGTGCCTGTGCTGCCCGGTATGACGCCGCGGGGGCCCGGCCCCGTCCCGCTCTCGGCGGGACGGGATCGGGCACTACCGTGTCCGGGTGACCAGCCCGCATGAGCCGCCGCTGCTGTTCCTCGACGTGGACGGGACCGTCGTGCCGTTCGGGGGCGCCGCCCCGCCGCCCGGGGGCTCGTTCGCCCACGATGACGATCCCTATGCGATCCGGTGCGATCCGGTGCGATCCCGCACTGGGCCCCCGGCTGGCCGCGCTGCCGTGCCGGCTGGTGTGGGCGACGGCGTGGATGCACGACGCGAACGACGCGCTGGCGCCGCTGTTGGGGCTGCCGCAACTCCCGGTCGTGGTGTGGCCGGAACCGACGGCCGTCGACGACCTGGACGAGCGCGCCGGGCTGCACTGGAAGACCCGCGCGCTCGTCACCTGGGCAGCGGGACGGCCGTTCGCCTGGGTGGACGACGAACTCACCGACGTGGACCGGGCGTGGGTCGCCGACCGCCATCCCGCGCCCGCGCTGCCATGTGGACCACGCGCAGGGACTCACGGATGCGGACTTCAGGGTCCTCGACGCGTGGCTTCGAGGGCCCGGGTGCGACGTCGGCTCAGCCGTGCGGCGGGGGCCAGGCGCGCGCGACGAGGTCCCGGGTGGCCTCCCCCGGCGTCCGGCAGCCGCAGAAGGCGAGGACGCGGGCGATGTCGTCGGCGAAGTCCTGTAGCCACGCCGTCGCGCCGGCCTCGCCATGGGCGGCCAGCGCCCACAGCGGCGGGCGTCCGGCGAACACCGTGCGGGCGCCGAGCGCGAGCGCCTTGACCGCGTCGGAGCCGGAGCGGATGCCGCCGTCGACGTAGACCTCGGCATTCCCGGCGACGGCGTCCACGATCTCGCCGAGCACCGCGGCGGTCGGCGTGCACCCGTCGAACTGCCGTCCGCCGTGGTTCGACACGACGATCCCGGCGGCTCCGGCCGCCGCGCAGCGCGCCGCGTCGTCGCCGCGCTGGACGCCCTTGACCACGATCGGCAAGCCGGTCCACTCGGGGAACAGCGCCAGGTCGTCGAACGTCATCGCCCGGTCGAGTCCGGTGATCGCCTTGGTGAGCCCGATTTCCCGCACGTTCGGGAACGCGAGTCCCTTCGGCGGCACGAACGCCCCTCCGACGAACCGCGACCGGCGCGGCACCGCCGCCCCGTCGACGCACACGACGAGTGCCCGCGCCCCGGCTTCCTTGGCACGCACGGCGAGCTCGCGTGTGAGGCCGTGGTCGCGCAGCAGGTACATCTGCGCCCAGAACGGTGCTCCGGCCATGGCCTCGGCGACGTCGGCGTAGCTGTGGTTGGCGAACATCGACACCGTCATCAGCGCGCCCGCCGTGGCGGCGGCGCGCGCGGTGGCGAGTTCGCCGTCCTGGTGGACGAGCTTGTGCATGGCGGTGGGCGCAATCCCGATCGGGGCGGCGAGCGGGGTGCCTATGACTGTGGTGGTCAGGTCGGTTTCGACGACGTCGCGCAGGACGTGCGGGCGCAGCGCGTAGGCCTGCCACGCGGCGGTGTTGGCGCGCAAGGTGACCTCGTCGCCGCTGCCGCCCGCGATATAGGCGAAGGACTCCGGCGACAACGCGTCGCGGGCCGCCGACTCCAGCGGGTCGGGGGTCAGCACGGGTCGGCCGGGGTGATCAGGCAGGGCAGCCGGCGCTGGCCGTGCGCCCAGAAGACCGTGCCGGGTTCCGGGGCGAAGTCCGGTGCCAGCTGCACCTTTTCGGCGCGGGCGCAGAGTTCCTGGAGGATCGCGAGCGTTTCCAGACGTGCCAGGGAGGCGCCGGGGCAGACGTGCGGGCCGGTGCCGAAGGCCAGGTGGTCGCGGGGGTTCGCGCGGTCGAGGCGCAGCACGTCGGGGTCGGCGTACACGCTTTCGTCGCGGTTGGCGGACGCGATGCCCAGGACCACGCGGTCGCCGGCGGCGAGCGGACACCCGGCGACCTCGGTGGGGGCGCGTACCGCGCGGGCGAGGATCTGCACCGGCGCGTCGAGACGCAGCGACTCCTCGACGAGCGCCGGGAGGAGCGCCGGATCGGCGCGTACCGCGGCGTAGATGTCGGGGTGGGCGGCGAGGGTGTGGAGGCAGTTCGCGACGAGGTTCCGGGTGGTCTCGTTGCCGGCCACGATCAGGAACATCGTCTGGGTGCGGACCGCCGCGTCGGACAGCAGCGTGCCGTCGTCGTAGGCGGTCTGCAGAAGGCGCGTGACGATGTCGTCGGGGGGATCGTCGGCGGCACGCCGGTCGTCGATGAGCCGCTGGATGTAGGCGGCGAATTCGGGGTGCGCCTGGGAGAGGGTGCGGGCGCGGCGGTCCTGCTGGGCGTCGAGGAGTTCGTCCGACCAGATCTGGAAGCGTTCGCGGTCGGCCTGCGGGACGCCCAGCATGTGCGCGATGACGGCGCTGGGCAGGGGGTCGGACACGGCGGCGACCAGGTCGACCGGGCTGCCGTCCGCGGCCGCGGCGACGGCGGCGGCGACCAGCTCCGCCGCCTTCGTGCGGATGAACGGCTCGGCGGGCGCGAGGCGGTGGTGGGCGACGACCGAGTTGACGACCTTGCGCAGTCGGCCGTGCTCGGGCTCCGGCACGGCGGACAGCATCACTTCGTCGGCGGGCAGCGCCGTGGTGTCGATGAACGAGCCGACGAACCGGTCCACGTCGGCGAGCGCGGCCCGGACGCCCGCGGCGGTGGCGAAGTAGCGGCCTGCGGGGGTGTCGACGGAACCGTGTGCGGTGGCCCGGATTGCGGCCATCACGGGGAGGCGTTCTTCGAGGGAGCCGGCGGTGGGGTCAAGGGCGTTCGGCTGCGGGTGCGGCTGAGGGGTCGGCTGCGGGTCGGCCACGGGGTACCTCCGGGCAGTGCGGCGGTATAGGCTGCCGAGCGGGCGTACGAACGATCGTTCGTACGCCGATTGCCCCGGACGGTACGCCAAGCCCCGAGGGGAAGCAATGGCCCAACAGACCGCGCACGCCTCCGTCGACGCCCGCGAGCGGGTGCTGTCCGCCGCGGCGGAGTTGTTCGCCGAACGCGGGTACCACGGGACGTCGGTGCGGGACATTGCGGCGGCGTGCGGGCTCAAGCCCTCGTCGCTCTACAGCCATGTGCCGGACAAGTCGACGCTGCTGGCCGACTTGGTGATGCGGTATCTGGGGGCGCTGGAGGCGGCGTTGGAGTCCTCGTCGGCCGATACCGGGGGCGGTTCTTCGGCGGACCGGGTCGAGGACATGGTGCGGGCGAGCGTCGGGGTGGCGTTGCGGTATCCGCGCGAGTTCCTGTGCCTGTCGAACAGTTGGACGTACATCCGCCGGACGCCGTCGCTGGCCCCGCTGGTCGCCCGGCGGGACGCGGTGCGTGCGGTGTGGCAGCGGGCGCTCCGGGAGGCGGCGGCGGACGGGTCGCTGCGTGCGGATGTGGACCCGGAGAGCATGCTCCGCGTCGTCTTCGCCGCCACGCACGGTGTCGTCGACCGCCGCTACGACGAGATCGCGGGGCCGGCCGACGAGGACGACCCCGCGGGGGTACTGGCCGCGCTGCTGCTCGACGGGTTCCGGCCGCGCAGCCGGGCCGGGTCCGAGACCGTGCAGGCCGGTACGGTCGACGCCGGGGCGGTGCGGGCCGGGCTGGCAGAATGATCCTCGCGCGGTGGCGGTGGGCCCCCGTAGGGCACACGCACCGGGCGGCGGGAGGATGTCGGCATGGGCACGGAAGCGCCGCGGCAGAAGCGCTTGGGGCGGCCGCGCCGCATCGACCGCGACAAGATCGTGGAGGCGGCACTGGCGATGCCGCCGGGGCAGGTCACCATGCAGAGCGTGGCGGATCGGCTGGGTGTCGACCGGAGTGCGTTGCACTACCACGTGAAGAACAAGGACGAGTTGCTGGCGCTCGTGGCCGCGGCGGCGGTGTCGGCGGCACTCGAAGCCCCGGAGGTTCCGGAGGACGCGGGGTGGCGCGAGCTGACCCTGGTGCTGGCCGGGTCGATGCGCCGGGCGGGGCTGGTGGAGGCGGAGTACCAGCCGTATCTGAAGGCCCACGTGGCGATCCCGACCAGCGGGATGGAGCTGCTCGACCGGCTGCTGGCCGCGCTGCATGAACGGGGACTGAGCGAAGCCGACGCGATCATGTCGTTCTCGCTGCTGGCCCGGTTCGCGTACGCGTCGGCACGGGACGAGGTCGCGGCGCGGCCGACCGGGGTGCACCCGGCCCTGCCGGAGCTGACGGAGCAGCTGGCCGCGGAGGGCGACCGCTACGCGACGCTGCGGCGGAGTTTCGCGGTGGTGGCGGGGCTGACGGCGGACGAACAGTTCGGATTCGGGCTGGAGTTCGTGATGGGCGGGATGGAGCGGTTGATGGGGAAGGGCGAGGCCGAGGGTTAGGCCTGTCCGGGTGGATGTGATCGTGGACTGGCGTCCGCCGCGCGGCGCTCAGTCGCGTCCCGGCCGGTCGATCGTGGCCAGGGTCGCCGCCGCGGCGACGACGAAGCTGCCGCCCGCGGCTGCGAAAGCCGCACGCACCAGCGGCAGGCGGGTCGTAGCCGACGACACGTGCGGAAGACATCCGGCCAACGTAGTGACCCCGGCCCGGACATGATCGACCGGACCGGACCCGCGGCACGTCGCCCGCGCTACGGGCGGAGCCGTTCGGCGGTGATCCGGGTCAGCCACCCCAGCCCCGCCGTGAACAGCGCCGTCCCGCCGACCGGCGACACCATGGCGACGACGAGAAGCACCGTTGGCCGCCACCACGCGCGCAATGCGGCGGCGGTACGCGGCGCCCGGCCGGACAGCCGCCCGGCGACCTCCGGGATCGCCAGCCCGACAACGGCTCCCGCCGTCGTGACCAACCCGTACTTCGCCGACTCGAACACCGTGAACACCGCGAGGAACCCCACGAGCAAGGCCCAGCCCGATACGCGGGCCGCTTTGGCGATCGGCATGGCTTACTCCCCGAGCTGATTAGCTAATGTGATTAGCTTCAATCTAAAGCTAACCCCATTAGCCGTCAAGCCCCCCGAGGGCCCGCCCCGTTCACCCGCATTGACCACCGCTCATTTGCGCCGCAACCATCCCGCTGGCCACACTCGCCGCAGCGGTGCCGTTTTCGGCGCCGCTGCCGACGTCCTCCGTTCCGGGGCAGCCCGATCGACGAGACCTTGTGAGACTCCTTGGCCTACGCCCCGATCCCCTCGCCCGCCCGGGAGTTCGCCGCGTCGCGCCGGCTCGCGGCACTGGCCGATGCGCTGGATCCGCAGACGTTCGCCGCCTTGGCCGCGCTGCGCGGTCCCGCGCCGCGCCTGTGCCTCGAACTGGGCGCGGGCACCGGCAGTGTGGCGCGCCGCCTGGCCGAACAGTTCCCGCGCGCCCGGGTCGTCGCCACCGATCTGGCCGCGCCGCCCGCCCGATCTCCGCTCGGCAACCTGGAGTTCGTGCGTCATGACGTGCGCTGCGACGGCTTCCGGGACGGGACGTTCGATCTCATCCACGTCCGCTATCTGCTCTGCGACCTCGTCGAACGCGACCGCATCCTGGACGACATCGCGTCTTGGCTGGCCCCAGGCGGCCGCCTGGTCGTCGAGGAACCGGACCACTCGCCGGTCTACGACTCACCCCATCGGGCGTACCGCACGGTCACGCTCGCCATGGTGGAGGCCCAGCACCGGTACGTCGGCACCGACTCCCTGTGGGCCCGCGAGCTCCCTGCCCACGTGGCCGCGACCGGACTGACGGACATCGCCACGCACCGCACGTCGACCACCGTCGCCGCGGGCAGCCCGATGGCCCGCTACTGGCGCCTGAGCCTCGCCGAACTGCGGCCGCTGCTGCCGCCGGGCCTCGACATCCCGGCGGCGCTGCGCGAGGCGGATTCCGCGACGTTCCGCGACCACGGGTTCACCACCGTTCGGGTGAGCGCGGTACGCCGAGGCTGAACGCCGGGAACTGCCGTGCACGTTCCTGCGCCGCAGGTCCGGTCGGCATCGGACCGGCCCGCCGGACCGGCGGAGAAGCGCGTCAGACGGAGGCCCGCTCCCCCGCCGGGTTCACGACCTCGTCCGCGGCGGCGATCACCACGGGGTCGTGAGTGGCCACCACCGCCACGCAGCCCTGCGCCCGCGCGCGTTCCGCGATGACCTCGACCAGCATCGCCGCCTGACCGCGGTCCACCGCCGCCGTCGGCTCGTCGATCAGCAGCAGTTCGGGGCCGAGGAACAGCGCGCGGGCCAAGGCGACGCGCTGCCGTTCGCCGCCGGACAGTTGGTCGGGCCGGTGCCGCAGCCGCTGCCCGAGGCCGACTTCCTCAAGTGCTTCGGCGGCGCGCTTCTTGAGCCGCGACGGCTTGTGCCCGGCGATGTAGGCGGCGGCGAGCAGTTGTTCGACGGACGTCAGTGCGGACAGCAGGTTGCCGCTTTGGAACATGTATCCGATGTGCTCGCGGCGTTCGCGCGCACGTTCGGCATCGGAGAGCGCCGCCAGGTCGCGGTCGCCGAGCACGACCGACCCCCGGTCCGGGCGCAGCAGCGCCCCGGCCACCGCGAGGAGGGTGGACTTGCCCGAGCCGGACGGCCCGGCGAGCGCCGTGAGGTGTCCCGGTGCGAACGCCGCGTCGAGGTCGGCGAAGACGGTGGTGCGGGTGTCGCCGCGGCCGAGGGTGACCGTGACATCGGACAGCACGAGGCTCATCGGTGGGCTCCGAGCATGGTGAGCGGGTCGGGTGCGGTGACCCGGCGGAGGGTGATCGCGGTGCCGGCCAGGCCGAGGGCGGCGACTCCGCCGAGCGTGGCCACGAGCGTGAGCGGCGGCAGGCTGAACGGGACCGCCGAGCCGAGCAGCAGTCCGACGCCGGCCGCGATCGCCCCGCCGGCAACCGCCCCTGCGGCGACCACGATTGCGGCCTGCACCGCGGTGATCCACAGCAGCCGGGGCCGCGACGCGCCCATGGCGCGCAACAGCGCGAGCTCCGGGCCGCGTTGGACCGTCCACACGGCGAAGAAGGCGCCGACGACGAGCGGCGCGATCAGGTACAGGAACACCTGGATGGAGGTCATGGTGACGCGCTCGCCGGTGTAGCCGGGGGCGGCGGCGAAGGCCGCGCTGCGGCTGATGGTGTGCGTCCCCTTCGCGGCGTCCAGCCGGTCGATCGGCAGGGCGGCGGAGCCGGATGCGCGGACGGCCACGGCACTGAACTGCCGCGGCAGCGGCGCGTCGGGGTCGGCGCCCGGGATGCCGAAGCGCAGCCGCGTCCACACGTCGAGCGGCACGTATGCGGCCGGGACGTGGCCGTACGAAGCGGAGCCGGTGATCCCGTCGACGCGCACCGCGGTGCCGAGCCGGTCGATCGTGAGCATGTCCCCGACGTGGACGCCCTTGTCGGCGAGCTTCCGGGACACCACGATGCCGCCTGGCGTCGTGCCGACCGGCTGCCCCGAGTCGGGGTCCGGGGCGACGAAGGAACCCGGTTCCACGCCGAAGGCCGCGAGGTCGATCTCCACGCCGCGGTTCGTCGTTCCGCGGGTGATGGCGACGCCCAGCGGCGCGGCCTCGACGCCCGGTTCGGCGCGCCAGGCGTCGAGCACGTCGGCGCCGACGAGGCTTCGGTTGAACTGGTCGGACTTGGCGTCGGCGGAGAACACCAAGTGCGTGGCGGGCAGGGCGCGCAGGGCCGAGACGGTGTCGTTGCCGAGGCCGGCGGTGAAGCCGGACACGATGCCGACCAGTGCCGCCACCAGCATGACGACGCTGCCCATGAGCAGAAAGCGGCCGCGTGCCGCGCGCAGCTCGCGCAGGGCGAGGTACACGGTGGGGTCCCTTCGGGTGTGCGGGATCCGGGTCGTTCGCGGGGGCCGCGGCGACGTCCGGGCGGTGGGGATGCCGACACCAAGGTTGGGGACATCGTGTCGCCAAGATAACAGATGGCGACACCGTGTCCCCAAGTGCCGGAGGCCGCCGGACGGCCGCTCCCTAGACTGGGCACGTGCCGAAGATCTCCGCCGCGTCCGTCGCCGACCACCGCGCGCAGCAGCGCGCCGCGCTGGTGCGCGCGGCGCACGAGCTGCTGGAGGAGGGCGACGCCGCCCGGGTCACGTTCGGCGCCGTCGCCGATCGGCTGGGGCTGGCCCGCAACAGCGTGTACAAGTACTTCGGCAGCCGCCAGGAACTCCTCGAAGCCGTGGTGGTCGAGGCCGCACCGCGCTGGACCGCGCCGATCCGCACGGCGATGGCCGCGGCCGACACCCCGGAGGGACGCGTCGCGGCTTTCGTCACCGCACAGTTGGCCTTGGTCCGGGACGGCGAGCACCGCGTGGCGCAGGCGTTGGCCGGCGACCGCGACGCGGCGGCCCTGCGGGCGGGCGCCGAGCACGCGCACCGCGACATCCTGCAGCCCCTCGTGGAGACGCTGGAGGAATTGGGCGACGACTCCCCGCGCCGGACGGCCGGGCTACTCCAGGGCTTCGTCAACGCGGCCACGAAGGCCATCGAGTCCGGCGACGACTTCGCGGCGGTGAACGAGCGGGCGACGCGGTTGGCGGTCGCCGCCCTGGCCGGAGTGGCGGGGACGGCGACGGGTGCGACCGGTGCCGATGGGACGGTGACGGGCGCGACGGGTGCCGATGGGGCGGCGACGGGCTCGTCCGGGGCGGCAGCGCGCGGCTAGGGCATGTCCGCGGACAGTCTGCGCACCTGCTCGACGTACGCCGCCGGCGCCTGCGTCAACTGGTCGAGGGACTCCGACGGGACGTCGGCGGGGGCGGTCTCGACGAGGTAGCGGACGGCGGCGGTGAGGACGGCCGGTTCGTCGGGGTGTGGAACGGGCCGCGCAGGACCGTGGGCTCTACCCGCGCGAGTTGCATCATGCCGCCTTGCGCCGTCGTCGCCTCATGCCGTCTCATGCCCGCGCACGGCTTACCCCCGTTCGGTGAGCACCTCGCTGACGCGGCCCCAGGTCCCGTCCGCGGCCCACTTGCGGTGGCGGCCGTAGAGGGTCTGCCAGCGGCCGTAGCGTGGGGGGATGTCGCGCCAGGACGCGCCGGTGCGTTCGCGGTAGCGGAGGCCGTCCAGCACCCGGCGGTCGTCGGCGGGGGCCGCGCCGCGGTGGTCGGGGGGCGGCAGGAGCGCGCGGACCAGGTGCCACTGGGCGTCGGTCAGGTCGCCGAGGGTGTCCGAGCCGTCGGGGATACCGGGATCTTCGGAGCCTTCCGGGCCTTCGTGGGTCGCTGCCCCGTCCTCGTGTTTTTCAAAACGTGCTGCCGCGTGCAATCGGGCCCGTGTCTGCCGCACCAGGTCTTCGAACAAATAGTCGTCCCCATAGCGTTCGAGCGGCCGTTCGATCCGTGCCCAGCGGGCCGCCATCTCCGGCGACGCGGTCTCCAGGGCGGCCTCCAGCGGCGCACCGACGGCGCGGCCCGCGTGCGCGAGCGGGGACTTGGCTTCCAGCAGGACGACGCCGACCGTGGTGCGGGCGATCCAGGTCAACGCGCCCGCGCGTGCGTCGTCGTCCAGCGGGGCGCGTTCGAGGGCGGCGAGCAGCCGGTCCAGTGCGGCCACCCACGCGGGGGCGATCTGGGTGGGAGTGCCGATCAATTGGGCAGTCCACGGGCTTTCCACGATCCGGTGCCGGACGTCGCGCATCCACGACTCCACCGCGTCCCACCACGGGAGTCCGGGTTCCGCGGCCGCCGCGCCGACGTCCTCGAGGACCGAGTCGGCGACCGCGGCGAGGAGTTCGTCGCGCCCGTCGACGTGCCGGTAGAGCGCCATCGGGGTGACCCCGAGCCGACGGGCGACCGCCGCCATGGTGAGCGTCGGAACGCCGCCCTCGGCGAGCACCGCGCGGGCGGCCAGGACGATGTCGCGGAGCCCGAGCCGCGTTTTCATTGACCGTGTCACGGAGCAATGCTAGAACGTTTACGCCATAAACAACAAAGGCGTGTGCAAGGAGTCGGCCATGGCCCCCGCGAACCCCGCAGCGAACACCGCAGCGATCATCGACCCCAACCTGACGTGGGTGCCGCTGGAGAAGCGGCTTGCCGAGGAGACCGACCCGGCCCTGCGGCGCAACCTCGAAACGATCGTCACGCACATGAAGTCCGAGGCGCACGGCGACCTCGACGGCCTCATGGGCACCCTCGCCCCGGAGCCGGTCTACCGCCTCGGCCCGCCGGACAACGAGCGCCTGCACCCGCGCGGCACCGAGGGCATCCGCGCGTACTACAGCGCGTTCGTGGCGAGTGGCGCCACGCAGCTCGTGCACGAGATCGACCGTCTTGCGGTGGACCGTCACGCGGTGCTCACCGACGGTGTGATGAAGATGGCCTACCCGGGCAAGGCCCTCGCCGCGATGGGCATCGACATCGACGACCAGGACGCGTACTACCTGTACGAGGTCCGCATGGCAATCGTGTGGGTCATGGACGACGAAGGCCGCGTCATCGGCGAGGAGAGCTACCAGGACCGCAACGGCTTCGACGGCATCGCCGGCCGCAAGCTGGCGCCGTCGGACATCGCCCCGCTGCGCGCCTGAGCCCGTACACCGCCGTCAGCGTGCGCCCGAGGCGCCGGTGATGTGCACGGAATGCCCCGATGCCTAGGCCATGTCCGGCGCTCGGGGCAATCGACCACGCAATACCCGTGCCCCACAGCGCGGCAGGTGCCCCCGGAGTGGCAGCTCCGGGGGCACACCCATGCCTTCTGCGGCTCTGCGGAGCCTCTTAGAAGCCCCTATGGCCCCCTCCGCGGACCTTCCACGCACCTTCCACGGCCCCCTGCGGATCCGAATCGAATGCGCTGCCTTCACCGATGCCTCTTGATCCCGCGCGCCCTACGGGGTTCGCTGCGGGAGCGGTGCCGCCGGCGGGGTGTCCGCCGTTTCGATATTCGGAAGGGCCGCGGAAGGGGAGGGTTCCCGTGGGCATCGGGATGCTGCTCGACATGGCGGTCTCCGCCAACCCCGACCGGGTGGCCGTAGGCCGCCGGGCGGAGCCGGACGCGCGGCGGCTGACGTACGCCGACCTCGCCCGCACGGCGGCCGCGGGCGCCGGCCTGCTGCGCGACGCGGGCGCGCGGCACGTCGTGTACGTGGGCGTCAACGGCCCGGCGTTCCCCGCGCTGCTGTTCGCGGCCGCGCACGCGGGCGTCCCGCTGACGCCGCTCAACTACCGGCTTTCGGGCGCCCAATTGCGCGAACTGATCGGCGATCTCCCGGGCGCGGTCGTGGTCGCGGAGGACGCCTACGCCCCGGCACTCGCCGACTCCCCCGCCCCGGTCCTGGCGGCCTCACGGTGGTTCGACGATGCCACGAAGGCCGATCCGATTGCCTCCGCGGAGGACGACTCCGCGCCTGCCGTCGTGCTGTTCACGTCCGGCACCACGTCGCGCCCCAAGGGTGTCGTGCTGCGGCACGACAACCTGGTCGGGTACGTCCTGCAGACCGTCGAGTTCGCGTCGGCCGCGGACGACGACGCGATCCTCGTGAGCGTGCCGCCGTATCACGTCGCCGGAGTCGGCGGAGTCCTCAGCAACCTGTACGCGGGACGCCGCATGGTGCACCTGCCCGACTTCGATGCCGAGCAGTGGCTGCGGCTGGTGCGCGCCGAAGCCGTCACGCAGGCGATGGTGGTGCCGACCATGCTGGCGCGGATCGTCGACGCGCTCGACGGCGGCCAAGCGAACGCTCCGGCCTTGCGCGGCATCGCCTACGGCGGCGCCCGTATGCCGGCCACCGTGCTCACCGCGGCGCTGGCGGCCTTCCCCGACGCCGGGTTCACCAACGCCTACGGCCTCACCGAGACCAGTTCGACGATCGCCGTCCTGGGCCCCGATGAGCACCGCGCCGCGTTCGAGTCCGACGATCCCGCGGTGCGCCGCCGTCTCGGCTCGGCGGGCCGGTTCGTGCCCGGCGTGGAAGGCGCCGTCCGGGACGGCGAGCTGTGGGTGCGCGGCCCGCAGGTCTCCGGCGAATACCTCGGCACCGGGTCGGTGCTCGACGACGACGGCTGGTTCCCCACCCGCGACCGGGCGCACATCGACGCCGACGGCTACCTGTACATCGAAGGCCGCGCGGACGACACGATCATCCGGGGCGGTGAGAACATAGCCCCCGCGGAAATCGAGGACGTGCTCATCCACCACCCGGCGGTCCGCGAAGTGGCGGTCGTGGGCATGCCAGACGACCAGTGGGGCCAACGGATCACCGCGGCCGTCGTCCCCGCGACCGGGCAGACGGTGGATGCAGAGGAGTTGCGCGCATACGTGCGGGCCCAGCTTCGCGGTTCGCGCACCCCCGATGACGTGGTCGTCCGCGAGGCACTCCCCTACACCCCCACCGGCAAACTGTTGCGCCGCCAACTGGCCAGCGAGCTCGGCGAGTTGCCGGAACCCGGGGCCGCCGTGTCATGCTGACGGCATGGTGACGCTCTACGAGCATGCCGGCGGAGAAGAAGGCCTCCACCGCTTCATCGACATCTTCTACGGCAGCGTGCTTGCCGATCCCCTGCTGAAGCCGCTGTTCGGCGACGGGAAGCCCGAGCACGTCGCCCATCTCACGGCGTTCACCGCCGAGACGTTCGGCGGGCCGGACACGTTCAGCCGCGCCATGGGCGGGTTCCTGCAACTGATCGCGGTGCACCGAGGGCTGCGCATCGCCGAGGAGCAGCGGCAGCGGTTCGTTGACCTGTACATGGCGGCGGCGGACAAGGCCGGGCTGCCGTCCGACGCGCCGTTCCGGCAGGCGCTGCGCGAGCACGTCGAGTTCGGGTCGCAGGTGGCGATGCAGAACTCGCATGCGCGGACCGACGACGAACTGCATCCACTGCGCGAGGTCCCGATGTGGGATTGGCCGGCGGGGACGGAGCCGTCGGAGTAGGTGGCTCGGTCCCCGCCGGGCCTTCCGCGGGGCGGCGTGGCTCAGCCGATCGCCTCGTCGTCGGGTGTCGACCGGGCGAGGGCGGCCAGTGTCGCCACGGCGCGGGCGAGGACGTCGGGCGGCGGGGAGGCCAGTCCGAGGCGCACGGCGTTGGGTGCGGCGGTGGCGCGTACCGCGAAGGCCGCGCCTGGGGTGACCGCAATACCGCGGCGCGCGGCGGCCGCGACGAACGTGTCGGCGCGCCACGGTTCGGGCAGGTCCCACCAGCACATGGACGCCTCGGGCGCGGTGCGGATGCGGAAGCCGGCGAGGAGGTCGGCCACGGCGGCCTGGCGGGCGCGGGCGTCGGTGCGTTTGGCGGCTTCGATGCTGCGTACCGTGCCGTCGCGCATCCAGCCGAGTGCGGTTTCCAGGGCGAAGCGCGGGGCGGTCCAGGCGCCGGAGCGGATGGCGTGCGCAACGGCATCGGCGCCGGATGCGGGGGCGACGGCGAAGCCGAGGGTGAGCCCGGGGGCGACGCGTTTCGACAGGCTGTCGATCAGCACCGTGTGGTGGGGTGCGAAGGCGGCGAGCGGTGGCCCGGGATCCGTGGCGAGGTGGGACCAGACCGCATCTTCGATGATCGGGATTCCCAACGCGCCTGTGACTTGCGCGAGTTCGAGGCGGCGTTGGTAGGACAGCGTGACGGACAGCGGGTTGTGCAGGGTCGGTTGGACGTAGACGGCGTGCAGGCGGGCGGATCTGTGTGCTTCGGCGAGGGCGTCGGGGCGTAGGCCCTCGGCGTCGATGCCGAGCGGGACGAGGGTGGCACCGACCCGGGTGGCGATGGCGCGGGCTGCCGGGTAGGTGAGGTCTTCGACGCCGAGGCGGCCACCGGGCGGCACGAGCGCGGCGACGGCCGCGGCGATGGCCTGGCGTCCGGTGCCGGTGAACAGGACGCGGTCGGGGTCCGGGGCCCATCCGGCGCGGGCCAGGACGCCCGTGGCGGCTTCCCGGGCCTCCGGGGTGCCGGCCGCGCCCACGGGGCGCAGGGCGTCGCGCAGGACGTCGGGGCGGAGCATCCGGCCCATGCCCTCGGCGAGCAGCGGGAACTGCTCGGGGACCGCGGGGACGCTGAGTTCGAGGTCGACGGCGGCCGTGGTGGGTTCGGTGAGCGCGAACGGACGCGGCGACGCGGCGCGGACGTAGGTGCCGCGGCCGACTTCGCCGACGACGAGGCCGCGGCGGGTGAGTTCGGCGTAGACGCGGGTGGCGGTGGAGTTGGCGATGCCGTGGGCGCGGGCGAAGTCGCGCTGGGTGGGGAGCCGGTCGCCGGGGCGCAGGCGGCCGGAGGCGATGTCGGCGGCCACGGCGTCGGCGACGGTGCGGAAGTCCACGGCTTCTCCTCGGCTGCTCGGCTACCGCGGCGGCTTTCGCTTTCCGCTGCGGATTGCGCGCGCCTCGACCTTGATTGCACCGAGAACAATATTCCTATTGCACCGACTCGGCAAGGCGTTTTACGCTCACCGACATGGAAACAGGGGCGATTTTGGGTGTGGCGGCGGTGGCCCTCGGCATGGCGCTCACGCCGGGGCCGAACATGATGTATTGCGTGTCCCGCAGCATCACGCAGGGTCGCCGGGCCGGTGCGATCTCGATCGCGGGCGTGGCCGTCGGCTTCGTGGTCTACCTCGTGGCGACCAGCTTGGGCATGTCGGTGCTGTTCGTGGCCGTGCCGGAGCTGTATGTCGCGGTCAAGGCCGCGGGTGCCGCGTATCTGCTGTGGCTGGCCTGGCAGACGCTCAAGCCGGGCGGCATCTCGGTGTTCGAGGCGGCCGAACTGCCCCGGGATTCGCCGCGGAAGCTGTTCATGATGGGGCTGTTCACCAACCTGCTGAATCCCAAGGCCGCGCTGCTCTATCTGACGATCATTCCGCAGTTCCTCGACCCGAAGGCCGGGCACGCGTTCCTGCAGAGCCTGGTGCTCGGCGGCGTACAGATCGCCGCGAGTGTCGCGGTCAACCTGACGATGGTGCTGGCGGCGGGCACGATCGCGGTGTTCCTGGCCCGCCGCCCCGGCTGGCTGCGTGCCCAGCGCTACGTCATGGGCACCATGCTCGGCCTGATCGCGGTCAAGCTGGTGACCGACTCGTCCCGCCCGACAGCCGCGTAGGCCGCGCACTGGATCACGCGGCCTACGGGTCGGCGGTCAGCGTACGAGGCGGAAGAACCGACGTACTTCCTCGACGAAGGTCTGCGGCTGTTCGAAGGCCGCGAAGTGGCCGCCGGCCGGGAGTTCGTTCCAGTAACGCAGATCCGTGAAGCGCTTCTCCGCCCAGCGGCGCGAGGCGCGGATGATCTCGTGCGGGAAGATCGAGCAGCCGGTCGGCGTGGTCACTTCGTCCAGGTGCGGGCCGTTGAAGCTCTCCCAGTACAGGCGCGCCGACGATGCCCCGGTACCGGTGAGCCAGTACAGCGTCACGTTGTCGAGCATCTGGTCGCGGGTGAGGGTGTTCTCAGGGTGTCCGTCGCAGTCTGTCCAGGCCTGGAACTTCTCGACGATCCACGCAAGTTGCCCGGTCGGTGAATCGGCGAGCCCGTAGCCGAGGGTCTGCGGGCGGGTGGACTGGATCTTCGAGTACCCGGTGCCGTGGTCGCGGTGCGCCGCGAGGTCCGCAAGGGTTTTGCGTTCGGCGTCGGTCAGGTCGGAGAACGTGTCGGGGTCGGGCGACACCACCGGCATGTTCAGGTGGATGCCGGCCACCTTGTCGCCGCCGGCCTTGGCGGTCGCGACCGTGACCATGGAACCCCAGTCGCCGCCTTGCGCGCCGTAGCGCTCGTAGCCCAGCCGGTCCATGAGCGTGGCCCACGCGGCGCCGATGCGCTCGACGTTCCACCCGGCGCGCTCCGGCTTGCCGCTGAAGCCGTACCCGGGCAGCGACGGCACCACCAGGTGGAACGCGTCGCTCGCGTCGCCGCCGTGCGCGGTCGGGTCGGTGAGCGGGCCGATGACGTCGAGGAACTCGACGAAGGACCCGGGCCAGCCGTGCGTGAGGATCAGCGGCATCGCGTCCTCGTGCGGCGACCGGATGTGCAGGAAGTGGATGTCGAGGCCGTCGATCGCGGTGGTGAAGTGCGGGTAGGCGGCGAACCGCGCCTCGGCCTTCCGCCAGTCGTAGTCCTCGGCCCAGTAGCGGGCGAGGTCGCGCACGTAGGCCAGCGGTATGCCCTGCGACCAGTCGTCGACGGTCTCCGCGTCCGGCCACCGCGTACGCGCCAGCCGCTCCCGCAGGTCCACGAGATCGGCGTCCGGGACCTCGATCTGAAACGGCGTCACATTCTCCGGCTGCGTCATGGCCGCACGCTAGCGGGAGGGACAACGCATGACCAGGGACACCGGGCGGGGTCCTGGGACCTGCTGCAGGCGGCCTCGGCGGCATCCGTTCTTGCGCGGCCTCGCGGACGGCGGCCGCTACCCGGTCGTCGCCTCGAAAGTGCGCGGCCGACCGCTCAGGTGGCGGTGAAAATGCGGAACTGCTGGTTGTAGAGCTGGTGGCAGGTCCACTGCCAGATGTTCGCGCCGTCCTCGACGGAATAGTCGCTGACGTCCACACATTTGCCGCTGTTCTGGCTCACCAGAGTGAAGAAGGTTCCGCCGCCGTCGCCGGGCTCCACGATGCGCCACCGCTGGTTCGCGGTGCCGTTGCACTGCCACTGCCAGATGTTCCCGCCGTTGTCCGTGGAGAACTCGGCCACGTCCAGACACTTGCCGCTGTGCTCGTTGACGATGTACCACAGGCGGTCCGGCCCCTGGCCGGAAGCGAGAGCGAACCGCCAGCGCTGGTTGCTGTTGTTGTCCAGACGACACGACCACTGGTGCACGTTCGCGCCGTTGCCGACCCCGAACCCCTCGACGTCGATGCATTTACTCGACCGGCGATTGACCAACTGCACGTAGCCGGTCGGAGGTTCGATCAGCTTGGGGGTGCCTGACGCGGCACCCGAGGCCGACGCGGCCGGAGCCGCGATCGTACCGGAGCACACCAGGGCAACCACCGCCGCCGCAGCCGCCATAGCACGCATAGCCCGCCCGCCTGTCAGTCCACCGCATCCGGTGGACGTGGAAGATCCACCGGCTTAGTAGCCGCACACCACGCGCGCAAACTGCGGCAAACGGGCGGCATTCGGCACCGCCTTGCACCGTCCGGAGCACCGTCCGGATCGCGTGCACCCCCCGGGCCCCGTCAGGCACCGCGCCAAGACGCCGACACAGATGCTGCCGCGGCGACGCCGCCGAAAGGCTCGCACCTCGTGTCGTACCTGGTGGTCCGATGCATCCGCACGAGCCACCAACTCGGAGCCGTGAGCCCCGGATCACAAGTCGCCAATGACCGCCACGTCTGCGCGGGCACCGGACCGCCCTGGACGGCGATCCAGGCCCTCAGACTGGCATCACGCTCCGAGATACGGCGCGAAGTGGTCGGCCACCTCTGTCGCCACCGCCGACGCGTCGAGCGTGCCGTCGACTTCGATGATGCGGATGCCGAGGCGGCGTGCGTTCCGCGCCGCGTCCTCGGCGATCAGCCGGTCACGGGCGATGCGGTTGGCTTGGGCGCGGGCCGGGTCGGAGACGCGGGCGTTGAGGGCTCGTGCGCGCGGCAGGGTGCGGAGCTGGTGGTGGCGGAAGTCGTCGGTGGGGACGAGGACGACCATGCGCCGAAGCGAGTCGAGCAGCGGCGCGACGAGTTCCGGGCGCAGTCCCCATCCCTCGGCGATCGCAGGCCGACCGGTGAACAGTGCGCGGAGGTCGTCCAGCGCCCACGCGAAGCGGATGGGGAAGCCGGCCAGGGTCTCGGCGGCCATCTCCTCCGGGCTCTGTTCCACCCAGACCTGGTCCGGGGTCGGATCTGCCACGGGCTCGCCCCGCGCGACTCGGCGTGCGACGCGGCGATCCTGGTGGCCGCGGGCGTCGTGGTAGTCGTAGTGGTACACCGTCAAGCCGTGCTCCGTGGCGATGATTTCCGCCACGGTGGACTTGCCGCACCACTGCCCGCCGCCGATCCACAGCGTGCGCTGCAAGCTGCCGTACGGATCCCAGATATCCGACACGCGCATCCTCCGGTCCCTTGCGCCGCCCGTGCCCTTGATCCGCTGCCGTGGCGGCGCCCGCCGACGACACCGGCTGCAGGGTGCCGGATGGCTTCCGCGCGGCCCTGCCGGGATCCCTCGGCCGGGTGTGAGCCCGACCGAGGAATCCCGGGCGGGGATCAGCCGCCGTACGGCTTGGTGATGACTTCCATGGCATGGCCGTTGGGATCGAGGAAGTACATGCCGCGGCCGCCGTCGTTGCGATTGATGTGGCCCGGGTTGTCCAGTCTCGGGCTCGGGTAGTAGGTGACGCCGGCTTCGGTGATGCGCGCGAAGATGCCGTCGAATTCCGCTTCGCTGACGAGGAACGCGTAGTGCTGGACGGGGAAGTCGATGTCGGTGGACACGAAGTCCAGCGTGACGCCGTTCGCCAGGTCGAGCGGGACGAAGGGTCCCCACGTCTCGCCGGGCACCAACCCGAGGATTCCCCCGAGGAATTCGGCCGAGGCCCGATTGTCCCGGGTATGCACGATCGTGTGGTTCAACTGGACTGACACAGTGCGATGCCTCCAACAGGCATGTCACAGGCACCTCCACGCACACCCGGACGGTGCCCAGCGCGCGATGCCGTGCCCACCATCGTAGATCGTGTCCGGCGGCGGGCGGCTTGGCCGCCTGCCGCACTGGCTGTCTGTTGCGCGGGCCGTCCGCCTGCCGCCTTGGCCGTGGTCAGCCGAGGAACGACAGCCGCACGTGGCGATCGGGATTGTCGCCGTTCGTGTCGACCAGGACGACCGACTGCCACGTGCCCAAGGCCAACGCTCCGTCGATGACGGGGAGGGTGGCGTGCGGCGGGACGAATGCCGGGAGGACGTGGTCGCGGCCGTGGCCGGGGCTCCCGTGGCGGTGCCGCCAGCGGTCGTCGGCGGGCAGCAGATCACGCAGCGCGGCGAGGAGATCGTCGTCGCTGCCCGCGCCCGTTTCGATCACCGCAATACCGGCGGTGGCATGCGGGGTGAACACGTTGAGCAGACCGTCCCGGCCGGACGCGGCGTCGCGCAGGAAGGCGCCGCATTCGGCGGTCAGGTCGTACACGGTCTCGGTGCGGCCGGTGCGGATGTCGAGGACGCGGCTGGTGAGGTTGGACATGCGGCCATCCTGCCGCGTCCGGCGGCGGAGGCGCGGGACGCCGGCCCCGCCCCCGCGGCGCGCCGATCCGTCAGCGGAATCCCGCGGGAGCGGTTCCCCTCAGGCGGAATCCCGGGGGCGCAGTTCCGCGCGCCACATGATCACGCGCCTCGGCTTTTCCGGTACCGGGCTGCGGACCGCGTCGGCAATGCGCTGGGCGACGACGCCGAGGGTGATCGCCGGGGTGAAGCCCACGCTGGTGAGTCGCGGGCGCACCATTTCGCACAGCGGCAAATCGTCGGTGCCGGTCATCGCGATGTCGTCGGGGATACGGATTCCGGCGTCGGACAGCGCGCCCATGAGCAACGCCGCATATTCGTCGTTGTAGCCGAACACCGCGTCGGGCCGGTCGTCGGGCGCCCAGCCCGCGACGACCTCGGCGGCGGAGGCCGGGGATTCCGCCATCTCGACGATGCGAACCCGCACGGGGTGCGGTGCCGCGGCGACGGCTTCCCGGACGCCCTTAAGTCGTTCGCGGCCCAGGGTGGCCAAGCCGATCACGTCGTCGCGTCCCTCGCGCGGGATCACGACGGCGATGTCGCGGCGGCCTTGCGCGATGAGGTGCTCGGCGGCGACGTACCCGGATCTCCCGGTCTCGCCTTCGAGGACGAAGTGCACCCCGTCCATGGGGGCTTTGCTCCAGGCGAGGCCGACGATGGCGATGTCGCGCGCGGCAAGGTAGGCGGCGGATTCCTCGGTCAGCCGCTCGGGCAGCACCACGATCGCGGCCGGGCGGAGCGCGGCCCACGCGCGGGCGGCGGCCATGGGGTCGGCATCCGGGTCGCCGTACGTGACCAACGTGTGGCCCAGCCGGTGGAGTTCGCGGGACAAGTCGTTGACGAACGCGGTGAGCAGCCCGCCGAAGGGAATCGTGTACGTCGGCAGCACGACCAGGTCGGTGTGGCCGCGGCGCAGCGAACGGGCGTCGGAGCGCGGCTCGTAGCCGAGTTCGCGGGCGATCTCGCGGACCCGGCGGCGGGTCTCCTCGGGGATGCGGGCGTCGGCGGTGTCGTTCATGGCGTACGACACCGTGGCGCGCGAGACGCCGGCCGCGCGGGCGACGTCGGCGCCGGTGACCGGGCCGTTGACCGCGGGTTTCGCCGCTGTGCCCGACCGCTGGGCCGCACCGCGTTTCGAGGCGGCCTTGCCGTTGGTGGACGTGGTGCTGCGGTCGCCGCCGCGCGGTCCCGGCGATCGTGTGGTCATAGGGGGATTCTGGCAGGTCACAGGCCGGAGCGGCGTCCGGGTTTGCGCTGCCAGGCCTCCGTTGTGTCCGCCCGCATCACCACACGCCACCGTATGGATGTGGCGCTCGGTTCAGGCGTCGGGGGTGCGGGTGTCGTAGGCGTCGCGGGCCGCGGCAATGGCCCCCATGTGCGTGTCGGCCCAGTGCTTCAGCTCGCGGACGACGCTGCCGAGGCTCTCGCCCAGCGGGGTGAGGGCATAGTCGACGCGGACCGGCACGGACGGGGTGATGGTCCGGGTGACCAGGCCGTCGCGTTCCAGTCCGCGGAGGGTCTGGGTGAGCATCTTCTCGCTGATGCCGGCGACTTTGCGGCCGAGTTCGGCGTAGCGCATCGGGCCGTCGGAGAGAGCGGCCATCAGGAGGCTGACCCACTTGTCGCCGATGCGGTCGAGGAGTTGGCGGGCCGGGCAGGCGGCGAGGAAGGCGTCGTAGGCCGCGCGGTCGCGCTCACGGCGCTGGGCGGCGGTCAGCGTGGGCATGGACGCACCCTTCGATCCGGTACGCACTTCCAGGTACGTACTTACCGAAGGAGAGTACCTGCTCCTAGGTTCGTGGTGTCGAACAGCGCGGCCCCGCCTCGGCGGGGGCCGCCTTCATGCCGTGCCACCTGAGGGAGTACGTCTCATGCACGCTCTGGTTTCCCGTCCCGCCGGCGACGGCCACGTCCTCGAACTCGCCGAGCTGCCGCGGCCCGAGCCCGGACCAGGACAAGTCCGGGTCCGCATCCGGGCGGCCGCGGTCAATCCGGTCGACGCAGCGACCGCGTCCGGGGCTCTCGCCGCCATCGGCTTCCATCCGCGGCGCGATGCGGTGGGCCTGGGCTGGGACCTCGCCGGCACCGTCGACGCGCTCGGCTCCGGCGTCACCGGGTACGCCGTCGGCGACGACGTGATCGGCATCCAGCACCTCCTCGACGTCGCCTCGGGCGCGCACGCCGACTACGCGCTGCTCGACCCGGTGCAGGTCGCACCGGCGCCTGCGGGAGTCGACCCGGTTGCCGCGGCGACGATCCCGCTCAACGCGCTCACCGCCGAACAGGCCTTGGACCGCGCCGGATTGGCGCCCGGCCAGACCCTTTTGGTGACCGGTGCCGCGGGCGCGGTGGGTGCCTTCGCGGTCGAGTTGGCGGTGCGGCGCGGGCTGCGCGTGGTCGCGTTGGCGGGCGCGTCGGACGAGGCCTTCGTACGCGGACTCGGCGCGGAGTGGTTCGTGCCGCGCGGGACGGAGCACCTCGCGGCCGCGGTCCGGGCGCTCGTGCCCGGCGGGGTGGACGGCGCGGTCGACGCGGCGGTGCTCGGCGGCACGGCCGTGCTGGGCGCGGTTCGCGACCGCGGCGTGTTCGTGACGCTGGGGGCCGTCCCGGCGGCGCCGCTGCGCGGGATCGACACCGGGATTGTGCTGGTCGCGGCGGATGCGGAACGGCTGGCCGCACTGTCCCGGCTGGCGGCGGCCGGGGGCCTGACGCTCCGGGTCGCGGCGACGTACCCCCTGGCGGACGCGGCGAAGGCGTACGAACGGCTCGGTGCGGGCGGGCTGCGCGGGCGGCTGGTGCTCGTGCCGTAGCAGGTGTCGGCGGCGGCCTTTAGCGTGGCGGGAGTGACCGTTTCCGGCCGCGCGCCGACGGAACCCCATCAGCACGGAGGAACGCCCATGCCCGCAACCGCCGACGACGTCCGCCGCGAAGCGCTGGCCCTGCCGGAGACATCCGAGAAGCTGAGCTGGGGACAGCCGACGTTCCGGGTCGGCGGCAAGATCTTCGCCGCGCTCGGCGACGACGACGCGTCCATGGCATTCAAGTGCCCGCGCGAGGAACGCGCCGAGCTGATCGCGGCGGAGCCGGACAAGTTCTTCCTGCGGCCCGGCCACGACGACAACTTCGACTGGATCCGGGCACACCTGGCCGCCGTCGACGACCTCGACGAGCTGCGCGCGATGCTCGTCGACGCGTGGCGACTGGCGGCGCCGAAGCGGGTGGCGAAGGCCTACGACGAGGCGGTGGGGTAACGCCTCCGCGTATTTCCCGACCGGACGCCCCGGTCCGCTGCGGCGGGCCGGGGCGTCGGCGGTTTGGACCGGGGTCGACGGCCGCCCGTCCCCTGGGGCTGTCGTGCGTCGCTATCTGCCATCGTCCGCCGCGGGACTGTGGCTCGTCGCGGGCCTAGGACACGCCCTGGTCGGTCTGGGGGGCGGGCCGCGCGCGGTAGCTGCGCAGCCACATGTCGACGCCGTCGTCGACGATCCGCCGGACCTGGTGGTCGGACAGGTGGTGCAGCCCGAAGTGCGAGGCGTGAATCGCCTCGTGGACGGTCAGCAGGATCAACTGGTGTGCGGCCACATGGACATCGGGGATGTCGAGGTCGCCCGCCGCGACGTGCGGTTCCAGTTCGGCGACGAGCGCGTCTTCGAACGCCGGCCGCGGGCGCGACCATTCCGCGGCGATCTCCGGATGCCGCCACTGCTCGGCGATGATGACCCGGCGCAGGCCCGAGACCTCGGGCGCGAGCACCATGTCGGTCCAGATACGGGCCGCCGCGCGGAGGTCCGCCTCCATGTCGCCGGACTCCCGGAAGAACGCGGCGAACCGCTCCTCCGCGATGCTCGCGGTGTCCTGCTGAGCGGTCTCTATCACCGCGGTGAAGAGGTTCGTCTTGTCGCCGAAGTGGTTGTAGACGGTCTGCTTCGAGACGCCCGCCTCCGCGGCGACGACGTCGACGCTCGTATCGGTGAATCCCTGGCGGAGGAACACCTCTTTGGCGGCGTCGATGATGGCGCGACGCTTGTCGGGACGGCCAGGACGCCCGGAACGTTCGGGCCTGCCCGCCGCCCCCGCCCCGGACTCCGCTGCCGAATCGGCCTCTGAGCTGCGGATTTGACGACTTGGACGCATGCGTCCAATATTAGCGGAGAAATATTTGGACTGGACCGTCCAGTCCAACTCGGGATCCGCTCCGCGACCGCCACCACGGCGGCCACCGCCCGGGCGCGAACTCCCTCACCGCGAGCACTCCCTCACGAACTCCCTCACGAACTCCCTCAGCGATTTCCCTCACCGATTTCCCTCACAGACGTCCGACCACCACGACCCGGGGGCCACCATGTCCGCTTTTGTCCCGTCTCATCCCGCGCCGACTCCCTCACCGGCCGGATCCGGCACGGGTCCGCCCGGCGATGCCGTCGTGCACACCGAGGGACTCGCGAAGGTGTATCCGGACGGCACGGCAGCCGTGCACGCGCTCGACCTGTCCGTCCGCGCCGGCGAGGTCTTCGCGCTGCTCGGCCCGAACGGCGCCGGAAAGTCCACGACGGTGGGCATGCTGACCACCGCCGTCGTCCCGACCGGCGGGCGCGCCTGGGTCGGCGGCGTCGACGTGGCCGCCCGGCCCGCCGCGGCGCGCCGCATCATCGGCGTGGTCCCGCAGCACTCCACCCTCGACCGCAGCCTGACCGTCCGCGAAAACCTCGTCTTCCACGGCCGCTACTTCGGCATGCGGCGCGCCGACGCCCGCCTCGCGGCGGACCGCGAACTCGACCGCGTCGCCTTGGCGGGCGCGGCGGACAAGCCGGTGGGCGGGCTGTCCGGTGGCATGGCACAGCGGCTGATGATCGCGCGCGCGATCCTGCACCGCCCCGCCGTGCTGTTCCTCGACGAACCGACCACCGGCCTCGATCCGCAGAGCCGCATAGCCCTGCACGGCTTGGTCCGCGACCTGCGCACGGCGGGTCAGACCACCGTGCTGATCACCCACGACATGGCCGAGGCCGACAGCCTGGCCGACCGGGTCGCGGTGATCGACCACGGCCGCCTGCTCGCGCTCGGCACGCCCGCGACGCTCAAGGCGGATGCCGAAGCCGCCACCTTGGAAGCCGTGTTCTTCCACCTCACCGGAAAGGAGCTGAGGGACCGATGACCGCCGTCCACTCCCGCGAAGCCGCCGCCTTGCCGCCGACCGACCCGGCACCTCACCCGGGCATGACCGTGTCCGCCACGGTACGCGCCTTCGGCGCTTTGGTGGCACGCGACTTGACCGTGCTGCGCCGCCAGCCGCTGGACTTCTTCGCCCGATCGGTCGTGCAGCCGCTCATGCTGCTGTTCGCCCTGGGCTACGTCACGCCCCACATCGCCGCCGGCGCCTCGGGGACCTCCGCAGGCTCGACGTTCGCCGCGGACCAGGCCACGACCCTGCTCGCCGGGATGCTCGCGATGGTCGTGCTGTTCCAGGGCATCACCGCCGTGGCGATGCCGCTGGTGCAGGAGTTCGGCGTGACCCGGGAGATCGACGACCGGGTCCTCTCCCCCGTGCCGGTCTCCCTGGTGGCCTGCGCCAAGGTCGCCGTGGGGGCGCTGCAAGGACTGCTCGCCGCGGCCATGGCCTTCCCCCTCGCCGAGTTCGTCCCGGCGGAACGCCCCGCGCTGCACATCGATTGGCCGGTGCTGCTGACGCTGGCCCCGCTCGGCGCGCTCCTGTTCTCCAGCCTCGGCCTCTACCTGGGCTCGGCGTTCCAGGCCCGCAACGTGATGGCGCTGTTCGCCACGCTGCTGACCCCCGTCCTCTATCTGGGCTGCACGCTGTACCCGTGGAGCGCACTCGACAACGTGCGCTGGGTGCAACTCGTCTCGCTGATCAACCCGTTGACGTTCCTGAGCGAGGGCTTCCGCGCCTCGGTCACCTCCGCGGACCACCTGAGCCTGCTCGTCGTCTACCCGGTCCTGATAGCCGCCACCGCACTGCTCCTCGGCCGGGGCATCCGTCACTTCCGGGGACGGGTGGTGAGCTAAGTGTATTGACCCGCAGGGTTGTTCACGCGGCTGATCGGGGGACGGCCTCCGCGTGCGGTGCGGCAGCGATGGTAGTTGTAGGTGTGGAGGAACACGCCGAGTGCGTCGGCCCGCCACCGGCGCGCCCACTTGTGGGCCGTCGCCCGCGAGACGCCCATGTCGGGGGCGCCATGCACCGCCGGACGGCCCGACACGACACGCTCGACCAGGAACAAGCGACCCGGTGGCCAACGCCGGCCCTCGTTCGTCGAGCCGAAGGCGGGGCGACGGGGCAGCGCGAAGCACGGCAGCTCCGCGGCAGGCATCTCCGATGCCGGCTCGGTCCGGCGGTAGCTCGCTCGGGCTGCGGCGGGCTGTGGTGGTGCCCGCGTTGGGGTGGTGCGCTGCGTTGGGGTGGTGCACCCTGGCGATCTCCCGGGCCTTCGGCAGGGGAGGGCCACACGTGTCGCACGGCGGGACGTGAGCTTCGGGCGCGCCGGTGCCGCACCATGAACGCTGCCGCGCCCCACTTCGGTGACGTCGTGCAGACCATGTCCCGGCCGGCCACGTCGAGCAGCCGCGGCGGGCGTCTCGGTTCCGGTGCTCCGGTGGCTTGGCGGTCCCGGAACCTGTTTCGGCGCGCTTTGCGGCTATCCCTCGGTTCTCGGCGACGTGTATTCGTTGATCGACCTTGTCAGTGTGCCCGTACTTTGGCGACCCACGACGGGCAGCACCCCTGAACGAGAGCAGCAGCGATGCCGGACACCCCTCCCCGCCCCACCACACCTCCCCCGCCTTCCCGCCCGCCGGTGCCCCCACCGGCGACCGCCCCCTACCCGGCCGCCTACCCGCCCCCGTATCCGGCGCCGCCCCCGAACGGCCCCTGGTCGGGATCCGGACCCGGCTTCGGCCCCGGGCCCGGGGCGGGGTCAGGAGCGGGGTCGGGCTTCGGCCCCGGGTCGGGGCCCGGGTTCGGCCCCGGGCCTGCGTCCGGTGGGCGGAGCCGTCGGCTCCCGGCCATCGTTGCGAGTGTCGTGGTCCTGGCGCTACTGGCCGGTGCGGGCGCGTGGTTCGCGTTCGGGGGCTCGGACGACGGCGATTCGGACGCTCCGGCGTCGGCGGCGTCCGGCGCGTCCCCCGGCCCAAGCGGGTCGAAGGCCGCGCCGAAGAGCGACCTCGTCCAGGCGTGGACGGCGGCCGCCCCCGGCCGCTCGGACTCCGCACGCGGCGGATGGGTCGTGGGCGCCAAGGTCTACACCGTGCTGGAGTCCGGCATCGCGGTGCGCGAGGTGGCGGGCGGTGCCGAGACCGGCAAGGTGGCGCTGCCCGCGGCTGCGGGCAAGATCTGCGCGGCGGCCGCGCGGCCGGTCGGCAATGTCGGCCTCGTCGGCTGGGAGGGCGCCTCGGGCGACTGCGACAACGTCGCCGCGCTCGACCTCGACGCCGGAACCGTTCTGTGGTCCGCACCCCTGACGGAATCCTCGGGGGCGTGGGAGATGGCGCTGAGCGGGTTCGGCGACCAGGCGGTCGCGGGCGCCGGCGGCTACGTCTACGCGTTCGACCTGCGTTCCGGCACCGTGAAGTGGAAGTACAAGTCCCAGGACGACGGCGGGGTCTACGGCAGCTGGGACATCCGCGACGTGCTGGCCTCCTCGACGCAGATCGCGGTCACCGTCCAGAAGATGGACCAGAAGACCAAGTACATCGGCGGCGTGGTGGTGCTGGACCCGGCCACCGGCACGGCGCGCGCGAAGACCCAGCTCGCCAACGGCCCGGACAGCTGGCCCAGCCTGCTCGCGGCCGACCCGGTCGTCGTCTTCGAC
Source organism: Uniformispora flossi (assembly GCF_049534875.1). Classification (NCBI taxonomy): domain Bacteria; kingdom Bacillati; phylum Actinomycetota; class Actinomycetes; order Kitasatosporales; family Streptomycetaceae; genus Uniformispora; species Uniformispora flossi. Next base: position 372,460 of record NZ_JBMULZ010000006.1, read on the forward strand.
GAGTGGAACGCAACCGGGATTCTGGGCAAGAAAGCCGGCGTGATCGCGGTCTACGACGGCGCGCTCAAGCCCGGTGCGCGGTTCGAGGTCGGCGAGGAGGACAAGATCGTCTTCGACAAGAGCAGCCTGCTCGACGGCCTCAACGAGTACGACGGCTCGGTGGTGGTCCGCGACGGCGTCCTCTACACCGGTTTGGGATCGGCCCAGGACGTACGCAGCGTCGGCGCGTTCGACCTGGCGACCGGCAAGCGCCTGTGGTCGTCGTCCACCAAGGTCTCGGGCTACCCCGCGCCGCTGTCGGCGGACGATTCCGGCGTGCTGGTGCTCGTCGGCGAGGACCACGGCGGCACCGAGGCGCAGGTGCAGCGCTTCGCGAAGGCGGACGGCGCGATGACCACGGTGCACACGCTGCGCGCCAAGCCCGCCGCGGCCGGCGCGCCGACCGCGACTTCGCGCAACGCCTACCCGGACAAGGACGAAGAGGTGGAGATCGACCTGGGCGGCATCACCTACGTCGCCGAAGGCCGCGTGGTCATGCTAAGCGGAAGCTCCTCACAGCCGCTGGTCCGCGTCTTCGCCTGATCTTCGCCTGATCTTCGCCGGACCGGGGGCGGCCGGGCCCTCCGGGCCTGTCGACGTGCCAGGTTGAGCCCGCGCGGCACTCGGGGGTTGGCCCCCGAGCACCGCGCGGGCTCCCTACTTCTTCCGCTGGTCACAGGCATGCGTCCGGAACTCGGCAACAGAGGTGGTCACCACCGAATTGAAGTCCCGCCAGGGGCTGTACCTGACCTGGTCCACGGACAGGGCAGCCAAATCGTCGAAGCTGAAGCGCACATGCACTCCCGACCACGTGTTGTCGTGCGTCGCCCCGTAGAGCGTGTAGGCATGCCCCGGCAACAACGGCTGTGACCGGTCGGCGCGCCACTCCGCATTGCCGGCGAACGGCCACGCCGCGAAGTCTTTGACGGCACCGACGTGTTGCCAGTGAGTGTGGGTCTCGGGGGTCGCGTCGCCCTCCTCGTAGAGCACCGCGGCATCGATGCGCCCCTTGCAGACGGCGACGAAGACCATCGGCGACCCGTCTGCGGCCACGCCGACCCCGGTCACCGCACCCTCCGGCACGGTGCACGAGGTCAACAAGCCCATGCCCAGCGCCATCGCAACGACAAGTGCAGCCAACCGAATTCGCGACACGGGGGCATTCTGCCGCACCGGTCCGCCACCCGATCACGGTGCCGCGGGTTCCTCGATCCCGAAGAGCCGTGCCCCGTTGTCGTGGCAGACGGCGCGCAGCCAGGGAGCGCCCAAGTCGAGGCGTTCCAGGGCGGCGAGGGCGTCGACGTACGGGTACGGGATGTTCGGGAAGTCGGAGCCGAGCAGGATCCGGTCGCCGAGGGCGGCGAGCCGGGCGAGTTCGTCCCGCGGGAACGGCGCGTCGCGCTCCGCGAAGTCGGTGAACGCCATGGTGGTGTCGAGGTAGACCTGCGGATGCCGGTCGGCGAGGTCGAGGAACTCGCGGTACTCCGGCATGCCCATGTGCGCGACGATCAGCCGGAGCCCCGGATACCGGTCGAGCACCCGGCCGATGGGCCCGGGCCCGGTGTGCTTCCCGGGCATGGGCCCGGAACCGCAGTGCGTCACCACCGGAATCCCGGCGTCGGCAAGCAGTCCCCACACGGGGTCCAGGAGGGGATCGTTCGGGTCGTAGGCCCCCACCTGCAGGTGTGCTTTGAACACGCGGGCACCGTCGGCGATGGCGCGGGTGACGTAGTCGGCCGCGTCCGGCTCGGGGAAGAACGTGGCGGTGTGCAGACAATCGGGGGTACGCGCCGCGAAGTCCGCAGCCCAGGCGTTGAGCCAAGCGGCCATCTGCGGCTTGTGCGGGTAGAGCATGGCGCTGAACCGCCGGACCCCGAACGCCCGGAGCGTCTCCACCCGCGCCTGCTCTTCGCTGCGATAGGTGATGGGCCACGGCCGCCCGATCAGCGGCCCGGCGGAGTCGAAGTACGCCCACACCTTGTCCATCACCTGCTTGGGCATGAAATGCGTATGTACGTCCACGAGGCCCGGCAGCCCCAACTCCCGCCAGAACCCCCGAACCCGCTCCGCTTCGCCGCTGTCGCCTCCGGTGGTGATCGCCATCGCCCCATCGTGCCACCGACGCGGTGGGGCGTTCGCAGCGGGCGCCGCACAGGCAAACAACCGGTCGGAGCGGAGGGCCCGGAACCTGTCGGACGGTGGCGGCACGGTGTTGCCGCTTGATTCGCTCCTACTGTGAACCGACTGGTCGCGCGCGGGGTGCCTGGTTGGTTGCTTATCTGGGCCGACGCTCCCTGCCCCGGCTCCTGCCCGCCCACCGAACCGGCGTCCCTGTGCAGGCCACCCGAACCGCTCGCGCACATGAGTAGGCGCGTCGCGGACGGGGAGCCACGGCGGCCGCGGCCGTGGACGCCGAACCGGTGGTGGACGCGGCGCCGGTTCGGATGAGGAGGCTGCTCGGCGAGACATCGTCGCTGCCCAGCTGTCCCCCCTCGACCCCGGCCCTGATCCGATCCACCGGAGCGTTCTTGGACGGACGCCTGCAGCGCGGTCCACGGGCCGAAGTCCTTGTCCACACGCCTCGTGCCGCCCTCACATCGCCGCGCGTCGGTGGACTTGGGCGGGCCTGTGCCGTCGCGACCCCGGTCGCCCGGCCCCAGGACCGCCGTCCCGGAGGGGCGGTTTGGGGGTGCGGTAGCGTCGCGAGGGTGTTGCTTCACGAGATCCTGGCGGGGGCGGCCCGGGAGCGGGCCGATGCGGTGGCCTTGGTGTGCCCGGATGACCGGGTTGAGCTGACGTTCGGTCAGTTGTGGGCGTGGAGTGCCGGGTTGGCCGGTGCGGTGGCGCGGCGGGTGTCGCCCGGGGGACGCGTCGCGATCGTCGCGCACAACCGGGCCGAGTACGTCGCGGCCTGCTACGGCGTGCCGCAGGCGGGTCGGGTGCTGGTGCCGTTGAACCCACGGCTGCATCCGCGGGAGTGGGCCGAGCAGCTCGATCGGGCCGGGGTCGAACTGGTGCTCGCCGAGGACGGTCCGGCGGACGGGCTCGACGGTGTGTGGCCGGGGCCGGTGGTGCGGTTCGGCGACTGGGCGGCGCTGCTCGCGGAGGGCGCGGGTGTGGAGCCGGAGGGCCCGGCTTCGGACGCGGACTTGGCGTGGCTGCTGTTCACGTCGGGGTCGACGGGGCGGCCGAAGGGCGTGCGGCTGACGCATCGGAGTCTGGCCGCCGCGATGCGGACGACGTTGGCGCGGCGCCCGGTGCAGGAGGACACGGTGTTTCTGACGCCGTTCCCGCTGTGTCATGTCGCGGGCGCGTACCAAGTGCCGATGCACCACATGGCGGGTCGGCCCGCGGTGGTGTTGCGCAAGTTCGATCCCGCGGGGCTGCCGGGGCTGGTCGCGGCGTACGGCATCACGAGCATGTCGCTGGCGCCGACGATGATCGACGCGCTGCTTGCGCAGCCGGAGGCCGCGGCGTTGCGCGGGCGGGTCCGCAGTATCGGGTACGGCGCGTCGGCGATCTCTCCCGCGCTGTTGGCCCGTACCGCGGAGGTGCTGGGCTGCGATTTGGGCCAGGGATATGGGTCGACCGAATTGTCGGGTAATGCGGTGTTCCTGACGCCTGCCGACCACCGTCCGGAGCTGCTGACCGCCGCGGGACGCCCGGGGCCGGGGGTCGAGCTGCGGATCGTCGACGACAAGTGGACGGACGTGCCGGCCGGGGAGCCCGGTGAGATCGCGATCCGTGCCGCCCAGGTGTGCGACGGCTATTGGGAGGATCCGGCGGCGACCGCCGAGGCGATCCGTGACGGCTGGCTGCGCACCGGCGACCTCGGCCGGGTGGACGCCGACGGCTATCTGTACGTCGTGGACCGCAAGAAGGACATCGTGATCTCCGGCGGCGAGAACGTCAGCGCCCGCGAGGTCGAAGGGGTGCTGCGCGAACACCCGGCGGTACGCGAGGCCGCGGTCATCGGCGTGCCCGACCCGCGGTGGGGCGAGCGCGTGTGCGCGGTCGTCGTGGCCGATCCGGGCACCGTCTCCGCGGCGGATCTTGAAGCGCTGTGCCGGTCGCGGCTGGCGGGATTCAAGGTGCCGCGCGTCATCCACTTCGTAGCCGAGCTGCCGATGACCGCGACGGGCAAGATCCACAAGCCGACCCTGCGGGAGCGGTACGCGACGCCGCCGTCGTGAGATGGCGGCGGAGCGTCCTGGTCTGGCCGTTGGCCGCCGGGTGGCCCGGTCGCGTCGAAGTGAGTCACGCCGTACGAGCGCACGCGTCGGGCGAGGCGTCGGGGCGTCGGTGCGACTACGCCCGGCGCACCGCTGGGGCCTGCCGGTCGACGGCCCTGCCCGCACGGAGCCGTGGCCTCCGCGTCGGTCAACCTGCCTCCGTGGCGTAGGAGCTGACGGAGTGTGAGTCGGATGACAAGGGCGGCCCCCCGCCGACGCCCGTAGCCACCGATGCCGCCCCTCTCCCCACCGATCAGCTGACAAGATGCCCGGCATGGTCCCCCTCCTCGTCGGCCTCGTCGTGTTTGTCGCCGCCTCGTTGCAGCGGTTGACGGGTATCGGCTTCGGTCTGGTCGCGGGGCCGGGTCTGGTGTTGCTGCTGGGGCCGGGGCAAGGCGTGCTGCTGTCGAACCTCGCGGCGGGGGCGATCAGCGCGTACGGTCTCGCGACCGCGTGGCGCCGGGTGCGTCTGACCGCGATGCTGCCGTTGGTCGGGGCGGCGATGCTGACCGTGCCGGTCGGGGCCTGGCTGGTGGGCCGGCTGCGGGAACAGGTGCTGATGATCGGCATCGGCGCGCTGGTCGTGGCCTCGGTGTCCCTGCTGCTCGCCGGGGTGCGCCTACGCGGGCTGCGCGGACGCCGCGGTGCGCTGGCCGCGGGCGCGGCGAGCGGCATCATGAACGCGTCGGCCGGCGTCGGCGGCCCGCCGCTCACGCTGTACGGCGTCAACGCGGGCTGGGTCGGCGCGGAGTTCGTGGCCAACGCGCAGTTCTACGGGGTCACCGTCAACGGCTTGTCCGTCGCCGCGAAGGGCCTGCCCGATATGCCGCTGCGTTCGTGGCTGCTGATCACGGGTGCGGTGGCGATCGGCATCGCGGCGGGCAGCCGGATCCGAGGCGTGTCCGACACCCGGATGCGGCGCCTGGTCCTGGGACTGGCCCTGGTCGGCGGACTGTCCATCACAGCCAAGGGCTTGTACGCCTGACGGCCCTGGCGCCTCGCATCAGAAGTTCGTGACGATTGCTAGGCCCCCACCCCGCCCTGTCACACCCCCTGTCACACCCCCCTGGCACCCTCCCCGCATGACCACCCCACGTCAGCCGGCCCGCCCCCAGCCCACGTCGCCCCCGCCCACGGTGCTCGAGCCCACCGCGGCCCAGTCCGCACCGACTCACCCCACCCCGACTCAACCCACCCCGGCTCAACCCACCGCGGCCCAGACCACCCCCTGGACCCTGACCCGGTTCGAGTCCGCGCTTCGGGCCGCCTGGGCGGCTGACACCTGCTCGCCCGACGATGCCGAGCGCACCCCGTGGGGTACCGACAATCCGGCGCTTGGGCATTGCGACATCACCGCGCTCGTCGTGCACGACGTATTCGGTGGCGAGTTGCTGGTGGGCACGGTGCGGTTGGGTGAGGAGGACCACGGGTTCCACTGGTGGAACCGGTTGCCCAGCGGTGTGGAACTCGACCTGACCCACGAGCAGTTCATCCGCGGTCAGGTGGTCGGGCCGGCCCGGACGGTCGTGCGACCGTCCGGGCCGCTCCGCAGGCGCGCCGAGGAGTACCACCGGCTGCGCGCCCGCATGGCGGAACACCTCGGCGCGGAACTGCCTCCGGCAGGGAACTGACGGCACCGCCTGCCGCGGTGGTGCTACAAACCCGGGCTCGGTTCGAGGGGGCAGCCGACCGGCATCAGTCTTCGCCTACCGCGATCTCGACGCGCTCGCCCGGCTTCGGCAGGTGCAGGCGGTCGGCAAGGCCCGCGGCGGCGAACGCGTCGACGAGGGTGTCGGCGCCCTCGGTGAAGTGCGTCCAGTGCTCGAAGTGCAGCGGGACGACGTGCGCGGCGCCGAGTATGCGGGTCGCCTCCGCGGCGTGTTCGCTGGTGAGCGTGAGCGGGCCGTCGGCGACCGGGGTGCGGGCCGCGCCGGCGAACAGCACCGCGACGTCGACCGGACCGACTCGGTCGGCGATCGCGCGGACCACGTCGAGCGACGCGTTGTCGCCGCTGACGTAGACCCGGGGCAGGCCGTCGCCCTCCAGGACGAAACCGGTCACCTCGCCCACCAGATGCTCGGTGCCGTCCGGGCCGTGCTGGGCCGGGACACCGGTGACCCGCAGCACGCCGCCGTCCGGCCGGGGCAGTTCGGTGGACGCCCAGTTCGGCAGCACGGTGACCGTGTCGCCGAGCCGCTCGCGCGCGGACGCCGTGCTCAGCACGAGCGGCACCGCATCGAGCACGATGCGGCCGGAGCTGTCGAGGTTGTCCGGGTGCTGGTCGTGGGACAGCAGGACGGCGTCGGCCGGGAGCACCTCGTCGGCCGCGGCGGCCGGGCCCGCGGTCTTCACCAGCTTGCGGGCGCCGACCGGATGGTCGCCCGGCGGATCGAACGTGGGGTCCGTGAGCAGGCGCAACCCGCCGATTTCGACGAGCGCGGTCGGGCCGCCGAGGTACTGCACGGTGATGCGGGCGCGGGTCATGGCACAACTCCAGGGGATGGGCGGCCGGGCGGCCGGGCGGGTCGTACGGGCCAGAACCTGGCCGTCGCCGAGATCATTCCGCGCGGCGGTCGAATCGCGCGACCGAGCTTGTGGACAACGTCGCCTGTGGACAGAGAAATTGAGGCACGGCAGCCGACCGTGATAGCCGCGCGCCCCGCCCCACGCCCGCACTCAGCCCTCGCGCGCACCCGGCCCGCCTCGACCTCCCCGACCGCCCCGACCCCTTGTAGGAGCCTACGAAGAACCACGCCCGCCCCACCGCGGCTTTCAACCCTTCCGCCGCTAGCTGAGATCACTCCATTGGCGGTGTACTCGCTGACATCAATCGCGGCGGAACGAGGAAAGAGTGGAACCCGTGATGCGGCAGCGGCCGTTTTCGGAAGTGCCTTGGCGAATGCGGTCGCGAATCCGTCGTCGAATTGCGGCAACGTCCACCGAGTGCGGATGAATTCGGCCCGTACTGACCGAACGTACCGGCTCCAGTGGAGGTTTGCCGATGACCGACCGTCGCCCGGAGGACATGCCGCCGATGGCCGTCGATGTCGTCGAGCGGGCCGACTCGCACCCGCCCTGCGGCGTGCGCTACCTCGGCGAGCCACCGACCGATTCCGCCACCCCCGCGATCGCGAACGCGATCCGCAACGCGACGGCCTTGGGCTTCCCCCACACCCCAGTCGGTCCCGCGCACATCTGCGGCGTGCCGGCGGCGTAGTCCACCCCGCGCCCCCGGCCCACAAACACGCCCCCACCCCCAACTGTCTTCTTCCGCAAAGGAGTAACGCGTGCAGACCCAGCAGACGAGCGTCCAGGAGCTGGAGCGGGCTTGGATGGCGGAGGCGATCAGGTTGGCCACCGCGAGCGTGGCCGATGGCGGCGGTCCGTTCGGTGCGCTGGTTGCCAAGGGCAGCGAGATCGTCGCGATCGGGAACAACCAGGTCACCGCGAATCTGGACCCGACGGCCCACGCCGAGGTGACGGCGATGCGCGCGGCCTGCCGGAAGCTGGGCGTGTTCGCGCTGGAGGGCTGTGTCCTGGTGACGTCCTGTGAGCCGTGTCCGATGTGCCTGTCGTCGGCGTTGTGGGCCCGCGTCGACCGGATCGTGTTCTGCGCCGATCGGGACGATGCCGCGGTGGCCGGGTTCGACGACCGCAAGTTCTACGACCTGTTCGAGAAGAAGCCCGCGTCGATGTGGCCGACACCGGTCGAGCAGCTCGACCTGCCGCAGCGCAACGCGCCGTTCGACGCGTGGCTGGCCAAGGCCGACCGCATCGACTACTGAACACGCACCGCGCGGGCCCGGGCCCGGATGCGGAACCTTCGGCGCCGGTACCCTGACCACGGACGACGGTCGGGGTACCGGAATGGGGAGGTTCACCATGGTCGACGGTTTCCTGACCGGCATCGACCGGACGCACTTGGCCCGCGCGGTCGAACTCGCCGCCGAAGCACGCGACGGCGGCAATCACCCCTTCGGCGCGGTGCTGGCCGGTGCGGACGGCAACGTCCTGGCCGCCGCCCGCAATTCGGTGGGGACGACCGGCGATGTATCGGGGCATGCCGAGACCAACCTCGTGCGGATCGCCACCACCCGCGTCGATGCCGAGCTGCTCCCGGGCAGCACGCTCTACACGAGCTGCGAGCCGTGTGCGATGTGCGCGGGGGCGATCTACTGGTCCGGTATCGGGCGCGTCGTTTTCGCGCTGTCCGAGGCCGACCTGTATGTCCTGACCGGCGACGACGCCCGCAACCCGACGCTCAAGCTGCCGTGCCGCACGGTATTCGCGGCCGGCAGCCGCCCGATCACCGTCGTCGGTCCCGTGGACGTCCCGGGCATGCGGGACGTCCACCAGGGCTTCTGGCAAGGACCCTCATCCGCCCACCGATCGGCAGCCACCCGCTGACCGGCGGCCGCCCCGGAAAGCGCCTCGCCAAACCCTCGCGCCCCGAGCGCCCCGCCGAAGCTCACGAGAACGGCGCCTCGACCCGGTAGCGCCAGAACCCGTCCTCCGTCCGCCGCGCCACACCCGTCGCCGTCCCGCGGATCGGGGCGTCCCCGTCGGCCGTGCCGTCCGGGTCGTCGCGTGCCCAGTCGACGGTGAGCAGCGCGATCTCGCCCGCGACGTGGGCGTGCCGGAGGCGCACGGTGGTGGGTGTGCCGAGTTCTCCACCGGGTGGTTCGGGGTCCTCGTAGATCTGTGCCACCAGGGCGGCGTGCGGGGTGTTGAACGCGGCTTCGAAGGCGGTCGGCCGGTGGCCGTCCTGGGCGAGGCCGAAGCGTACGGCGCCGGTTTCGCGGTGGTGCGTCATGGGTCCAGCGTCGGCGGCGGCGCTGACCGATGCCTGACAGGGCGCTGACAGGGCAAGGAGGCCGGCATTCGGCGCGGGTTCACCCGGGCGTTGCCGCGGGCTGATATGCACGTGCGGTGAACCAGCCCCAGCCCTCCCCCGCTCCCGGGCTCGCGCGTCGTCTGGGTACCGGAGACGCGGTCGTCGTCGGCCTCGGATCGATGATCGGCGCGGGGGTGTTCGCGGCGTTCGCGCCCGCGGCGCGAGCGGCCGGGTCGGGGTTGCTGATCGGCTTGGCGATCGCCGCGGCGGTGGCCTACTGCAACGCCACGTCGTCGGCGCGTTTGGCGGCGCGGCATCCGCAGTCGGGCGGCACGTACGTGTACGGCCGCGAACGCCTCGGCCCGTTCTGGGGTTACCTCGCGGGCTGGTCGTTCGTGGTCGGCAAAACGGCCTCGTGTGCGGCCATGGCCATGACCGTAGGTGCCTACGTGTGGCCGCACTACGCCCGTGCGACGGCCGTCGGCGCGGTCGTCCTGCTGACGCTCCTCAACCTGCGTGGCGTGCAGAAGGCCGCGTGGCTGACCCGCGCCATCGTGGCCGTCACTCTTGCGGTGCTGGCCTTTGTGGTCGCCGCGTGTCTGACCGTCGCGGACACGGATCATCTGACTCCGTTTCCCGACGCGAGCGCCTACGGCGTGCTGCAGTCGGCGGGCCTGCTGTTCTTCGCCTTCGCCGGGTACGCCCGGATCGCGACGCTCGGCGAGGAAGTCCGCGATCCGCAGCGCACGATTCCCCGGGCGATCCCGCTCGCCCTTGGCATCACGTTGGTCGTGTACGCGGGGGTGGCGCTCACCGCTCTGCTCGCCCTCGGGCCGAACGGACTCGCCCACGCCACCGCGCCGTTGGACGCCGCGGTCCGGGCGTCCGACTGGCCGGCGGCCGCTCCCGTGGTGCGGGTCGGCGCGGCGGTTGCCGCGCTCGGGTCGCTGCTCGCGTTGATCCTGGGCGTGTCGCGGACGACTCTCGCGATGGCCCGCGACGGGCACCTGCCGCGCACGCTCGCCGCCGTCGACCCGCGGCACCAGGTGCCGCACCACGCCGAGATCGCGGTCGGCGCGGTGGTCGTGCTGCTGGTGACGCTGGTCGACCTGCGCGGCGCGATCGGCTTCTCGTCGTTCGGTGTGCTCGTCTACTACGCGCTCGCGAACGCGTCGGCGATGCGGCTCGGCGCGGACGAGAATCCGCCGCCCCGGTGGCTGCCGTTCGCCGGCCTCGGAGGCTGTGCGGTGCTGGCCGTGACGCTGCCGTGGCGGTCGGCTCTCGTCGGCGCCGCGGTGGTCGGTGCGGGGGCGCTGTGGTGGCCCGTGCGCCCCGCGGGCGCCCGGAACCGCGGCTAGGCCGATTCCGGAGACGTCCGGAGACTTCCGGAGACGTGGGTGCGGCCGTGTCCTGGGCTTCTTGCCGGACTTCCCAGGCTCCCTACCCGGGCTGGGTCATGGCGGCGGCCGCGAGCCGCCGGTAGGTGAACCCGAGCTTGCGGTACAGGCGTTCCGCGGGCGCGTTCCAGTCGTCCACCATCAGTCCGACGCGGCCGCGTTCGGCCAGGATCGCGTCGACGAGGAATCCGCAGACACGGCGGCCGAGCCCCGCCCCGCGGGCGGTGCGGTCCACGGCGACCCCGCTGAGGAAGCCCATCTCGGGCGCCGACCACGCTTCCGCGGCGACCGCCGCGGGCCGCCCGTCGGCACCGCGGATCCCGGCCCAGCGCAGCACGCCGGGAACGCCCGGGCGTGCGTACGAGTCGGGGAAGACGTCGTCGATGAGCGCCGCGATGTGCGCGTCGTCGGCGGGCTCCAGCCACTCGGCGTCCTTGCGTCCCTCGCCGGTCGCGGTGGCCGCCTCGCCGGCGCGGCGTTCCATCCACGCGAACTCGCCGAGCACGGCCAGCCCGTCGATGCCGTCGCCGAGGGCGCGCACCAGTTCGGGCGCGCCCAGCGGCCGGTACGTCGCGCCGATCTCGTCGAACACCGCGCGCACGAGCGGCACCAGGGCGTCGCGCTCGCCGTGCACCACGAGTCGGTCGCGCAGCGACAGTCCGGGTGCGGCGACCGCGACGGCCGTCCCGTCCGCCCACGCCCGGGCGCCGTCCTGCGCCGCCCACGCGCACAGCCCGTCGTCCCGGGTGAGCCGCGGGACGTCGGCGAGGTCGATCTCGTGGTGCATACCGCTCAGCGTAGGCGCGGGAACGGCGTCGGCCGGGGAGGCGGCACGTATGCGGTGCTCAGCCTCGGCGTGGTCCGATGGTGATGCAGGTCGGGCTGCCGGTCTTCAGCACGACGGCCGGTTCGCCGAGGAGTCCGGTCACCGGGTCGCGGCGCAGCGCGGTGACGGCGTCACCGCCCTGTGCGGCGACGTAGAGGAACTCGCCGACGAGGGCGGCGTCGCGCGGCCAGGCGGCGCCGACCGGGGACTCGCCGATGCTGCGGATGGTGTCGCCTTCCACGTCGAGCACGGTGACGGTGTCCGGGCCGCGGTTGGCGACGTAGACGAAACGGCCGTCGGGCGAGGCCACGATGGCCGACGGGTAGTTGCGTACCGATGTGTCGGCGGCCTCGACGGCCGCGGGGGTACCGGTCGGCAGGGGGTGGACGGTGGGGTCGAGTTCGCCGACGACCCAGGCGCGGCCGGGGCCGGCGAGGGCGAGATGGCGCGGTCCGGTGCCGGGGGTGACGGCCCACGGGGTGTCGGGGGTGGCCGCGCCGTGGGCGAAGCGGAACCGCCAGACGCGGTCCGAGCCGAGGTCGCAGACGAGCAGCAGGTCGGCGTCGAAGACGACCTGGTGGGCGTGGGCGCCGGTCTGGCGTTCCGTGTCGGGTCCGTGTCCGGCGAGGGAGATCACCACGTCGGCGGGTTCGGCCGCGCCGTGTCCGCCGATCGCGTGAACGGAGACGCGGCCGTCGCCGTAGTTCGCGGTGAGGACGTACTGCCCTGTCGGGTCGACGGCCAGGTGGCACGGCGCGCTGCCGCCGGTGGGCACGGTGCCGAGGGGGGTGAGCGAGCCGTCGATGGCGATCGCGAACGAGCTGAGGGTGCCGTGCGGTTCGAGTTCGTTGACGGCGTAGAGCGTGTGGCCGTCCGGGTGCACGGCGAGGAACGACGGCGACGGGGTGGCCACCGGTTCACCCTGCGGGGTGAGTTCCCCGGTTTCCGGGTCGTACGCGCACACGGTGATGCCGGCGCCGCGGCCGTCGGTGTCCGCGGTGTAGCTGCCGATGTAGACGAGAGGCCGGCCGGTCGTGTCCATCGTGCGCTGTGCTCCTGTCCTCGCGGGCTCCGGAGCGGGCCGGTTCCGCGTGTCGTACGTGTGCGGCGACCAGCCCGGAACCGACCCAACCGGCATCCGCACTGGTCTAGTCCATGCAGGCTAAGCCTCGCGGGCGGGTGCGGTCATGCGTGCGGGCGGCCCGCGGGGACGTGTCGGGCTGTTTACGGCTTATGCGCGGATTTCCGCGGCTTCATCGGCGGCATCGACTGCGTCGGCTTCGTACATGGCGGCGACGGCGCGGGCCTGGGCGGCGACCGCGCGGCGGAGTTCGGACGGGCCGAGGACCTCGGCTTCGGCGCCGAGCTGCAGGAGTTCGTGGGCCCCGTAGCGGAGCGATTCGAGCGGGAGGACGGCGCGCACCCATCCGTCGGCGTCGGGTGCGCTCGCGGTTTCGGCGACGGCCTGCTCGCGGTACGGCCCGAACAGCGCCGCGACGGCGAGCCGGGCCCGCGGCGACAGCCGCACGACCGCGGGCACCCGGTACAGCTCGTCCTCGAACCGTTCCGCCCACGCCGCCCAGTACTCCGGCAGGGAGAACTCCGCCTCGCGCTCGAACTCCTCTTCGACGACATCCAGTTCGTCGATGCGCCCGACCCGGTAGGTGCGGTGCCCATCGCCGTCGACGGGTTTCGCGACGAGGTACCACGCACCGGCCTTGAGGACGAGCCCATACGGTTCGAGCAGCCGTTCGGACACCGCGCCGCCCCACCGCCGGTACCGCACACGAATGCGATGCCGCCGCCACACCGTATTGGCCACCTCCGCCAGGTGCGGCGACCGGTCGGCTTCGCGGTACCAGCCGACGGTGTCGAGGTGGAAGCGTTCGGCGGTGCGTTCGGCACGCTCGCGCAGCTCGGGTGCGAGCCCGGCCATCAGCTTGAGCTGCGCGGACGCGACGACCGCGCCGAGCCCGAGTTCGGCGGCCGGCCCGGGCAGGCCGGCGAAGAGCAGCGAGTCGGCCTCGTCCGCGGTGAGGCCGTTCAGGCGGGTCCGGAAGCCGTCGAGGAGCCGGTAGCCGCCCGCCGGGCCGCGTTCGGCGTACACCGGGATTCCGGCGGCGCCGAGCGACTCGATGTCGCGGTAGACCGTCCGCACCGACACCTCCAGCTCGTCGGCCAGCTCCTGCGCGGTCACCCGGCCGCGGGTCTGCAGGGTGAGGAGGACGGACAGCAGTCGGCTCGCACGCATGTTCCTATTCTCTCCCGGATCCTGACGGGATCTGTCAGGTATCCGGGACAGAATCGGGGTGGAAGCGGAACGAGGTGGAAAGGAGCAGCGCCATGACGGACGAGGTCGGCCGGACCAAGGACGCCGGATTCCAGATCGGGGTGTCGAAGACCCTGCCGTACCCGGCGGAACAGGTGTGGGAGTTCCTGACCGACGACGACGGCGTGGCGCTGTGGCTGGGCGCGGGCGCGGACCTGAGCCCCGGCAAGGGCGCCGCGTACCGGACGGACGAGGGAGCGAAAGGCGAGGTGCGCAGCTACCGGCCGCTGGACCGGGTCCGGGTGACGTACCGCCCTGCCGCGTGGGACCACGACACGACCGTGCAGGTGGCGATCCGCGCCGCGGGCGAGAAGACGATGCTGCGGTTCCACCAGGAGTGGCTGGCCGACGCGGAAGAGCGGGGGCGGCAGCGCGAGCATTGGCGGGCGGTCATGGCGGCCGTGGAGGAGGGGCTCGCGGTGTCCGGCAGTGACGCTTCGTAATCGGCCGGCGGGCCGAGGGGAGTTTTCCGGTGGCCGAACGTTGCCGGGCGGGCTCGGCGGGTACGAGTGAGGCGTGCCCGTCCGCGGTGGCGGAGCGCGGCGAGTCCCGACGAAAGGCGACGTCATGAGCGGCTTCCTCGACCAGGCGAAGGAGAAGGTCCGGGAAACGGTGGCCACCGGGAAGCTCAAGGCCGACGAGTTCCAGGCCAACCGCGCCCAGTCCGACTTGTTCAAGCAACTCGGCGCCGCGTACTACGCGGAGCAACGGCAGGGGGCGCCCCACGACGAGGTCGCCCGGCTGCTGGGCCTGCTCGACGCCCATGCGGAATCCCACGCGAAGGACGGGGGCACGGGCTCCGGCCCGGGCCCGGAAGGCGGCGAGCCGCCGGGACCGGTCGGGTTGGCGTAGGCCCGGATCGCGGAGAACGGCGCGGTCACCTGGACGGCAGACGTTCGCGCGGCGGCAGTGGTGCGCACGACGCACCACCGCCGCCCCCCTATGCCGCTATATGCCGCCAACCGCCGTCGCCGTTCTTGCCCTCGCGTTCCACCGCCGTGTATCTCTAACCGGATGGTGAGGAAGCAGACCGACCGGATGGCCGCCGCCGCGCCGACCGACGACCCCGCGGTGGCCGGCATCGAAGCCTTCATCACCCAGGTCACCGCGATGAGCCGCCTCCCGGCGTCCCGCCGCCGGCTCCGGCGTCTGGCGCAGATCGACACCCACGAGTCCGGCATCGGCATCCTCATGCTGCTGTCCCGGGCGGGCCCGCTCTCGGTCACCGACTTGGCCCGCCACCTCGGCGTCAACCAGTCCACCGCGAGCCGCCAGGTGGCCCCGCTGGAGGAGGACGGCTACCTGACCCGCACCGTGCACCCCTCCCACCGCCGCATCCAACTCCTCGCCCTCAGCGAGGCGGGCGCGGCCGCGTGCGAACGTGCCCACGCGGTGGGACGGCGGGACATCGCCTGGGCGATCCGGGACTGGTCCGCCGAAGACCGCACCCGGCTGAGCGAACTGCTCGAACGCTTCACCGACACGTGGGCGGAGGCGGCGATCGACCAGGGGCTGACGCCGGAACCGATGCCGGCGGACCACCCGAAGGCCGGGGCATAGGCGGCGGAGTAGCTCCGAACCGGGTCTCGTGCAGACACTCGCAACGCTCCGCAGCGACAGCCACCCGCTGCGTGCGCGGACGCCGCAACGACGCTCGTCCGCCGCACGGAGCCCGGCGCGGCAGGCCGGTTTTCCGAACCCCCGATCCGGGAGCCCGCCCGATCGGCACGCCGAGGCGGAGCGGCAACGCTGGACGCATGAGAGCCACAGCAATCCCCGGTCTCGCGTACGCCGGGATCCGTGCCCGGCCGGTGACGTTCGCCGGGCTTGCCGCCGCGGTGTTCCTGACCGTCGCGTCCGTCACGCTGTTCGGGACGCTCGTCGTGACGCCTGCGCCTGCGGCGCCCGACGGGCGGGCCGGACTCGCTTTGCTCGGCGGGGCGTTCGGGGAGATCGCGGTGATCGCGGCGGTGTTCGTGGTCGCGGCGACGCTCGGCTATGCGGTACGGCAGCAGCAGCGGGAGTTGGTGCTGCTGCGGGCGGTCGGGGCGACGCCGCGGCAGGTGCGGCGGATCGTCCGGGCCCAGGCCGACGTGCCACTCGGCGCCGCGCGGGTGCGCGCCCGGCCGTGGCGCGGGCACGTAGGCTGGCCGGATGTCGACTCCGGACTTCATCCTCGCCCTGCGCGCCAAGGTGGGCACGCATCCGCTGTGGCTCTCCGGCGTGACCGCCGTGGTGGTGGACGGTGATCGCGTCCTGCTGGTGCGCCGCGCCGACAACGGCGCGTGGACGCCCGTCACCGGCATCATCGACCCCGGCGAGCACCCTGCCGACGCGGCGGTCCGCGAGATCCTCGAGGAGACGGGCGTGGACGCGGCGCCGGAGCGGCTGGCGCTCGTGCACGTCACCAAGATGTCCGTCTACACGAACGGCGACCAGGCGCAGTACCTGGACCTGGTCTTCCGCTGCCGCCACCTCGGCGGTGAGCCGTATCCGGCGGACGGCGAGAACACCGAGGCGGCCTGGTTCCCGCTGGACGCCCTGCCGCCTATGAGCGAGGACATGCTCAACCGCATCGCCACCGCGGTGGGCGACCATCCGGCCGCGCATTTCCACGTCGGGGGCGCGGTCACGGCCGGGCTCTGCTGACGCGGGACCGGGTCGCGGCGGGGTTCGGGCTCGCCCGGGCCCAGTCGGGGCGGGGCCCGGTCCGGAGCGCACCGGCCCGCCCCCGTCGGGCCTATCCGCGGGCGCGGATCCGGTCGGTGACCCGCGCAAGGTCGGCGTCGGCCACGTCCGGGAACGCGGTGAGCGCGGCCAGCACGGTTTCGGCGATCGGCAGGCGTGCCGCGTCGACGGCAAGGCGGACGTCCTTGGCGGCCAGCCGCACCGCGAAGTCGCTGCCGGTGGCGGTGGCGCGGGCGTACGGGCCCGCCAACGGGCTTGCCGCCAGCGCGCGTTCCGCGGCCCCCGCGGGCACGCCGAGGGCGTCGGCCAACGCCAGCGCTTCGCCGATCAGGGCGACGCCGCCGACGACGGCGTTGATCACGACGAGCTTGAGCGCGGCCCCGTCGCCGAGCGCGCCGCACGGCAGGACGGTGCCCAGGTGGGCCAGGACGTCCGTCACCTGGTCGGTGTCGCCGCCCGCGTAGATCAGGAGTTCGCCGGCCTCGGCGCGGTCCACGCTGCCCAGCACCGGGGCGTCGACGAGGTGGACGCCGTCCGGGAGTTCGGCGGCGACCGCGCGCAGCGCCGCGGGGCCGATCGTGGACATTTCGATCACCCGGGTGCCGGGCTTGAGAGCGGGCGCGAAGGCCGCGACGACGGCGTGGACGGCGTCCGGGTCGGCGAGCATGGTGACGACGATGTCCGCGTCCGCGACGGCGTCGTGCGGGTCGGCGGCTATTCGGGCCCCCGCGGCGGCGAGGGGTTCCGCGCGGGCGGCGGTGCGGTTCCACACGGTCAGCGGATGACCGGCGGCGAGAAGGCGGCGGGCCATCGGCAGGCCCATACGTCCGAGGCCCAGGAAGGCGATGTGTTCCATGGCCTTGACGCTAGGCGCGCACAAGCGATGCCACCAGCGAATGTCTAGCATGACTGCCATGCAGGAACCGCATGCCTCAGGGCGCACCGCCGACGCGGCACGGCCCACCCCGGCCGCCGACGGGCCGCTCGTCCGGGCCCACGCCGAGCCCGCGGCCGACGCCGGCACCGCACGCACCGCAGCCGATCCCGTGGCGCACGACTTCTCGACGGCCTGGCTCCGCGTCTTCCTCGCCGTGGCGGAAGCCGCGTCGTTCACCGCCGCCGCCGCTCGGCTCGGCTACACGCAGTCCGCCGTGTCGCGGCAGATCTCCGCACTGGAGGACGAGGTCGGATCTCCGCTCTTCGACCGGCTCCCCCGCGGCGTACGGCTCACCGACGCCGGCCACGCCCTGCTCCCCCGGGCCCGCGCCGTACTCGACCAGGTGGACCTGGCGCGGCGCGACCTGGCCGAGCTGCGCGGGCTGGCGCGCGGCCGGGTGCGCGTGGGGGCGTTCGCCACCGCGGGCGCCGCGCTGGTGCCGCGCGCCATCGCGGGCTTCCTCGCGGACCACCCCGGGGTCGGTCTGACCCTCGACGAAGACCTCACGCCCCGGCTGCTCGCCGCCGTCGCAGCGGACGAACTCGACGTCGCGGTGGTCAGCGGGCCCGCCGGCCACAGTCCGGATGCCGACCTGCACCACCTGCTCGACGAGGTCATGCTCGTGGCCCTGCCCCGCACGCATCCGCTCGCCGGACGGCGCCGGGTGCGGTTGGCCGAGTTGGCCGCGGAGTCGTGGATCGCGGGCGGGCGGCGGCCCGAGCAGACCCTGCTCGGGCCTTACCTGCGCCCGGACTTCGTGCCGCGGATCGGCTTCGTCGCGTCCGACTGGATCGCCAAGCAGGGCCTCGTCGCCGCGGGGCTCGGCGTGACGCTGGTCCCGGCCCTCGCGGCGGGCGCGCTGCGCGCGGACCTCGCGGTCTGCGCACTGGACGCCGACGAGGTCCCGGTGCGTGCGGTGCATGCCGCGACCCACCGCGGCGTGGCCCCGTCGGCGGCGACCGCGGCGTTCCTCGGGCAGCTGCGCGCGGCGGCCCGGACACTGTCCGCCGAACTGGCCGCGCTGGCGTGAGCACGGGACACCACCGGAAAAACTCTTCGGTTGGTCCACCCGGGTCACGCGCACCGGCCCGGTGGGCGCGCGTTCGCGGGGTTGTCGGTCCCGGCCCGTAGCGTGGACAGCTTGTGTGGACGGCTGCCGGGGACCATGCCCGCACGCGCCGTCCGCGCAGCTCCGAGGAGCTCGAGGACAAAGGGGAAGCAATGGCGCGTTGGGCCGATGTGGCCAAGGACGAACCGGGGTTCGCGGCGGAGGTGCAGCACGCGTTCGACGCGTTCACCCACAAGACCGTCGCGACACTGCGGGCGGACGGCTCGCCGCGCATCAGCGGTACCGAGTGCAAGTTCCTGGACGGCGACCTGTGGTTCGGCAGCATGCCGGGCGCCGTCAAGGCGAAGGACCTCCTGCGTGATCCGCGGTTCGCGCTGCACTGCGGGACCGGCACCGCGTCGGGTGCCGACTGGCGCGGCGACGCCAAGCTCGCCGGCCGCGCGGTGGCGATCACCGACCTCGGCGAGAAGCTCGCGGTGTTCGAGTCGTGGGGCGGCGAACTCCCGGACCCGGGCGCGTCGTACCTGTTCCGCGCGGACCTGTCCGAGGTCGTCATGACCGGCCTGAACGCCGCTTCGGACGGCCTGGTGATCCGCGTCTGGCAGGAAGGACGCGGCCTCCGTTCGCTCGAACGCAGCTGAACACGCGGGGGTGGAGCCCGGTGGCGGTGCCGGGCTCCGTCCCCGTCAGGCGAACGCGTCGGCGAGAGCCGCCGCGGCCGCGTAGGACGGGATCCCGGCGGCGATCTCCTCCACCGCTTCCGGGAATTCCGCGGTGATCGCGCGGGCCGCCGCGACCGTGGCGTGCAGGGCGGCCCGGAACAGCAGCGAGCCGCAGCTGATGCGGGCGACGCCGAGGTCGGCGAGCCGGGCGTAGGTGTGCCGGTCGGGCGCGAACAGCACGTTCAGCGGGACCTCGATCCGGGCGACGACGGCGGCGATCGCCGCGTCGTCGGGCAGCGACGGGACGAATACGCCGTCCGCCCCGGCCGCCGCATAGGCCTCGGAGCGGCGCAGCGTTTCGGTGAGCGGGTCGGCGCCGCCGCCCAGCCAGTACGCGTCGGTGCGGGCGTTCACGAACAGGTCGGGGGCGGCGGCCTTGATCGCGGCGATCACCCGAGCGTGGGCGGCGATGTCGGCGAGGGTGCCGTCGGCTCGGCCGTCCTCGATGTTGATGCCGGCCACGCCTGCCGCGTTCAGGTCCGCGGCGAGTGCGGCGATGTCGTCGGGGCCGCCGCCGAAGCCGGATTCGATGTCGGCGCTGACGGCGACGGGCAGCCGGGCGAGTCCGCGGGCGAGCGCGAGGGTCTCGGTGCGGGTCGCGCCGTGTGCGTCGGGCTTCCCGGCGGCCGCGGCGACGCCGAGGCTCGTGGTGCCGACCGCGGGGAAGCCTTCCGCGGCCAGCGCGGCGCCGGACGCGTGGTCCCACGCGTTGGGCAGCAGCAGCGGGCGTGGACCGCGGTGCAGGGCCCGGAAATCGAGGGAGGCGAGGGAGGCGAGGGAGCGGTCGTGGGCGGTCATCGGGGCTCTCCGTGGAGTGTCGGGATGCGGACGTCGAGACGCGCCGGGACGCGGGGGTTGGCCGGCTCCTGGTAGGCGGTCGCCGCGTCGGGCTCGGCGAGCTCGGCCGCGGCGAGCAGCGGTTCCAGGACGCCGCAGGCCAGCGCGAGCGCGTGCGCGGATCCGGGGCAGGGCCGCAGCCCGGCGCCGAAGGCGAGGTGTCCGGGGGCTGCCGCGGGGCGGTCCGGGTCGAAGGCGTGCGGTGCCGGGAACACCGCGGGGTCGCGGTTCGCGGCGGCGAAGTCGAGGGCGACGGCGGTGCCGCGCGGGTGCTCGGTTCCGTCGACGGACAGCGGTTCGGTGGTGCGGCGGAGCGTCGCGCGTACCGGCGGGTCGTGCCGGAGGGTTTCCGCGACCAGCCGTTCGACGGGGATGGCGCGGGCCGCGGGCGGGAGGCGCAGGGCGGCCGCCGCGGTGTTGCCGACGAGGCCGGCCGTCGACTCGCAGGTCTGCACGAGGATGCCGATCAGGTTGGCGATGTCCTCGGAACCGGCGTGCGGTTCGGCGGCGGCGAACCGCGCCGCGAGGTCGGCGACGGCGGGGTCGGCGCGGCGGACGGTGTCCTCGTCGGCGGTCGGGTGGTACGCGGCCGCGGCCCGGGCGGTCGCGGCGGCCGCGCGGTCGAGGTCCGCGTCCGGCACACCCAGCGCGGCGGCGAGGACCCGCAGGGGGACGCGGCGGGCAAGCGCGGCCATGACGTCGACGACGACCGTGCCGTGCGGATGCGCGGCGTCCGACGTCGTGCGGCGGGGGGCCGCCGACCGAGCGGTACGCGCCAGCGTCGCCGCGGTTTCGCGGAGAGCCGCGTCCCGGAGGTCGCCGGGCTGGAGCGCGGCAAGGCGGGCGGTGACGTAGGCGCGCCGCCGCGCGTGGGTCTCGCCGTTGGCGAAGCGGGCGACGGATGCCCGCAGCCAGGCCATTCCACGTGCCGGCGCGCCCGTCAAGTCGGTAGCGGCGGGCGGGACTTGGTACCGGGGATCGGCCAGGACGCGGACGACCGCGGCGTGGCCGCACACGGCGACAGGCGCGGTGGCGGTCGGCGACGCGTGTTCGGGGCTCGTCATGACCTCGACGCTAGGCCTAGAACGTTTCGGCACGCGCCGAATCGTGCCTGCGGCATGCTGGACGGGTGACCGATTCCGACCGTTCCGCCGCCCGGCTCGCCTCTGTCGCCGGGCTGCTCGCGGACCCCACCCGGGCGGCGATCTGCCTGGCCCTGGTCGACGGGCGGGCCTGGACCGGCGGCGAACTCGCCCGCTACGCGGGGGTCGCCCCGTCGACCGCCAGCGAGCACATCAGCCGCCTGGTCGCGGGCGGCCTGCTCGCCGAGGAGCGCCAGGGGCGGCACCGGTACGTCCGGGTCGCCGACTCGCGCGCCGCGCAACTCGTCGAAGACCTGGCCGCTTTCGCCGGCCCCCCGGCGCAGCCCGCGACCACCCTCCGGGCGCGGAGCGTGTCGGACGCGCTGGCCCGCGGCCGCACCTGCTACGACCACCTCGCCGGGCGCCTCGGCATCGCCATCACCGACGCCCTCACCACGCGCGGACTGCTCGTCCAGGACACCGGCTTCGCGCTGACCGACGCCGGCCTGGCGTGGTTCGCCGCCCAGGGCATCCCGCTCACCCCGTCCCGCCCCGGCCGGCGCCCGCTGGCCCGCCCCTGCCTGGACTGGACGGAACGCCGCGCCCACCTGTCCGGGATCGCCGGTGCCGCGCTGTGCACCCACGCCTTCGACTCCGGCTGGTGCGAACGCTTCGGTTCACGGCGCGCGGTCAAGGTCACGCCCCGCGGGGTCGAGGCGCTGCGGGAGTCCCTGGGGATCGATCCGGCGCTGTTGTCCGCGTGACGGCGTCGAACGTCCCGGTCCGCGGCCGCGGCGGCCACCTGTTCGGCCGTAGGCGGAGTCGGCCGCCGTGGGATTTCCCGGAAGATCTCCGGATAGGTGCGGCGTCTCCGGGTATCGGCGAGTGCCAAGTGGGTGTCCCGCGGGTGTCCGCCGTTGTCTTCGCTCGCTGACGCGCGCGGACCGGCGGTTTGCTCCGTAGGCTGCCCGGTATGCCGGTCGTGCGCCGTGGCGCGCTCCGGCGCACGACGTCCACGCCCCGGCGTAAGGAGTGCGGTCCATGGCGCGTCCCAAGATCGTGGTGGTCGGCGGCGGCTTCGCGGGAGCCGAATGCCTGCACCGGCTCGAACGCAGGCTCGCACCGGCCGAGGCCGACCTGTGCCTGGTCACCCCGACCGACTACCAGCTCTACCTGCCGCTGCTGCCGCACGTCGCCGCCGGGGTGCTCACCCCGCAGTCGGTGGCCGTGTCGCTGCGCCGGCGGCTGCGCCGGACGCGGATCCTGCCGGGCGGCGCCGTGGGCATCGACCCCGCGGCGAAGATGTGCGTGGTCCGCAAGACCACCGGCGAGCTGGTGAACGTGCCGTACGACCACCTGGTCCTGACCGCGGGCAGCACGACGCGCACCTTCGACATTCCGGGCTTGGCCGAGCACGCGCTGGGCATGAAGACGCTCGCGCAGGCCGCATACCTGCGCGACCACGTCATCTCGCAGCTCGACCTCGCCGCGGTGAACGGCGACCCGGTGGAACGCGACGCGCGGCTGCGGTTCATCGTCGTGGGCGGCGGCTACGCGGGCACCGAGACCGCGGCCTGCCTGCAGCGCCTCACCACCGCCGCCGCGCACCGCTATCCGCGGCTCGACCCGGCGAACATCGAATGGCACCTCGTCGACGTCGCGCCCAAGCTGCTGCCCGAACTCGGCGAGAACCTGGGTGCGAAGGCCATGGCCATGCTGCGCAAGCGCGGCGTGGAGTTCTCGCTGGGGACGTCGGTGAAGGCGATCGAGCCGACGCAGGTGACGCTCACCGACGGCCGGGTGCTGCCGTCGCACACGCTGATCTGGACCGCCGGTGTCGCGGCGAGCCCGCTGGTCGACACGCTGTCGTGCGACACGCTCCGCGGACGGCTCGTGGTCGCGCCGGACCTGACGGTGCCGGGGCTGGCCGACGTGTTCGCGGCGGGCGACGCGGCGGCGATCCCCGACCTGGCGAAGGGCGGGGACGCGATCACGCCGCCGACCGCGCAGCACGCCCAGCGGCAGGGCAAGACGCTCGGCGACAACGTGGCCGCCCGGATCCGCGGCGACGTCATGCGGCCGTACTTCCACAAGGACCTGGGGCTCGTCGTCGACCTGGGCGGCAAGGACGCGGTGTCGAAGCCGCTCGGCGTCGAACTGCACGGACTCCCCGCGCAGGCGGTCGCCCGCGGCTACCACGTGATGGCGCTGCCGACCATGACCGCGCGGACCCGGGTGATGGTCAACTGGGCGCTGAACGCCGCCGCGGGCGACGACTTCGTGCGCACCGGCTTCCAGACCGGCCGCCCGGCGCGGCTCCAGGACTTCGAGTACACGGACGCCTATCTGAGCCGGGAGCGCATCGAGGAGCGGGTCGGCAACGGCGGCTGACGACGAGGCGCCGGCCGACGACGCGAGCTGCCGGCCGCGGGGCGCCGGTCGGCGACCGGGTGGCCGGGGCGTGGTGGCCAGGCGTGGTGGCCGGCGGGTCAGCGCGGCTTGCGGGCCTCGATGAGGAACCGTGTCGTGTGGGCGACGAACGGGCCTTCCGCGGTGATGCGGTCGTGCAGGTCGCGGAGGCGGTCGCGGTAGGCGTCCACGGTGAAGCCCGGCACCATCCAGATGACCTTGCGGAGGAAGTAGACCACCGCGCCGATGTCGAGGAACTCGGTGCGCAGCGATTCGGCGCGCAGGTCGACGACCTCCAGACCGGCGGCTTCCGCGTCGTGGCGGGCGTCGTCGGGGTGCCGTTTGCGGCGCACGTCCTCGGGCTGCGGGCCGAGGAAGAACTCGACGAGTTCGAACACGCTGGCGGGCCCGACCTGTTGCGACAGATAGGTGCCGCCGGGGGTGAGGACGCGGGCGATCTCGTCCCACCACACGGTGACCGGGTGGCGGCTGACCACCAGGTCGAAGGCGTCGGCCGCGAAGGGCAGCGGCGGCTCGTCCGGGTCGTGGACGACGGCCGCACCGAGGGGGTGGAGCAGCCGGGTGGCCTTGGCGACGTTGGGCGGCCACGACTCGGTGGCGACGGTCAGGGGCGGCAGTTTCGGGACGCCGGCGAGGACTTCGCCGCCGCCGGTCTGGATGTCGAGCGCGGCGTGGGCATGCGCCAGGCGTTCGCCCATGAGCCGCTGGTAGCCCCACGACGGCCGCTGCTCGGTGGCGCGCCCGTCGAGCCAGGAGAAGTCCCAGCCTTCGACGGGCGCGGCCTCGGCTTCGGCGACGAGGGCTTCGAAGGTGTTTTGTGCCATGGGGGCATGGTTTCAGCCGTGCGTCCCCGGTCGCGACGTAATTTCGAGGATTCCGTGGCGGTCGCGGGCGCGACGTGATTTCCGGGGTGGCGTCGCGGTCAGGAGACGCGGGCTGCGGCGGGCGTTCCGGCGGGGGTCGCCTTGGGGGCTTCCGTGCGGCGGTGCTGCACCGGGATGCACGCGGCGATCGCGGCAGCGGCGAAGGCGAGCGCGCAGCCGATGAGGAGGCCGACGTGGAAGCCGCTCTCGGACGGCAGCGCGCGTCCGCCGAAGTCGGTGGTCATGTGGGAGAGGACGACGCCGACGATGGCCGCGGAGACGGACGTGCCGACGGCGCGCATCAGCGTGTTGAAGCTGGTCGCCGACCCGGTTTCGGACGGCGGGACGGCGCCCATGATGAGCGCGGGCATGGCGCCGTAGGCGAGCGCGAGGCCGACCATGCAGATGGCGCCGACGAGCATGACGCCCCACGCGGTGCCGAGCAGCAGCAGTGAGGAGCCGTAGCCGAGGCCCATGACGAGCGAGCCGCAGACCAGCGTGACCTTGGGGCCGCGTGCGGCGGACAGCTTCGCGCCGAGCGGCGACACCAGCATCATCATCAGGCCGGACGGGGCCATCCACAGGCCCATGGCGATCATGGACTGGCCGAGGCCGTAGCCGGTCGCCTTCGGCAGTTGGAGAAGCTGCGGAAGGATCAGCGCCTGCGCGTACATGGCGAGGCCGAGCACGATCGAGGCGGCGTTGGTGAGCAGGACGGTCGGCCGGGCGGTCACCCGCAGGTCGACCAGGGGGGCGGTGGCGCGCAGTTCCCACCAGCCCCAGACCGGGAGCAGGACGACGGCGGCGGCGAACAGGCCGAGCGTGGTGGCGCTTCCCCAGCCCCAGTCGGCCCCCTTCGACACGGCCAGGAGCAGGCAGATCAGGGCCAGGCCGAGGCCGATCGCGCCGGCGAAGTCGAAGCGGCCGGGTTTGGCCGCGGCTTTCGGGGTGGCGGGGACGTAGAACCAGATGAGGACGGCGGCGAGGGCGCTGAGTCCGGCGGCGCTCCAGAACAGCGCGCGCCAGTTGGAGTTCTCCACGACCAGCGCGGCGACCGGCATGCCGAGGGCGCCGCCGATGCCCATCGAGGAACTGATGAGCGCGATGCCGGAGCCGAGGCGTTCGGGCGGCAGGACGTCGCGCAGTGCGCTGATGCCGAGCGACACGATGCCGGTGCCCATGCCTTGCAGCGCGCGGCCGATGATCATCGGCACGAGCGAGGTGGCGAGCGCACACACGATCGAGCCGACGATGAGCGGGACGGTGCAGACCAGCAGCATGCGGCGCTTGCCGTACATGTCGCCGAGCCGGCCGCTGACCGGGGTGACGACGGAGGCGGTCAGCAGCGTGACCGTGACGATCCACGCGGAGTTGGCGGATGTAGTGCCGAGGATGTGCGGAAGTTCGCCGATGAGCGGCACGACGATGCTCTGCATCAGCGACGCGATGATGCCGGCGAACGCGAGCACGCCGACCACGCCGCTGCTGCGGACGGCCGGGGTGGAGCTGTCCACGCTGTTCTCCCGTGTCTTTCGAGGGGGTTGCGGTCCCCCGCGGCCCTTCGCGGCCGTGCGCGGCCTTCGAGCCAAGCGGCATGTGCGGGATGCACATGATGTGCATCATGCACATGTCATGCATTACACATATCATGTGCAGCACACACACCTCATGTGAACTGCACAACACGCGTAGGGTGCAAGGGGAGGCAAAGGGACGCACATGGACATGGACACGGACATGGATACGGACGTGGACACGGAGAAGCCGACGCAGCTGGTCGAATACGAGACGATGCTGCTCGGGCGGCACTTCATCATGACCGCGCGTGCCAAGGGCGACGAGGGCTTCCTGGACAGCAGTTCGTACGTGCTGCTGAGCCGGCTCCGCATCCAGGGGCCGATGTCGCTGCGCCTGCTCAGCGAGGCGTTCGGGCTGGACGTGTCGACCCTGAACCGGAAGACCGCGGCGCTGCAGCGCGACGGGCTGCTGGAGCGCATCCCCGACGACGAGGGCGGGATCGCACGCAAGTTCCGGCTGACGGCGGAGGGCGAACGGCGGCTGGACCACGAACGCTCGGCGACCGTCAACGGCTTGGAGAAGGTCCTGGAGGACTGGAGCGCCGAGGACGTCGCACGGTTCGCCGACTACCTGCTGCGGTTCAACCGGCGGGTGGAGGACCTGGTGGGGCGGCCCTGGCCGCGGGTGGGCGACGCGAAGGCGGGCGACGACGCGGACTGATCGTGCCTCGGCCACGCGGCCGTGCTGCCGGTCATCGCCCCAGCGCACCGCCGAGCGCGTCGAGGACGGGTTCGCCGACGACCCCCAAGGCGACCGATGCCGTCGCGAGGACGTAGGCGAGCACCGCGGCGGACCGGTCGACCGCCGCGGTCACCGGGCCGGGTCGGCCGGAGACCGCCGGGCGGATCCATCGCAGGTAGTAGAACAGCGAGGCCGCCGTGTTCACCGCGGCGACCACGGCGAGCCAGGCGAAGCCGCCGTCGACGGCGGCGGTGAAGATGCCGAGTTTGCCCAGGAACACCGCCGTCGGGGGCGTGCCGACGAGGCCCAGCAGGCAGACGACCAGGCTGAGCGCGAGCGCGGGGCGCCGGCGGAGGAGGCCGCGGTAGTCGTCGAGGGTGCGGGCCTGCGGCAGGGCGCAGACGACGGCGAAGGCGCCGAGGTTGGTGACGGCGTACGCCGCCAGGTAGTACAGCAGCGCCTCTTGCGCGTTGTCGGCCCGGCCGGCGACCGCGATCGGCATGAGCAGGTAGCCGACTTGGCTGATGCTGGAGTACGCGAGCAGCCGTTTGGCGTCCGTCTGGAAGAACGCCGCCAGGTTCCCCAGGCTCATCGCCGCGACGGACAGCGCGGCGACCAGTTCGGGCCACGGGACGGTCGACGGGACGAGCGGCTCGGCGGCGAACCGGTAGAAGGCGGCGAGCGCGCCGATCTTGGGCAGCGTCGTGATCAGTGCGGCCACCGGCGGCGTGCTGCCTTGCACCGCGTCCGGGACCCAGAAGTGCGCGGGGACGGCGCCGGCTTTGAACGTCAGACCGGCGAACACGCCCACGGCACCGGCCGCGACGAGCCCTTCCGGCGCGGTCGGGAACGCCGCGGCCAGCGCCGGGTAGGCGGTGCCGCGCGCTGCCGCGAGCAGGACGGTGATGCCGGTGAGCAAGAAGATGCCGAGGGCCGCGCCGACCACGTAGTACTTGAGTGCGGCTTCGGTGCCGGGCCGGTCCTTGCGGAAGCCGACCAGGGTGTAGACCGGGACGCTCGCCAGCAGGTAGGCGGCGGCGAGCAGCAGCAGGTCGTGTGCCCCGCCGAGCATGAGGGCGCCCAGCGCGGCGAGTTGGACGAGCACGTAGAACTCGGTCTCGCGGTGGTCGGCGCGGAACCACGGTCGTCCCAGCAGGACGACGGCGAGGGTGCCGCCGAGGACGACGATGCGGACGGTCGACGACACGGCGTCGACCGCGTAGCCGCCGCCGAAGACCGTCGACGGGGTGTCCGCGGCCGCGACCCCGGCGGCGGCCAGCCCGGCCGTGCAGGCGATCACCGCCAGCGCGGCGCCCGGCCATTGGCGGCGGCGGGGCAGCCAGGCGCCGAGGAGGAGCCCGACGAGGGCCGAGGCACCGAGGCAGATCTCGGGCAGCAGCTCGGCCGGGTTCTCGTTCATTCCCGTCATCGCGCGAGCAGCTCCAGCACGCCGTGCGACGCGGGCTCGACGACGTCGAGCACGAAGCGGGGGGCGAGGCCCAGGACGACCGCGAGCACGAGCAACGGCACGATGGCCGCGGCTTCGTGGCGGTGCAGGTCCGGGAACGCGGGCGCGGCGCCGGGGCCGCCGGGGAGGCGCAGCGGGCCGAGGAACATGCCCTGCAGGGCGCGCACGAGCAGGGCCGCCGTGAGCAGGATTCCGAGCACGGCCAAGCCCGCGGCGAGCGGCCTCGGGTCGAGGCTGCCGGCGAGGATCTGCAACTCGGCGATGAAGCCGGAGAATCCGGGGAGGCCGAGGGACCCGAACACGGACAGTCCGGTCAGCGCCGCGAACAGCGGTGCCCGGGAGGCGATCCCGGAGTACGCGGTCATCGTGTACGTGTGGCCGCGCTCGTGGAGCACGCCCGCGAGCAGGAACAAGGCGCCGGTGAGCAGCGCGTGGCTCACCATTTGGTACGTGGCCCCGGTGACGGCCAGTTGCCGCGCGGCCCGGGTGTCGGCGGTGGTGACGGCGGCTGCGCCGATCGCGAGGAGGATGTAGCCCATGTGGTTGACCGACGTGTAGGCGACCATGCGCTTGAAGTTCGTCTGGGCGAGCGCGACGAGGGCGCCGTAGAGCACGGAGACCACGCCGACGACGACGAAGACCAGGCCGTACGACCGCCATGCCTGCGGCAGCATCGGCAGGGCGATGCGCAGGAATCCGTAGGTGCCCATCTTCAGCAGCACCCCGGCGAGGATCGCCGATCCTTCCGCGGGTGCTTCGGTGTGGGCGGGCGGCAGCCAGGTGTGGAAGGGGACGGTGGGCGTCTTGACGGCCAGGCCGACGGCGACGGCGAGCAGGACGAGCGCCCCGTAGGCGGTGCGCCCGGCCAACGGGTCCTGCCGGGTCAGTTCGACCATGTCGAACGTGTGCGGCTCCGCGGCCAGATACAGGCCGATGAAGCCGAGCAGCAGCGCCAGCGATCCGATGAACGTGTAGAGGAAGAACTTCAGGGCCGCGCGGGCCGCGTCGGCGTGGCCCCAGCCCCCGATGACGAAGTACATCGCGACGATCGACAGGTCGAAGAAGACGAAGAAGACGATGAGGTCGAGCGCCGCAAACAAGCCCAGGCAGGTGGTCTCCAGGAACAGGAACAGGGCGGCGAAGTCGCGGAGGCGGTGGTTACGGCGTGCGGCGAAGACGGCGCAGGCGAGGAACAGGACGGCGGTCACCGCGATCAGCGGCAGCGACAGCCCGTCGACGCCGACGTGGTAGCTGATGCCGACGCTGGGGATCCAGCGGGCCTGTGTCTCGTACTGGAGGCCGCCGTCGTCGGCGTAGTGGCCCCACATGATGCAGGTGAGGACCAGGACCGCGGCGGCCGTGCCCGCCCACACGGCCGTGACGACCCACCGCGGGGTGCGGGCGGGCAGGCACACCAGGACGGCCGCGACGACGGCGGGCAGGAAGACGAGGGCGGTGAGCACCGCGGTCACCTCACGAGAACGAAGACGACGGCGAGCAGCGCGAACGCCGCGACGGCCTGGGCGAGGTACTGGTGGAGCTGTCCGGTCTGCGGCCGCCGGGCGAGCCGCCCCAGCGCCCGGCATGCCGCGGCGATGCCGCCGACGGATCCGTCGATGGTGGTTTCCAGGCTGCGGTTGACGGCATCGGCCAGCCGCGCGGTGCCGCGCGCGAGCACCTCGGTCCCGCGGTCGAGGACCCGGTCGTCGAAGCGGGCCGCCAGGGCCGCCATGCCCCGGACGGGCGCGACCACGACGGCGTGCGCGGCGGCTTCGAGGCCGAGCCAGTCGCGCAGGACGGCCGGAGACGCCGCCCGCGCGCGGCGGTGCCGGTCGGCCCAGACCCAGACCGCTCCGGAGGTGGCCACCGCCAGGGCCCCGCTGAGCGCGTACTCCCAGCCCGCCGCGGCGGGTTCGCCGACGGCGTCCAGCGTGCGGGCGAACGCGGCGTGGACCGGCCGCAGCGCGACGGCGGACAAAGCGGCGCATGCGACGGCCAGGACGGTGAACGGCACGGCGACCGCGAGCGGCAGGCGGACGCTCTCCTGAGACGCAGACTCCTGAGACACAGGCTCCTGGGGCGCAGGCTCTCGGGGCGCGGACTCTCGGGGCGCGGGCTGCCACACGTACCAGAGCGCCTTGACGGCATAGACCGCCGACACCACAGCCGCCGCCAACCCTGCCGCGTACAGCGCCGGTTCCTTCTCAAGCGCGGCCGTCAGCACGGTGTCTTTCGCGACCCACAGCGACAGCGGAGGAACGCCCGCCAACGACAATGCCGCCACGGTGAACGCAGCGCCGGCCGCGTATTGCCGCCGGGCCGCGCCGCGCAGCCGGGCGAGGTTCTGGGTGCCGAGCGTGGTGAGCCAGAGCCCCGCCGCGAGGAAGGCGAGACTTTTGGCGGCGGCGTG
The DNA here is from genome assembly GCF_049534875.1 of Uniformispora flossi. NCBI lineage: Bacteria > Bacillati > Actinomycetota > Actinomycetes > Kitasatosporales > Streptomycetaceae > Uniformispora > Uniformispora flossi. The sequence continues at coordinate 402,882 of NZ_JBMULZ010000006.1, forward strand.
CGCGATGAGCTGCAGGGTGCCGCCGGTGGTGGAGCCGACGCCCGCCGCCAGCACCATGAAGCCGATCTGCGCGCAACTCGACGCCGCCAGCAGCTGCTTCAGTTCGGTCTGCGCCACCGCGACCAGGCCGAGCAGGACGGCGGTCGCGACGCCGGTCCACGCCACCGCGTCGTCCGCCCATCCCGTCGCGCCGAGCAGCGGCTGCACCCGGATGAGCAGATAGGCGCCGGCCACCACCATGGTCGCGGAGTGCAGCAGTGCGGACACCGGGCTCGGACCCTGCATGGCCTTCGACAGCCAGAAGCTGAACGGGAGTTGCGCCGACTTGCCGAGCGCGGCCGCGATCACGCCGCCCGCCGCGACGTGCAGCCACCGGCTCGGCGCGTCGGCGAGCCCGTCGAGTGCCGTCCCTCCCCCGGCTGCGACGGCCGCGCCGAAGGCGAGGTAGAGGCCGAGGTCGGCCGCACGTGTGGTGATCAAGGCGGTGTAGGCGGCACGCATACGCACGGGTTCGCGCCACCAATACCCGATGAGGGCCCACGAGGTGGCGCCCATGACCTCCCAGCCCATGAGCAGCGCAGGCAGCGTGGTCGCGGTGACGGTCACGAGCATCGCGCCGCTGAACAGCAGCATGAGCCCGAAGAAGCGGGAGCGGGCTTCGTCGGGGCCGATGTCGCCGACGGCGAACAGCAGGACGGCTGTCGTCACCGCGGCAACGGTCACCACCAGGAGTCCGGACAGCCCGTCCACGGCCAAGCCGAACGGCGCGCCCTCCAGGAACGGCACGGCCGTGTGCGGGTGCCGGAAGGCCGCGACGACCGCGAGGACGGTGTCCACGGCCGCGACCGCCGTCGCCGCGACCGGCGCGAACCGGTCGCCGCGGCGTCCGGCCCCGGCCAGCAGCGCACCGGCGGTCAGCGGGACCGCGACCAGCGCCCACAGCAGCACGGTCACCCGCGCAACTCCGCGGCCTCGTCGGTCATGTCGACCTCGCGGTGCCGGAACAGCGCGGTGACGACGGCGAACCCGACGGCCATCTCGACCGCCATCACGGTCACCGCGAGCACGATCAGGACCTGCCCGTCGGAGGAGGCGGGCGCGATGTAGTGCCAGATCGCCGCGGCGGCCAGGATCACGCCGCCGATCATCAACTCCAGGCCCATCATCAGCATGACGATCGACTGCTGGGTGAGCGCCCCGAACAACCCCACGCTGAACAGGGCGGCGGCGACCAGGAGGAACAGGTCGAGGTTCACCGGCCGACGCCTCCGCGGACCGGGTCGTCGGCGGGCCTGCTCCGCAGATCGTCGCCGAACCGGTCGTACCGGCCGCGGCGGGTGGCCAGCACGACCGTGGACACGATGGTCGCGAACAGCGTGACGCCCAGCGTCATCATGGTCAGCATCTGCGGCCCCATCAGGGCCAGTCCGAGGGCCTTGGTGGGGTCTGCGTCCGGCATCGTCCCGGCGCGCCCGGGCCACGGCGCCAGCAGGATGCCGACGGCCAGCGCGGCGAACACGCCGGCGCACACGGCCGCGGCGCCCTTGGCGTTGTGCACCATGGACATCGGCATGAGGCCGGCCGGGTTCATCATGAACATGACCATGAACACCGCCATGATGGCCATCTCGATGGTCATCATGAGGATGACGACCACGCCGAGGTAGTCCAGGCCGAGCTGGATCACCAGCCCGCCGACGCACAGCAGGGACAACAGCAGCGCGTACGTCGCCCGCGGCATCGAGTCGAAGCGGAACACCATGACCCCGCTCGCCACCGCCGCCACGGCCAGCACCCAGAACACGGTGTCGCCGAGCATCTCTCGTCTCGCTCCCTTCCGCTCCCCTACCGGTTCCGCACGACCACGGCGACGGCCAGCGCCTGCAGCAGCGTCAGCGGGACCAGCACCATCCAGGCCACCTCCATGTAGCGCTCCATACGCACCGCCGGAACCAGGCGGCGTCCGGCTACCAGGAGCCCCAGCACCGCGGCCGTCTTCAGCAGCGTCCACAGCCACGGCGGGAGGAGCGGCCCGTTGCCGCCGCCGAGGAACAACGGCACGCTGAACCCGGCGGTCACCGCGAACAGCAGCCACCGCCCACCCGCCAGCAGCAGCCGGTCGGCGCCGCTGTACTCCAGCACCGCGCCGCCCGCAAGGTCGCGCCCCAACGGCTGGCCGAACGGGCCCCAGAACGCCATCGCCATCGCACTGAGCAGGTAGACGGCGAACGCCACCGGCATCCACACGACGAACCACAACCCCTGCTGCGCACGGACCACGTCGCCGACGCCGAGGGATTCCGCGCCGAGCGCCGCGGTGGTCAGGGCGAACATGTGCGGCAGCTCGTACGCCAACCCCTGGGCCAGGAAGCGGTATCCGCCGATCAGCGACAGCGCCGAGTTCGGCCCCCATCCGGCGAGCCACACCGCCGCCCAGGCGAGCGCCTCCATGGCGTTGAACCAGACCACGCCTACCGCCGGGTCCGTCGCCGCACCCCACCCCCACGGCAGCACCGCCGCCGCGAGTACCGCGGCGACCGGCACCAGGGCGATGCCGAGGCGGCCCAGGAGCGGATCCGCGGCGTTCGTCCGGCGCCGCTGCTGCCCGAGCAGCCGCACGCTTTCCCGCACCGGCGCCGCGGCCTCGCGCAACGCCCCTCCCCCGCTGCCGCGTTCGGCCCGCGCGGACAGCACGGCGTCGAAGCCCGCGGCCGCGGTCGCGAGAACGGTCAGGGCGAACGGCACGGCGAGGACCGCCCCGAGCGGTGCCGTGTCAGCCATGGGCCGCCGCCGTGCCGAGCACCTCGTCCACGTCCGGATCGAGACTCGCGACGATCAGCCGGGCACACGCGAACTCGGCGCCGACCAGCACGTCGGGGAGGACGTCCAGCAGGGCCTGCGACGGCGGGCGTCCGTCGAGACGGCCGCGCGGCCCGTCCGCGGCGTCGGGGGGCAACGGGTTCCGGTCGTCGAGACGCGCCGCGTCGGCCTCGATCGCGTCCAGCCACGCCAGCACGCGCCGGTGCACGTCACCGGCCGCCGCGGCCCCCGTGAGCCCGGCCGATTCGGCTCGGGGGGAGGGCAGTTCGCCGATCCCGGTGGTGAGATGGCGCAGCGCCGCCGAGCGGCGGACGGAACGCACGAGCCGGTGCAACTCGGCAGCGACCGTCACCGCCACGGCGCCGCCGAGCAGCGCGTCCCGCAAGCGCCGGGCGCGGCCGGCCGGTTGCGGCCAGCCCGCGACCGAGAGCAGCCGGGCGAGGCTGTCCAGGCGCGCCGCGCAGGACCGGCGCGCGGCGGCGCCTGTTGGGACGGGCAGGCCGTGCGCGGCCTGCAGCCACGGCTCGGTCCAGAACGGCAGGTCGGTCGGCGGCTCGGAGGCCCACCAGCGCACGGCGGTTTGCTGGATCACATCGCCTTGCAGCGCGACGTCGACCAGCAGTGCCGTGGGCCAGTCCGGCAGCGCCGGACCGAGCGTCAGGTGCAGGCGGTCCAGCCGCAGCCCGTCGCGGTCGTCGGCACGGTCGGCCATCGGGAGCCCGGCGACGAGACCGCCGTGATGGTGGCCGTGGCTGTGTTCTTGGCCGTGTTCTTGGCCGTGTTCTTGGCCATGTTTCTGAGCGTGCTCGGCATGGCCGTGTTCGGCGTGGCCGTGTTCCGCGTGGCCGTGTTCGTGCCCGGCGTGGCCGTGCTTCGCGACGCCCACAGGCCCCGGCCCGTCCCCGCCCGCCGCCAAGTCCCGGCGGACGTCCGCCAACGCGTCGCCGACCCTCGTCGCATGCGGGACCACCGCGTACGCCTTGGGCCCGGGCACCGCCGCCCACACCGCGGCGAGGACGTCGTGGTGCCCCGCACCCGGCACTCCGCAGACCACCAGGGCCGACGCCGCCGCCGGGCTGTCCGCGAACCCCGGTCCGTGCCCTCCGAGTTCCGCTTCCAATGCGAGGCGCTGCCGGGTCGCGCCGGGGAGCGTCACCGGCAGGACGGCCGGATGCCGCGCCGCCGCGCGAAGCCGTGCGCTCAGGCCCACCGCAGGGCGCCTTCCCGCCACGCGTAGACGACCGCGGCGAACAGGATGCCCAGGAAGAGGAACATCTCGACGACCGCCGGCGTCCCCACCTCGCGGACCGTCCTGACCCACGGGTACATGAAGAGCATCTCCATGTCGAAGGCCAGGAAGATCATGGTTACCGCGTACCAGCGCACATGGAAGCGGGACAGCGCGTGCTCGCGCGGCGGTACGCCGCCGGAGAACGCCGGGGATGCCAGCGGCGACCGCTGCGCGCTCAGCAGCGTGTTCATCCCGTAGACCGCGGCGACCCCGGCAACGGCAACGCCGAGCAGCACCAGGGTCGGCTCCCAGACACTCACGGCGGCCATCATGCCCGTTTTATCCGGAACGCCCGGGGTGACACGCGGTCACCGGCAGACGGGCCTACCAAGGAATGACGCCGTGGCCGACCGGGACCACGCCTGCGTTCCGCCGGCGCGGCCTTCACCGCGCTCATGGCCATGGCCGCCACGTCCCGGGTCGCGGGCCCCGCGATTTC